>JAYWGM010000079.1:0-78093 GCA_043778225.1 Deinococcales bacterium | reverse complement strand
CGCTTAAACTGTTCACGGGTAAGGCTACTGGTATAGGTTTTTTGTTTCACAGCTTAATTCTGACCGACTTTACCCACTTTATAAACACGCTCTTAGACTCGAGCAACTAGATTTTGCGCCCCAAGTGTTCTACAATTTGTACTTAGTATAAAATTCTATTTTTAACTCAGGAGTAACTATGAAGATTCGTAAAGCTGCCGTCGTCGGCTCTGGTACAATGGGTGCGGCTGTCGCTGCACATCTGGCAAATGCTGGTATTCCCGTCCTGCTTTTAGATATTGCTGGCACTGGCGCGGACAAAAACGAAGTTGTTAAAAAAGGTCTCGAGCGGGCGCTAAAAGCCAAACCGGCTGCCTTTATGCACCCCAAGTGCGCCCAACTTATCACCCTTGGCAATCTCGAGGACGACATTAGCAAATTAACGGGTGTGGACTGGATTTTTGAAGCAATTCTCGAGCGCTTAGATGTCAAACAAGATTTCTGGGCTAAAGTCGAAGCCACAGGTACAAAGGCAATCGTCAGCAGCAACTCGAGCGGAATTCCAATGCACTTACAAATCCAAGACCGAGGTCTCGAGTTTAAGCAGCGTTTTGTCGGTACACACTTTTTTAATCCGCCGCGTTACCTGAAACTGCTCGAGGTCATTCCGACCGCCGACACAGCCCCAGAAGTGATTGCCGCCGTCTCCGAGTTTGGCGATAAAATTCTTGGCAAAGGCGTGGTTGTTGCCAAAGACGTGGCTGGATTTATTGCCAACCGTATTGGTGTGTGGGGCATGGTGCATACGGTGCGCGATGCAGTCGAGCTTGGTTTGCGTCCCGACGAAGTGGATGCGATTCTTGGTCCATTGGTTGGTCGAGCCTCGAGTGCCAGTTTTCGCACCAACGATTTATCGGGCTTAGACATTGGTTTGGCAGTTGCCAAAAACCTTGGCTCGAGTACCGGTTTTGATTATGCGCCGCCAGCCATTTGGGAAAAACTGGTCGAAATGGGGCGCTTAGGCGAAAAGACTGGCGAAGGCTTTTTTAAGCGCGTCAAAGGTAAGGATGGTAAAAGCGTTATTTTAACCCTTGATTACGAAACACTCGAGTACAAAGATAATGGTCGGGTGCGTGTTCCAGATGATATTCGTGCCTTACCAAATGCTGTAGCGCGAATTAAGGCGCTCTTAAAGCTCGAGAATTCAATCGGCGAATTGGTGCGCCGCAATGTCTACGGCTTAATTTGGTTTGCGGCGAAAAATATCCCCGCCTGTGCCGACACGGTACTCGAGGTGGACAATGCCCTGAAATGGGGCTTCAACTGGGAAATTGGTGCGTTTGACCTGACCGATGCCCTCGGACACGACAATGTGATTGCTGGGATTAAGGCACTGGGCTTGGATGTACCGCCGCTTCTCGAGCAGGGGAGTGCTTTTTATCCCGAAAGTGCTGGACAAAAAACCGATGGTAAATTGCTGCTGCGCGACTTAAAACGCGACTCGAGCAAAATTATTAAAGCATGGCAAGGCGCGAGTCTGGTGGATATTGGTGATGGTGTGGCGCTGCTCGAGTTTCATAGTAAAGCCAATGCCTTAGGCGAAGACATGGTTCGTGCCATGCAGCACGCTCAGAAAGTTGTCCCAGAGTCTTTTGCTGGTCTGGTTGTCGGCAATCAAGGTGATAATTTCAGCGCTGGTGCGAATTTGGCGGTGCTGCTGCTCCAAGCCCAAGAAGGCGATTTTGACGAGATTGATTTGTCTATTCGTCAGTTTCAAAAATTCGTTCTCTCGATGCGCTATGGCCCATTCCCAACAGTTTCCGCACCATTTGGCTTGGCGCTCGGTGGTGGCTGCGAGATTAGTTTGTACGCCGACCATGTACAAGCTCATGCCGAACTGTACATGGGCTTGGTCGAGGCTGGGGTGGGCTTAATTCCCGGCGGTGGTGGCACAACCGAAATGCTGGCTCGTTTTACCGAAGCGCTTTTGCCCAATGAAGACCCGTTTAGTGCTGTCCGTAAAGCCTTTGAACAAATTGCGCTGGCAAAAACCAGCACCTCCGCACTCGAGGCAAGGGACTTAGGCTACTTAAAGCGCTCCGATGGCATCACTATGAACCGCGATAGGCTACTTTCTGATGCCAAAACCAAGATTCTCGAGATGGCAAAAGACTATGTGCAACCACAGCCTCGAGCCGAGATTATTGCGATGGGCGAAAGTGCGATAGCCAACATTAAAGTTGCTGTTCACGGCTTACAACTGAGCCGTCAAGCCTCCGAACACGACGGCGTGGTGGCGATGCAGCTTGCAAAAATTCTGGCGGGTGGCAACATGAATCGCCAAGCAAAACTGCCCGAGCAGCATTTTCTTGACCTCGAGCGAGAAGCCTTTTTGTACCTGTGCGGCACACGAAAAACCCAAGAACGGATTGCACACACCCTGAAAACTGGTAAGCCGCTCCGCAATTAAACCCAAACCGTAAGGGCGGGGCTTGCCTCGCCCTTGCCCTGCCCCAAGCCCAAGCCACTAACAAAATCCGCTAGACTCGAGACGAGGAGGTAAAACATGACCACAGTTTCATACGACAAAACCAGCGATACACTGGCATTCGACTTTGTGCCACGCAATGCCACACAAATTTCGGATCATGTAGCTAATGAAATGCTAGGACGATTTAACACCAGCACAGGTGAACTCGAGAATTTAGATATTCAAAGTTTTATGGCTCGGCTCGAGCAAGGGCAGCCGCAGATTAAAGGAGGAAGTATGAGTACCAGCCAACACCAATTTGTTTACAATGAACAAGGCAAAAAAACCTTTGCACTGCTACCAATTGCAGAGTACGAAGCCCTGATTTCAGCCCATGAATTAGACACCGAAACCCAGCGCTGGCTCGAGGCAGACATGGGTGAGGCTTTACCAGAGTACGACTGGGGCGAAAAAGGTATTCCAGTAGGACAGCCAATTCAATATCAAGCTGGTATTGGTTTCGTAAGGTGAAATGACTTATGGGAGAAGGAAAAATTTGGATATTTTGTCCACACCTCAATCAAGAAGTCGTACTTACACCCGAACGCAGATTGCATATTCTCGAGGAACACGCCGAAGTGTTCGATGATGGTGACGAAGACCTCAAGGCTGCGATTCAACAACCCAATCAAATCAGACAACGCCCAACGGGTTCACTGCTTTTTGTTATAGACCTTGGAAACACGTTTTTAATCGTTGCAGTCAATAAAATAAAACGAGACAACATTTATAAAATCATGACGGCGTACTTCTCACGGAAACTCTCAAAACAGGATGTGGTGATATGGGAAAAATCGAAATAAAGTTTGATCCAGACGGCGACCTGATGACCATTCATTTCTGCAAACCATACCGAGGACAAGATTCCACCGAAATTGCCAGTGGTGTTGTCGCAAGAACCAACCCAATAACCCATGCAATTGAATGCCTCGAGATTATGGATGTAAGCGCAAGACAAGGCAAACTCGAGTTACCAATGATAGTAGAACCCCTCGAGATGGCAGCCGCAGATTAAACACAGGAAACAGTAAGTGTATTTCGTACCACATCATGCAATGATTTAGAGGATTTTATGAACAAAGTTACCAAATTAACCGAAGAGTCTATTCAACAGATTCTTGATTGGATTTATGAAAAAGCTATAAATGGGATTCCTGGAGTTGAGTCTGCCCAACAATTGGCGGATAATTTTATGGATGCTGGAAAGTCTAATAAGAAAATTATCTCTAGTTTAGTAAATTGGCAAATTGCGAAAGCTACAACTACAGGATTCTTAGCTGGTCTTGGTGGTTTGATACTTTTACCACTCACACTTCCTGCAAGTTTCACTTCTGTCACTTTTATCCAAATGAGAATGATTGCTGCGATTGCAATTATGGGTGGGTATAATCCACACGATGATCGGGTCAAAACATTGGTTTATGCTTGTTTAACAGGCGCTTCTCTCAAAGATTTACTTAAAGGTGCAGGAATTAGTTTAACTACAAAACTAACAAAAAGTGCCATCAATAGCATATCTGGTCAGGCACTCAAAGTTATCAATCAACGAGTTGGTTTTAGGCTTATTACAAAATTTGGTGAAAAAGGCATTGTTAATCTTGGAAAACTAATACCAATAGCTGGGGGGATTGTTGGCGGTACGATTGATGGTTTTTCGACAAAAGCTATTGGTCAAATTGCCAGTAAGGTATTTCTTACCGAGGATAGTGCCGCTAAAGCATCTGAACAATCAAAAGGAGTAACCCCATGAATGAAGCTGTTATCGTTTCCGCCGTCCGCACCGCCGTTGGTCGTGGCTTAAAAGGCACACTGTCAAACACTCGAGCCGATGACCTCGCGGCAATCGTCCTTAAAGAATCCGTCTCGAGGGCGGGCGTTGACCCAAACTTAGTCGAGGATGTCTTTCTAGGTTGTGCCATGCCCGAGGGTTCGCAAGGGCTAAACTTTGCGCGTCTCTCGAGTCTCCGCGCTGGTCTGCCCGATTCCGTGGCTGGTGTGACGATTAACCGTTTTTGCGCCTCTGGTTTGCAGACTATTGCTATGGCTGCCCAAGCCATCCGTAGCGGCAGCAACGATTGTTTAATCGCTGGTGGTGCGGAAAGCATGAGCCTTGTGCCAATGTCTGGTTTTGCTTTTAGCGCCAATAATGCCCTCGTGGACTCGAGACCGGGTGCGTACATCGGTATGGGTCATACTGCCGAGAACGTAGCGGATAAGTACGGCGTGAACCGTGCGGACATGGATGCCTTTGCCCTCGAGTCGCACCAACGGGCGGCGGCGGCACAGGATGCTGGAAAATTTAAAGATGAAATCGTGTCTGTGCCAGTGCGGGTGGATAAACTCAAAGGTACAAAAACCATCTCGAGCGAAATGATGTTTGACACCGATGAACTTTTGCGCCGCGATACCAGTCTTGAGGGGCTGGGTAAGCTGCGTGGTGCGTTCAGAGAGGGCGGCAGCGTCACGGCTGGAAACTCAAGTCCGTTCTCCGATGGTGCGGCGGCAGCGGTGCTGATGAGCGCGGCTCGAGCGGCTGACCTTGGCTTGAAGCCCTTGGCGCGTTTTGTGAGTTTTGCCAGTGTTGGCGTTGCCCCAGAAATCATGGGTATTGGTCCAATTGCTGCGATTCCCAAGGCGCTTAAACTGGCGGGTCTCGAGCTAAAGGATATTGACCTTTTTGAACTCAACGAGGCATTTGCCGCCCAAGCCTTGGCGGTGGCTCGAGAAATCGGGATTGATATGAATAAACTCAATGTTAATGGTGGGGCAATTGCGCTGGGTCATCCCTTGGGTTGTACGGGTGCAAAACTGACCACAACTTTAATCAACGAACTTCGTCGGCGTGGTGGGCGGTATGGCATGGTGACGATGTGCGTTGGTGGTGGGCAGGGCGCGGCTGGGATTTTTGAATTGCTGAATTAAAAAAGGTAAAAAGGTGAAAGGGTCAAAAGGCGAAAGTAAACATAGAGCCTCCGAAAGTTCCGAAATTGTTAGAAATTTTCGTCAAACGCGTGAATGAAAAAACAGGGCGAACACGGGGGTTCGTTCTTGACCCTAAAGATGCACCTAACGGGCTTGGGTCGCCCCCTACCTCAAGCATTTTTATGCCAAGATTGTAGGGACAGGCGACTATGCCCGTAAGGTGCGCGCTTATGGTCAAGACACCCCTGTGTCTGTCCTGTTACTAATGATGAAATGGCATTCTTTTGGAGGCTCTAAAGTAAACATGGCTTTTGCCTTTTGCGCTATGCTGCTGCCATGACTCGAGTAATATTGATATTGGCTTTGCTGGTTTTTTCGGTGACAGCTTTTTCGCAGTCTCGGATTGGCAAGCCCGACTCGAGTTTTGGCAATCAAGGTACGACCCAAGCTGGGATTTGTGGCTTGCTGACCATGCTAGATTTCCCAGACCGAAGTGTATTGTTGGTCAAACAATCTCAAAAAATCCTAACGCTCTTAAAACTGACTCGAGCAGGCAAATGGGACACCAGTTTTGCGAATCAGGCGGTGTTGCGCCTTCCAGATTGGGATGTGCAGGATACTCAAGTGATTCAACAAAATAATTCGGATGTCTTGATTGTTGGGTCTGACCTTCAAGGTTTTGCCGAGGATGCTTTTGTTTCGACGCGTTTGGTGTTGATTTCGGCGGCTGGAAAAGTAAAATTTCGGGTTAATTTGGATTTGCCAAAGTTTGATGAAGTCGTGGCGTATGCTTGGGTTTGGTCTGGTCAGCGTTTATTGTTGGCATTTGATGACGAAGCCAATCAAAGGGTTGTTTTTGTGCGCTACACCCTTTCAAATCGAGGTGAGTTAGACCTTGATACCAGTTTTGCAACCCAAGGCTACGCTGAATTTAGCGTTATCAGTCCAAAAATTCTCGAGCTTCTGAGCGCCTTTGGTTCTGGAACGCCAGCCGTGACCGCCTACAGTTTGGCGATGGATGTGGCGGGGAATTTTGCCCTGACAGGTGGAATTCAATTTAGAGGTCTACGTTTATTTGTGGCTAAATTGAGCAATGCTGGTTTTCTCGAGCCAAGTTTTAGTCAGGATGGGGTGGATATTGACTCCGCCCCAAATGACATTGGTTATTATCGTTCTTTGCAAATCATGCCAAAAGGTGGTCTAGTTTTTGTTTCTGGTACAGATAATTCACCACAAGGCGATAAGCTCACTTGGTATGTAGATTGGTTTAACGAGCGAGGTGTGCGTATGGATTCTCAGGGTCTTGACTCGCTCGAGTTAGGGGATTTTTATGCCAAGACCTATCCAACAGGCGAGGTTATTTTTTTAGATGAACAAAAAGTAATGCTTCACACACCAAACAATAAACCGCGTTGGTTGGCGGCAATCCCAGCCAAACTCGAGGATTTTGCTTTTACCACCGACAAAAAACTCTTGCTTGGTTATTGCCAAAAAAATCAATTGCTGATTCGTCGCATCACTTTTTAGCGTAAACTATCCCCATGACCCTTGCAAGCACTGACCTTTGGCTCGAGCGCAATTCTGGAATGCCTTTTGATTTGTCGTGGCTCGAGGAAACCCGAATCAACAAAAGCGCTATTGAGCGGCGGGCTGCCACAATTGGCACACGCCGTAGTGTCAAAAAAGAATTTCAAGCGGCTTGGTTACTGCGTGCCATTACGCTGATAGACCTGACCACACTTTCGGGCGATGATACCGATACCAACGTACAGCGTCTTTGCGCCAAAGCCCGTAACCCTGTGCGCTTAGATTTACTCGAGGCATTGGGTGCAACAGATTTGGGCATCACCACTGGGGCGATTTGTGTTTATCATCCGTTTGTGAAAACTGCCATTAAAGCCCTCGAAGGCAGTGGTGTACCTGTTGCAGCTGTCAGCACCGCTTTTCCGGCGGGTCTTGCACCAATGAAAACCCGACTCGAGGAAGTTCGGGCAAGTGTCGCCGATGGTGCGAGCGAAATTGACATGGTGATTACTCGAGGACTTGTGCTGGGCAACAAGTGGGAAGCGCTGTACGACGAAGTGCGCCAAGTCCGCGAAGCCTGCGGTCACTCGAGACTGAAAGTGATTTTAGCCACGGGCGAACTGGGCAGTTTAACCAATGTCGCAAGGGCAAGCCAAACCGCGATGATGGCTGGCGCAGATTTTATTAAAACCAGTACCGGCAAAGAAAGCGCCAATGCCACCCTGCCAGTCACTTTGGTGATGGTGCGCCAAATCCGCACCTACCTTGAGCGCACGGGCTACCGCGTGGGTTATAAACCAGCTGGTGGCATTCGCAGCGCTAAAAACTGCCTCGAGTATCTGTTTTTAATGCACGATGAACTTGGCACACCGTGGTGCGAAGCACATCTTTTTCGCTTTGGTGCAAGTGGACTTTTAACCGACATCGAACGGCAACTCGAGCATTACGTAACTGGGCGCTACTCGAGCGCCAAACGCCATGCGATGCCGTGAGGGGCAGGTGAAAAGGTCAAAAGTAGAAAAGGTGAAAAGTTTTTACTTTGACCTTTTGACCTTTTACCCTTTTCATCTCTGGTGTTAAGCTCCTGCCATGCCGAATCTTCGTGACTACCTCGAGACCTGTATAGACGCTGCTTACCTTGGTGGGAAACGTACTTTGGCGTATTTTAATACAGGCGTGATGGTCGAGACCAAAAATAACGATACGCCTGTGACCGTTGCCGACCGCGAAGCTGAGATGGTCATTCGGGAACGGATTAAGCGCGATTACGCCAGCCACAGCATTATTGGTGAAGAAGCTGGACTCGAGGTCGGTGCAGCCGATATGCGTTGGATTATTGACCCTTTGGATGGTACAAAATCCTTTATTCGTGGCGCACCACTGTACGGCACATTGGTGGCGCTCGAGATAGAAGGTGTTGCCAGTGTTGGCGCGGTCTATTTGCCAGTCCAGAACGAAATGCTGTACGCCGCCAAAGGTATGGGGGCTTTTTTGAATGGGCGCATTGCAAGGGTCTCGAGTACCAAAAATCTTGAAGAAGCAACGCTTTTAACCACCAGTTCTGAATCGTGCCGAAAACGAGGTGGGCAGTACGATCATCTGGCGGCTCGAGTGCATTTAACCCGTGGTTGGGGCGATTGTTTTGGATACGTTCTTGTGGCAACAGGCAGAGCCGACATCATGCTCGATGCAGGTATGAACGTCTGGGATTGTGCGCCAATGCAACCGATTCTCGAGGAAGCGGGTGGGCATTTTACGACTTGGGCTGGCGTTCCCACGATTCACGGCTCAGATGCGGTTGGAACAAACGATGCGCTTCATCACCAAGTTCTCGAGTTACTGGCAAGTTAGTATAAATCTGTTATACTTTTGTTGTGAAGACGGCAATCAGTGTACCAGAAGCAACTTTTCGAGCCGCCGAGCGATTTGCTAATCAGCATCGGCTGAGTCGTTCTGAGTTGTACAGCAAAGCCTTAAAGGAATATCTCGAGCGTCACGAGCCAACCAGCATTACCGAACAAATCAATGCGCTTTGTGAAAAGATAGACACCACACCAGACGCTTTCTTGCAACACCTCAGCGCTCGAGTGATTCAATCCCAACCAGCCGAGGATTGGTTTTGAAACGAAGCGAAATTTGGTGGGCAAGTCTCCCAGAGCCACTTGGTAGCGAACCGGGCGGCAGGCGACCTGTGTTGATTGTCTCGAGCGACCAATATAATCAAAGCGCGATTAAAACCGTGACTGTGGTGATAATCACCACCAATCTAAAATTGGCAGAAATGCCCGGAAATGTATTTATCGAAAAAGAAGAAAGCGGCTTACCTCGAGATGCAGTCGTCAATATTACCCAGCTGACCACTGCTGATAAGTCTTTCTTGACCGAATCTGTTGGGCTTTTGGATGCAGATGCCTTTGAGCTTGTGCTGCATGGCTTGCAATTGCTGATTCCACGCTAAATTCGCTCTAGCACAATCCAATCAAAACTAAAAATATGTTTTTCATCTGCTTCGTGATGAATTCTCGAGACTTCTTGCCACTTTTTTTGATTGAATACTGGGAAGTACGCATCCGCTTTTGGCACTTGGGTGTTGACCAAAGTCAAGTGCAGTTTAGTGGCGTGTGGCAGTGCTAGTCTGTAGATTTCGCCGCCACCAATAACCATTAAATTTGGCTCGAGAATCAGCGCTTGTTCAAATGAATGCACGATTTCGATGCCTTCTGCTGTAAAATCGGTGTCCCTTGTCAGCACAAGATTGCGTCGTTTTGGCAAAGCCCGCCCGATGCTCGAGAAGGTTTTGCGCCCCATCAGCACAGTTTTTTCTAGGGTGACGCGCTTAAAGTATTTCAGGTCGTCGGGCAAATGCCAAGGCATGGCATCGCCAAAACCAATCGCATGATTTTGGTCAATAGCGGCAATCATCTCAATCTTGCGTAAAATCCCCATTTCTTCGTTCCTCTTTTGTTTAATGATTTTTGTAAATTGTAGATGCCAAACTGTTATCTGTCACTGGGGCGAGGCAAGCCTAGCCCCTACGATAAAACCGTCCCACACAATTTGGATGGAGATTGTCGTACCTTATACTGCTACTTCGGCTTGGATACGTGGATGCGGCTTGTAATTTTGTAATTCTATATCCTCGAGCCTAAACGCAAATAAGTCTTTGATGTCGGGATTTAGGCGCACCGTTGGTAGGTCTCGTGGTTCTCGAGAAAGCTGTAACTGCACTTGCTCGAGGTGATTGTTGTAAATATGGGCATCGCCAAAAGTATGAATAAATTCGCCTAGCTCGAGCTTGCGAACATGGGCAATCATCTGGGTTAAAAGTGCATAAGAAGCAATGTTAAACGGCACACCCAAAAACGCATCGCCACTGCGCTGATAAAGCTGGCAGGATAGTTTATTGTCTGCCACATAAAACTGAAACATCGTATGACACGGTAAAAGTGCCATTTTGGGTAGGTCAGCCACATTCCAAGCACTGATAATTAAGCGCCTCGAGTCTGGGTTTTTCTTAATTTCCTCGAGCAACCACGCCATTTGGTCTATGGTCTGACCATTTGGGGTATTCCAAGAACGCCACTGATGCCCATAAATCGGTCCAAGCGAACCGTCGGTTTTTGCCCATTCGCGCCAAATCCGAATGCCCATGGCTTCTAGGGTGTTGTTGTTGGTGTCGCCCGCTAAAAACCACAACAGTTCGCCAACAATGCTTTTCCAATGGACTTTTTTGCTGGTCACAAGCGGAAAGCCTTGTGCCAAATCAAAACGCATTTGATAACCAAAAACACTTTTTGTCCCCGTGCCAGTGCGGTCGGATTTTTCTATCCCATGCTCGAGGATATGCTTGAGAAATTCGTGATACTGCCTCACCGCTCCCAGCCTTTGGGGTGGCTCGAGTACCAAGTAATCAGGCTTTGGACGCTTTGTTCTAAGCTGCGTTGTGGTGTCCAACCGAGTAATTTTTTGGCTTTTTGGTAATCGGCAACCATGCTATTGGCTTCTCCTGTACGGCGGTTTGGGTCGGCTGCAACCGCAAAATCTTTGCCCGTGACTTGTTTGACCATATTGACAATCTCGAGAACGCTGTTGCCAGAACCAGTGCCAAGGTTAAAAATTTCGGTGCGTTTTTCGCGCTGTAAAAATTGCAGGGCTGCGACATGGGCTTGCCCTAAATCCACGACATTCACATAATCGCGGATTGGGCTGCCGTCTGGCGTGTCCACGGTGGCATAATTAAAGGTAAAATCGCGTAAGCCCATTGCGCCCAGCACCGCGTTCTGCATCAGATGAAAACTTGGGCGTTTTGAGTCGCCAATTGCGCCATCGTCGGTTGCACCACAAACATTAAAGTAGCGCAAAGCAACATACTCGAGAATGCCAAGTTTGCCATACCAGCTAAGCATATCTTCACAGATTTTTTTAGAAGCCCCATAGACACTTTCGGGTTGCACCACAGGGTGTGCCTCGTCTATCGGCAGGTATTGGGCATTGCCATAGACGGTGCAACTGCTCGAGAAGACCAGTTGGCGCACTTTGGCTTGGTGCATGGCTTCAATCAGGCGCTGCGTACCGACCACATTGTTACTAAAATACTCGACGGGTTGGTGCATACTCTCGCCAACGTTGAGGAGTGCCGCAAAGTGCATCACGGCGCTAATCTGGTGGCGTGTAAAAATCTGACTCAAGTCAGAGGTACTCAAGTCGGCTTGCTCGAGCAGCAACCGTTCCGCTCCAAATTGTGCTTGCAACAACTCGAGTGGCTGTTTGTAACCACGCACAAAATTCTCGAGACAGACCAAATCAAAACCCGCCTCGAGCAGCAATCCACTCGCCACCGAACCAATATAGCCACCAGCCCCTGTCACCAGTATCTTCATGGCTCGAGTATAGCTTACCGCACCACTTCAAAAACCAGATGGCTTATCTCCTTGGCAAAAATGCCATTCCAAGCCGTCTGAACCGCATTTAACGAACCCGGCATGGCAAAAATCAGGCAGTGACCGCCATCTGCCAGTCCGCCAGTTGCCCTCGAGAGCATTGCGGCTGCCCCAACTTCTTGATACGAGAGCATCCTGAACAATTCGCCAAAACCGGGCATTGGTTTACTGATTAAACTTTCAATAATCGGGATGGTGTTATCGCGCTTGGTGATGCCTGTGCCGCCCGTCGTTAAAATAATCTGGGCTTCTTGCTGGGCTAACCAAGTCTGGAGTTGGGCTTGAATCGCTTCGGGGTCGTCTTTAACCAGTTCTCGAGCCAGCACCAAATGCCCAGCTTCAAGCAAGGCAGTTTCTAAAAATGCGCCACTCGAGTCGGTCTCGAGGCTGCGCGTATCAGAAATCGTCAGAATGGCAGCGCGGACTTGTTTGATGGCGGTTTGGCGGTGTAAATCGGTAGACATAAAGAGATGTTACGATAAATCCATGAAGGTACAACAACGCAACACATTTTTGATTGGCATGGGTGTCCTTGCCCTGATTGGTCTGGCAGCTATTTTGGTGGCAAGCCCAAGCCAGAAAAAACCAGATGAGGCATTGGTCAAAACGATTCGTTTTGGGCTACCCACCACGGCTGGCGTTATAGAGCGCGATGTGCTGTTGGTCAAAATACAAACCGATGTTGTGACGGGCGCTCGGTTCTCGAGTGGGAGGAACAGCGCCAAAGTGACGATGACTGAATTTGCCGATTTTCAATGCTCGTTGTGTGGTGCGTATAACCAAACTGCCGAGACGGTTATCGAAAGCGAATTTGTCCAGACTAGCAAAATTAAGCTCTATTTTCGGGATATGCCCCTGCCGCAGCACCAACACGCTCGGCTTGCTGCCCGTTTTGCGGCTTGTGCCAAAGACCAAGGGCAGTTTGTCGCGATGAAAAAAATGCTCTTTGAATCACAGCGCGATTGGTCAAAAGTGTATCCCGAAAAAATCCAAGCCGATTTACTCGAGCGCAGTCGTAATTTAGCCGTAGACCAAAAAACCCTCAAAACCTGTATCCAAAGCACCAAACATGATGCTGACATCCAAGCCGATTATGAGATGGGAATTCGGCTTGAACTCGAGGGGACACCATCGTTTATCATCAATGGCTATAAATTTGCTGGCGCACTGCCGATTGAGGGTTTTCGAGCCATTTTTAAGGAATTTGGGGTGCAGTAAATTCTCGAGCCAATAAGCCATACAATAAGTCGTCTGCCCAAGCACCCTTAAACCAAAAATTCTCGAGTAGATGTCCTTCTTTTCTAAAGCCCAATTTCTCGAGCAAGCGAATTGAGCCAGTATTGCGCGGGTCGGTGGTGGCGTGCAGCCGATGCAGTTTTAAGTGTGTAAAAGCAAACTCGAGAACGGCGGTTACAGCCTCAAAAGCAAAGCCTTGTCCTTGAAAAGTTGGGTCAAAACTAAAACCGATTTCGGCTTGGCGGTCTTGTAGCTTAAAAGCCACATCGCCAATTAACTTCCCCTCGAGGGTCACGGCAATTTGATACCATTGGTTAGGGGTTGGCTGCTGGAGTCGCTGCATTTGGGCAATTAACATCTGGGCTTGCTCGAGCGTGTAACTTTCCCAAGTCTGTAAACGTGCTACCTCGGGGTGATTGCGGTATGCCGCAAAATTGGCGGCATCGTCTGGTTCAAAAGCCCGCAAGACTAATCGGGCGGTTTTTATAGGCTTAAACATTGTCTATGACCTTTCGGATTGCTTTGGCAATAGCTTGGTTAATCTTAAATCTAGTTTCAAGCCAAACCAAAATAGCTAAGGCAGATTCAGGTGTGCGCTCGTACCCCTGAACGAACAATGGTAGCACTTGATTCAAAATAGGATAACGCTGCTCAATCCTTCGTTCCCGACTAAACGGGTCGGCAAAATCATTCTGGGCTTTTTCGATTTGTTGGTTTAACTCGAGAACTCGGTCCACTGCGTACTGCTGAACAAACCGAGCAGCACTGAGTTTTTCACCTCGAGCAAAGCGTTTTGCGCCAATATATAAATTGGTTAAGCACTCGCCAAGCACAAACTCGAGATTATTTGAATGTGCAGGCGGCTTTGAGCCTTGAGAAGGCATGGGAATCTCATCTTGACTGTCATCTGCTTTCCAAACAATGCGCCCAGCCGCAAAGGGAATGTTACTTAATTCGTGTATTTCAAAGATTGCAAATTCACAAAAAACATCATCTTCAAAAAGCAACTTAAACCCATCGGCAGTATTCTGAAAAACATAGGCGACTGCTGCAAGATTAGTCAGCCACGATAAATCCTCGAAAAAACCTTGCTTTTGTCCGTCTTTAACAATCACAAAGAAATCTAGGTCTGAAAATTCATCCAAACGTTCCAATTCTAAGCCAACTGAACCAAGTCCAATCAACGCCACAGCTTTTTGGGATTGCTCGAGTGAGACCCCAATTTGTTCGAGACGTGCCAATAAAAGTTGCTGCATAGAGACTATTCTAGCGGTAAATAACCTTAAAATGCTCACAAACTAATGGCATCTCGAGCGTGGGTTGCAAGTGAAGCGGCTTGAGGGTGCGTGTAAAAAAACGCCAATGCCCAGCACGCCAAGACTCGAGGCTGCGCTCGCCTTCGCCTTCATCAAAAGCAAAATTGCCATCCACAGCTTCAAACACTCGAATCGTGACTTCGGTGGTCTCTACAATGCACATCGGTTGGTTTTGGCTGTTCAAAACAATGGTTTTCAAACCAATCTCTGGCAGTGGTTCTTGACGAATTTCCCAATCCCATAAACTCGAGCAGGTGGCGGTCTTGACCCCAGCCACAATTAAATTGCCAAGTCGGTCGGCAAGCTCGGCATTATCGCCCCATGCTTCGGCAATTGGTGTTCTCAGCAAGGCTTCGGCGCGTTGCAGCGATTCTTCTGGCAGTGACTCGAGAAATGCTTGCCAGTAGGCTTCTATTTGCGGTGTGTTGACGTAAGACATGGTTTTAAGATAACTCAAGTTTCCTTGAACCTGAATAAGCCCTTTGACGTATGGCTTAGAATTGGACTTCATGTTTTGGTTCAGTCGAGGCTCAACTGCCCAGAGCTTGGTTCATAAACTCCCAGTTTTATTCCTGATATGCTCCACTCATGACTGTGATTCTTGCACCGCGAGGCAAAAGCCGCTACGACACGGGGCATCCGTGGGTTTATAAATCCGATATTGCCAAACTGCCCGAGAAACCTGGACTCGAGGACATCCAAGACATCCGTGGTAATCATCTTGGCTGGGCGGCGGTCAATCCAGCCTCCGAGATTACAGTGCGTTTTATTTCTAAAGGTTCGGCACGTCCAAATATCTTGCAGCGCTTAGAACGAGCCATTGAATTCAGGCGCTTTTTGCACGTCAACGGTGATTCGTTTCGGGTTGTACACTCAGATGCCGATGGTCTGCCCGGTTTAACGATCGATAAGTACAACGATTACTTGGTGATTCAGCAAAATTGCGCTGCCCTCGAGCCATATTTACTAGATATGCTGCGGGTCTTAAAACGCGAATACAAATTAAAAGGCATTCTTGGGCGCTTTGACTCCAAAATCCGCACCCTCGAGGGGTTAGAAGCTAAAGTTGAAGTGCTGTACGGCGATGTCCCCGAGTGGATTACCTGCTCGGAAGGCGAAATCAAGTACCGCATAGACCCGTGGCGCGGTCAAAAAACGGGTGGTTTTTTGGACCAGCGCGATAACCGCGCGGCGCTTGCTGAAGTTGGTTTTGGTCGGGCGCTGGACATTTTTAGTTACCATGCTTCGTTTGGCTTGCATTTAGCTAAGGTCTGCGATTCGGTCGAGTGTATTGACTCGAGTGCGCCAGCCCTTGAACGTGCCGAAGAAAATGCCCGTTTGAATAACATTTCTAACATGACTTTTACCGAAAGTAACGCTTTTGATTGGTTGCACCAGACCGATACTTCAAACCGCTACCACACGATTTCTTTGGACCCCCCCGCCCTCGCCAAAGCCCGCAAAGACTTGGATGGCGCGTACAGAGCCTACAAAGAACTCAACTTACGGGCGTTAAAATTGCTCGAGCCGGGCGGTTTTCTAGGCACTGCCAGTTGCAGCTTTCATGTTTCAGAAGCCGACTTTTACATCATGCTCGAGGATGCGGCGGCTGATGCTGGGCGAATGGTGCGAATTCTCGAGCGTCGCAGCCAGGCTGCCTGTCACCCCGAGGTGCTGAATTTCCCAGAGAGTCGCTACTTAAAGTATGCGCTTTTACAGGTGATGTAATTTTTACTAACGTTCTGACTTCCTGAACGTGTTAAACTTTTTGTATGCCAGATGAGACCAACAGCACTCAGGGGTCGTACAATTTTGACTTGTTGGGCGTTTTGGATTCGGCAGCCGCAGGTCTAATTTTGCGGATGTTGGCACAGCGCGACCCAGATACTTATGCCCACTCGGAGCGAGTCTCGAGGCTGGTGCTGCGAATCGGCGAAGAACTGCATCTTAGTGCTGATGAACTCGAGACCTTGCGACTTGGGGCTTTGCTGCACGATATTGGTAAAATATCGGTCAATTTGGGCATCCTTAATAAACCTGCAAAACTTGAGTCGCACGAGTTTACTTTGGTCAAAAACCATACAGTTTTGGGCTTTGAGTTTTTACAACATATGCCCGGACTCGAGCGTTTTGCACCGATTGCCCGTTCACACCATGAGCGTTTTGATGGGGCTGGGTATCCAGATAATCTGGTCGGGGTAGATATTCCGTTTTTGGCGCGGGTTGTGGCGGTGGCAGACAGCCTTGATGTGATGCTCAATGGGCGGGTCTACCAGAAGCGCCGCAGTCCACGCGACATCGTTTTGGAAGTCTCGAAAAACGTTGGTACACATTTTGACCCAATGGTGGTCAATGCCTTGATGAATGCTTGGCAAGCGGGTACGCTGCCAGTCGAGCAAGCCGATTCCCAATTGACCGAATAGAGGGCTTTTTTTCGTCCAAGGCATTTGTTAAAATACGGCTGTTCTTGTATACTTAAACTCGTGAAAGTTAGCACGAGCAACTTGTTTTTTATGGAGGAAATCGTATGAATCAATACCTCAACGTCTTTATTATGTTTCTGGTCGCCGCAGGCATTGGCGTGCTTGCCTTGCTGGTTGGCGCGGTTTTGGGACCCAAGAAACCATCTCGAGCCAAAAATATGAGTTACGAAAGCGGCAATGACCCGATTGGCAGCGCTCGAGAACGCTTTCCGGTGCATTTTTATTTGGTGGCGATGCTTTTTATTATTTTCGACATTGAAACTGCCTTTTTCTATCCATTGGCAGTGGCTTACAATAAACTTGGGCTTTTTGCTTTCTACGAAGCACTGGCGTTTGTGGCGCTGGTTGGTATTGGCTACTTTTACATTCTCAAAAAAGGCATTCTCGACTGGAAATAAGAATAGGCGAAAGATTAAAGTAAAAATAAGCCCTTGAGAAGCACTTTTCACCTTTTCAACCTTTTACCTTTTAACCTCTCCAAAGGAGCTATCAATGTCTACTCTAAAAGATTTATTTGAAAAAGATGTCCAAGAACTCGAGAATGAGGGGATTGTTTTTGCGACCCTCGAGAAACTGGTGGCATGGGGGCGCAGCAATAGCCTTTGGCCCATGACCTTTGGCTTGGCGTGTTGTGCCATAGAAATGATGGCATCTACCGATGCCCGCAACGACCTTGCTCGGTTTGGC
This sequence comes from Deinococcales bacterium, assembly GCA_043778225.1. GTDB lineage: Bacteria > Deinococcota > Deinococci > Deinococcales > JAAFIG01 > JAAFIG01. The sequence goes on along the minus strand of JAYWGM010000079.1, from coordinate 60,476 downwards.
TCAGAAGTTTTCCGTGCCAGCCCACGCCAATCGGATGTCTTGATTGTGGCTGGGCGTTTAAGCAAAAAAATGGCACCTGTGATGCGCCGTGTCTACGACCAAATGCCCGACCCAAAATGGGTGATTAGTATGGGCGCGTGTGCCTCGAGCGGCGGAATGTTTAACAATTATGCAATCGTCCAAAATGTCGATAGTGTTGTCCCCGTGGATATTTTTGTCCCCGGCTGCCCACCACGCCCCGAAGGACTGATTTACGCCGTGATGCAACTGCAAAAAAAGGTTCGTGGCGAAGCAATGGATGATTTTGGTACGCCGTTGCCAATGGTGGAAGCATGGACAAGATGAATTCCTTAACCACTGCCCTCGAGAAAGCTACCTTGCGCGAATACCCGATTCTCGAGGGAGCATTCAAAACGGTTGTTGCAAGCCGTGATACCTTCAAAGCCTTTTTATTTGAATGTAAAGCCACTGGTTTTAGTATCTGTGCCGATCTCATGGGCGTGGATTACCTCGAGTACACCGAATTTATGCCTGAGCGTTTTGCGGTTATTTACAACTTACTGAATGCCAAAAACGGTGAGCGGATTCTGGTCAAGGTTTACCTGCCAGACGGTGAAAAATTACCAACTGTCACCGACATTTGGCGCACTGCCGAATTTCATGAACGCGAAGTCTACGATTTAATGGGCATCGAATTCTCCGACCATCCAGACTTGCGAAAAATCCTCACGCCAGAGGATTTGGATGGACATCCACTGCGTAAGGATTTTCCACTTGGTGAAACGCCAACACTTTTCCGTGAAGGACGCTTTTTAGACCCATCAGCGTTTCGGGCTGGTTTGAGCGGCAAAGACACAGGTTTATCGGGTTGGCGAGGCGGGTCGCGCATAGACTCGAGTCTGATTCCAAAACTCCCTACCGCAGTGCCAGAAAGGAGTAATTAACCATGACCCAGTTACAAGAAAAATCGCTTAAACTCGAGTCTCGAGCCGAAGTGCTTATTCCCCAAACCCACTCGAGTTTAACGGGTTCTGGCTTGTTGCACACCGAAATTATGCGCTTGAATGTCGGACCACAACACCCAAGTACCCACGGTGTACTGCGGGTCGTGGTGGACATGGAAGGCGAGTACGTTAAACGGGTCGAGCCGCACATTGGGTATTTGCATACGGGCTTTGAAAAAACCATGGAGAACCGCACTTATGCCCAAAATTTTACGTTCGCACCACGCATGGATTACTTGCATGGTTTTGGCTACGAACTTGCCTATGCCCTGCCTGTCGAGCAACTTGTAGGCGCAGAAGTCCCAGACCGCGCTCGAGAAATTCGGGTGCTGTTGGTCGAGTTAAACCGTATCTCGAGCCACTTGGTTTTCTTAGGCACAGGTTTACTGGATTTGGGCGCTTTAACGCCGTTTTTCTATACGTTTGTCGAACGTGAAGCGATTTTAGATATTTTTGAAGCAATTGGCGGACAACGCTTGCACCAAGGCTATTTTCGTGTCGGAGGCGTTGCCAAAGATACGCCAGATGGTTTTGAAACCATGGTCAAGAATTTTTTGGACACGTTTGATAGTAAAGTGGATACTTACGAAAAACTCTTCAAAACCAATCCGCTTTTTCTCGAGCGAACCCAGAACGTTGGCATTATGTCCGAAGCTGTAGCGCTGGATTTGGGCATCACTGGACCAAACTTACGCGCCTCTGGTGTAGCACTCGACCACCGCAAGACCACGCCTTACTCGGGATACGAACAATACGATTTTGATATTCCGCTCGGTACGCACGGCGATAGCTTTGATAGGTTTGTGGTGCGCGTCCAAGAGATGCGCGAATCGGCTAAAATTTGCCGCCAAGCCCTCTCGAGATTAAAGCCCGGCGCAATCCAAGACCCAAACCGCAAAATCAGTCTGCCACCACGCGAAGAACTCGAGACCAGCATGGAAGCTGTAATTCACCATTTTAAGCTCGTGACCGAAGGCTACCATCCACCCAAAGGCGAGGCTTACGTGCCAACCGAAAGCGCTCGAGGCGAACTGGGTTGTTACATTGTTTCAGACGGCGGCAGTATGCCATACCGCATTCATTTCCGCGCCCCGAGCTTTGTGAATTTGCAAGCCCTGCCCGTGATTGGCATTGGTGGATTATTCGCCGACCTGATTACCGTAATTGCCAGCCTTGACCCCGTGATGGGCGACGTAGACAGGTGAGAATATGAGTCAAACTGCCGAGCAAGAATACATGGAACGACTGACCCAAGCAGTCAATAACAGTGTGGACTTTACTCGAGAATTTAAGTCTGACTTACACCAATTCAAACTCGAGCAGTTTTACGAAATGTTTGCCCAAGAAATCCTTTTTTATAAACCTATTGAACTCTTAAACGGTCAAGTCTGGGGCGAAGGAATTCTCGTTACTTACGACGCTGACGACATGAAAAAACTGTATCACTCGAGAATACTCACACCAGACCAGCGTGTCGAACTGATTAACGGACATTTTTTCAAAACACCAATATCCACACAAGCCCAAACCAATGCAGCCATTGATTTAAGCACCGAAATGCTTAGAGGGTTAGGTGACGATATTGTTGCTCGGGGCGGTTACGACATCGAACTTGGTGCAAAATTTGTGGTGTCCCCAGAAATTGCTATTCTACAAGCCCCTCGGGAACGATACAATCACCACAACGCTACTCTCGGCGATGTGTACTTATTGGTCGAAGTTTTAGCCGAAAAACCCAAGTATTGGGATTACAAACTTTCAGCCTATGCTCGAGCTTGCGTCCCAGAACTCTGGGTGCTGAATACAAATACCCAACAACTTGAGATTTATGCAGACTCAGACGGTGTGGAATTCTTGCATCAAGTTAAGCTCGAAAAAGGACAACTAGCCACGCCACTCGAGTTTCTAGATGTGCAAATCAGGTGGTGGTAATGAATTGGAACAGCCCATCATCTCGAGTTATTGACGTGCTGTTTGGCGTTTTGCCTGCGCTATACTTTGCTTTTTGGGCAGTTTTAGGTTGTTATTCCACGATAACCTTTTTTGGTAGCAAATTTAATAACGATGGACTTGGAATTATTTTACTTTTTGTAATCTCACTCTGCGGATTATTAGCCTGCATAAGCCTAATTTATGTCAGTGTAGCTCGAGAAAACACCCGTTCAAAAATGCTCATTACTGGGTTGTTAGCCCTTGGTATCGCTGCGAGTATCATCTTATTTATTTTTCCAAGCCCAGTTGGTTACATAGACAATTTGAAAATCGTTTTTCCATTCTTTGCCATAAGCCTTGTGCTGGTGGCAGCTAAACAAATTTACTTACTTTCTCGAGGTACACAAAAGGTGAGCTTATGACTCGAGTCGCATTACCTACTATTGGGCGTTGGTTTGAGCTAATTTTTGGTTTTGTGCCAGCACTCATCTGCTTTATTTGGGGCAGTATTGGTTTTTTAATGGTGCTTTTCTTCTTTCTTAAAGGCGAACAATTCGTGAATCTTGGATTGGCAATACTGGCACTGTTAGGTAGTATTGCTGCTTTTGGACTGTTGCGAGCCATTTGGTATCAGAATCAGATAAACCATAAAAAATGGTACGCACTTATGCTTTGTGGTGGCTTTATCCCACTTTCTGTACCAATAATTGCGTTCTTTCAGTCTCCCAATGATTACTGGCAAATGCCTTATACCCTCGTCATGGTTTTCTACTTTGCTTTTATGGGAATTACCATCAAACACATTGTCGTACTGGCTCGAGCCTTGGAGGTTCAACTGTGAATTTCTTTACCAATAAACAACCACTCGTCGCTGATATTCTTTCTCGTTATCCAGCCAATCGTAAACGCAGTGCGGTCATGCCGCTTCTGCGCGAAGTACAGAACGCCGAAGGCTACATCTCTGATGCTCGAGTTGCCGAAATCGCGCAGTTAATCGAAAGCACACCAACCGAAGTTAAATCGGTGATGAGCTTCTACAGCACCTACTCGAGCAGCCCAACGGGTAAGTATCACCTCCAAGTCTGCATGACCCTTTCGTGTGCGCTGCAAGGCTCTGACCAAATGTGGGATTACTTGTGTGAAACGCTGGATATTGGCGTGGGCGATGTGACGGCTGATGGTTTGTTCAGTGTGCAAAAAGTCGAATGCCTAGGCTCGTGTGGCACTGCGCCTCTGATGCAAGTTTCGGACAGTGGTTATTACGAATGCCTGACCAAAAAACGCTTGAATGCCCTGCTTGCTGATTTCAAGTCTCGAGGTGATGGCAGTATGCCCGAATCGGATACCCAAGCCCCAGTGTTTATTCAAAGAAATGGCGATGTGGTGAGCCAAATCACTGCCGAAGGAGCAAGTTTATGACTTTAGTTGCCGATGCACCCGTTCTCGAGAAACCGACCAGCATTACCAGTGGTCTTGACCCGCGTTTCAAACCAAGATTGTACGAACACGTTGGACAGAATAATTCGTGGACGCTCGAGTATGCACTGCGTCATGGGGCTTACGAAGGTGCAAAACGCGCCTTGGCTGGAACACCAGAAAGTGTGCAAGACGAAGTAAAGAAATCTGGTCTGCGAGGACGTGGCGGCGCGGGTTTCCCGACGGGCTTAAAATGGTCGTTTATGCCCAAAGAAGATGGCAAACCGCATTACTTGGTTTGTAACGCCGATGAATCCGAACCCGGAACGTACAAAGACCGTTATTTGATGGAAGCCGACCCACACCAGTTACTCGAGGGAATGCTGATTGGAATGCACGCCATTCGCGCCAATGTTGGATATATTTATATTCGCGGCGAGTATATCCTTGGCGCAAACCGCTTAAACGCTGCCATTGCCGAAGCTCGAGCCGCAGGGCTTCTTGGCGATAATGCGCTTGGCTTTGGTAAGAGCATGGAAGTTTTTGTGCATCGTGGCGCAGGGGCATACATTTGCGGCGAAGAAACCGCACTGATGAATTCACTCGAGGGGCTGAGAGCCAATCCGCGCCTAAAACCACCGTTCCCAGCCCAAGCCGGAATTTTTGGAATGCCGAGTACCGTCAACAATGTCGTCAGTATTGCCTCGGCTGCCCTGATTATGCGCCATGGTGCAGATTGGTTCTCGAGCATGGGAACAGAAAAAAGTAAGGGTAATTTCTTGTTTCATATTTCTGGACCTGTTAAGCGCCCCGGAGTATACGAATTACCGCTTGGCACGACTTACCGCGAAATCATTTACACATGGGGCGGCGGACCAACCGAGGAGATAAAAGGCTTTCATCCCGGCGGCTCGAGTATGCCAATCTTACCTTTTACTGACGAAATACTAGATATGGGAGCAGATTACGAAAATGTTTCTAGCAAAGGCTCGAGCCTTGGTACTGGTGGTATTATCCTTATTCCCAAAAATGCTGATATTGTCAACATGATGTACAACCTCGTGCGTTTCTATGGACATGAATCTTGCGGCAAATGCACCCCATGCCGCGAAGGAATCGGCACTTGGATGAATCGTATCTTCCAAAAACTGATTGCAGGACAAGGCGACCCTAACGATGTGAAAATCCTCGAGGATTTAATGGGCAACATTCGCGGAAAATCATTTTGCTTACTCGCTGACTCGTGCATCATGCCCGTGCAAAGTGCGTTCAAGCATTTCCGAGATGAATTTGAATACATTGCTCAACACGGCAAACCCATGTACACAGGGTACGGCAATCGTTGGAAAGACGAATAAACTCGAGGAGGAGGTGAACCCATGATGCAAAATGATGTATTCCAAAAGCCACAAAGCTCGAGTTTCGAGCTGCATGATGGGTTTAGCTTTCGGTATTCTCAAACTCATTTGAAGTGGTGGAAATGAAAGAAATCATTGTTCACCAAGTCAATATCGCACATTACCGCTTGCTTGAGCTAACACTTTTAGCCGACCAAGCCAAACCTTTTTATGATTGGATTGAAAGAACTGCTCGACAAGTCACAGGTTCGCACTTAACGTTGAATGAATTGCTACTCACTGCTTCAAAAGAACAACTTAAAAGCATAATCATGGCTTGCTATGACCAAAGCAATCAACAAAAACCATTTCTGTTTGATGGGGTCGGCAGACCATACCCGCATAAAAAAGCCTGCTTCTATTTTTTTGCATGGATGATACGGGATGCTCCACAACAACGACTTGCACCACTGATCTCGAGAATGCAGAAGCTCGTCAAAATCGAGAAAATAACAGCCGAAACTGATGGTTTAATCGAACTGATTTTTGAGTATAGGTCAGCCGTTAAGAGTTTTGAATGGCAGGCTGTTCGGGAAGTGGTGATTGATCGTTTAGAAGGTTCAAGACGAAGTATCAGTGGTAATAAAATAGAAGCTGATGTGCGAATTGGTCTGGGAATAGCCCTGCAATGGTATCACTCGATTCACGGTAATTATGGTCAATTCAAAGAAATTCAAATAGCTGATAAGCAAATCAAAGTTGGAAATCACACCATAGATGTATCTGCCAATTTAGTCCTCGAGAATAACCAAAGTCAACAAATTTTTATTCCCGTTAAAACCCGAGAAACCGAAGGTGGTGGGCATTCGCATCTGTTCACTCGAGACATCATGAATGCCATTAGCGATATTCAATCTGCCAATTGTTTTATTGTGGTGGTGATTATTGCCGAGAATTGGTCTGTGCATGAACTCGAAACGATTCAAAATCAAATTGACTTGGTTTTTCATTTCAACATGAACCCCAATGTCTTTATGGGTTTTGACCAAGCCAAACAAGTGCAACTCAATCAATTCATCGAAAAAGTATTGCAAGGACAAGCATTATGAACAATCAAGTTCTCCTTGGGGATACCCGAATGATTGCGCCTAACCTCGAGAATCAGTCTATTCAAGCCATTATCACCAGTCCACCATATTTTGGCTTACGAAATTACGCCGAAGAACCAAATCAAGCGGAAATTGGACAAGAAGCAACACTCCAAGAATATGTGGCGAACTTGGTTAGTATTTTTCAGCCCTTAAAACAAAAACTCAAACCTAATGGTTTACTCTGGCTCAACCTTGGCGATACTTACCGCGACAAATGCTTACTGGGTGTTCCATGGCGCGTGGCACTAGCACTCCAAGATGATGGTTGGTTACTGCGTTCCGACATTATTTGGCACAAGCCCAACGCCATGCCCTCGAGTATCAAAAACCGTCCAACCACCGACCATGAATATATTTTCTTATTCGCCCTCAACCAAGATTATTACTACGATGCCGATGCTATCCGCGAACCGCACGTTACATTCACCGAACAATCCAGAATGAAAGGCGGACGAAACCATTTTGGCAAAGAAGGAGGCACACCCGAAAATGGCAAAAATGCAGGGAGCAGCAATCTTCACGACGGACGCTGGGATCAAGCATTCCACCCTAAAGGCAGAAATAAACGCACTGTATGGCAAATACCCTTGAGTAAATTTAGAGATTCACACTTTGCGGTCTTCCCAGAAAAACTCGTCGAAATCTGCATTCTCGCCTCAACTCGAGAACACGATGTTATTCTTGACCCATTTGCAGGCTCAGGCACAACCGGAGTTGTCGCAACAAAATTACAACGCCAATTTATAGGCATCGAACTAATCAAAAAATACCAAGAAATGGCACAAACTCGAATCAACCAAGCCAACCCACAAACGGATTTATTCAGTGTCATGATCGCACAAGAAGAACCACAATCCATTCAAGTAGCACATCAAGCTGCCTAGCTCAAGAAGAAGGAGGAAAGTATGAATCAAGCCTTGCAAACCTATTTTTTAACCCTACTTCTTGCAAGTGCAGTTCATCCTTGCTCCATGCCTTATGCTCGAGCCATGAAAACCATGACTTTTGAATTCCAAAAAACTCCCGAAAACACATTTGCCCCGTTTCTGCCAATTTGCCTGCAATCTGGCTCAAGCCGCTCCGAGGCGATTGCTCTGCTTGCAACGGGTGCAACCGTGAATGTCTTACCATTTCAACTCGGACTCGAGTTGGGCTTGGATTGGAATCAGCAAAACATTCCTGTAACACTGACTGGCAACCTTGCCCAAGCTAAAGCTCGAGGTGTGGTACTTCAAGCTCGAGTGGCAGATTTTAAGCCAGTCAAGCTGGTTTTTGCATGGTCGCAAAGTCTAGATGCACGTTTGATACTGGGGACAATGAATTTTTTCCTTGAGTTTGATGTGTTGTTCTCAGCAGGCAAAAATCATTTTAAGCTGATGCAAAGTGAGCGTGAAGCATGAAGCCGATGCAAAAGCCACAAGGCAATACTCGAGAAGATAAAAACGCTTCGCTCGAGGTGGGTATATGAGTATCGCTATGACTACTTCTGGGATTGGTGCAAATCGACTTGATCTTGAGTTTTGTGAGTACCAAGGTGGTCGCTATATTCAAGCTGGAATTACGCTTCATTACATACCAAACGCTATTTTTTCATATCATTCAGAAGTAATTTGGTTAGACATAGATAATTATGACTCGGCAGTCCAAAAAGGAATTCAGGAAGTTATAAATGAGACAAACTTTGTAGGTGAATTTATTCTTGAGAAAGTAAAATTGCATGAGGTCAACTCGAGTTTTCAAGCTTTTTATCGTGTGGCTCGAGAAGCTACTTTTTCAATCGTCCGAATGAGTAAATAAGTGGAGGAAGTTCAATGCCAAAAGTAATCGTGAATGATCGTGAAATCGAAGTCCCTAATGGTGCATCTGCTTTGGATGCTGTTTTTCAAGCGGGTTTCGATGTGCCTTATTTCTGCTCGAACGAGTACCTTTCGCCAATTGGTGCGTGTCGAATGTGTCTGGTGGAAGCGGGTTCGCCGCGTAAGAATCCTGATGGTTCTTGGATTCTCGAGAATGGTGTGCCGAAACTGTTTTTCTTTCCAGGTACAGTGGCAAGTTGTACGTTGGCAACTTCCGAAGGCATGGTAATTAAAACCACAACCGATGCGGCAGTGAAGGCTCAGGCTGGCATGATGGAGTTTACCCTCATCAATCATCCACTCGATTGCCCTACCTGCGATAAGGGCGGCGCGTGTGAACTCCAAGACCGGGCTTACGAATATGGTTACGGCGAGGCGCGTTTTGAATTTACCCGCCGTCATGCCGACAAACACCATGCACTATCAGATTTTATTGTGCTGGACAAGGAACGCTGCATTCACTGTAAGCGCTGCGTGCGGTACTTCGAGGAGATTCCGGGCGAGGAAGTGCTGGATTTTATTGAACGCGGTGGGCATACTTTCATAGATTCCTACCAATCCGAAGACTTGGCGGGTGCAAAACTCGGGAATTTTAGTGGCAACATCAACGACCTTTGTCCTGTCGGAGCGCTGCTGGATAACGTCTCGAGATTCCGTGGGCGCAACTGGGAATATGACCGCACCCAAACCACCGATATGAGCAACGCTGATGGCTCGAGTATCTGGGTGGATGCCCGAACTGGGCGGATTGAACGGATTCGAGCCGCGCATAACAAAGAGGTTAATGAAATTTGGATTTCTGACGCGCAGCGTTTCGGGCATGAATGGGTGGATGCCGATGCTCGGGTGCGTGTGCCGATGGTGCGTAAGAATGGCAAACTCGAGCCTGCGACCTTTGATGAGGCTGTGGAATGGATTATTGCCGCGAATCTCGAGCCGAAAAGCCTTGGGTTGTACACCAGTGCGGACATTACGCTAGAGGAGGGCGTGGCACTCGAGTCGTTTGCTAAGACCATTGCCACGATTAACGTAGACCACTTCCCGCGTTACAACAGTGCTTTGGGTGGTGTGCCTCGAGCAACCTTTACCGACCTTGCCAAGTCCGACGCGATTATTGTGATTGGTGCGGATTTATACGAGGAATCTGGCACGGCGTACCTGCGAATAGAGGAGAGCTTAAAGGGTGTTCTTTCTTCGGATGTGCAATTTAATCATGGTGCGCCGTTAGCCGATTTGCGCCTCAAAGAACGCATGGATAGAAAGCGCTCTAAACTCGCGGTGTTTGCGCCAATTCCAGTGCAACAAATGAGTCACGCAGGAATCTCGAGTTTGTACGCGGTGGGTTCTGAACTCGAGTTACTCAGCGCTATTAACCAAGCCAAGTCAGGCAGTGACTCGAGCAATGCCCAAGCAAATGCGGCGGGTAAACTTTTGGCTGGTGCAAAAAACCCTGTGATTGTATTGGGTAGTTTCGCACTTGCCTCCGATGCCGAGAAAGTGCTGGCTGCCGCCAAGAAACTCGGTGGGAAAATCATGCCGATACCCGCAGGTGCTAACGGCGCTGGACTCGAGACACTCGAACTTGTACCAGCTAAGAATGGTCGGAGTTTTGGGCAGTGGGATGGCTTAAAAGGCTTGTTTGTGTCAGGCTCTATGCTCAGTAATCGCCCTAAATCGCTCGAGCTTTTGGTGGTTCACACCCATACTTTGACTGGCGCGGCACTCGAGGCAGATGTTGTCCTGCCCGCCCTAACTGCTTATGAGAAACGCGGCACAACCATGAACCTCGAGGGTCGGCTTTTGCCACTGGCTGGGGCTGCTGTGGATGGCGGACAAGGCGTGGACATGATTGGGGCTTTACAAGTGCTGTCCGATGCCATGAGTGCCAAACTCGAGATTCGGGGAACTCGCAGCGCCCAACGAATACTGCAAGATAAATTTGGTCTCGAAATGGACAAAATTGCTGTAGAGGGTGCATTCCCAAGTAAAACAGTCTCGAGTCGTTCCGCACCAATTGTACGTTCAACCACGGGTGAAACGGTGCTGATTGTACCGCGAATGTGGACTGAAAATATGCTTTCGAGCGAACGTATTCGCCAAAGTATCGGCGCGGATTACCTGACCGTCAACTCGAGCGACGCACAAAAAATGGGTGTGCGTGACGGATTTAACCTCGAAGTTGAGGTCGGCGGGAAGTCTCGAGCCGTGACTGTTCGGATTGACGATGCAGTCTCTGCGCCTACACTCCCAGCCTTAAATTCAGATTTGTCTGGAGCGCTCTCGAGTGTCAAAATAGCAGTTATGGCAGGAGGCGATGATTAAAATGATCACGTTGCAAAAAGTAATAGAAGATGTTCAAAAGTCAAATCCTGTGCAACTCGAGGAAATTCAAGTATTGTTGCAAAAACAAAAACGCGAACGCCTAAAAGCTGCCGCTCAAGCCCTTGCAACCAGCACCGAAGAAGAGCAAGTTTTTTTGGAAAATGTACAAAGTCGCCCTTGGAGTTCTCGAGCCTATAAAACTCGAGTAATAACTCCTAAAATCACAATGCAGTATTGGAAAGAAGAAGATTTTTGGCTTGGTCAGATAGAAAGTCATCCTCAACTCGTGACTCAGGGCAGAACGCTTCTTGAACTCCAAGAAATGGTTTTAGATTTATACCAATTGATGGTAGAAGATGAAAGGAATGGTATGAATGCTTTTTATGAAGCGTTACGAACCCATAACTATCCTTGCAAAATGAGATTTGGAGGCGATAATCAATGATGCAAATTCAGAATCAACATCAATACTTAACCAATACTCACGGGCATAAAACTCATATCGTCTTACCGCTCGAGGAGTACGAAGAACTCATTCATCAACTCTTTGATGCTCGAGATGCAGCCCAAATGCCGCAATTGGTTGCAGATGCTCGAGAAAATGGTGAACAAATCACGATTAAAGCATTAGCAGCCAGAGTAGGTGTGGATTTGTGAGGTTTGAATTGATCTTAGGTAAGGACTTTGCAAAACAATTTGAGCGATTAGAACAAAGTATTCAAAAAAGGGTGCTACTTGAATTGCAGGGGCTGCTCGAGAATCTAAAGAAACAAGGTGTGATTTAATTGACTGGTGAAACATATTTTCGTACTCGAGTAGGAGATTACCGAATTTTATTTGATGTTGATGAACAAGGTCGGAAACTAACGGCTGTTCGAGTTGGGCATCGCAGTGAAGTTTATGATCGTTAAGAGAGGTTATTTATGGTGAAAAAAGTAATGATTTTTGTTTTCTTGGGACTGGTTGTTAGCTGCGCCCCTGGAACAATAGGTGGTGAAAGTTGGTCAAGGACAGTTTTTGTGGCATCAGAAAGTGCAGCGCAAAAGGGGTGTACAGCTGCTGTGACCCAATCGCCTGGAAACTATGTGGGTCAGAAGCCTTTTGCTTCAGCAAATGGTGCTGTTAATTTTATGTCAACACCAGGTAAGGTTGGTATTTTTTGCCAACTTCTTAGTTTTGTATTGCAAACACCTGCTGCTCGAGATCAATATTTTTCTTCAAGTGCGTTCAAGCAACAAGTCAGAGATGCCCATGCTCATGTTGTTGTATTTACTAAAGAAACAGATTTCAAAAAAGTTTCGTTGTATCTTTCCTTAGAAGATAAAGATGGTAAAGAGTTCGCGCAACTCCGCAATGCTACCGTGGAAGGTGTGTTGCCGGGCTTGAGATACGATTTCGATCAACTAAATCTAAGTGACTTGGCAAATATAGATAAAACGTTTTCTTTTACGATTGTAGTGAACCGTGGTACTGGCGATGAAAAATTCCGTGTAGCTCAAAGTAATCTTGACCCATTCAATCTCAATCCATAAGGAAAATATGATTCTCGAGATACTTATTGTTTTACTAAAAGCCGTTGGCGTAGCCCTCGGGTTATTAACTACTTTCGCCTATATGACCCTAATCGAACGCCGTTTGCTTGGGCGTTTCCAAATGCGTCACGGTCCGAATCGGGTTGGTGGTCCGCTTGGCTTGGCACAACCTCTTGCTGATGCAATTAAAAGTATTTTCAAGGAAGATGTCAACATTACACTGGCAGATAAATTTGTTTATTGGCTTGCGCCTCTGATTGCCATTACCATGTCCTTAACGGCTTTTGGTGCAATTCCAGCCGGTCCTGCGGGCAGTCTATTCGGCACTGACCCTTGGGTGTTTAACCTTGACATTGGGTTGTTGTTTATTCTTGGTACGACCAGCATGGGTGTGTACGGAATTTTCCTTGGCGGTTGGGCTTCGGGCAGCAAATACCCGCTTCTGGGCGGGCTTCGTGCCAGCGCTCAAGTCATCAGCTACGAACTTGCAATGGGTTTAAGTGTACTTGGACTGCTGATTCTGGTGGGCAGCATGAACCTGCTCGAGATTGTCAAATGGCAAACCGCGAATGGTTGGTTAATTCTGTTTCAATGTGTGGCATTCATGACTTTTTTTGTGGCAGCCTTTGCCGAAACGAATCGCTCACCGTTTGACCTTCCAGAAGCCGAACAAGAACTGGTGGCGGGTTTCCTAACCGAATACTCGAGTATCAAATGGGCATTGTTTCAAATGGCGGAGTACGTCGCAATGATTACGGCTTCGGCGGTCATGGCGACCCTGTTCTTTGGTGGGTATAAAGGACCGAATCTCGAGATAGCTGGGTTTAACATTGGGAACATTCCATTCATTTGGTTGTACGCCAAAATCGGTGTGTTCTTGTTTATTTTCATCTGGGTTCGTGCCACACTGCCACGGATGCGGTACGACAAGTTAATGCAGTTTGGTTGGAAGTTCTTATTCCCAGTGGCACTTGGCAATACGCTTGTGGCAGCAGGATTCAGAGGGTACTTACCAACTGGCAGCCCGTGGATTCTGGGCGGAATTAGCTTTGTTGCCCTGATACTCATTTTTGTGATTACCTCGAGAAACCCTGTGCGACCAGCACCTGCTCGAGCCAGTGCTGGTGACTGATAGAATGATGTTGGAGGTGAACGGCATGAATGTACAAGAAGTAATTGCCCAACTAGATGGGTTTAACCCTGAAGAATTGACTGAGTTGGAATTTGAACTCGAGGAAATTCAATTGATTCGCGCTAGTCACGAAGCTGCAAAGCGATGGAAAGGTAAGAAGATTGAGTTGCGTTCTCCAATGCTCTCACATGAACCACCCACTCCTTTCCAGGAATTACTCCAAAGTCTAAAAGCATGAGCTACGTTAAGTTTCCGTACCAAGCTGTTTCTGAAGACCTGAGTATGCCGTATGCCGAAGTATGCTGAAATTTGGAGTCCTATGCTTGATATGGGAACGCCAGCACAACGCATAGCCGAAGAACTCGAGGAATTGCGCCCATGAAAATACCTAGGATTTGTCCAGAAATAAAATTTGTGAATGGTGGGGTTGGGCAAGCCCAACCCCTACGGCTGAAGACAGTTTTTGTCGTAGGGGCGGGGCTTGCCTCGCCCTTTGCGGTTAATGATATTTCATTCTCAATTTGGGAAGTTTATTTTAGGCATATTGCCGAGTAGCCCCTGATCGAGCTAATGCTGCTGGCTGATAGAGCGAATTATTATGGATACTGAAAAAATTATCAAACAAGCTGAAATGCAAGAACAAAACCGTCAAAAGTTCTGGCGTGTTTCGCGGATGCTTCTTATCGCTTTTGCTGGTTATTATACTGGTACAAAGTTATTTGGAAGTTCTGATGAGCTTGATCAAAAAAATATGTTTAATACCCAGTTGAGTGCATATTTTGCTAAAGCATCTGAAGTTGAACTTCTATTGATGAATTCAAAGAAATTCGCAAATCTTATGAAGAGCAGCAAAACGCTGAATATTCTGGCTTTTCAAAAGATGCGATTTCAAGTCTCAGAAATTTTCCAAGAAGAAAGTCGTACCAAAGTTAAAATCTTTGCTGAAGTGCCAGATTTATCAAGAGTTTCTATGCTTGCTACATTTGCAATAGCGACGGATATTGCAAAAAAGAAAGCCCAAAATGTTGATGTTGAGTCAGCCATTGCGGAAAATGTCCGAAAAGACATTAATTCTGGTAATTTTAATACAGAATCTTATGTTTTGAATGTTCTAGTAAACAAAGAAAATGGATTTTGGGTCATTGATTCAAAGAGTTTATTCCAAAAATTGGACGAATTGGTTTATGTTAATTAGTGATACTATTCTGCGTTGCTGTGGAGGTTCTTAAAATGGGTGTTCTCGAGATCGCTAAAGGGATGGGTACAACCCTTGGCAAATTGTTCCAAAAGCCGCTAACCGTTTCTTATCCGGAAAGCCCTATTCGTTTGCAACCGCGTTTTCGTGGTCGGCATATTCTCACAAAGCACGCTAATGGACTCGAAAAGTGCATTGGCTGTTCGCTTTGCGCCGCAGCTTGCCCTGCGTATGCGATTTATGTCGAAGCTGCCGAGAATACCTCGAGCAACACGGTTTCGGCAGGGGAGAGGTACGCTTCGGTCTACGAAATCAATATGCTGCGCTGCATTTTCTGTGGAATGTGCGAGGAGGCGTGTCCAACTGGTGCAATTATTCTGGGTACAGATTTTGAATTGGCAGACTATAAGTCTCGAGATTTTGTCTACGGTAAAGAAGACATGATGGTCGGGGTAACGGGTACAAAACCGCAACGCCGCGAAGCCAGCGCTAAAAATAAGCCAGTCAAACCTGGTTACACCATCACCCCTCGAGCCGAGGTCGCAGAGGCGCTCGAGGCACTGAAAAACCCGAATAAGCGAGTCTCGAGTTTGCCAGCCTCGGGTGTGGGTGTAGAATCGGTGGTGCGGGATGCTGGGGATGACATCAGCCGCTCGAGTCCGTCTCGAGTTCACGATGCACCAATAGCTCCACATAAGGAAGGAGTGAAACGGTGATTGTTTTCGTATTATTGTCCTTATTGGCAATAGCTGGGGCGCTTGGTACGGTGCTGTGGAAGAACGCGCTTTATAGTGCGTTGTCGTTGGTAGGAACGCTGCTGACTTTAGCCTGTATTTTTGTGACGCTCGAGGCGCAGTTCTTAGCCAGTGTCCAAGTGATTGTGTATGCGGGTGCGATTATGGTGCTGTTTTTGTTTGTGATTATGCTTTTGAACGCGCAGTATCCAGACCAAGCCGAAGACCCATTGCCGCTTGTTGCTCCTGTGGCGATTGCAGGTGGGATTGTGCTGGCGGGTGCATTGGCGTACATGGCATTTTTGTACAAAGCCCCAAAGGTTCTCGAGACAGCAGCCAAGGCATTGCAAGGTGGTACACCGGGTCCTGTGGGCGAAGTGCTGTTCACAAAATTTCTGTTGCCTTTTGAAGCAGTTTCGTTGCTGCTGATTATTGCTGTGGTTGGTGCAGTGGCATTGGTCAAGCGCGAACCAGAAGGCAAGCAAGCTCGAGAAACCCTCGAGGAACGTGCCACCCACACCCCCGAGGAGGTTGTCGCATGACCCAAAATCACCGTAGGGGCGGGGCTTGCCTCGCCCAACTGAGAGGACATCATGGTTGAAACGCCGTATTACATTGCCCTTGCGGGTATTTTATTTTCGATTGGCGCAGTTGGTTTTTTGATGCGCCGTAGTGTGATTCAAATGTTCTTGTGTGTCGAGTTAATGCTGAACAGTGCTAATCTGGTGTTGGTAGCGTTTGCTCGGGCTTGGGGCAATCTCGAGGCGCAAACAGCCGTGTTTATTATTCTGACGCTGGCGGCTGCCGAAGTTGCCATTGGGCTTGGGATTATCGTGGCAATTTTCCGTAAACGGGTTTCTACGAATGTGGATGAACTCTCGAGTTTGAAGGGATAAATTGTGGAATCTATTTTTTATTTGATGATTGTTCCACCGCTTCTTGGGTGGTTGCTTCTAATTGCGTTTGGTAAGCAACTTCCTGAGCCGACTTCGGGTTTTGTGGCAAGTGGTATGATTCTGGTGTCGTTTGTGATGGCGGTGCTTGGTTTCTTTGGTACGCTTGGTTTAGCCGAAGGTAAGCAGTGGCACGTGCAGCTTTGGGAATTCTTACCATTCATTGGTGGCGAGGGCAAATCGTTGTACATGGGTTTTGCCCTCGATCAACTCTCGAGCCTGATGACCCTAATTATCACGGGGATTGGGTTTCTGATTCATGTCTTTGCGATTGGGTATATGCACAAAGACCCTGGTTTCTCGAGGTTCTTTGCCTACCTCAATTTCTTCGTGGCATTCATGCTGATTCTGGTGCTTGCCGATTCTTTGCCTGTGCTGTTTATTGGTTGGGAAGGCGTGGGCGTGGCGAGTTTTCTTTTAATTGGTTTTTGGTACAAGGATTTCAATAATTCTAATGCGGCGCGTAAAGCCTTTATCGTCAATCGGATTGGCGATGCGTTTTTGATGCTCGGGATGTTTTTACTTTTTAAGGAATTCGGTACGCTTAATCTGCACGAACTTAAAGAATCCTTTGGTTCGGTCAATGTGCCACTGGTGGGGCAAGTCTCGAGGAACACGGTGGCGTATGGCGCACCCGGTCTCGAGTTGGCGTGTTTGTTCTTGATGCTTGGTGCGGCAGGTAAAAGCGCTCAGTTGCCACTTTCGACATGGTTGCCCGATGCAATGGCGGGTCCGACTCCAGTAAGCGCCCTTATTCACGCGGCGACGATGGTCACGGCTGGTGTGTACCTCGTGGCACGAAACTCAGAGCTTTTTGCCAATGCACCCGTGGCTTCGGGTTGGGTGGCTTGGGTTGGCGCGGCAACCGCTGCTTATGGCGCGGTATGTGCCATTGCCCAAACTGATATTAAGAAAATTCTGGCATACAGTACCGTTTCGCAACTTGGGTTTATGTTCGTGGCGGTGGGTTGCGGTGCGTACTGGGCTGGTATTTTCCATGTGCTAACCCATGCGTTCTTCAAAGCCCTCTTGTTTTTATCGTCGGGCAGTGTCATTCATGCCCTCGAAGGTGAGCAGGATGTGCGGAAAATGGGCGGCTTACGTGGGGCGCTACCAACCACACATCTTGTTTCGTTGATTGGGACGCTGGCGATTATGGGCGTGCCACTACTGGCTGGGTTTTTCTCGAAGGACGCGATTCTCGAGGGTACGCTTAAATCGCCGTTTGTTGGCGGCGAGGCGGGCAATGTACTTTTATTTGCGGTTATGGTGATTGTTGCTTCAATGACGGCTGCCTATATGTGGCGTTGGTACGCACTGGTCTTCCTAGGCGATTACCGAGGTCATGAGCATCCGCACGAATCTGGCGTAGTCATGACCGTACCACTGATGATTCTGGCGGTTTTCAGTGTGATTGGTGGATTCATCGGATTACCGCATTTTCTGGGTAAGAACGTGAACCTCATCGAACCGTACCTCGAGAAAGTTGCCCATAACGCTGATGGGATGATCAAACTCGAGGGAATTGTCGAATTCCTTCCGATTATTTTTAGTGTTTTGGCGGTTATTTTGGGTTACTTTGTAACAAATTATTTCCTCAAACGTGACGGCGCAAGAGTCGTGGCAGAAATTCCAAATTCTTTTGGGAATGCCTCGAGAAACGCGCTTTTTCTGGATAAGGTCTACGATTTTGTGCTGGGTAATCCGTCTCAAGTCGCAGCTTTATTTCTTGGCATTGTGGACAAAAGCGGTGTGCAAGCCAGCGCGCAAGTGCTTGGCGAACAGGTCGGTGAGGCTGGCTCGAGTTTGTCGTTCTGGCAAAATGGATTTGCTCGAGGTTACGGCATTTCGATCCTGATTGGCACAGTCGCCCTGATTGGCTTTTTAATTCTGCGGGGGTTCGCATGAATCGCGGTGTGATGGTTGGGGGTCTGGCATGAATTGGGTTTTGATTGCTTTTATTTTTGTGCCGTTGCTGGTGGCGTTTTTGTCTTTGGCAGTACCTAAGGCATCTCGAGGAAAATTCGCCGTGCTGGCTGGCGTGGCACATTTAGCTTTGGGTGTGTACATTTGGTTGGGTGGCTCGAGTTTCGAGAAATTCTCAACGGTTGTGGATTGGTTGCCCGGTCTGGGCGTTAAATTTGCAGTCGGTACCGATGGTGTTTCGTTACTGCTTTCGTTGGTCACAGCACTGATGGTTCCGCTTGGCTTGTATTACTTAACCACTCGAGACGATGGCAAGTTAGCTGCGTTCTATCCGCTTGCCCTTGCCATGCAGACTGGTATTCTTGGTATTTACGCGGCTCGAGACCTGATTCTGTTTTATGTGTTCTTTGAGGCGACGCTTATCCCGAGTTTATTTTTGCTTGGGCGGTATGGTCGCATCACTCGAGTCAAAGCGCTAACCACAATGGCGCTTTATACGGTTTTTGGTGGTTTGCTGATGCTGGTCAGTATCATTGCTACACGCCTTTTGTCGGGTTCGCCAACCTTTCTGCTCGAGGATTTGCTGCGTGGTGTACGGAATATCCCAGAATGGCAGCAGGTCTGGTTGTTCCTTGGCTTCTTGATTGCTTTCGCGGTCAAAACCCCGTTGTTTCCTATGCACGCTTGGTTGCCAGAATTTCACGCCCAGAATCATCCGAGTGGTGTGGCAGACTTAATGGGAACACTCTACAAAGTTGGAGGCTACGGTTTGTTTAGGTTTGCCTTGCCACTCTTTCCAGATGTTGCTAATAATTACCAATGGATTTGGATGCTACTGGCTGCCTTCACTGCTATTTATGCCGCGTGGATTGCCTTTGCCCAAACCGATTTTAAGCGCTTACTGGCATACTCAGGCATCTCCCACATGGGCTTGGTTGCTCTTGGCGTGTTCAGTCTGCATCCAGCTGGAGCAAGTGGCGCAATGCTGCTGCTTGCCTTCCAAGGCATTTACTCGAGCGGGTTGTTCTTGGTGGTCGGGATGCTCGAACGACGTTTTATTATGCTCGAGGGCGGCGACGAAACCAAAGAAAAAGCCCTTGACCGCGCCCTCGAGATTGGACGGGTTCGCGGACTCGCTGCAAGCGCCCCAGCCTTTGCAGGAGTGGCATTGCTGCTCTGGTTTGCCAGCATTGGCGTGCCGGGCTTAGCTGGTTTTATTGGCGAGTACAGCATTTTACTAGGCGCATACCAAGCCAACCCGTGGATGGCTGCTATTGCTGTCACTACGGTGGTTGCCAGTGCAGCCTTCGCGCTGACGGCTTATCAAAAAACTTGGTACGAAGAAGCCACACACACCGTTGCAGACTTATCACCTCGAGAATGGCGAGTTCTTGTACCTATTGTCGCACTGGTTGTGTTCTTTGGCGTGTACAGCGCCCCTGCCCTCGAGTTGGTCAAACCTGTTGTGGCGCAACTGTACGGAATTGTATTGGAGGCAAATAAATGACCCCGCCAGATGTCAACGTGTTGTCTTTGATGCCCATTCTTGTGGTTTTAATCACGGCTGTTTTTGCAACGGTCTTGCCATTTTATACAACTCGCCGTGGCATCGCGGGGCTGTCGGCAATGGGGCTTGTGGTGGCGCTTGGCTGGACGGTTGCCTTGTGGAATCAGCGTCTCTCGAGTTTTAATGGTGCGTTTTTGGCGGATAATTTTGCCTTGGGTTTCAGTGTCATTCTGATTCTGGCTGGTATTGCGGCGATTGCCTCGAGCAGCGACGGAATCGTGCGCTCGGGTTCGTTTCCCGCCGAGTTCTACGCGATTATGTTGTACGCCATTTGTGGCACGATGTTGTTGGTTCATTCCAAGGATTTAATTGTGATGCTGATCGGTTTTGAAGTCATGAGCCTTAGTGTCTATATTCTGACCAGTTTCCAAGCCCGACAGCAATCCGAAGAAGCTGGCATGAAGTATTTTCTCTTGGGTTCTTTTGCCAGTGCGATTCTAATTTTTGGTATTGCCTTGGTTTTTGGTGGCACGGGAACTTTTGCGCTCGAGGCAATCCGTACCGCTGTCTCGAGTTCACCTGCCAATACGCCAATTGTGGCGGTCGGAGCGCTTTTTATTCTGATTGGCTTTGGTTTTAAGGTTGCTTTTGCGCCGTTTCACCAGTGGACTCCAGATGTCTACACAGGTGCGCCCATCGCCGTTACGCAGTACATGAGTGTTGGTGTCAAAGCCGCAGCCTTTGCGGGGATGCTCCGAATTTTTGGTGAGGCACTGCCGAGCGTGGCGGGTTGGCAAACGCCAGCCCAGTTCTTAATTGCGCTAACCCTAATGATTGGTAATTTAGCTGCACTGCGTCAAACCAATTTTAAGCGAATGCTGGCGTACTCGAGTATTGCCCATGCGGGCTACATTGGTTTGGCGGTTCTCTCGAGTCCAGCACAGGCATTTCCTGCGGCACTTTTTTACATGGCAGCCTATGCCCTGATGAATGCGGGTGCATTTGCAGTCTTAAACAGCATCTCTCCATCCGATGATGGTATTAAAGTGGACAGTTTAGCTGGACTAGGCTCGAGAAACCCGTTCTTAGCTTCAATGCTGGCGCTTTTTCTGATTGCCTTGGCTGGCATTCCGCCCTTGGCTGGTTTTATGGGCAAGTACCTGATTTTTGCTGGCGCTGCCCAAGCTGGTTTTTACGGTTTGGTCATTCTGGCAGCCCTCACCAGTGCAGTCAGTGTCTACTATTACCTGCGACCTGTTGCCCTAATGTGGTTCGCCGAACCCAAAGGTTTTGCCCTCCCAGACCTTTCAAGCGGTATGTCTCGAGCCGTGATGATTGTCTGTGCAATTGGCGTTGTGTTGCTCGGTGTTCTGCCAAGTCTGGTCACAAACTTGGTTGCTAATATCGGCATTATTGCCTCGAGATGATTGTTTGTACTTTTGCACGGGGATTTGTTCTGCAAATCCCCGTTTTATTTGAGGTATTTTTCAAAGCAAATCACGGGCAGTATTTCGCCGTCCCACGTAAATTCGGATTGTTTGAACTCGAGGTAATCGTATTTTTGAAAAAATCTGATTGACGGTAAGTTATCGGGTTCGATTTCTACGGTGATTCGTGAATATCCTTTTTGGGCTGCTTTGGTCTCGAGCAACTGGCATAAGGCAGTGGCAATGCCTTGTTGTCTGAATGCACTGTGAACCTCGATTGCTTGCAAGTAAACAGCGTCACGAATCATTTCAGGGTCGGTGTGGTCGAAGCTCAGTTGCACTGTTCCAATCAATTGTTGTGCTTCAAATGCCAGAAAAATAGTTGTTTTTCCTGTTTCTAATGAATCAAATTCTCGAGTAATGGCTTCTTGGGATGCTTGGGATTGACCGCGCCAAATGAGCATTTGGTTCAGGTCGGCTATGGTGGCTTCTCGAAACTTTAGCATGGCTCAAATCTCGAGGAGCATTCCAGCTATGAGGGCTGCCCGTGGCGCAAGGCTTGGAATGTTTATGTACTCGAGTTCCTTCTGATGGGCGTTTGCGCCAAATGCGCCAAAGCCATCTATGGTTGGTGCGAGTTTCGCGGTGAAATTTCCATCTGAACCGCCGCCAACTCGAGCCGCGCCCGGGTTAAAGCCTAGGGCATTAGCAATTTTCTGGGCTTTCTCGAGCAGTACCCAAGTGCCGTCAGAGGGTTCCATTGCGGGGCGGTTTAAGCCATCCAAAATTTCATAAGTTGTTCCCTCGAGCGGTACGATTTTACGAATTTCTTGGTCTACTCGAGTCGCTTCTTCCTCTGTCCAAACACGAATGTCAATCTCGAGGTAAACTTCGTCGGCGACTACATTCATGACACTGCCGCCTTGAATCACGTTTGGTCCGAGGGTCGTGCCTTTGGCTAAATCTTGGAGTTTGATCACTTCGGTAATTAAATGCGCTGTGCTGACAATTGCATTGCGTCCATTTTCGGGTTCTGTGCCTTGGTGAGCGGCTTTGCCACGAATAAAAACACGGTAGCCGCCTACACCTTTTCGTGCGACTTTCAAATCTCCATTTAAGTGCGGTGGCTCGAGAACCAGCACCGCTTTTGCGCCTTTGGCGAGTCCTTCGATAAACGGTCGTCCGGCATGACTGGCAATTTCCTCGTCGGGTGTGACCAGAAAATCCACGGTGCAACTTGGGGTTTTGCCAGCCTCAAAAATCGCTTTTAATGCCCAAATTGCTTGGATAATACCGGCTTTCATGTCATAGCTGCCGGGCGCAAAGACTTTTTCGCCTTCGACCCGCCAATTACTTTTCCAAGTGCCGTGCGGGTAAACCGTGTCAGCATGACCCATCAGCAGCACGCGCTCACTCGAGTTTCCTTGAATCTGGACGTGCAGAATATCGCCCAATTCGTGACTGTGGCGTTTGACTGTTCCCATTGGCTCGAGCATGGTTTGCAGCGCATCTTGCACAAGGTTAATCGCGGCGGCATCTCGAGATGGTGACTCGAGCCGCACCAATTTTTCGATGTCGGTCAGCATGGCGTTGGTGTTTTGTCCTAGGTAATTATGAATTTCTTGCATGGGTTATTCTAACCTTAAAGGCTCATGGTTCGTTTTCAAATAAAGTCTCGGGGTCACGACTGCCATGAACGACCCTCGGTATAACGGGTGTGTTTTGAAAAATCGTGTAAAAAATCAGGTATTTTCGCATCACGAGGCTGCGTGTGCCTTTTCGCAATTCGTCTCGAGAACGCCCAAGCAATGGGAAAATTTCAAGGTCAGTAATTGTTTTAAGGATTTCATTGACCGTTAATTGCGCTGATTTTTCGCCTCGAAAGTCAAAAATTCCAAGAATATCTGAGGCAGCGCGTTCGGTAATAATTGGAATCATATTTTGTTTTGGGTTCGTGCTTTTAACTCCTCGAGACTGATGGTGCGCCCCGCTTCAAGGTCTTGCCAGCCTTCGTTGATGGTGCTGCGTAAAGACTCGAGTTTTTCTTCTCGTTGAATTTGAGCGCGTAGGGCTTCGCGCACGAACTCGCTCGAGGTTTGATAATGTCCAGAAGCCACTTTTTGTTGAATCCATTGTTGCAGTTCGTTGGTTAGAGAGATATTCATAACTCAATTCTAGTAAATTTTGCTATTTTTTGTGCTTGACCTAAGTCAAAGACTTTTTTGGCTGCTCGAGGCAAACTGAACGTGTGAAAAATTCTTATGCAGTGATTACCGAGCCATGTATTGGCAAAAAAGATGGCGCTTGTGTTCAGGTTTGCCCTATGGATTGTATTTATGAGGGTGAAGACCAGTTTTTTATTCATCCTGACGAGTGCATTATTTGCGGAATGTGTATCAGTGTCTGTCCGACAGGTGCAATTTTTGCGAATGACGATGTGCCTCCAGAATGGACAAGTTTTATCGCCAAGGCGCATTCCCATTTTGCTTTGTAGAATAGGTCATGGTTCTCGAGCAGCAAGTTCTTGTTTTGCAGCGAACAGCCGCTTTTCGTGGTCTGACTGTGCCAATGCTTGAGCGACTTCTCGAGGGCAGTATGTGCTTAACTTTGCAGCGTGGCGAGTTACTTTTTGCCGCAGGCGATTCGGTTTCTCGAGTTTTTGTGATTGTCTCGGGTGTTGCCAGAACATTTTGCTTAACCAGTCTAGCTCGAGAATTCACGGTGGCGGTCTTGTCGGCTCGAGCCGTACTGGGTATCCAGAGTTTATGGTCTTCTGAACGGTGTTATTCGGTTTCTGCTCAAATGCTCGAGGTGGGTGTGGTGCTGAGTCTGGATGCTTTGCAACTCGAGGCGTTGGTGACTTCTGATGCAGCTTTAGCCAATACATTATTGCGTTTTGTGGTTTCGCGGTCTGGGGCGTTGTTGCGTCGGGTAGACCAAGTGTTTTTTGCCGATTTGAATGCTCGAGTGGCGCGGGTCTTGCTCGAGAATGCGGATTCGAGCGGTTGGTTGTTGCCGCCAAATTCGTTGTTGGCTTCCGAATTGGGGACTGTGCCAGAATTGGTTTCGCGTAAACTTGGCGAGTTTTACCGCATGGGGTTTATTCGGCTCGAGAAACGACGTGTTTGGGTGGTCAACCCGCAGGCATTGGCTGACCTGCTCGAGTTGCGTTAAAGTTTAACCCATGTTTTCTTTAGCAATAGAACCAAATCTCGAGTTGCGGCATTTTGAATTGCATCACAGCGAAATTTTGTTTGCTTTAATAAACTCAAGCCGAACCCACTTGCGGCGTTACCTTGGTTTTGTGGATTTGGCAACGCTGATTACTGCCGAGGACTTTATTCGTCGCTCTCGAGAAAAATACATCAAAGATGGTTCTGGGAATTTTGGAATTTGGCTCGGTGCGCAATTGGTTGGGGTGGTCAGTTTATTTGATGTCAATACAACCCATCGTAAAGCCGAAGTCGGCTATTGGATTGGAGCGCCTTTTGCGGGTCGGGGCATCATCACCAAGGCGGTCTCGAGCTTACTCGATTACGCTTTTTCTGAACTTGGTCTCAATCGAATTCAACTCTGTTGTGCGACTGATAATAAGCCAAGCCAGCGGGTTGCCGAAAAACTTGGGTTTTTGCTCGAGGGTCTGGCTCGAGAAGACCGCACTTTACGAGGCTCGAGGGTTTCGCATCAGGTCTGGTCGTTGTTGGACAGGGATAGGCGAAGTCGGGCAGCATATTTTTCCAAACCGCTTGGTGATGCTTTAGAACTGCGTCTGCTCGAGTTAAATCATGCCCAAAGCATTTTTGAGGCGATTGAACCCAGCCGTGAACACCTTCGCAGGTTTTTGCCATGGGTGGATTTGAATACCTCGCCAGCGCATTTCAAAAATTTTATTTCCTCGAGTTTAGATCAATTTAAGAACTTTGATGGCTTTAGTGCTGGAATCTGGTTAGACGGTGGGCTGGTCGGCATCATTGGCTTACACTTCATAGATTGGGAACACCAAGATACCGAATTTGGCTATTGGCTTGCCAAAGATTTTACGGGTCGGGGCATCATGAATAAAGCGGCTCGAGCCATGCTGGACTATGTTTTTTTTGAACTTCATCTGCACCGAGTTTCGATTGCCCATGCGCTCGAGAATACGGCTTCAAAAGCCGTGATTGAACGCCTTGGGTTTAAGCCAGAATCGGTCACTCGAGATGCCGAATGGTTGTATGCCCGTTTCCACGATTGGCAAAGGTACGGATTACTGCGCCGTGACTGGCGCGGTTAATTCATCTCGAGCGCGTGTTGCTTTAGGTCTGCAAGCTCGACAAACTCAAGGGCTTTAATATTGGTGCTGCCTAAGCGCACAGGCGGTGCAACTCCAGCTTCGAGGGCTTCTGCCCAGCGCAGGGCGCACAAACACCAGCAATCGCCGTGTTTTAAGCCATTAAATCGGTATTCTGGGCGTGGGGTGCTTAGGTCATTGCCGACGGATTGACTGAACTCGAGAAATTTGTCGGTCACGCGGGCGCATATCACGTGCGAACCTTGGTCGGTCTGGTCGGTGCGGCACAAGCCATCTCTAAAATATCCAGTCAATGGTTTACTGCAACAAGTCTCGAGGTCTGTTCCAAGCACATTTCTATTCATGCTCAGATTCTACGCTTAAAGCCGTTTGACCATGGCGTTCTTATGGTATTCCTTATAAACCTTGGGTGGCAATTCCTCGAGCGGAATTTCGGTGTAACCACAGCGCACAAAAAAAGTCGGCTCGAGTGTCCAAGCAAATAAGCGCAAAATGCCGAGTTCTCGAGCTTCGGGTTCGATGCCGTAGACCAACTGTTTGCCCAAGCCTTTTCCCTGAAAATTGGGATGAATCGCCAAAGAGCGCACTTCGGCAAGGTCTGACCATAAAATATGCAGCCCGATAATCCCAGCCATGCCGTTGTCTATCGTCTCGAGCAAGTAAAAATCGCGGATTTGGGTGTACAGCACATCTCGAGATTTGGGCAGCATCGCGCCACGCCTTGCCCAGTGGGCAATCAGTTGCAGCATTGCTTCAACATCGCGCATCGCTGCTTTGCGAAGGTGCAAGGGTACGTTTGGGTCGAGGTCGGGCAAGCTCACTTGAGCATTCTAAAGGTTAAAAGGTCAAAAGGTTAAAAGGTTAAAAGTAAACCCGTCTAAACTCTTAACCTTTCTTGACCCTAAACACGCACCCTGCGGGCTGGGTCGCTTTTTCCTTTTTTCCTTTTTACCCTAGTTTATAAACAATCCCGTGGTGCAAAAACGTCAGGCGAACTTCTGGCTCGAGTTTTCTGGCGCTTTTTACGGCTTCGCGGTAAATGCCAAGCTGGCGCTCGTAAGCTCTGGCACGCTGTGGGATTTCTGGCAAGGGAAGGCTGTCGGTTTTGTAATCCTCGAGTATCCAAGTGCCGTTTTCTTCTTGGTAGAGGCGGTCTATGATGCCTTGCCATGTGGTTTTGCCGTCTTGGTAGGCAAAGGGCAGTTCGGCATAATCCACAAGGCGCTGACTGCGGTCTGGATACAGTTTTTCATATTGGGTTAAATACCACCAAGCCCGTTCAATCATGGTTTGGCACTCGAGTGGGCTATAGGGGTGCAGGACATATTGGGCGCTTAGAATCTGGCGTTGTGCCATGTTCTGGCTCGAGAAATTTTCGGCAATCGCATAGTGTGCCAGTGTGCCTATCACACGGTCGGCTTCGGGGATGGATTCGCTGTGTAAATCCAGTCGCAGTTCGTCTGGGCTGGTGTCTGTTTCGTGGGCTTCTGGCGAGCGAGTCGGCGCACGAACCCTTGGGGTGTGGCGCTTAAAACTGGCTTTAGCAAGCTCTAAATTGGGCATTAAAGTCAGAAAAGACTGCGGATTGGTTGTTATCTCAAGCGGTAGACTTTGGTCTTCGGCATGGGTCACAACCTCTAAGTGTGGCAACGAGCCAATTTTTTCAAAGTTCGCCAACCAGCCTCGGGCAGTGCCGGTACTCGAGCCAGTCAGGATTAAAACATCTTTGGCTCGAGTCAGGGCAACGTACAACAAACGATTGGCTTCGCCATCGCGGCGGGCGTTCCAGTGCTTCTGGGTGCTGATGTAGCTGGCTGTGCCGCGCCAAGCCACTTCGCCGTTTGGGTGGACTGCCAAGGCTTCGGCAGTGTTGCGCTCGCCTCGCGCTAGGTCGTAGACCACACAGACTGGAAACTCAAGTCCTTTGGAAGCATGAATCGTTAAAATTCGCACTGCGTCTTGTCCCTCGAGTGGTTCGTCGCCTTCGGCTTCGCCCAACTGGGCTTGCTCGAGAAACGTCAGCGCAGCCCGTGGGTCGCGTGCGCCTCTGGCTGCCAATTGATAGAGTAAACCATCCAAATTGGCGTAACTTTGGGCTTCGCGGGTCAAGTTTGTGCCAAGGTGCATCCAAGCCGCCTCGAGCAAGCCAAGGGCATCACTTGCGCCATAAATCACCTCAAGCAGTGCCACAAGTGGCGCGAAGTCGGGGTCTTGTAAGGCGCGTTTTGTGTTTGTCAAGAGGTTTTCTATTTTCTCGAGTGGTAAATTGATGCTCGGTAGCCGTGCCAAGGCTGCCAACACTTCGGGCGCTTCTGGCTGGAGCTTAGCGCGTAACAGCTGAATCGCATCGCGGATTTCTCGGCGGTCGTAATAGCGCTGTCCACTGCCGACCAAAAACGGTATTTGAGCATGGCGCAGACTGGGTTCAAGGTTGGTTAAAGAGGTTCTGGTTCGCAACAGAATTGCCATCTCGCGCCACGCATAGCCAGCTTGGTGCAGTTCCCAAAGCCTTTTGGCGATAATTCGCGCTTCGGTGCTGCGTCCGCTTTCTAAATGGCTGGCTTCAATCAGGTGCATTTCGGCACTCGAGGTGGCATTTGTGCGCCCACTCGAGACGGTGGCGGGTAAGCCTCGCTCCGAGAATTCTGGAAATAATTTTTCGGACAAGCTCGAGTAAAACTCAGATAAGGCTTTTCCATGCCGGTAAGTTGTGGTCAAAGGCGCAAGTGACTTGGCTTGTTGGTACATCTCGAGAAACGCCGTCACATCGGCATCCCGAAAGGCATAGATGCTCTGTTTGGCATCTCCGACAAAAATCGTGCGCTGCAAGTTCAGGCGGGTAAAAATTTTGGCTTGCAGTGGATTGACATCCTGAAACTCATCCACCAATAAAATCTGAAAACGGCTTTGGATTCGGGCAACGCAAGCTGGCTGCTCGAGCAATTCAAGGGTTTTAAGTTCAATATCGGTTGCCGATAAACTGCTGTTTGCCAGTCGAGCTTGGTAGAGCGCGTTGGCGGCGTTGTAGGTTTCTAATAAATTTTGGTCGTCGCCAAAAAATGGTGCGTAAACCCGTTTTTCAAAAAGTGTCTCGAGGGCAGATAGGGCTTCTTCCCAGCCATACGTGGCGAGTAAAGCCGTACCCGTTTCGCCAAGCAGGGCGGCTCGAGCCAATAAACTGCTGCACGCCGCTCGGTAGATTTCTTTGGCTTGGGATTCATCGAGGTTGGTAAACTCAGGGTCTAAACCAAGGCTTGGGGCATTTAAGCGCAGCAAAACCCGAAAAAATCCGTGGATGGTTGATATTGCACTCGAGTCCAGTTCTTTTAGCGCCCGTTCAAAAGGTTCACGGGTGTGCAGCACCACATCCAAGTAGCGCCCCGTTTGCAGCAACTCCAATAAGCCCGCCCGTAAACGTGTCCGTAAATCTCGAGCCGAAGCCCGCGTGAAGGTTACGGCGGCAATACGTCGTGCTGGAGTGGTTTTTAGGGCTTCTAAGTACAGCAGCACTAAACTGGTGGTTTTTCCTGTCCCAGCCGAAGCTGCCCGTATCTCGAGACTCATGTTGCTTGCCAGTTTTCTTGCACATCTCATCTTAACAGGTAAAAACTTATACTTGGTTTAGAATAGTCGTGTCGACTTTAGGCACTGCTGGCTAAAGAAGTCTGATACGCTAGTTGTATCGAGCCGTTAAGCAGCTCTCAATTTTTTATTCTCGAGGTAAATTATGGCAAAAATTATCGCAGTCGACGACTCAATGGCAGACTTAAAGCTGGCGGAATCTATTCTGGTGAGCGCTGCCCATCGGGTCGCGCTTTGTATCAATGGCGAAGGGGTGGAGGCGTTAATCGAAGCCGAGCAGCCAGATTTGATTCTTTTGGATGTGGTCATGCCGCAGCGCAATGGCTATGAAATTCTGCGAAAACTCCGCCGCGACCCCAACAGCAAAGACTTGGCAGTCTGTATCATCTCGAGTAAAGACCAACCGACCGACATCGAATGGGGCAAACGTCAAGGGGCAACCGATTATTTGCCAAAACCCTACACCGCTGATGCTTTGTTAAATATGGTGGCGCGTTTAACCACAGGAAGGTAATATGATTGTGCAACGGGCTTGTGTGGTGCAAATAGGGCAATCCTTAATCGGGATAGCTGGAGCATACACCCGTCAGGTGCATGGCTTAACCGATTTACGCCGAGCGCCACGGGCTGCCAGTGCTTTGCTTGGCTTGTTTGCGGTGCGCTCACAAGTGATTCCAATTGTGGCACTTGAGCCGCTTCTTGGTTTACCAATCCCTAAACATGACTTTGCGGTGCAACTCGAGTTTGAAGGGCGACAATTTGGGGTGGCAATTGATGCCGCTCTGGGTTTTGTGGCATTTGAAGCCGCCAATGCCATGCTCGAGCCAGACCTCGAGCCAATTTGCTTTGGGGCGATGCGCTACGCCAACAGCACCATTCCACTCTTGAATCTACCAAAAGTCTTGGAGCAACTTTCGGCAGTCTTTGCCCCCCAAAGCAGCCGTGTGGTTTTTGTACAACCTACGGCTCAGGTACTTTCATGAAATCACCACACGCCACAGGAGGTTCATAAGATGAACACGCCACAGGAGGTCCACTGATGAACACGACCAAAAAACCAAAATTCTCGTTGTTCGGTGCTAAAAAAGCCGAATCACCCAGCGCCAGCATCACTTCGGTTGAATTTGAATCGGTTGGCGATCTGGCAACTTCTGCCCCACGTGGCGGCTTTTTGGTTTCGACCCGTCTGCTTTTTTTGGTGCTGTCGTTGCTCATCCCTTTGGGTTTGGCGGTATTTTTCTTATTAAATCAGCAACAGCAGCAAATTAATTTTAGTTTGCGTGAACGCGATGGTGCAGTTTACCTTCGCAGCCTTGGTAATCTTTTGCAACGTTTTTCTGAACACCGTGGTTTGGTCACCCAGCAGCGTTCTGGCGGTACAGCAATCCAGACGCGGCAAAAGAAAGCCGAAGAAATCAATACCCTTTTGGCAAGCACCGATGCTTTGAATAACCGTTTTGGTGGGTCTTTTAAGAGCAAAGAAAGTTATGAGCGAGTCAAAGCCAACTGGCGCAGCATTGAAGAGAATCTGGTCACCAGCACCGTAGATGCCAACTTTGAAGCCCATAATCGCTTAATTCGGGTCGAAATGTTTGATTTGTTGCGAATCGTTGCCAATAACTCAAACTTAATTCTTGACCCACAACTCGATACTTTTTACACCGTAGATTTGACCACCAATAAGTTGCCTAGCATTGTGGACGACATTGGTCAGGTGGCAGGTGTGGGGGTTGGTATTTTGACCCGTAAGCGGATTGTTGAAGACGAAAAATTTCGCTTAAATGTTTTGCTGGCACGTATTCGCGACGATTCCAGTGAAGCCGAGCGCTCCGCCGCCTTTGCGGCAACTGCCAACCCAAAGCAACTCAGTCAGTTTAGTTTGCAGACGGTTGGTTTTAATCGCGCTGCCCAAGGGACACTCGATGATGTTGTTTCGCGCACTTTCATTCAAGAAGGTGGCGATTCAACCGAAATTGGGCGCTATCCAATCGAAACTTTTGTCAGTGGGATGAATCGCTTGTTGGTGAATTACTACAGCTTGTATGACAATGCTTTAGCCAAACTCAATGAATTGCTTGAAGAACGTGTTAATAATTTACAAAATACTCAACGTTTGGTTCTTGGAGCTTTGTTGGTGCTGGTCTTGTTGGTGCTGTTGGGGGCTTTTTTAACGACCCGTTCAATCACCAACCCGCTTTCGCAGATGGTCAAAGTTGCCGAGAAATTTGGTTCGGGCGATTTGTCACAAACCATGGCGGTGCGTTCAAGAGACGAAATTGGTCAGCTTGGTGTGGCTTTTAACAACTCGGTTTTGCAACTCCGCGACTTTGTGGATGCCCAACGCGATGAAGCGATGCGCTCTAAGCAACTCCAAGAGAACATTGGTGAGTTTTTGAATGTCGCCATGGATATTTCGGGCGGCGACTTTACCAAAAAAGGTCGGGTTACAGAAGACGTACTCGGTAACGTGATTGACGCAATTAACCTGATGACCGAAGAAATTGGCTACCTGCTTAAAGATGTCCAGACGACCACCGAACAAGTCAACTCCGGCGCTCGAGAATTAACCCACGCCAGTCGCAACATTGTGCAAGGTGCGGTTTCACAAGAAGAAGTGGCACAAGAAGCCCAGACCCAAGCACTCGAGGTCAGTCAGCAATTCGAGGAATTGACCAACACCGCCTCCGACACCGCCGTGATTGCCCAACGCACCCTCGATGCCAGCCGTGAAGGGCAGGCGGCAGTGCAGGAAACCCTAACGGGTATGAACTCAATTCGTCGTGAGGTTAGTAACATTTCTAAGTCGGTTAAGAGCCTTTCTGACCGCTCGCTCGAGATTCAAGAAATTGTCGATACGATTTCGGGTATTGCCGCCCAGACCAACTTGCTTTCCTTAAATGCCGCCATCGAGGCTTCTGGTGCAGGTGAAGCTGGCGCACGGTTTGCGATTGTGGCAGACGAGGTGCGGCGCTTGGCAGAAGACTCGGCAAAGTCCACCAGCCGTGTGGCTGGCTTAATCAAGAGCATTCAAACCGAAATTCAGGGCTTGGTGATTGGTATTGAGGACGGAACAAAAGAAGTCGAGCAGGGCTATAAAATCGCTTCGCAAGCCGGTAATCAACTCGAGCAAATCGCCCAGTTGGCACAGCAATCCTCAGATTTTGCAACCCGTATTTCGGATGTTACTCGCAACCAAGTCGGTCGGGTCCAAACCGTAACTCAAGCCGTTCAGACGATTGCCGCAACTGCACAATCCGCCCGTGAACAGAGTCAGAGTGGTCAAGAAAACGCCGAACAACTTCGTCAATTGGCACAAAACTTAGCTGCCAACCTCGAGCGTTTCCGCTTGCCGGTCTAAAGGAGGGGATTCTATGCTAGAAGCTCGAAAATCTCGAATAACCACCACCCAGTTGGGCGGCGGTGAACGTCAAAGTGCTGGCATTCTCGATAACCTTGGGGTGTTGTGGAAAATTGGCTTGTTGAGTTTGGTGCTGGCTTTGGGTACTTTGGTGTTGTTGTTGGTCAATCAGACCACAAATGCCACACTCTCGTACCACACCAATAACTTGTACGAATTCGAGTTGCTGCCAATCAACAGCTTACAAGAAGCCCGTATTTCTTCGATTGCCACGGTGCGTACTTTGGAAGTTTTACAGACCAGTGCCTCGAGTTTAGACCAAGAGCAGGTGGATGGTGTTTTAGAGCAGTCGCTTGATTACTCTAAGCGCTTAAATGCGGTTCTCGAGCAGTACGAAAAACTTTGGATTACCACGATTAAACCTGAATTTACGGCTTTGCTCAAAGCCAAACAACAAACCAAACTCCAAGACCGCGAAGTGCTGCAATTTGGCGAGTTAAAAACCCTCAATAACCGAATGAAAACCAGCTTGGCTGCCTTTATTAAAACCAAGGGTAAAAATGGCGAGATGGCACTGGCAGAATTGACTGGTGGTTATTTTGAAATCAGTGACCGTTTACAAGATTTGGTGTCCTTAAACCTCGAGTTTGCTAAGTTGTCGGCTGCCGATGCGGATGAAGCCAGCGCTGCCAGTCAACGCAATTCTATTTTGGTCTTTTTGGCGATTTTGGTTTTTGGAGCGTTGTTGGTGTTTTTGATTGGGCGCTCGATTACTTTGCGGCTTTCAAAACTTGAGTCGGCAGCCAGAGAACTTCGCAGTGGTAACTTGGATGTCCAGTCAGATGTCCGTGGACGCGATGAAATTGGTTCGGTCTCGACGGCTTTGAATGCCTCAATTACCCAACTTCGTGCTGTGCGTATCGAACAAGACCTCGAGCGCCAAAAAGGCGTTAAACTCCAAGAAAACGTTTCGGAATTCTTAAATGTCGCCATGGATATTGCTGGCGGCGACCTGACCAAAAAAGGGGCAGTTACCGATGATGTGCTGGGTAACGTGGTAGATGCAATTAATATCATGACCGATGAGTTTGGTGTTTTATTGGGCAATGTCCGTTCGGCTGCCGAGCGGGTTTCCTCGAGTGCCAATTCAATGACCCAAACTTCGCAGGGGATTCTCGAGAATGCCCAATCGCAAGCCAGTTTGGCTCAGGGCGCACAAAACCAGACCAACCTTGTGGCACAAGCCATGCAGTCCTTGGCAGCCACTGCCGATAAGGGCGCGAGTGCGGCTCAGTTTACGCTCGAGGCTTCGAGTGCTGGAACGCAAGCCGTGACCCAAACCCGTGAACAGTTGGTTCAGATTCGTGACCAGATGCTCAGCATGACCCAAGGGATGCAAGGCTTGGCGCGGCGTTCGGACGAAATTTCTGAAGTCGTCCGCACGATTTCGCGCTTTGCTTCGCAGACTAACCTTTTGGCTCTGGGTGCGTCGCTCGAGGCAGCCGGAGCGGGTACGGCAGGAGCGCGTTTCGGGGCGGTGGCAAATGCGGTGCGTTCTTTGGCAGATGACTCGGCAAAAGCCGCCAGTCGTATCACCAGCATTGTAAAAGATGTCCAAAACGAAATTCAGACGCTCTCGGGTCGGGCGACGGTTAGCGCCGAGCAAGTCCAGATGGGGACACAAGTGGCGGCGCAAGCCAGCGAACGCTTGGAGCGCATTTCGGATTTAGCACGTCAGTCGGTGCAGGTTGCTTCCGACATTGCCAGTTTGGCAAGTCAACAAGCCGAGTCGGTCGAAGTGGTGCGCGAGAACGTGACGCGGATTGTAAAAACTGCCCAAGTCACCGAAACCAATACCCGCCAAGGTGGTGTGGCAGCCGGCGAATTGCAAACCCTGTCGCAGTCTTTATCGCAAAGCCTTGAGCGCTTTAGGTTGCCTGCCTAATGACTGCTTATACTCGTCCCCCAGACCTGATTGAAAGTTTCTTAGCCGAAGCCTGGGAAACAACTGGCGAACTCGAGTCTGCCCCGTTTTTAATGGCGCACCCCGACGGAATGCGCCGTTTGGTGGTGGCTTCGCACCGCTTAAAAGGCAGTGCTGGCTTGTATCAGTATGCCGAAGTCTCGAGTTTGGCGGGTTTGCTCGAGCGGGTTTTTGAAAGCGCTCATTTATTTGCCACCGACCAACGGCGCTTGGCGCTCGACTTCTCAGCGCAAGTCACCGCTGTGCTGTCTGAAGCCTTAGAACGCATCCAGACCACTGGCGATGAAGGCGAACCGGGCTTAGCCTTGGCAGCTTTGGGTGGAGGAGACCTGCTCCAGCGTTTGTTGGTCAAAAATCCAAGCCACTTTAAGCGCACTGAAGCCCAAATGGGCGACAGCTTGGGTTTTATAGAAGAATCCGAGCCAGAGCTAGTCTTACAATTTGAAGAACCAGCCCCATTAAGTCTGGTTGAGGAGTTGCGCCAGTATTTTCGTAGTCAACCCGAGGTTTGGGAATATTTTGCGCCAGAAGTCCTCGAGAATCTTGAATTGGTGGCACACGGCTTAGAAACCCTCGACCCAGAATCGCCCAAAGCTGCCATAGACGAGATTTTTCGTGGTTTTCACACCGTCAAAGGGGCAAGCTATTCGGTCGGTTGCGACCCGCTCGGTAAACTGGCGCACCGGCTCGAGGATGCACTGGTCTTGGTGCGCGACGGCAACACCACTTGGAATGAGCAATTTGGTAATGCGGTAGCACAGGGCATAGATGCCCTCTCGAGGATGATTGCCACCGCCGAAGGACGCGAGGTTGCCTTGGCGGGAGCGCTTGAAGGCACACACCAAGCCTTGGATTTGATTCTTGGGCTGCGAGCAGCGCCAGTCCAGCCTCCTGAGGTGACGGCAACACCAGTACCAATCCCAACGGCTGCCCCCGAGACTGCCCCAACTGCCAATGTGACTTTGCGGGTGGGCTTAAATCGACTCGAGCGAGTCTTAAATTTATCGGGTGAGGTGCTCCTGACACGGGCGCGTTTCGATAATTTTGCGCGTCGGCTCGAGGAACTCAACGAACTTTTATCAGGCAGCCGTCAGCGCTTAGAAAAAACCAGTGCCGACATTACCGAACGCTTTGGCAACCCGAAATTCTTAGCCGAAAATACCGAACCCGAAACCCAAGCCGAACCACAAAGCCAGTTGATTGAAGATGTGCGGGCAATGTTTTCTGAACTTGAGTTTGACCGCTACGACGACACCAGTTTGATTGCTCGAGGAGTCGCCGAGTTGACGGCAGATATTTCTGAGTTGCAACTTGAACTCGAGGATTTAGGCAAAGGCTTTAAGCGCGAAACCCAAGACTTTGAAAAACTGACCCGTTCTTTGCGGCTCGAGGCGGGGCGTTTGCGGCTTGTGCCACTCTCGAGGTTGTATCAGCGTTTGCGGCGGCAAGTCCGCACCACCGCCGAATCGGTCAGCAAAATGGTGCAACTTGAACTGAGCGGCGAAAATGTCGAAATCGACAACTTGGTTTTGGAAAGTCTGGTAGACCCATTCACCCATTTGGTCAACAATGCTGTGATTCATGGCATCGAAGCCCCAGATGTGCGCCGTCGGGCTGGCAAAGAAGCCTCGGGGGTCTTAAAAATTACGGCGCTGCGCCGTGGTGCAAATTTGGTTCTCGAGGTTCAAGACGATGGCGCGGGGATTGATTTACAAGCCGTTCGCCGTCGGGCAGTCGAGCGCGGTTTAAGAACCGCCGAAGAAGTGCTTGCCATGAGCGACGAAATGGCAGCCGAGTTAATTTTCTTGCCCGGACTCAGCACCGCCAAAAGCGTCACCGATCGAGCCGGACGCGGGGTGGGTATGGATGTGGTGGCTAATAACCTGCGCCGCTTAAAAGGAGCGGTCAGCATCCAAACTGAAAACGGCTTAGGAACACGTTTTAGCCTGCGTATTCCAGCCAATTTGATTGTCTCGGATATTCTCAGTATCCAAGTTTCTGGCGAGCAGTTTGCCGTGCCAGCCGAAACGGTTCGGGCGCTGCGTAGCTTAGATGTTGCCGAGATTCGCCAAGTGGTCACGACCGAAGGTTTAGAGCGCCAATTTACTTTTCAGGGCGAGGATTTTGTGCTGAATCATCTGGCGGATATTCTCGAATTGCCGCGCAGCCCAAGCGATGCTAAACGCCTTGTGGTGATGATTCTCGAGTCGGAAGTCGGACGTTTGGCTTATGAAGTGGATGCCATGCTTGGACTCGAGCAAGCTGTGGTGCGCCAATTGGATGCCCCATTTGACCAAATTGCTCACTTGTCGGGAGCATCGGTCAGTGCCGAGGGCGAAGTGATTTTGATGCTCGACCCCAACGGTTTAGCCAAACTCGAGCGCGGCGAAATCCAAGCCCCAAGCACCGTGGCGACTGCCCGTCGGACGCGGCTGCTCTTGGTCGACGATTCGTTGTCGGTGCGTAAAATTGTGGCTGGCTTACTGACCCGCATGGGTTGCGATGTGACCACGGCGGCTGATGGTGAAGAAGCGCTAAACTTGATGACCAGCGAAGCCGAATTTGACGCGATCATCACCGACCTCGAGATGCCGCGCAAAAGCGGCTTTGAATTGCTCGATGAACTGCGCCGCCGCCCAGCATTTGCTAAACTGCCAGTTGCCATGCTCACCACCCGTGCTTCTGATAAACACCGCGAATTTGCCTTGGCGCTTGGTGTTTCTGAATATTTTTCTAAGCCAATCGATGAAACTCGCCTCGAGCGCTTTTTGACTCGAGTTCGCAACGAAGGTGTCCGGCTATGAACCAGTCCTGCATGGGAACAAACCAGTCCTGCATGGGAACAAACCAGTCCTGCATGGGTGAAGCATGAAAGCCATGATTATCAGTGCCGACCCCAATCGGGTGCGGAGTCTCGAGCCACCATTACGCAACAGCGATTTTGAAGTCGAGATTGCCCCAACCGCCATGCACGCCGCCAGTATTCTCGAGCGCTCACAACCCGATGTGATGATTTCTGAAAGCGAACTCTCGGACATGAGCGGCTGTGATTTACATGAAATCGTGCGTGGTGACCCAAGCCTTGTGACGACTGGGTTTATTTTATTGGCAACCGAAAAACCAAGCGAATTTGAAATGCGTAAACACGATTTGGTGATGAACCCGAACTCCAACCCTAATGACATTGCCCTGATTGCCAAGCGGCTTGTGCAAGAGGTTTTACAACAAGTCCACAGCGAAGTTCGCGCCAGTCAAGAACGCGCTCCAAGTATTGGAGGTTCTTTGGACGATGCCGATTTACTGAATCTCGTGCAGTGGTTAGCCAAGTCCAACAGCACTGGAAAATTGCTGATTCATATGGATGGTGCTTATGGCGGTATCTATTTTGCACAAGGTAGACCAACCCATGCTGAGTATAATGGACGAATTGGCGAAGAAGCTGTGATCCGACTTTTTGGGCAAGCCAGCCATGCAGTCCAAGGGCATTTTTCGTTTGAAAAACTCGAGCCAGATGCTTTGGATTTACAAACCCGAACAATCCGAAAATCTTTGTTTCAACTTTTAATGGAACTTGCAAACTTTGAAAGCGTTGCAAGGTAATTCGCGGCAAAATAGGAGCGATAAATCATGAAAATCCTTATTGTAGACGATTCAGTCAGTGTTCGAAAAGCCCTCGAGCGCCTGTTGTCGCCGCGTCAGTACAGTGTCTTGAGTGCCTCGAGTGCCGAACACGCCATGGAACTGATTGCCAACGATGTGCCAAATCTAATCATTGCCGATGTGGTGATGCCCAACATGAACGGCTTTGAACTCACCTCTCGCTTAAAAAGCCTTGACCGTTTTCGCCATGTGCCAATTTTGTTGATTAGCGGCATTGTTGACTCGGCAGTCACTGCCCAAGCCAAAGAAGCTGGCGCAGAAGGTGTGGTCAGTAAGCCATTTACCCCAGAAGACCTTTTTCCACGCATAGATGCGGCTCTGGCTAAAAGTGGGCAAGCCCAAGCTGCCGCCCAAGCCCAAGTGCAACCAGCCGTGGCAGCCATCGTGCCAGAAATCGCCAAGCCAAAGACTGGTCATGGGGTGGACTTTACACTGCACCTTGCGCCATTTCTCGAGAAACCCGAAGTTGAAACGGTGCTGATTATTGCCACCACGGTAGATGCCAGCGTTTTAGCGGAACACGGTAGACCACTCGAGGAAGCGCCTTTGATTGGTACCTATGTGCGTACCCTGACCAGTATTTCCAATGGTCTAGGGATGAATTTAGGTGGCGTGGACTTACATAGTTTTTCGCTCGAGTATCAAGGCAAAAGCCTTTTGGTCAGCCGCATCAACGACACCAGTGCCTTAGCCCTGATTGTGACTGCCCCAAGTGTGCCAAGTACCGTGCGTTACCTTGCCAGCCGCCAGATGCCAAGTTTGCAACAAGCCTTTGCCTAAGGCTAAAGCTCAAGCTGTTCTCGAGCCACAGGTAGCTCGAGCGTAAAGGTACTGCCTTGCCCAAGGGTGCTGGTCGCCCGAACTGTGCCGTCCATGCGCTGCATCAGTTCGCGTACTACGGCTAAACCTAGCCCCGCCCCGCCTGTGGCTCGAGCGCGGGCTGGGTCAGAACGATAGAACGGCTCGAAAATGCGGCTTAAATCTTCGGTCTCGATGCCCATGCCAGTATCCTCGACTGTCAATTCAACAAAATCTACTCTGGCTCGAGCTGCAATTCGCACAATGCCACCTTCTGGGGTATAACGAATGGCGTTTATGACCAAGTTCCGTAAGACCTGCTCAAGCCGTTCGCGGTCGGCTCGAACTGGGATAATTCGCTCTGGGACATCGTTGAGTAAAATCAGGTTGCTGGCTTTGGCTAATGGTGTAAAACTTTCTAAGAGTTGCCCGACCAATTCGGACAGTAAAACCGCTTGTTGCTGAAATTCGATTTGCTCGAGGTCGGCTCGAGCCAGTGCAAACAAATCCTCAACCAACCGCTCTAAGCGTTGGACTTCGTTCAGAAGCGTCTGTGGTTTAATGCTTTCGCCGCGCAATTCGGCGCTCTCAAGCCGCGCCCGCAGCACTGCAATCGGGGTGCGAAGCTCGTGCGAAGCATTGGCGGTTAAACCTTTTTTGGCTTCGAGCAAATTCTCGACATTTTGTTTTTCGCGGCGCAGCGCCAAGACATTGCCCTCAAGCCGCGTTGCCATTTTATTAAAAGTCTGCGATAACCGTGCTACTTCGTCCTCGCCATCAATATGAACCCGAGCCTCGAGTTGCCCGCCCTCAAGGGCTTGGACACCCTGTAAAAGCTGCTCGAGCGGACGGGTTAATCGCAAACTGACCGCATAGCCAAGAAAGCCCAACCCCAGAAAAAATGCCAAAAAAGACTGCGAAAGGGTATCGAGGGCATTGCTAAAATCTGAACTAATCTGCGCCGCAATATCGCCCGGAGGACTCGAGTTTTGGGTACTCTGTACCACCCCAAGCACCACACTAGGCACATTTGGGTCTTGGGAAATGGCAGGGCAACCGGCAATCACTTCTAAACCAACCACCAAAGCCCGACAACGCCCGCCAGAAGCCGTGATCAAAATTTCTGCCCACGGTGCAAGTTCTGGGGTCTGGAAAGTATCGCCTTGAGAAAAACGGTCAACTCGGTTGGACTCTAAAACTTCGCCAGTGCCAGCAATCAGTAAAGCAATGCGCCGTGAATCCTGTGGTCTTTCGGCATCCTCGAGTAAACTCGAGCGCCGTGAATCAAAACCACCTTCTAAAAAGTTAAATAAACGTTTGAGTTGGTCTTGGTTAGAACCACTGCTCAGTGCGCCTTGGAACGCCTTGGCGAGATTGGTCGCATCACGCAGCGCCTCGGAGGTTAGACGGGCGCTTGGGTCGCGCAAAAGCGTAATCACACCCGGTAAAATTGCCACTACACTGGCAGCAAAAACCCCACCAAACAGCGCCAAAGCGGTTAAGCGCCAACGCAAATTGCGCCGCCCCTCGAGCCAGACCTCGCGGATGGCGTAAACAAAACCAAAGCGCAATACAGTTGTCAACATCATTGCTTCAAACGAAACTCGAGCCGGCTCTGGAGCAATGATGGCTTGCAGTGCAAAAAAAGTACGGGTTGGGGCTAAAAAACTAACCAAAATAACATTGGCAATCGCAAAACCCAAACCCAATAAAACCCCAACCATGGCTACCCGCAACACCCGCCACCACCAAGTCGCTTCGGTCAGCCGCGTTAAGCGCAGCGCTGCCCAAAAC
This sequence comes from Deinococcales bacterium, assembly GCA_043778225.1. Taxonomy (GTDB): domain Bacteria; phylum Deinococcota; class Deinococci; order Deinococcales; family JAAFIG01; genus JAAFIG01. Next base: position 19,585 of record JAYWGM010000079.1, on the reverse strand, counting down.
CACAAGACGTGTTCGCTCAAAAGCGCCCACAATTCTGCCCAAGGTGCAACCACCCCAACTCGAGTCAGCACCACTGCCACTCCACGAAAAAACAAAGCCAGCCACAACGCCTCGAACAAAGTTATCCAAAATGACCTCGAGTAAGCCGCCCAGTACGACACAACCTGTTCGTCAGCCGCCATCCGAGGCGCAACAAAAACCCGCCAGCGCTCATCCATAGAACTAAGGTTAAAGGGTCAAAAGGTTAAAAGGTTCAATGTTTCTCCTTTTTCCCCTTTGACCTTTTGACCTTTTCACCTGCCTTTTAAGCTGCATCAAAGCGGTAGCCTACGCCCCAAACACTGATGACCCGCTCGCCTTCATGGCTTAACTTGCGCCGTAAACGCACCACGGTGGTGTCCACGACTCGGTCAGAACCATCGTATTCTGTTCCCCAAATGCGCTCGAGTAAGTAATCCCTCGTAAAGGTTCGCCCCGGATGACGCGCCAACATTAAAAGTAATTCGTATTCTCGAGGCGTTAAATCGGTTAATTTTTCGCCAATTTTGACGGCTCTGGCATTGCTATCAAGTTCAAAACGCCCAAAACGCAGCACTGCCACGCGGCTTTCATCTTCGATAATTTTTGAGCGGCGCAGCATTGCCCGAACTCGAGCCAGAAATTCGCGCAGGCTAAACGGCTTAACAATATAATCGTCTGCGCCAACTTCAAAACCCAGCACACGGTCGGTTTCTTCGGCTCGAGCGGTCAGCATTAAAATTGGCACAGTGGCGTTGGTTGCGCCACTTGAGCGCCGCAAGCGCCGAGCCACCTCGAGACCATCAAGGCTAGGCAGCATTAAATCCAGAATCAGTAAATCAAATGCCTCGAGATTGGCTCGTTCAAGGGCTTTTGCGCCATTGCCCTCGAGTGCCACCAAGTGACCTTCGGAGCGCAGATGCTCCGCGATGATATTGGCTAATTCAACTTCGTCTTCGACCACCAAAACTTTTGCCACAGTGGCAGTAGTTTAGCGCAAAAAGAGTCGTTAAAGTATGATAAACTTCTTGCTGCCATGCGCCGATAGCTCAGAAGGATAGAGCGAGGCACTCCTAAGGCTTAGGTCGTGGGTTCGATTCCCTCTCGGCGCACCATTTGTCAATTTCCGTTTTGTTTGTCAGTGGTTTCCGTTTTAAGTGTCATTGCCGTTTACCATGTCAATAAAAAAGAAGAACCAAAACAACTTCCTATTTCACAGGGTTTTCTTTTCGGAGTGCAAGATTCTTTTGCGTTGTTACGATAAAAGATTTTCACCACATTGCCAAGTTTTAGGACTTTTACAAAACTTTAATGGCATGGTAATCTTCTTGCCGTAGTATAATGCGCTCGTAGCTCAGTCGGATAGAGCAAAGCACTCCTAACGCTTAGGTCATCCGTTCGATTCGGATCGGGCGCACCAACACTACTGAACCCTAAATCTCCCTTGTCGTTCAAGTGTTTCAAATATCAATTCTTTGGTTCTTGAGCTTAAATCTGAACGCTTTGAGGTTCACGCACCAATCCGTAAGAGGTCGCCATGGCAGTCACGACAGAACCATCTGTAGAGCAATTTTTAGAAACTCTAGTCCATCCCTTGAAACTAGACATTCAAGAACTTCGTATGTTAATCCTATCTATTGACCCTAAGATTGGTGAGGCGGTTAAATGGAATGCACCGAGCTTTTATATCGGTGAGCATTTTGCGACTATGCGCCTTAACGGAAAGCCACCTCTACAGCTTATTCTTCATATGGGAGCAAAGAAGAATGAAATGCCTGTTGGTGTCATCCAAGACCCCAGTGGTATACTCAAGTGGCTTGGACCAGATCGCGCTTGCATAAAGTTCACAACCGATAGAGCAGTTGATTTTCACTCTGAAGCACTCAAACATATTCTTCAGCAATGGGTAGTACATATTCCAGTTGTGAAAAAACGGATTAATACCAAATTAAGTTAATTTGGTATAACTCAAGTGTAGGCGGGGTTTCTCGGCTCGAGCTTATGCCTTAGCTTCTCGAGGCTTTTATGCTTTTGATGTGCTACCCCGATACCATGATTGTTACTTTGCCAACTCAACTCGAGACTTGGGTTTCTTCGCAAGTCCAAGCTGGCGTTTATGCTGATACCAACGAAGTTCTGGTGGAAGCCCTCGAGTTGCTTAAAATGCAGGTGGCTTTGGAAGAACAAGTTGCTTTTTTGTCCCAAGCCAGCGCCGAGCCGCTTTGCGTGAATTGGTGCAGCAAGGTCAATTACCTAAAAATCTGTCCCAAGTCGCACCGTTATATCTGCACCCAAAACACCCTCACCACTGATTCGCTCTGTTCCCGCACCAAGTTGAGTACGAATCACTCGAGCTTCAATTAAGTTGCTCGAGGACAGCACTTCAGTTTTTGTTGGGTCGCCGGGAATCGAGTCGGCAAGCCAGACAAAACGAAACCCAGCCGCCCGCAGTTGGCTTTGGGCGCGTTTGGCTCGAGCCGTATCGGTAGCCACAATTGCAATGCTCAGTTCAAACGGGTCACGACCTTGGATTTCTTTGTTGTTGCGTAAATTAGAATTGACCAAGGCACGAACCGCATTTTCGTCTGGAATCCAAAACGAATAGCGCCCCAAACGCCCAAAATCACCGGGCAGCAACAAAGTATCGACTCGAGGACGCTGCACCAAAAAACCCAAAGCTGCTCCAACTTCACGCCGCGTTAAATTGGTGCGAGCGTGGGTTTCAAAGACCTTGGCTAACTGCGGCAGTTTGACCCACGCTTCTGGGGTTTGCAGTTTCTCGAGCAATGCCCGAAAAAAAGCCTGTTGACGTTGGGTGCGCCCAATATCGCCAAGATTATCGTAGCGAAAGCGCACAAATCCTTCGGCTTGTTTGCCGTTTAAGACCTGCCAACCGCGCTGTAGGTTAATCTCGAGTTTGGCGGCGCTGTCTTTGTACTGCATGGCTTGTGGCACAAACAGCCGCACCCCGCCTAGGGCATCCACCAAGGCACGTGTGCCATCAATCGAAACAAATAAGTAGCCATCTAGTTTTAGGTTTAGCAACCCTTCGACTGCCCGAACACTCGAGTCAAAACCACCAAGCATGGCAGCATTAATTTTGTCCCTCGTGGTGTTGCCAGCCCCAACGTGGGTGTCTCGAGGAATCGAAAGCAATTTGATGGCTTTTTGCGTCGGATTCAGTTGCACCAGCACCATTGTGTCGGTCAAACCAAGCGTAAAATCGTTCTCGAGTGTACCTCGGGTGTGGTAGCCGACATAATGATGCCCAACCCCAGCCAGTAAAAAAGTAATCGGTTGACTTGGCGCAGCCGGAAAAGCCGCAAATCTCGAGATAACGCCCCAAGCTGGATAAGTCCAAGCACCGCACGCCACCAGTGCCAGCAAAAGTAAAAGCGGGAAAAGAAATCGTTTCATAAGCTCGAGTTGGCTCGAGAATCCAATGATACGTTGTGGCAATGAGAAGCATGAAAAAGCCTCCTAACCAAAGCTAGGAGGTTCGAGGGAGAAGTATTTTAGAGGGCAGCTAAGGTCAAGTTAATGCCCGGTAAAGTTCCGCCTGGATAGTTGATGTTGACGTTACTTTCTGCACCAAGGTCGCCGGGGTCGCAGGCTAAAGCATTGGAGTTTTTATTGACACACGCCACGACTCGGTATGTACCGGGTTGTAATGGGTTGCCATCTCTCGAGAGGGTGATGCTGTAGGCGACTGCGCCACTTGTGCCGTTGATCGTGACCACGCCACGCCCAGCCAAGGTGCTTGCACCGTCGTAACAGTTGCGGTTGCTGGCTTCGACGACCACACAACCTGCGGTTGGATTTGGGGCAGTACGCAGACGGTCGGCGTACATATAGACACTGGTTTTGGCGGTTGGGGCTGGATTAGGGTTTGAAAAAACTTTGGCTTTAGAAACGGCTGCTCCTGCTTGGAGTAAACCCGCCCCAAAATCGGTGTCTTTGCCAGCTGTACCTAAGTCCTTAGCGGTGGACTCGAGAATGCTCTGGACTTCAATTCGGGTTAAAGCTGGATTGGCTGCAAAAATTAAACCAGCCACTGCTGAGACTTGTGGAGCGGCAAAACTTGTGCCACTTTTTTGTTCATAAGCAGCATTGTCAAAGCGCAACGAGGTCAGGGCTTCGCCGGGCGCAACCAAGTCGAGGGCTGCTCCTGTGGCACTAAAGCTCGAGCGAGCATTGCTGTTGTTGACCGAACCAACGGCAATCACATTCGGGTTGCTGGCTGGAAATTGCACGGCTGTATCTGTACCACATTGGGCATTTGGATTGACACCGTTGTTGCCCGACGCAGCCACCAAAACCGCACCCTTACCAACCGCATAAGTAATTGCATTTTCGGTCAGTTTATCTGGGGTGTCAAAGGCATTGGCTTGGGTAATACAGACTCCAAGTGACATACTAATCACTTTTGAACCTTGGTCGGCAGCGTACTTAATGCCTTTTGAAAGTGCTACGGTATCGGCAATCGCGCCGCCAGCGTCTGCGCCAAAGACTTTAACGGCTAAAATTTTGCCGCCTTGGGTGATGCCAGCAATACCAGCTTTGTTATTGGTGGTTGCGCCAACAATTCCAGTCGCAAATGTGCCGTGTCCGCCACCTTGGGCAACGGTCAATTCGGTTGGGTCGTTGTCTTCGCCTGTGCAAGAAGTGGTAAAGGTTGGGCAAAAATCTTTACCAGCGTTAATCCGCCCCACCAAGTCTGGATGACTGGCGTTGATACCCGTATCCAACACAGCAATCAGGTTATCTGGCACATTGACTTGGGTAAACCAAGCACCAGCCGCATCTATTTGGGTCAGGTTGGCTTGGTCATTAAATAAAGTATCGTTTGGGGCTTCAAGTAAACGGTAACGGTAATTGGGTTGTACGGTTGCACCGGTCTCGAGGGCGAGTTTTTCGGCAAAGGCGCGGTCGGTTGTACCACTTGGAACACGGACGCGAACAAACCCAGCTTCGGATTTGCTGCTGGTGCTGCGTAAACTGGCACTTTGGCTCGAGAGGCTTTGCAGGTTGCTGGTGCTGACAATCAGCACTTCACCTTGAATTCGTGGCGCATTCCAATCGGCTTTAGCCGAACGGACAGCTTGTGGCTCGAGACGTACTGTTTGGACTTGGGCATTTGGAGCGCCAAGTAAACCCGCCCCAAGGGTAACTGTGCCACTGATTCCGCCACTGGTGACGACCGTCAGTTGGAATTCGCCAAATTGAGTCGTCACGCTTTTGTTGGTGGCGCGAATGGTGGCGGTGGCGGGCGATGGTACGGCGGCTGGGGCGGTATAATTGCCATTAGCATCCATCGTGCCTCGAGTTGCGCCTTCGACCACGCTCCAACTGACATTGGTGGTCGGCTGACCGTCGAGGGTTGCCGAGAATTGCACTTGGGTATTGACCGCCACGCTGCGTAAAACCTCGCCGGCGGCTTGTTGTACCCGAACAATGCCTAGCGTAGGTGGCGGCGGACAAGCCACAAGAATGGCTGCTAACGTTAAAGCACCGACTGCATAAGGTATCTTCATAGCTGCTATTTTGACGCTTTGAACCTGTGTTTGAGGTAAGCGCAACCTTAATTTGCGTTTAGACTTATAATAGCCTTTGTGCCATCTGGACGAGTTCACAATTTAATCAACACGTTGTCATTTGTGGCAATCGCGGGTTCGTATGGCTATGCCCACGCGGCTGGCTGGGTGCGGCTCGAGCCAGTCACGCTTCTGACTTTTTCGGGGGCTTTTTTATCAGGAACGTATTTGCTTTCGCCCGATTTAGATTTAGCCGAACAAAATGTGGATTCTAAACGCAATTGGGGAATACTCGGGGCATTGTGGATTCCATACGGCATGATGTTCTCGCACCGAGGCTTATCGCACACTTGGATTGTTGGACCATTAACTCGAGTGGTTTATCTGTGTTTACTGCTGGCAATACCAATTTGGTTGCTGCGTCAGCCCGTTCTCGAGACCCAATTGCTTGGCGTAACCCGTGGTTTTGTCCACGATTTACTGGGCAGCCTGCAAAATGTTTTCTCGAGTGGCGTGCTGGCTTCACAAGCGGTGCTGGGCTTGGTGGCTGGCTATTATCTTTCGCAATGGCTACACTTAATCGCGGATGGGATTGCCCCCGATATACAGCCGCGTTTTTTTCGTAAGAAGCGCCGTCGGTAGAGGCTGACATTCGCCGTCGGTAGAAGCATATTTTAATTCTGACCCGCCTCTCATTGAAATCTGGCGTACAATAACAACGCCGTGAAAATCCTTTTAACCCATCTCGAGTCCCGTCCTCTGGCGCAGACCGACGTTTTTATGCTTCATCAATTTTACACCCAAAGTACCCATTACTTTGAAATCATCGCCGCGCCATTGCCAAGCATCGAAGATGTGACCCGAGAACTCGAGACGGCTCTGTCCAATCCGCGCCGCAGTCTCGAGTTTTACTTTCTCGATAATCAGGTTGTGGCATACTTAGACACCACCCTCGATTACCCAAAAAAAGCCGATGCGATCGTCAATTTACTGTTGGTTGCCGAGAATAAGCAGCACCTTGGTTTAGGTTCACAGATTATGCAGCGTCTCGAGCAGCGCCTAAAAACTCGGGTACAAAGAATTCTGGCTGGCGTTTTTGGACATAATCCACGAGCGGTGCGCTTTTGGGAGCGAATGGGCTACAGCTTTGCGGTGGATGCCCGTCCAATTTTATCGTGGTATGCCAAGCACCTCGAGCCAAACATGGGCTTAAAAACTGGTTCGCCACGTGAAAACGAAGCGGTACTGCATTGAGCCAAAGCCCAAAGTTGACCACGCCACAACCGACTAAGGCGTTATGCTGTTGCCCATGAACGAAGTTTTTTTAGACAAAGCACAGGGCTGTCTTTTTGCCTTGGCAATCGGCGATGCGCTTGGGGCAACCAACGAATTTAAGACTCGAGAAGCGATTGGGCAAACAGTCCGCGACTTGATTGGTGGTGGCTGGCTGGGCTTAAAGGCTGGAGAAATCACCGATGATACCGAAATGACGCTTTGTATTCTCGAGGCATACGCGGCTGGCTATACCTTAGAGCGGGTTGCCGAAAATTTTTTAGGCTGGCTACAAAGTAAACCCAAAGACATTGGCAACCAGACCCGAACTGCCTTAAATGAACTCAAACGCGGTGTTTCGCCACGTGAGTCCGGACGTGTAGCCTTTGAGACCATGCGCCAAACAGGAGCCGGCAATGGGGCGGTGATGCGCTCTGCGCCAACTGCCATTTTACGAGCAATCGACCGCGAAGTGCGGGTCATGGAAACAATCGAAATTGCTCGAGTGACCCATTTTGACCAACGGGCAGTTGAGGCTGCGCTGTGGCTAAACGCAATGATAGCCGCCTATATTTGCGGCGCTACCGACCAAGAAGCATGGTTGGCGGCGCAAGAAGAATTGCGTTTTGCTCGGGCTGGACAGCAGCCCCCAGAAGCTGATGTTTTGGTCTGGACTGAACGCGCCCGTGAACTCGAGATTACCGAACTTGACACCAGTGGTTATGCCTTGGCAACAGTTCAGGTCGCAGCGTGGGTGCTGATGCACAGCGAAAATTTAGAGGATGGTTTAATTTTGGCAATTAACCAAGGCGGTGATGCCGATACGATTGGTGCAGTGGCTGGGGCATTGCTAGGCGCAAAATTTGGTTTCTCGAGTATCCCTAAGCGCTGGTTGGAGGCGCTTTTGATTGGCGCTCAACTCGAGCAAACGCTTCAAAAAGCGATTAGCCAAATTGAATGATGTAATACTTGCTAACTTATCACCAAGCCGTACACTCGAGCCTATGAACTCTAAATTGGTCTACATAGATGCCCTAGATGCGGCTGGCGCAGCACGGTCAAAGTTTGTGGCACAGAATCCACGCGGTGACCGAATCACACTCGAAGCCCACCACACCGCGCCGCTCGAGTCCGACAGCGCCAGTGTTGGCTTAGGACCGATGGAGGCGCTGCTTGCCGCCTTAGGCAGTTGTACGGCAGTGGATGTCCAAGACATCATGAAGAAAAAACGCACCCCACTGAGCAGCTACCGCATTGAACTCGAGGGAATCCGAGCCGAAACCGTGCCGCAGCGCTACACCAAAATCATCATGCGCCACATCGCAAACGGTGAAGGCGTGACCGCAGACAGTCTCGAGAAAGCCGTGCGTTTATCGTTTGAAAAATACTGCTCAGTTGCCAGCAGTTTGCGCCAAGACATCGAATTTGTACTCGAGGTAAGACAAGGTTAAAGGTTTTACACTTTTTTCCTTTTCACCTTCACTGGTAGCACCGCACCAAACCACCCAAGGTTGCCACAAACAACGCTCCGTTCATGACCAGCGGTGTGGCTTGAATACCCGAGCCAATTTGGTCTGACCAGCGTATTTTTCCATCCTCGAGCCGCAGCGCCAGTATTTCGCCAGCTTCGGTACAAATATAAACGATGCCCCTCGAGATGATTGGACTGGCGGTAATTCTGCCCTTGGTTGCACAACTCCAAAGGTCATCGCCAGTCGAAAGGTCTACGGCTCTGACCACACCAGCTTCGGCTTGCCAGTTACTGAGAATCACAGTGCTGCCCGAAACTGCTGGGGCTGCCCAGACTTCGCCCTCGAGGTCGTATTCCCAACGGGCTTCTGGTTGCGGCAACCAACCACGCTCGGAGCGCCTAAACTCGAGGGCAGCAATATCGCCTTGCCAAGATGGGGTGATTAAAAGCGCCGCATCTGGATTTTTTGGGTCGCGCACCATGGCTGGTGTGGCTTGGACACCCTCGAGTTGCAACTGCCAAATGAGCTTGCCATTTTGCAAATTTATTCCTGCAATATTGCCGTTTTCATCGGCTAAAATAGCACTGCCAGCCCAAATGACAGGGGTGGCGGTCAGACCACCAGCGCTCTGATAAACCCATTCGGCTTTCCCAGCCCGTAGACTCGAGCAACTGCCATCTCGAGCGCAGACCAGCCATGCGCCGTTATACGGTGTTGGTGCGGCGGTAATTTCGGATTGCCCGCGAAACTCCCAAAGATTTTTTTGAGTTCGCCAATGTACGGCTTTGGTCACACCATCCCAGCCGCTAAAAATCAGATTCTCGCCATCAAATGTGGCTGGCGCGGTCAGTTCATCGTGGCTCTGGAACTCTGCCAAGGGTGCGCCGCTCGAGGCATTGAGTAGACACATCGTTCCACCTCGAGTGCCGACCGCAAGGGTATCGCGTAAACCAGTGATGGCTGCGCCCCAAGTGATTTCGCTTGGCAACTGGGTTTTCCAAGCCAACCTAAGGCGGCTTGGGTTGGCAGTACCACTTGGGTGTACTCCCGTGCGGCAACGCCCACCACGGTACTGACTTGGAAAATGCTCGAGTTCTAGGCGCTGTAAAGTGGCTTCAAAGCGTTCAAAGGCGTTGTTTGGGCGTTCGCTCGGGTCTTTATCTAAAAACTCAAGAATTGTTTCGGAAATCGCTAATGGCAGACTTGGGTTGTGTTCTAAAAGTGGTTTTGGTGTTTCGTAGACGTGTTGGTACAGCACCCCTTGGTCATTGTCGGCTTCAAATGGTGCAACCCCAGTGGCAGCCCGATACAGCACCGCGCCATACGAATAAATATCGGACTTGGCAGAAATACTTGTGCCTTTGGCTTGTTCGGGTGCCATATACTGTGGCGTGCCAAGCGTATAGCCCGTGCGGGTTAAATCTCGGGTTGCATCCGAAACATAGACCAAGCCAAAATCCATGATGCGCGGGTGTCCTTGGGCATCAATTAAAATGTTGCGCGGCGTTAAATCACGATGCACCAACTTAGAATCGTGCAGGTATGCCAACCCTCGAGCCGCCTCTTTGGCGACCCGCAAAAAACGGGTCAGTTCTTCGGGGTTGTCTTCTAACGGACCTAAGCTCGAGATATGCCCACCGGTCAAAAGCTCCATCGTAAAAAATGCCCTGCCATCTTCTTCGCCAAGGTCGTAAATCCCAATAATGTTGGGATGCGCCAGCCTCGAGAGGGTGCGAATTTCGCGCCGAAAACGCTGTCGGTCGGTCGGTGGCACATATTCGTGCAGCACTTTTAAGGCAACATCGCGCTTGAGAATCGTGTCGTATGCCCGCCAAACAATTGCCATACCACCCTCACCGACAGGCTCGCGCAATTGATAACGCCCAGCCAGCAGTGTGGGTTTTTGGGCTTCGGGTTCGGACACGCCATACAGTCTACCGCGTTGTCTGAGTGACGTTGTAAAATAGCCTCATGCACCTTTACCTACTGCGTCATGCCCATGCCGAAGAACTCCAGCTTGGACACCTCGACCAAAATCGTAAACTGACCTTGAAAGGACACGACCAAGCCAAAAGCCTACGGCGCACCTTGCAAGCCCTCGAAATACATTTTGATACGGTCATTTCTAGCCCATGGCGACGTGCTAGACAAACCGCCAGTGCCTTAGAAAGCGTGTCGCAACATCTTGAGGTTTCGGATTTATTGGCTGCCCCGCCAAACCAAGCCTTGCTGCGTTTAATTAGCGAACAGAGCCAGAAAAACCAATGCTTACTTTTAGTCGGGCATCAACCGTGGATGAGCCAACTGACCAGCCAGCTTTTAACTGGTAACTCGAGCCTCGAGATGGCATTTGAATACAAAAAATGCAGTTTATATGCCCTCGAGTATTTGCCAGAACGGACTTATTTGCGTTTTATCTTACCGCCTGGGGTGCTGCGGCGCTTATCCTGAGTGCCACTGCGTTGTAATTCGTCGGTCTCGAGCAGCAGTTCGCGCCCAAAGGCTTTACGAAATAAATCGCCGTGCTTTGAAGCCTCCCAAAGTTCAACTCGAGGGGTTTGTAGCGCGATTAAACGGATGATGACTTGGTTTTTTTTGATACTGACCTCAAGGTCTCGCACCCGTGCCGACCTTGAACGCTCGAGGAATTCTGCCAAGCGTAAACACGCCGATAAACGAATCAAGCGCATTTCATCCTGTGGCTCGAGAACCTTTTTATAAGCCCCAAGTTTTGGTTCGCCCTTGCGATGATACTGCACCAACAATGCCAATAAAATCTGCTCACGGTGGGTTAAGCCGGGCATTTGGGTGTTGAGAATCAAGTACGCGCCATGCTTATGGTGGTCGTGGTACGAAACCGCCATGCCAATGTCGTGCAAGTAAGCCGCCGCATCCAATAAAAGCGCATCTGACGCTCCATAACCGTGAATTGGTGCAAGTGCCATAAACAGTTTTCGACTCAGTTTTCGCACGTGCTGGGTATGAAGTTCGTCTTGCGGATAATGGGCAAATAAGTTCTGGACACTAAAAATTCGCACTTCTGGAAATAAATGTGGCGCTCGGGGTAAAAATTCTTTATAAAAAGCCCCTTCACGCACGCCTTGTCCAGAAATAATCAGGCTTTTTGTCTCGGTTTGGCGCAAAATAGTACGGTACACCAATGCCCCAGCCAAAATCGCATCAGCGCGGTCAGCATGAATCCCCGAAATACTCGAGCGCTCTAACACTGGTAAATTTAATAAGCGCTCAATCAGGTTTTCTAGAGCATCACGTTTTAACTCGTAGCCATGCAGCGCATCCAGTGGGTATTCCTCGAGTTTCTGCACCGCCCGAGCCAAATTGCGAATCGTGCCACCCATGGCAATCAGTGGCATCGGGTCTTGACGCAGCTGGGCAAGGGTTGGCTCGAGTTGCTGGGTCACAAATTTTTCGAGGGCTTTGACTTCGCTTTCGGTTGTGCGCTGCCCCTGCAAAAACTGCTCGGTCAAACGCACATAGCCCAAAGGAAAGGCTTGACCACCCATAAATAAGCGCTTCTCGAGCCGTGAAATCTGAGCGCTTCCTCCCCCTAGGTCCATCACCCAAGCGCTCGAGACCTGAAAAGAATTGGCAACCGCCAATGCGCCATACTGGGCTTCTTGTTCGCCACTTAAAACCCGAAACTCGAGATCAAAACCTTGTAATTGCTCGAGAAATTGGCGGCGGTTGGCAGCTTCACGCACCGCGCTGGTGGCAATCACGGTCAGTTTCCCTAAGTTGGTGGCAGCCGCATAGTCGGTATAGAGCCGAATCGCATCCAGAGCGCGTTTGGTGGCGGCTTGGGATAATTTGCCAGTGGCGGCAAAACCTTCGCCAAGCCGCACACTTTCGCGGATTTCATCGGACAACCGAAACCATTTGCCAACTTCAAAATCGTAGACCACCAAACGTGCTGTGCCACTTCCCATGTCCACGATGCCGATTCGTTTCATTGTGGGTAGTCTAACAGGCTCGAGACTCTTTTACTGCAATCTTTTTCGAGGTTTTTGAAGTGGCGCACCCAGAGAGGCTCGAACTCCCGACCCGCGAGTTAGAAGTTTGAAAATAGGCTTTCACTGACTTATACTGACTTAATGCTATTTTCAATTTATCAGTCTAGCAAAAGTTTATTTGACTTAGCTTGTTTTTTATGTAACTCGATTTAACTCTAATCACTTAACCTATTCCGTTTTTGTTCCGTTTGATTTTGCACAATAAATCACGTCAAATACAATACTTGTGCGTTTGTTGATGTATCGTGTAGTGTATGTGTGTGCGATACTTAAAGGCATTTGAAGAAAGGCATTTGGCGCATCAAATGATTCGTCAGCGTCGTGCTTGGCTTGCTGCGTACCGTACCGAATGCCGAAAAATGGGCATCAAAACCCCGCAAAGCATTATTGATTCTGCCCGTGATGTGCTTTTCGAGTACCGCGAGATAAGCAGTTTTTTTGTTTTTCTGGTCTGTGAACGCTGGCAAGACAAGACCAAAGCAAATCGGTGTCTCGAGTCAAAGCGTGAGTCTAAAGCCCTATTTTTTGCCTTGTTTCGAGCTTGCCCAGCTATCCAGCCAGTAGCCCCAAACGCCTAAAAAAGCGGCTTCGTTACTTTGCTTGTCAAAGTTCGTTTCTCTTTTTTGAGGTGCTTTATGGAAAATTCTGAATTCTTCTTCTCGCCAAAAGAATTGGCAAAACGCTGGCGTGTACACGCCAATTGCGTTTATGGTTTGATTCGCTCGAATACTTTGCCAGTGGTAAAAATCGGCAAAGAATCATCGCGCCGTCCAGCAATTCGTATCCCGCTCGAGGTTGTACAAGCCTACGAAGCTAAGAAATTGGCGGTGAATTAAAATGTCCCCCATAGCCAAGCCAATAGTGTTGGGGGACGAAAATTCAGCGTACCTGAATAGTAACACAGTTTCAGCACCCGTGTGGAATGACAATGTACACAATCGGATTGCTTACGCCACTTGGTTCATTCGTGAAAACCCGCCTGTGTACCAAGGCTTTCGGTCTTTAGCTAACGCCCTACGTGCTGGCAACCCAGACCGTCCGTTTGGCGCTTCGCTGATTCTCGAGACCCTGCGTTATCAGACCGCAATCAAAAACGAGGGTGATGTGTATTGCCTCAACAACAATCTTAAATCACTTCTGGCACGGCTGTACATTCTCGAGTACCCAGGCGCAAGGCTCGAGGTACGCGGCTGCTGGCTCGACCGTCTCAGCCCAAGCGAACGCGCTCAGATTTTTGATGCTTTTAAGGAAATGCACGGCGTAACCAGTGGCGAGGTGTGAAATGCCAAACATTTCACCAAAAAAGAATTCATTCGACTTAGGCATTTTTTTGAGTGCCGAATTGGATGAATCTAATCTCGACCCCTACGAATTCAGGGTATGGGCGCACCTTTGCAGAAGGGCAAACGACCAAAAACGAACATGGGGTAGCCAGTCCAATATCGCATCAGTTTGCAAAATAAGCGAACGCAAAGTTCGAGACGTGTTAATTGCTTTGGAGTCTCGAGGAATGATTCAGCGTAGACTACGAAGAAGGCAAGATGGCAGCCGAACGACTGATGATATTTTTTTGCTTCCTTTTAAGCCCGAAGCAGAGGTAGAAAAGCGGCACGAGGTGCAAAACCTAACGGCACGAGATGCCGCAAGTCAAGCGGCACGAGATGCCGTTAGGGGTACGGGTATCAAGCGGCACGACGTGCCGCGCAAAGAAGGTATTCCAGCTTTAAAAGAAGAAGGTATTCCAGCTAATACACTCGAGGCAAAAACCGCCTCGAGTCCACCGATTGAAAAACCTTCTAAAGCATCATCAGAATTCCAATTGATTTTTACAGTCATTGCGTATGCCTGTTATGGTTCAGTTGAAAACCTGACAAATACCGCAAGGTCACGAACTGGTAAAGCTGTCAAATCTTTGATTGCTGCAAATTACAACCTTACCGATGTAGAAAAAGTTATAAAACGCTGTCTTGAATTAAATTGGAAACCCGAAATGATTACACCGCAATCTATTGAAGGGTTTGCTCCTAAGTGGCGTTCTGAATGTGAAACACAGGATGATGAAGCTTACTACCCAATTTTGACAGGTGATTTCCCAGAAGAACCGTCTGGTGAGGCATGGGGTTAAACAAGTGTATTTTGTTAGTGTTGATTCTGGGGTGTACTCACCAAGGGAAGGTTTTACGGTCACGGCGACCTTGCGGGAGTTTGTACCACGTCCAACAGTTAAAACCGTTAGCCCAACGAAAGCGAAAACAAAAACCATTGCTGAAAAGCCTGTAACTCGAGTTGCCACAAATGGTGTGGTGATAAGTGGATACCCAGAAGGTAAAGATTGGGCAGTTCGGAGTCCCGTCAAACCAAGCACAAAAGCCCCTGCTCCTGCAAAACGAACACCTTGAGGTAAATCATGGACAGAATTCAATGGATCATGTCGTTAATAGACCGACTGAGCGCCCCAGCACGGCGGATGGAAGCAGCCACTCGAGCAGTTCGGGCAGCCCAAGAAGCCGCAGCCCGACAAACGGGCATACTCGGTAGGGCGATTGCTGGCTTACGCGCTCCTGTAGGTATTGCTATGGGTGTGCTTCGGGGCTTTGGGAGTATCGCGTCTCGAGTGTTCTCTTTACCGACTGCTATTGCGGGTGGTGTTATCGGGGCGGGTATCAAAAGCATTATTGATTCAGCAGGGTACAAGGAACAGACCCTTATCGCTTTCACTTCGATGCTTGGCAATGCTGGCAAAGCCGCTAACCTTTACGCGAATGCCGTAGCTTTTGCTGCTCGGACACCATTCAATGACAATCAAATCATTGATGCGACTAAAAGCCTACTCAGTTATGGATTCACAACCAAGCAACTCGAGGGCATTTTGACCAGTGCGGGAAACCTTGCAAGCGGTATGGGTAAGCCACTCGAGCAAGTCACTACTGCCTTTGCTGCTTTGAAAGGTGCGGACTTCGGGCAAGCATTCGGAACGGGGCAAGGATTCAGTCAGCTTGGCATCACTCGAGACTTGCTGATGGCTAAAGGTTTGAAGTTTGATAAGTCTGGCAGTTACAAAGGCACTGTAGAGGCAGGCATGAAAGCCGTACAGGAAATTATCAAACAGCGTTTTGGTAAGGGCATGGATATGCAAGCAAAAAGTATTTTCGGTTTAGTATCCACTTTGCAATCTAAGACGGGTCAACTCTTTGGCAGTCTGCTCAGTGTCAATGCCAAAACAGGTGAGTTCACGGGTCCGCTTGTACCAGTCCGTAATCTGCTCGAGAATTTAGCAAACTTAACCGATTTTTCAAAATCCCCAGGCAGTAAAATCCAAACCATATTCCAGCGCAGTGTTGGCGGTTTGTTCAAAGCTGTTTTCGGCAGTGCAGCCGATATGACCAGTGGTGCAAACGGTGAAAAACTGGTACTTGGTATTATTGGCTGGATTGATAAAGCCACAATTTGGCTACGCACCGAGGGTCCAAAAGTTGTGCAAACAGTCAAACAAATTTTTAGCGGTATTGCAGGTGCGGTTGGTACGATACTTAAAATTGCAAAAATACTTGCCCCATTCACCCCTGCAATCATTGCGTTTTTTGTAGCATTTAAGGCTGTACAAGCCATTATTGTTGCTGTACAAGCCATTCAACTGTTGATTGCCGCCTTTGGAATTTTACGGGCAGCCCTGCCATTGATTGGGGGTCCTTGGGGCTTACTGATTGCCGCTATTGCCGCAGGGGTGATTTATGTGATTACCAATTGGAAGAAATTCCAACCTGCCATACAACCAATTATCAATTGGTTTGGGGTAGCGATTAACAAAGTCAAGATGTTTTTCTTGGGTCTTCCTGTGTTTTTTGCTGGCTTATGGAGTCGAGTTAGCACAATCTTTAGTGGGGCTGTGGCATTCCTTGCCAAGTTTCCATTCTTGCCAATTGGTGCAATCGCTTGGCTGATTCAAAACTTTAACAGTTTGCCTGTGTTCTTCTCGAGTCTTTGGGCAAATGTGACAGGTATTTTTAATGGTGCAATAGCGTTCTTAGCAAGGTTTCCAGTGTTACCACTTGGGGCGCTGGCTTGGCTTATTCAAAATTGGAATACGCTTCCTGCGGCATTCTCGAGTATCTGGGCAACTGTCCAAGGGGTCTTTAATGGGGCTATGGCATGGTTTGCTGGACTGCCTGCACAGTTTGCACAGTTTGGGGCAAATATCATCTTGGGCATTCGTGATGGCATCCTTGGGGCGTTAAGACAAGTCAAAGCCGCGATTGAAGGCGCAGCTAATTCGGCAATCGGTTGGTTTAAGGGCGCTTTGGGCATTGCCAGTCCATCCAAAGTGTTCATGGGTGCGGGGCAAGAAATTGGTGCGGGTGCGGCATACGGCATTACCAAAAGCCTACCGATGGTCAGTAAAGCCATGCGGGTACTGACTGCCACAACTGCCCTTGCAACAGGGGTGATGGCTAAACCAGTCCAGAGTCCAGTCAAGAAGATTGATAGCCCGTCTCGAGTGGTACAAACCATTTCTAATGCAGGGCGTTCGGGAACTCGAGTAGTTGAGAACAGTAAACCTGTACAAGCCACGCCTCGAGCAGTACAAACAGTCAATCGGGTTGTTGAAAAGACCAGTCCACAAGCCAAGCCACTGCAAGCCATACCAAAGCCAGTGCAAGTAGCCACTCGAGCCTTAGAAATTGGCAAGACACCAAAAGCAGTACAAACCAAGCCCGTACAAGCAACCAGAACCCCAGTTATTCCACAACCTGTACCTGTAACAACTCGAGTTAAACCCCCAGTAGCCAATACAAGCAATACAAGCTCGGGTAAGACTGTGAATCTAACGGTCAAAGTTGAGGGTTCACCAAGCACCGACAAAACCACGCTCGAGACGTACAAGGCGCTGACTGTTGAGGCGTTGCGCGAGGTTATGGAACTCGAGACATTGGAGGTACGCGGTGGGAATTGAAGCTAATCCGTTTAAGGTTGTCACAACTTGTGACAACCTTAAATTGACACGTCAAAGACAAGACACTCGAGTTATAAGGATGTCTTGACCAGTATCAGAAGAAGGTATAAACATGGCACTCGAGCAAGCAACAAGCGACCCTGAAAGCAACCAAAGCCCCCAATGGCTGACCGATGATTTCATAGCCCAACTCAAAGCTGAATACGGTGATATTTACCTGATTCAAATACCAGACTTGCCCAACGCGGCGCTGGTGATTAAACATCCCGACCGTTTATCAAAGGCATACCGAGAATTCGTTACTCGAGCCAGAAAAGGACGTAAGCAAGAGAATGCGGCACTCGAGACATTTACCCATGACCATATCGTCTACCCGACTGGTAAGGAACTCGAGGACATTCTGAAACACTATCCTGCTTTGTGGCTTGTAGTTGGTGGGGAATTAGTCTCTTTGACCCGTCAAAAACAGGAGCATGAGCCATGAAACCTTGGGAACAACATCCTGACGAAAGCAGCAAAGCCTATGAAGCATTTCGACTGTATGCAGAAATGGGTAGCGAACGCAGTCTTGAAAAAGTATGCCAAAACCATATCAAAAGCCTACCAACGGTCAAGAAATGGTCAGTCCAATACCAATGGGTTGCTCGAGCAAGGGCATTCGATGCGTACTTAGCTGACCTCGAGTTAGCCATGATGGAATCGGAGTTCAAAGACCGTGCTAAGAAATGGGCTGACCGTAAAGAGGCACTACTCGAGCGCGAATGGGCAACGGGTGAACGGCTGATGCAACGCGCCGAAGAGATGCTTAAACTCCCACTTCTCGAGCAAATTGTTTCGGCTGATGGTCAAACCATCGTCATACGTCCTGTGAGGTGGTCTGCAAGCACAATACTTTCGACCATTGACCTTGGCTCGAAACTCATGCGCTTGGCTGTTGGTGAACCCACACAGCGCACTGAGAGCAACCAGACGCAACAGGCAAGACCCTCGAGTGTGGATTATGGCAAATTGTCCGAAGCTGAACTCGAGACGCTTTTAAGGCTATTACAGAAGGCAAGCGATAACCCAGAATGACTAGGGCAAACGCACCAAGTTGAGCTTGCTGTACCCTAAAGAATGATTATCAATATCATCGAACATTTCAGTACCCTCGAAGACGCTCGTCGTGACCACCCAAGTAAACTCCATAAGCTCATTGACATCATTATTATTGCTTTATGTGCAATGATCGCTAAATGCGAAACTTGGGAAGAAATTGCGGATTATGCAGTCGCACGCTACCAATTTTTCAAGCAATTCCTCGAATTACCAAATGGCATCCCAAGTCATGACACGATAAATCGAACCTTTTCACGAATAAATTCGGTTTTGTGGCAACAATATTTTATTTCATGGATGAAACTACAAACTCCTGAAAGTCTCGAGAAAATAAGACATATTCAAATTGATGGTAAAGTTCTGAGAGGCACTAAAAGCACAGGTACTGGAAAACGCGTTGACCAAGATAAAGAACCTGCTGTAGAAATTGTGAGTGCTTGGTCTAGCGAACATCAACTGGTGCTTGGTCATGTGACCGTAGAAAAAACAAGTAATGAGATTAAAGCTGTTCCAATCTTACTTAAACAACTTGACCTTGAAGGAGCATTGGTGAGTTTAGATGCGATGGGTTGCCAAAAAGAAACCACAGATTTAATCATTGAAGGCGGTGGAGATTACTTAGTTGCACTTAAAGGGAATCAAGGAAAATTGCACCAAGCCGCACAGGATTTGTTTCAGGACGTTCTCGAAGACACCAGTGGAACTCGTGAAGAACCAGAGGTATACTCGAGTTTCGATGTGGGTCATGGACGGGAAGAAGAACGAATTTGTTATGTCCTTACAGATTTGAAACAACTCGAGTTTGCAGATTGTAAGGCTGAGACTTGGCAGAATCTAAAATGCTTGGTTATGGTTGAAGCCAAGACCATTAGACAAGGGAAAAGTTCGTTTGAGAGACGTTACTTTTTGAGTTCTAAAGATTGGAATGCCAAGCAAGCCCTTGAGGGTGTGCGGGGTCATTGGAGTATAGAAAATCAACAACATTACGTGTTGGACATGGTTTTTGGCGAGGATGCGAGTCGAACACGGAAAGGTTATGCAGCCGAGAACCTTGGTTTAATTCGTCGTTTAGCATTAAATTTATTGAATTTAGATGTAGGGTTGAACATTTCTAAGCGACGGAAACGTTTGAAGGCGTTATTACATGATGATTACTTGCTATCGTTACTTGGTTTATCAGGCAAGGCATAGTTGGTGCGTTTGCCCTAG
>JAYWGM010000078.1:0-17537 GCA_043778225.1 Deinococcales bacterium | reverse complement strand
CACTTAAAAATCTTTCATGAATTTTACGAATGCGTCAGTCAAGCAAATATATTCTCATTGAGATGAATCATACGAGACTGATTAGCTTAACTTGGTATTAGGCTTGCGTGACAAACATTCCAAATTTCTATAATGCTGCTACTCGAGTCCAGCCAAAAGCCCTGATTGCAATCCATTTGGCAAAACACGTTAAAACTGCGGTTTAAGAACTTGATGTATACTGTCCGCATGGTGCTAGACCTTAACCCAAAACTCGAGCAGTTAATTCGGGAATCTGTGCAAAAAGGTTCGTTTCCCACTGAAAGTGCAGTCATTGAGGCAAGTCTTGAGTCTTTCTTTGCACGCCCACAAGGCAACGCCCACCACTGGAAAGATATTGCTGAAATGTTTGCCGAAAATCCAACCGATGGCAGCATTACCAACATGGCACTCAATCACGACCATTACCTAACTCAACTCGAGCATGAATCAGCATAGGCTTGTTTTGCTCGACACAAGCCCTCTATACAGCCTAAGCGATAAATCCGACAGCGAATACGATCGAGCCAAAGCAGGATTTGCGTACCTTGCTAAAATTCGGGCTGAGATTCGGATACCATTACCTTGTCTACTCGAGTTTCACAGGCTGAGGTTATACCGAAAACCGTTCTTGCCGGGTAAAGCATCAGGGGAATTACTGCGTTTAACCACTGCTTTTCCAGTGGAGTACCCCATACCAGAGGATTTAGGTTTAGCTCTGGACAAGTTGCCGCAACACATGGGGCAGAAAATTACGTTGACAGATGCCATTGTTAGTGCAATGAGCCAACGCCTAAGCAGCCAAGTTTTTACGTTTGATGCTGACTTTTGGACACTTGAGGTTGATGTACTGGATTTGTAAGGAGCGTATCTACATTTCTGGTTGTTCTATTCCAGAATAACCAAAAAACGAGTCTCGAGGCAATTATCTCGAGACTCGTTAATTTTATTTCTTTAGACTGCTGGAATTTCGTATGTCACCAGTTCAATCAGTGCCAATGGCGCATTGTCGCCTCGGCGTGTGCCAGTCTTGAGGATACGGGTGTATCCACCGGGACGGTTGGCAAACAATGGTGCAATTTCTTCAAAGAGCTTTTTGAGAACCGCTTTGTCTTTGATGTCCGCGCCAACAATACGGCGGTTGTGCAAGCTGCCGCCTTTAGCCGTGGTAATCAGGCTTTCGACGTATGGGCGCAGTTCCTTGGCTTTGGCTAAGGTTGTCTCGATGCGTCCGTGGCGAAAAAGGGCGGTGGCTTGGGCGGTGCTTAATGCACGACGGTGACTCGAGGAACGTCCTAAACGTCGTCCTGCTACAAGGTGTCTCATGGTGTTGCTCCTGTCCTCTTGGGTTGCCGTTTGTGTGGCAGAGGGTGAATGGTCGCGCTTTTAGGCACGTTGGGGAGTCTTATGGTTTAAGCTCGAGTCCGCTCATGGCAAGCTGCTTCTTGATTTCGTCAAGGCTTCGTTCGCCAATACCGGGGACTTTCTTCAAGTCTTTTTCGGACAAACTGGTCAGGGCTGCCACACTGTCCACGCCTTCTTCTTTGAGGCTGTGAAGCGTGCGGGTGGTTAAACCTAAGCCCTCTAAGGTCATGCCATTGTCGTTTCCAGTGGCTTCGATAACGGGTTTGATGACCAGTTTTTCACGTGGGGCTGGTGGCTCGGATTGAATCACCGCTTTTGGAATTTCCATCACTGGGCGAACTGGAGCAACAGGGGCTGCCAATTTCTCAGCACTCGAGAACAAATCCAACTGAGCGCGAAGCAGATTGACCGATTGCTCGAGCGCACTGTCTGGGGTGATGCTGCCATCGGTCCAGATGCGTAGAATCAGACGGTCAAGGTCTGTTTGTTGACCGACGCGGGTATCTTCAACGTGGTAAGCAACTCGAGAGACTGGCGTATAGACCGCATCTACGGGCATGGAGTTGATACGGTCTTTGGTGTTGTGGCGCTCAGACGGCACATAGCCAACACCTTCTTCAACACGGATTTCCATAACCAACTTGCCACCTTTGCCAAGGGTGCAGATGTACTGTTCTGGGTTGACAATTTCAGCATCAGATGGCACATCTAAATCCTTGGCAAAAATTTGTCTTGGACCTTCGGCACGAATCGAAAGGGTTTTTGGTCCACCAGCGTGAAATTTTACAACCAATTGTTTAAGGTTCAAAATAATGTGAATCACATCTTCGGTCACACCATTGATGGTACTGAACTCGTGCAGCACATCCTCGATATAAACACTGGTGACGGCTGTACCCGGAATGCTCGAGAGCAAAATACGGCGCAGAGGGTTGCCAATGGTTACACCATAGCCACGTTGCAGTGGCTCGAGGACGAATTCGCCATAGTTATCGGTGGTTTTTGCGGTGAGGCGGGGCTTAAATTCCACAGTGCCTCCATGTGATTTCTCGAGGAACGAAGTAAGGGTAAGAGTTCGGTGCGCGGGGCTTGCACCTCGAGAATCATTGGGTTATGAGAGGGCGGATTATCGGCTGTAGTACTCGACTACAAACTGCTCATTGACTGGAATTACAACATCTTCTCGTGCCGGCAAACGATCAAATTTACCTTCGAGTTTATCAGCATCAAACGAAACCCAATTTGGAGTGCGACGGCGCTTACTGGCTTCGGCGTTTTCCTTAAAGAAAGTTAAGGACTTGCTGCTTTCTTTAACGGTAATCGCATCGCCCGGTTTAACGCGGTAACTTGGAATGGTCACGCGCTTACCATTGACTCGGATGTGGTCATGCCCAACAAACTGACGTGATTGACGGCGAGTGGTCGCGATTCCCATACGGTAAACGACATTATCCAAGCGGCTCTCGAGCAACTGAATAAAAATTGTACCGGTCACACCGACGCGGTTAGCAGCTTCGCCGAATAAATTACGAAATGGCTTTTCGGACATTCCATAGATACGAATCAGCTTTTGCTTTTCGCGCAAACGCACACTAAAATCGCTTGGGCGACCCTTGCGGCGTTGACCGTGTTGACCTGGGGCGTATTCACGCCGAGCGAGGTATTTTGCGACCTTATCAGAATCAAATAAATTGACTCCTTCACGGCGGCATAATTTAATTGCGGGTCCTGTATAACGAGCCATTACAACCTCATCTTCTTACGCGCACGGCAACCGTTGTGCGGTACCGGGGTATCATCCATGATCGAACGGACATCCAAGCCACTGGCTTGAATGGCACGAATTGCTTGTTCACGCCCAGAGCCTGTGCCACGCACAACCACGTCCACTATGGTCATGCCCATGCCTTGGGCTTTCTTGGCAGCGTCGGCAGCTGCAAGTTGCGCGGCGTAAGGCGTACCTTTTTTGCTGCCTTTGTAGCCAATTGTACCGCCGCTACTCCAAGCAACTGGGTTGCCTGCGCTATCTGCAATCGTGACAATGGTATTGTTGTACGAAGCATTAATGTACGCTTTGCCACTTGGTATATTGCGGCGTTTGGCTTTTGGAGCCTTTCCTTTAACAGGTTTAGCCATGATTACTTCCTCGCGGCTTTCTTCTTACCAGCAACGGTCTTACGAGGACCTTTGCGGGTACGAGCGTTGGTTTTGCTGCGTTGACCACGAACAGGCAAAGATTTACGGTGACGTAAGCCACGGTAACTGCCAATGTCCATCAGTCGCTTGATGTTCTGACCAATCTCTGAACGCAAATCGCCTTCAATTTTGAAGTTTTTCTCAACAAAATCGCGCAATTTGGTTTGTTCAGCTTCGGTCAGTGCTTTGACTCGAGTATCTGGGTTGATACCTGTGGCTGCCAGCACTTCTTGGCTACGGGTCAAACCGATGCCAAAAATATAGGTCAAAGCAATTTCGACACGCTTTTCGCGTGGTAAATCCACACCACTAATACGCGCCATGCTTAACCCTGCCTCTGCTTATGATTGGGGTCTTTGCAGATGACAAAAACCACGCCGTGACGGCGAACAACTTTGCAGTTATCGCACATTTTCTTAACACTTGCCCTGACTTTCACGATTTTCCTCCTCGCGCCGCCGTTTGTTTGGTTTTGAAACCTTAGCAGCGCTCGACAGTCGTACAGCACTGTCTATTTGGACTAATTTGGGGATAATACAAGCTCGAGAATTATTGCTCGAGAAAAAAGAATTCTTTATTTGCGGTACACAATTCGACCCTTGCTTGGATCGTATTTTGAAATCTCGAGAACCACACGGTCACCGGGCAGAATTCGGATATAATTCATTCGCATCTTGCCCGAAACGTAACTAAGTAATTCGTGACCAGAGTCGAGTTTAATCATAAAAGTGGTGTTTGGTAATGCCTCGAGTACCACGCCTTCGGTGCGTATCACATCCTCGGCTTTTTCTTGGCGTTTTGCGTCTTTGGCTTCGCGGGATGCGCCGGGTTTAGAGCTGCGGTTTCTTCCTGCCATTTATCCTCCGTCGTGCGGGTTGGTTTTTCCCCGCCGTTACGGGGGGCTTATTTCCCGCCTTAACGGGTATCAAATCTAGCTTAACAATTATGCCAGATAAACATGGGCGTGTATGTCCCGTATAATACTATTTATGCACCGGTCCCCACGCCACACCTTTGGGTAAGGTCAGCACCCGAGGTCCGCGGTCGGTAATTGCAATCGTGTGTTCAATTTGGGCGCTTAGGCTTCCATCCTTGGTTTTGGCTGTCCATTTATCCTCGAGTACAACCACATCAGTGCGTCCAACTGTCACCATCGGCTCGAGTGCAAAGGTCATACCGGGTTTGAGGACAGGTCCCTTGCCGGCTTGTCCCCAATTAGGAACTTGTGGCTCTTCGTGCATTTTACGTCCAACGCCGTGTCCAACAAATTCACGCACCACCGAAAATCCTGCGGCTTCAACCGTTTTTTGCACTGCCCACGAAACATCGCCTAAACGTTGACCCGCTTGTGCGGCTTTGATACCCGCCCAGAGTGCCGCATCTGTGACCTCGAGCAATTTTTTTGCCATTGGCGAGATGCTGCCCACACCATACGAACGGGCGCTGTCTGCCACCCAGCCTTTGTAGTGTAATCCAATATCCACGCTGATAATGTCGCCATTGCGGAGTTTTTGGGTGCTTGGAATGCCATGCACAATGACATCATTGATGCTCGAGTTAATCGTGGCTGGAAAGCCATTATAGCCAAGAAAGGCTGGTCGAGCGCCAAACTCGAGAATCGCATTTTCCGCCACATCATTAAGGTGCTTGGTGGTCACACCCTCGGCAACAGCCCGTTCTACAAGGTCATGGACTTTGTAAAGGATTTCTCCGGCGGCTGCCATCATTTCGAGTTCGTTTTGGCGTTTATAGATAATGGACATAGGTTAAATAACTGCTTTAAGTCTGGCATACACTTCGTCTGGCTCGCCGAGCGCATTGATACGCTTGAGATTACCGCGTGGTTCGTAGTAATCAATCAGTGGAGAAGTTTCATCTTGGTAGACCTGCATCCGCTTTTGAATCACCACTGGGGTGTCATCGGCACGTTTTTCCTTATCGGCACGGTCTAAAATTCGTTGCCGCAGCACGTCTTCGGGGACTTCAAACAATGGCACGCTCGAGATTGGCGCACTCAGTTCCTCAAGCAGCACATCAAGCGCTTGGGCTTGAGCGATGGTGCGTGGGAAACCATCGAATATCACGCGGATGCGCTCCATTGCCGACAATTTATCGCGGATTAACGCCACCACAATTTCGTTAGAAACAAGTCGCCCTGAATTTTGAATCTCTTTGATTTGCATTCCCAACTCAGTGCCTCGAGCCATATGGTCACGCAGCATTTCGCCGGTAGATAACTGCACCAACTCGAGTTCAGATGCAAGGCGTTTGGCTTGTGTGCCTTTGCCTGCGCCGGGAGGTCCTAAGAAAATAATGACTTTGTGCATGGATTCTCCATCAAAAAAATAGTTTCTCGAGCCTAGCAAACTCGAGAAACCAAAAGCCGCTATTGTTGAAAGCCACCGCGTCCGCGCAGCTTACCTTTTTGTAGAAAGCCACCATAATTGCGAATCGCAAGTTGAGACTCGAGTTGTTTTAAGGTGTCAAGCGCCACACCGACCACAATCAGTAGGGTTGTCCCCGCCAACGGGAAGGTGCTGACATTGGTAATGTTTTGTACAACGGTTGGAATAACGGCTAACGCGCCAAGAAACAACGCACCCCAAAGGGTAATTCGCCCCGAAATACGCTCGAGATGCAATTGTGTGTCTGTACCGGGGCGAACTCCGGGTACAAAACCACCTTGTTCACGCAAGTTTTCGGCAACCCGTTTTGGGTCGAAGGTAATGCTGGTGTAAAAGTAAGTAAAACCAATAATCAGCAGCACTTCAATCAGTAATCCACTGGCACTGCGAACATTCAAAAAGTCCGCCACTGTTTGCGCCCATGGTGCATTTGGTAGACTGGTTGGAATCAGTTGAATCAATTGTAATATCGAACTGGCAAAAATAACAGGTATCACACCAGCCGTATTGATTTTCAGAGGGATAAAACTGGCATTGGCAGCACTCGAGGCAGCCCCACCGGCTCGAGCCGAAATTTTACGGGCATATTGGACAGGTATTCGCCGCTCCCCTTGCTGTACCCAGACAATAATGCCAATCACCAAGACAATCATCGCAAAGAAAAAAATCACAGCCAATAAGTCAAATTGTGTTCCCAACAAAGCAAAAGTTTGCTGAAACTGGGTCGGAAAGCCTTGGACAATACCAGCAAAAATAATCATTGAAATACCGTTGCCAATGCCATATTCGGTAATGCGCTCACCCAACCACATTGTAAAAGCACAACCTGCCATTTGGGTAATCACCAAGACAAACATAAAGACAGCTGGATTCCAACCAATACGCACGAACGTACCTTGGCTTTGCAACAGATTGGCAAAGAAAAACGCCTGCACTGCGGCTAGACCAATCGCTGCTGTACGGGTATATTGGTTAATCCGCTTCGAGCCTTCTGGTCCTTCTTTCTGCATTTTCTCGAGGGCTGGAATCGCCGTGGTCATGATTTGCATCACGATGCTGGCGGTAATGTAGGGCAACACACCAAGGGCAAACAACGAAAATTGCTCGAGACTGCCACCACTGACCAAACCAAGAATGCCCAGCACCCCACCAAGGTTGCCACCTTGAATGTTATTGCTAAGGCTACTTGCATCTACGCCCGGGGTTGGAATGGCTGCACCAAGTCGGTAGACCGCCAAAGCACCCAAGGTGAACAGGATTTTCATTCGTAACTCTGGAATTTTAAAAGCATCTAAGAATGCGCGCCACATAGTTTATCCTTTAGAAATCCACATAAGTATACAATGCCGCAACCCTAAGGATGCGGCATTTTGGCTTCGTGATTTCTCGAGGTTCACGCGCCCTCGGCGGCATTAGTAACGGTAATACTGCCACCGGCGCTTTTGACCTTTTCGATGGCTGTTGCACTGGCATTATCCACAACAATGGTCAAGGCTAGGTTAAGTTCGCCAAAAGCAAGTAACTTAATTGGATGATGAATCTTTTTGATTAAGCGCTTAGCAACCAGACTTTCGCCATTAACAACTTCATTAGCCGCAAAAACGCTTAAATCCGACAAATTGACAATGTGAAATTGTTGTTTGTTTGGATTATTAAAACCGCGTTTTGGCAAACGTCGAATCATTGGTGTTTGACCACCTTCGGCTTTGTACGAACCGCTTGAGGGCAAGCTCGAACCAGAACGCGATTGCTGACCTTTATGTCCGCGTCCGGCGGTTTTGTCCGTTCCGCCAGGTCCACGTCCAACCCGCTTTTTGCGGTGACGCGCTCCTGGATTTGGTTTAAGTTCATTGAGTTTCATTGCAAACCTCTGGAGCAGTCAGTCTCGAGCCTTGGGATGCAAATACCCAAGGCTCAAAAACTTACGGCTGTATCTCGAGAATAAATTTAATCGCTTCGACTTGCCCACGAGCCGCAGGGTTGTCTTGGACGCTAACGGATTGACCAATTTTGCGTAAGCCAAGGGCTTTAGCGGCTGCCAATTGCGGCTTGGTCAGTTTAATCAGGCTACGGCGCAAAATAACATTCACTGTGCAGTCTCCTTGAGTTTGGCTAAGCCTTCTTTGGTTTGTAAACGGCTTAAACCATCGAAAACAGCATAAGCCACATTGACTTTGGTACGGCTACCGAGTTCTTTACTCAATAAATCGGTGATGCCAGCCAATTCGGCAATGGCTCGAGGTACGCCACCAGCGATTACACCTGTGCCAGCGCTGGCTGGACGCAGAATAACATTGCTGGTGGTGTTTTTTCCGATAATATCGTGTGGAATTGTACCGTTTTGCAAAGGTACACGAATCAAGTTCTTACGAGCATTGGCATTGGCTTTGGCAACCGCCAATGGTACTTCTCGAGACTTGCCGATTCCAAGTCCGACGCGACCATTGCGGTCTCCGACCACAACCACAGCTTGGAACTTAAAACGGCGACCACCTTGGTAGGTTTTGGCATTGCGCTCTAAGGAAATCATTTTTTCTTCAAATGGGTCGGTGCTGCGTTCGGCTTGGTCGTTACGACCTCTGCCACGTTGATTGCCACCACGTTGGTTGCCACCGCCGCGTTGATTGCCGCCGCGTCCGCCACCGGCTGAGTTGTTGGAGCGTTCAGAAGTCAAGACCACCCTCCCGCGCCGCATCCGCGAGCGCTTTCACACGACCGTGGTATTGGTACGAACCACGATCAAATACTACGGCTTTAATGTTGGCGCTTAAAGCAGCTTGGGCAATTGCTACCCCGACGGCTTTAGCAACTTCGGTTTTGTTACCAGACTTGGTTTCAAGCGCGACACTCGAGGCGGCGGCTAAAGTAGCTCCAGCCACATCGTCTATAATTTGGGCGTAAATATGCTTGTCGCTGCGGAACACGCTTAAACGTGGGCGACTCGAGACCGCTTTGATTTTGTTGCGGGTACGAAATGTACGGCGCGTTTTGGCAGTTAAACTCATTTCTTACCTCCCTTACCACCGGCGGCTGACTTACCGGGTTTGAGGGTCAGTTGTTCACCCTCAAAGCGCACGCCTTTACCGTGGTAGGCATCGGGCTTACGGACTTTGCGGATATTAGCGGTGACTTGTCCAACCAACTGCTTGTCAATGCCATGAATCTGAATCTTGGTTTGGTCTGGCAAAACAAAGCTGATGCCCTCTGGTGGTTCGATAATCACTGGGTGACTGTAACCAATGGCTAACTCGAGAACCTTACCATTGAGCTTGGCGCGAAAGCCCACGCCATGTAGCTCGAGGTTCTTTTGAAAACCAGCACTGACACCCTGAATTGCATTAGCCACCAAAGTACGGGTTAAACCGTGCATGGCACGATGAGTGCGGCTGTCCGATGGACGGGTAACGTTGATGTTACCAGCTTCTTCTTGAATTAA
Source organism: Deinococcales bacterium (assembly GCA_043778225.1). Classification (GTDB taxonomy): domain Bacteria; phylum Deinococcota; class Deinococci; order Deinococcales; family JAAFIG01; genus JAAFIG01. Next base: position 8,117 of record JAYWGM010000078.1, on the reverse strand, counting down.
GATTTCGGCGTTGACTGGCACGTGAAGCTCGCCTTTTGCACCCTTAACCTTGACTAAACCAGCACCGATATTGACGGTTACGCCCTTAGGTAGGGCAATGGGTTGACGACCGATGCGGCTCATTACCACACCTCGCAGATTACTTCGCCACCGATGCCACTTTTGCGTGCATCGCGGTCAACCATCAGTCCCTTGGAGGTGCTGACAATGCTCATGCCTAAACCTGCGTGAATCTTTGGCAGATTATCCGAAGTCACGTAAGCCCGACGACCGGGACGGCTAATGCGAGTAATACTTTTAATGACGGGTTCGCGTTTTGCGCCGTATTTTAAGCCTACACGAATTATTTCAAAACCAGTCTCGAGTTTGACACGCTCTACACCTTTAACGTAACCCTCTTTTTCGAGGATATGGGCAATCCGCTCTTTGAACTTAGAAGCGGGAATATCTACCGTTTCCTTGTACCCACGCACCGCGTTTCGGATGCGGGTGAGCATATCTGCAATTGGATCTGAAAGCATTTTTGCTTCTCCTGTTAATCGGTTTTTCGACCCGTTGTCCGAGCTTAAACCGTTTTCTAGCTTCGCGGGTGGTATCGGATGAACTCATTCGACCATCCCCGCACCGACTCAAGACTCTGCTACTAGGCTTGAACCCCTAGCACGAACTTCTCAAGTTAAATAAAACTTGGTTTGACCCAAGCAGTGGAGCGTACAGCAAATTAGCTTGCAGAAAAAAGGCTTTTGACCCTTTATCACGTTTCGATGACGTTAGCGGCTGGATTTGGTCACGCCGGGCAATTCGCCAGCGTGGGCTTTTTCGCGCAGCACAATACGGCTCAGACCAAAAAAGCCAACGTAACCACGTGGACGACCAGTTTCCGAGCAGCGATTGCGAAGACGAACTGGGCTGGCATTACGTGGAATGCTTTGCAGACCAACATAATCGCCAGCAGCTTTCATGGCGGCACGTTTGGCGGCGAATTTCTTAACCAGCACTTCGCGTTGTTTTTGACGAGCTTTCTTTGATTGAATTGCCATAGGTCTCCTATCGTAGGGCGAGGTGTGCCTCGCCCTACAAGAATTTATTTCTTAAATGGGAATCCGAGTCCCTCGAGTAACGCCCGACCTTCTTCATCATTCTTGGCAGTGGTCACGACCGTGATGTCAAATCCACGGGTTGCATCTACCATTTCGTAGGTAATTTCTGGGAAAACCATTTGTTCTTTGATACCCAAGTTGTAGTTACCACGACCATCAAAGCTGTTTGGGTTGACTCCACGGAAATCACGAATACGCGGTAAGGCGACATTCAAGAGTTTCTCGAGGAAGGTGTACATTTTTTCGCCACGCAAGGTGACTTTAAGACCAACGCTTTGACCAGCACGGAGCTTAAAGTTCGAGACGCTTTTCTTGGACTTGGTGACAATTGGCTTTTGCAGCGTGATTGTTGCCATGTCTTTTTGGGCTTTCTCGAGCAATTTGCTGTCGTCCTTGGCTTCACCGATGCCTTGATTGACCACGACTTTGACAAGGGCTGGGACTGCCATTGGGCTGGTGTAACCAAAGCGCTTCATCATGTCCTCGCGGACTGTCGTTTGGTAGGTGATTTTTAATCGCTCCATTGCCATATAACTCACCTACTCTCTTCGATGGTTACGCCGCTCTTCTTGGAGACGCGCACCTTCTTACCGTTGATTTCTTTCATACCGATGCGGGTGGCTTTACCTTCTGAATCCACAACCATGACTTTAGAAGCATGGATTGGCGATTCAAACTTGGTGAAACCACCAGTGCGGTTGGTTTCGGATGGTTTAACTGCTTTGGTGACGATATTGACACCTTCAACCAAGACAGTCTCTTCTTTTGGCAAAACTTTTAAGACTTTTGCAATTGTGCCACGGTCTTTGCCGCGCAGCACTTTAACGGTGTCGCCACTCTTAACGTGCATTACAACACCTCCGGAGCGAGCGAAACAATCTTCATGAACTTACGGTCACGAAGTTCTCGAGCAATCGGTCCGAAAACACGTGTACCTCGAGGTTCGCCTTCTTTGTTGATAATCACGGCAGCATTGCGGTCAAAGCGAATGGCACTGCCATCGGCGCGTTTAACGACCTTGCTGGTTCGGACGACCACGCATTTGACAACATCACCTTTTTTAACCGTACCGCGAGGAGCGCATTCTTTAACGCTGGCAATAATGACATCGCCTACGCCAGCGTACTTTTGGTTGCCGCTACCGCGAGACAATCCACCCATGACGCGAAAGCACATTACTTTCTTTGCGCCAGTATTGTCGGCAACATCTAATTCTGTAAAGGATTGAATCATGACTAGTCCTTTTTCGACTCGACCAAACGATTGACTTTCCACGTTTTGGTCTTGCTGATTGGGCGCACAGCAATGATTTCAACGATGTCGCCTGCTTTGTATTCGTTGTTTTCATCGTGTGTCGCATATTTCTTCGAGCGGGTCACCACTTTGCCATACAAGGGATGGGTGAACTTGCGTTCGACCTTGACCGAAATGGTCTTGTTGGCTTTGTCGGACACCACTGTACCAATAAATGTTTTAACCGCCATTTACTTCACCTTCTTTGCAAGACCTTCGCCGCGTTTTTCGGTAGCGATGGTCAAGAGTTGCGCGATTTCTTTGCGAAGAAGACTTAGTCTCGAGGTATTCTGGACGGTACTGACCACTTTTTGGAAGCGGAGTTTCATCAGTTCTTCTTTACGAGTTGCAACTTCTTTATCGAGATTAACGACGTTCATCTCGCGGAAGGCTTTTAGGGACTCATTGCGCTTCATCGTAGACCTCCCTTGTGACAAACTTCGTTTTAATTGGGAGTTTGTGTCCAGCTAAACGAAAGGCTTCGCGGGCTTGTTCTTCGGTCACGCCTTCGACTTCAAACATCACACGACCCGGTTTGACCACAGCCACCCAGTATTCGACCGCGCCTTTACCGCTACCCATGCGGGTTTCGGCAGGCTTTTTGGTGATTGGCTTATCTGGGAAGATACGAATATAGATTTTACCACCACGGCGAAAATAGCGACTCATGCTGATACGGCAGGCTTCGATGTGGTTGGAACGAATCCAAGCGGCTTCTAGTGCCACCAGACCAAAATCTCCGAAGGCGATGTAATCGCCGCCTTTGGTTGAGCCGCGCATACGACCCTTCATTTGCTTACGGAACTTCATGCGTTTTGGAAGTAACATTACGCGCCTCCCTTCTCTGGACGACGAGCGCGAGCGCCCGGACGGGTGCGGTTTGCACCAGCGCCACCACGGCGGTCATCGCCGCCGCTTTTTGCACCATCTGCGCCGCCTCGAGCCATTGGGCGTGGGGCGAGGCGTGTGCCATCTTGCTTACCAATCACTTCGCCATTAAAGACAATCACTTTGATACCGAGCTTGCCATAGGTGGTTAAGGCTTCGGCAAAACCATAATCAATGTCGGCACGCAGGGTATGAAGTGGTACGCGACCTTCCATGCGGGTTTCTTTGCGACCTTGCTCTGCGCCACCAAGACGACCCGAAACCACGATTTTACAGCCCTTTGCACCAGATTCCATCACTTTTTGAATCGCTTGCTGCATGGCACGCTTGTAAGCAAAACGGCGTTCGATTTGTTCGGCAATGCGTTGCGCGATTAACGGAGCGCTGGTGTTTGGGTTGCCGACTTCTTCGACATTGACAGCCACAGTGCTGGTATGACCAACTACGGCAGTTAATGTATCGCGCAATTTCTTGATATTTGAGCCATCCTTACCAATAACAACACCGGGCTTGGCAGCCTTGACGGTGACATTGACTTGATGAGCCGCCCGTTCAATGTTGATTGTTGCCACACCAGCATTGTTCAATTCTTTATTGACCATCTTACGGATTTTGCTGTCTTCGACAATCAATTTGGCGTAATCTTTTTTGGTCGCAAACCATTTGGACAAGTGGTCTTTGTTAATCCCGATGCGTAGACCGAGTGGATTGATTTTATTACCCATTATCGCTTCCCACCTTTACCGCTGTTTCGGGTTTTACCTTCTGGCATTTCCTCGAGAATAATCGTCACATGACTGGTGCGTTTTAATAAACCATCACCACGACCACGAGCCCGAGGAATAATCCGTTTCAGGGTCGGACCTTCGTTGACAAAAGCACTCTTGATGTACAACTGATCCTCGAGCATATCGAAGTTGTTGGTAGCGTTGGCTTTGGCGCTCTTTAAGACTTTAGCAATTGGTGTGGTTGCACCCTTTGGAATAAATTTCAAGAGGTCTTCTGCATCCTTGACGGTTTTGCCACGAATCAGGTCAATCACCAAACGCATTTTGCGTGGGGTGATACGGACAAATTTAGCTAAAGCGAAGGCTTCCATTATTTCTTACCTGTGGCTTTAGCATCTTTGCCACCACTGTGACCCTTAAAGATACGAGTTGGCGAGAATTCGCCGAGCTTATGACCGACCATGTTCTCTGAAACATAAACTGGGACGTGTTGCTTACCGTTATGCACAGCCAACGTTAAACCAATCATTTCAGGAACAATGGTACTGCGGCGCGACCAAGTTTTGATGACGCGCTTATCGTTTTTAGCGCTGGCAGCATCTACTTTGTCGAGCAGGTGGAGATCCACAAATGGACCTTTTTTGGCACTCCTTGGCATTATTTAACTCCTTGCTGGTTATAGCCAGCGCAGATCAGGGGGTATCGGCACAAGCGCACCGACCCGACCTGTCCTTTATCTCGAGTTCTTACGACGAGAAATGATGAAATCACTCGAGGTGTTACGCTTTTTACGTGTCTTGCCACCTTTTGCAATTTTACCCCAAGGCGAGACTGGGACACGACCTGTAGGGGCGCGACCTTCACCACCACCGTGTGGGTGGTCAACAGGGTTCATTGAACTGCCGCGTTGATGTGGCTTGTTGCCCATCCAACGCTGACGACCTGCCTTACCAATAACCACGTTTTTATGGTCGGCATTGCCTACCACGCCAACCGTGGCGTAACACTCGGTGTGAACCCGACGCAACTCGCCCGATGGCAAACGAAGCACCACATAGTCGCCTTCTTTACCTTGGACTTGAGCGCTAGTTCCAGCACTACGAGCCATTTTTGCACCACGTCCAGGCACCAATTCGATGCTGTGAACGACTGTACCAACTGGGATAAAACGAAGCGGCATGGCATTGCCGACTCGAGGTTCAGCTTCTGGTCCACTAACAATACGGCTACCGACTTCAACACCATCTGGCGCAAGGATATAACGCTTCTCGCCATCGAGGTAATGCAGCAGGGCAATGTTTGCCGAACGATTTGGATCGTATTCGATGGCAGCCACTTTGGCTGGCACGCCACCCTTGTCGCGGCGCTTAAAATCGATAATGCGGTACAAGCGCTTGTGTCCACCACCGATAAAACGGCTGGTGGTGCGACCAGTGTTGCTACGACCACCGGTTTTAGGCAGTGGCGCAGTCAGGGACTTCTCTGGACGCTTTTTGGTCAGGTCAGAAAAGTCGAGGGTCGTGATGTAACGACGGCTCGGGGTATACGGACGATATTCTTTGGTTGGCATTTTAGCTTGCCCCCTCGAGCGCTTCGATCTTTTGTCCATCGGCTAACTGCACAATTGCCTTACGGCGGGCAGCAGTTAAACCAGCGAAACGACCGACGCGCTTATGTGTACCGCGCACATTCTGCACGTTCACAGCAACGACTTTAACGCCAAATGCTTTTTGCACCGCGTTTTTAACGAGTGTCTTATTGGCTTGTGGGTGAACCCAAAAGCTGTACTTGCCGTCCGCCATTCCAGCATAGGCTTTTTCACTCGAGACTGGCTCGAGCAGTACGTCATAAACCGAGTTCATGCGTCACCTTCTTTGTCTTCAGTAGGCACGGCGCGTCCTGCCACCAATTTCTCAGTTAAGGTCACAAATCCTGCTTCATCACCACGCGCCAAGTAACCAGATTGTTCTGCCCATGTACCCATGCTTGGGTGCGAACGCATACCAGCCGTCTCGAGGGCAGCTTTAAGGCTGTCTTCGGTTGCGGCTGCCAATTCGGCAAAGGTATTGATTCCAGCCGATAACAGTGCATCATTGATTTTTGGACCAATGCCTTCGATGCGCTTTAAGTCGTCTCCAGCCGCCACTTTCTGAGCAGCTTTTGGTGCGACTTCAACAACCGCATCTTCTATCGCAACTTTAGCTGGTTTGGCAGCTTTAGCTGGTTTTGCGACAACATCAGCCTTGCTACTTGCCGCCAAGGTTGCTTTTGCCAAAGTACCTTTTGGACCTTTTGAAGCTCGAGCTTGTGGCACTGGCATTGGATTGGCTTTTAGGGCGATGGCTTCATTATCAGCTTTTAAGGCTGCTGCTCGAGCTTCGGCTTTCTGAAGTTGCTCAGCTTTGAAGTTCAGGCTTGTACCAACTGCCAAAAGAACTGCTTTATCAGCAACCAATTGTTCGTGGCGTAAAACATCGTAGCAATTTAAGCCAGCCGCCTTAACCGCCGTGACCCAGTGCAGATTCTTAGCCGCACGAATTGCCATGAGGTCGTCGGTGACTAAGAACACACGTTCTGAACCGTCCATACCGTGTTCTTTTGCCCATGCCAAAAAGCCCTTAGTTTTGCCATCGAGGCTAAATCCATCTACGGCTAAAACTTTACCTTCGGACACACGGCTCGAGACCGCCATCGCTAAGCCCAACTTACGCACTTTTTTAGGCAAGGTGTAATCGTAATTGCGTGGCTTAGGACCAAAAGCTGCACCACCACCAACATAAATTGGGGCAGAACGGTCGCCGTGACGGGCATTACCAGTTCCTTTTTGGCTGTAGAGCTTCTTGCCTGTACGACTGACTTCGGCGCGAGTTTGGGTACTGGCAGTACCACGGCGACGCTTGGCGAGTTGCCAATTGACGACTTCGTACAAGACATGGGTCTTGGCAGTCGGGAGAGTCAACTCGAGACTACCCGGATTGTTTCCGATAACGCTAATGCTCGGCATTATTTCCCTCCTCCCTTTCTGGCTTGCTTAATCATCACAAGACCACCATTTGCACCCGGAATTGCGCCTTTAATTAAAAGCAGATTTTCCGAAGCACGAACCTCAACGACCTCGAGATTCTGGGTGGTGGTGCGTTCGACACCATAATGACCTGGCATTTTTTTACCTTTAATAACCCGACCTGGGGTTTTACGAGCGCCAATCGAACCACCACGGCGATGCCATTTCTTCGCACCGTGCGAAGCAGGACCACCTTGGAAATTCCAGCGCTTCATCACACCAGTAAAACCGCGACCTTTAGAAGTTCCAACCACATCTACTTTTTCGCCAGCCGTAAAAATCTCGGCAGTGATGGTGTCGGCTTCTGGGGCGTAATCACGGAATTCGCGCAAGTGGCGCATTGGGGCAGATTTTGCTTTCTCGAGATGACCAAGTTCTGGTTTACTCAGAGCCTTCTTTGGTGATTCACCAAAACCAATTTGAACTGCACTGTAACCATCGTTTGCTGGGGTTTTACGCTGCACCACTGGGCAGGGTCCCGCCAGCACGACTGTCACTGGAATCACCTTGTCATTTTTCCAGACTTGGGTCATACCGACTTTTGTGCCGAGGATGCCTTTCATGCAGCACCTCCTACCGTTTTAACTTCGATTTCAACACCACTTGGAAGATCCAAGGTGCTTAAACTTTCGATGGTTTTTTTGGTTGGGTTGGTAATGTCTACCAAACGATTGTGGGTACGAAGCTCGAAGTGTTCGCGGCTGTCTTTGTGCTTGAACGGTCCGCGAATCACCGTAAAACGACGAATACGGGTTGGAAGTGGAATTGGTCCAGCCACATCTGCGCCAGAGCGCTTAACGGCATCCACGATTTTCGCGGCGCTCGAGTCCAACGAGCGGTGGTCAAAGCCACGCAATTTGATACGAATTTTAGGTCCCATGCTTACTCCATACTTCATGACAAGTTACCGCGCAAAAGGTCTTTGACCCCTGCGCGGTGGGCTTTATTTACTCAAGAATTTCTGTAACAACGCCAGCCCCAACTGTCCGTCCACCTTCACGAATTGCAAAGCGCAATTCCTTTTCCATGGCAATTGGTTTAATC
>JAYWGM010000077.1:0-17589 GCA_043778225.1 Deinococcales bacterium | reverse complement strand
ACCGACTAAAAGGAGTGATAAAAGACCGAATTAACGCTTGAGCGACAGTTTGACCGTTTTTGGGTCAAACGAGAGTGATTAAGTTAATTCGGTATCAGTGGTGCATAATTGACCATAGGCTCTAGGTCAAAAATAGAGCCTCCGAAAGAATGAAAATACATCGTTGTCACAGGATAGACACAGGCGACCATGCCCGACAGGTGCGTGTTTATGGTCAAGAGGGGTCTATCTCTACAAAAAGGGCATAAAAATATGTTTTGTAGGGGCGACGGAGCATCTAGCGACGGGGGTCGCCCTGTTTTCCGTTTGTATGTTTTAATGAAAAAACCTAAAATCATGACCTTTCGGAGGCTCTAGGTCAAACAGGTGCATTGTTATGGGTATTCAAAAAAGTGCCAGATTAAGAATTTATCTGACCCAATACGTGGAGTTTGTCTCATCCAATTTCCAAAAAACAAGCTATTGTGTGGCATGAGACGCTTTATTTGCTTATTTTTGTTTGGCGCGGCGTTCAACACTTCCTTCGCCCTCGAGCAACCCCGAGTGGCGAGTTATGCGGGTTATACCCGTTTGGTCTTTGATGTCCCAACAGATGCGCCATACCGACTCGAGGCACTTGGCGCAGCCCTTAAAGTCACGTTCTCGAGCAATAGTGTTCGTCCAGTCAGTCTGCGTTTAACCAAACCCGAAGTGGCTGGGTATACCCTCGCTAATGCGGCAGGCAGCGCGATTGCCATGATTGCCACTCCCCAAGGCGTTTCGAGTCGGCGCGGTTTTCGGGCGCAGCGTCTCGAGCCAAGTGCGGGTAAAGCTGGTTTTCGTTTGGTTGTAGATTTTAGTGGTGCTTATTCGGATATTTCGGCATTGCCAGCCGTGGCAGCCTTAAAATTATCAAAAGCCAAAGGGCAAACCCCAACTGTGGTGCTGGACCCCGGACATGGTGGCACAGACCCCGGAGCGCTTGGCAATGGTTTACTCGAGTCTAATCTAAACCTCAATGTGGCTTTTCGGGTCAAAAAATGGCTCGAAAATAGTGGTGTGCGAATTGAAATGACCCGTACCGACAATCGGGTTTTCTCGAGCAACAAGCGTTCGGACTTGAATGCCCGAACCGAAGCAAGTCGTGGCAAGACCGCTTTTGTTTCGATTCATGCCAATGCCCGCCCGCGCAGTTTATGGAACTCGACTTTTGGTACGGAAGTCTATTATTTTGATTCGGTCTCCCGAAAACCGTGGTTGGTTGCGCCAGCCCCTGAACCTCAAGCCCAAGGGGCTGAACCCCAAGCCATAAGCACTCTTGACCCTCAGCTTGCCGATACGACTGTTCTGCCTGAAATCCCGACCGAGATGCCGACCAATGTCGCTCTTGTTCCCAGCACCCCCGAAACGCCAGTCACACCTAATGCCAATGGTTTTGGCATTTGGCAATCACTCGAGCCACAGCCAACCTTAGCCGCCGCCCAAAAGCCAACCCCAGTCTTGCAGCAACTCAACCAAACCGATGCTTCTAAAAATCTTGCAGCCAGTGTTTTATCGCAGATGCTTGGGGCGACTGCTGCCTCAAACCGAGGCGTACAAGTGGCGGATTATTATGTGATTAGAAATGCCGAAGCGCCAGCCATTTTGGTGGAAATGGGTTTTGTGACCCATCCAATCGAAGCGCTACAACTGAAAAACTCGAATTACCTCGACCGCATTTCTTATGGTATTGCTTTGGGTATTGTTGAATATATCGAAGGGCTGGTGATGCCGATAGATGCTGCCACAGCCACACTCGAGGGCAAGCAGTAGAAATTCTGCTTCAAACAGAATATAATAAGTTATGTCTTTTGACCCACGCCAACACCTGATGAACCTTAAAGGCAAAGATTATTTGCCTGTGGCTGCTCGTTTAATCTGGCTTAATGAAGAAGCGCCGCGTTATACGATTCAAAGCCAAATCCTGAAACTCGAGGACACTTACGCGATTGTCCAAGCCACAGTCACGGTTTTTGACGATACTGGCAGCGCGATTAAAACCGCCAGCGCCACCAAACGCGAGGACAAAACCCATTTCCCAGATTACCTCGAGAAAGCCGAAACAGGCAGCATTGGACGCGCCCTTGGGATGCTTGGTTTTGGCACACAATTTGCCCCAGAATTTGATGAATCCACAGGTTTACTCGAGGCTCGGGTGGTCGATAAACCACAACCGCGCATCGAAACATCACGACCAGTACAAGTTATCCATGATGCTACTGCTCGAGAACCCGAACCCGAAGAAGTCGTGCGCCCAAAACTCTCGAGTATCCCGATGCGCCCAGCTTCGCAACTGACCGCGCCAACCAATGCCCGAAAACCACGCCCCGAACCCGAAGACGAACCTGTGCCAACTCGAGCCACTGCCCTACCCGACATAGACGACGGACTCGAGGAATACGACCACGGAGCAGTTCCAGACGAAGACCTCTTTAGCCAAGCCAAAGTCGAACGCCTGCTCAGTATCGGCACAAAACTCTTTAATATGCGCGGCGAAGCGCTCGAGCAACGGCTCTTAGAAGCGGCTGGTAAAATCCTCAAGCGCAGTGTGGCTGACCTGCATTCGCTGCATTGGCGCGACGGTGGCGAAGTCATGCGTCAACTCGAGGAACAAGCCGTCAAACGCGGTGTGTGGGAGAGGAAAGCAGGGTAAAAAGGTAAAAAGTAGAAAAGGTTGAACGCGGTCTTTACTTTTAACCTTTTCACCCTTTGACCTTTTCACCTTAGTATTTGTAAAACCCGCGTCCGGATTTACGCCCGAGTAAGCCAGCTTGAACCATTTTTCGCAAAAGCGGCGAGGGACGGTATTTATCATCTCCTAAACCCTTATGCAGGACTTCCATAATCGCAAGGCAGGTATCTAAGCCAATAAAATCGGCTAAAGTAATCGGACCCATTGGGTGGTTCATGCCAAGTTTCATGATTTGGTCTATGGCTTCTGGGGTGGCTACGCCTTCCATCACGCATTGAATGGCTTCGTTCAGCATCGGCATCAGAATTCGGTTGCTGATAAAACCGGGGTAATCGTTGCATTGAACGGCTGTTTTACCCATTTGGCTGGCAGTCTCGAGAATCATTGTGGTGGTGGCATCCGAGGTCAAATGCCCACGAATCACTTCAACAAGGGTCATGAGCGGCACAGGATTCATAAAGTGCATCCCGATAAACTGCTCAGGGCGACCAGAAGCGGTTGCTAAGAGCGTAATCGGAATACTCGAGGTGTTGCTTGCCAGCACTCCAGAAGGTTTGACAATTCGCCCAAGTTCGGTAAATAGCTCGAGCTTAATCACTTCATTCTCGAGAATTGCCTCGACTACCAAATCCCTTTCGACAAAATCTGCCAGCGAAGTTGTGGTTTTAATTCGTGCTAAGGCTTCATCCATTGCCACTGGCTCGAGTTTGCCTTTTTCAACAAATTTAGCCAGCGACTTTTGAATTCCAGTCAAGCCCTTATCCAAGAAACGCTGTTCGACATCGCGCAGCAGCACATCAAAGCCAGCCACTGCCGCCACTTGTGCAATTCCTGCACCCATTTGACCCGCGCCAATCACACCAAATTTCATAATCACAGTTTACATCACGTAGGGATTTGCCATGGCAAATCCCTACATTTACATCCTGTCTATGCCACTGACTCGAGAAATCCCAAACACAGCCCCTATACTACTCCCATGCAAAATTTTCCATTGCCCGATGCTCGCGGTCGTTTTGGTCGTTTTGGTGGGCGCTATGTGCCAGAAACGCTCATTCCAGCCCTCGAGGGATTAAATACGGCGTACCAAGAAGCCAAAGCCGACCCTGTTTTTATGGCTGAATTTGAACGAATTCTGCGTGAATTTGTCGGTCGCCCGAGTTTATTGTATTTTGCTAAAAACTTGACCGAACGCCTTGGTGGAGCAAAAATTTACCTCAAGCGCGAGGACTTAAATCACACTGGAGCGCATAAAATCAACAACACCATCGGGCAGGTGATGCTGGCAAAACGGATGGGCAAAAAACGAATTATTGCCGAGACTGGGGCTGGACAGCACGGCGTTGCCACCGCTACGGCGTGCGCTTTGTTTGGTCTCGAGTGCATTGTCTACCAAGGCGAAGAAGACGTGCGCCGCCAGAGTCTCAATGTTTTTCGGATGAAATTACTTGGCGCAGAAGTTCGCCCCGTCTCGAGTGGCACACGAACCTTAAAAGATGCCACCAACGAAGCGATTCGAGACTGGGTGACCAATGTCCGCAGTACCTTTTATGTGCTTGGTAGCGTGGTTGGTCCGCACCCATACCCCGCGATGGTGCGCGATTTCCAAAGCGTGATTGGCGAAGAGACCAAAACCCAATTGCTTGAACTCGAGGGACGGATTTCCCCAGATGCGATTGTGGCGTGTGTTGGTGGTGGCAGCAACGCGATTGGTATTTTTGCGCCCTATGCTTACCTCGAGAACCGCCCAAGGTTAATCGGGGTGGAGGCGGCTGGATATGGCATCGAATCGGGGCTTCATGCTGCCAGTGTGGCTGGTGGCAAAGTTGGGGTGCTGCATGGTTCTTTGATGTATTTGCTGTACGACCAAAACGGTCAGATTGTGCCAGCCCATAGCATTAGCGCAGGACTCGATTATCCCGGAATTGGACCGGAACACAGCTACTATGCCGCCAATGGCGTAGCTGAATATGTACCGATTACCGACCGAGAAGCGCTCGAGGGGTTTAAGTTATTAAGTGAATGCGAAGGAATTATTCCAGCCCTCGAGACCGCCCACGCTATCGCTCACCTAAAAACCTTAGCGCCAGAACTGGGCAAAGACAAAATCATTGTGGTCAATCTTTCTGGGCGCGGCGACAAAGATGTCCAAGAAGTCATGCGCGTCATGAATGACATGGAAAATGCCGCGAAAGCCTAGACCGTGGGGGCGAATGCACCAAAAAACCGTAGGGCGAGGCGACCCAGCCCGTCAGGTGCGCGTTTGTGGTCAAGAAGTACGCCTCGCTTAACTATGCAAAAAGCAAATTGCAAAAGCAAGTCAGGACAGACACAGGGGTCTGTCCTTACGAGGGAAAACATATGAACCGAATCGAAACTGCTTTTTCAACTGCCAAATCCGAATCTCGAGCTGCCTTTATTGCCTATTTACCGGCGGGGTTTCCGACCCTCCAAGGGTTTACCGAGGCAGCCACAACCATTCTCGAGTACGCCGATGCTTTGGAAATTGGTCTGCCTTATTCTGACCCGTTAGGCGATGGTCCGACGATTCAAAAGGCTGGTGAACGCGCCCTCGAGAATGGCATGACGGTGCTTGGTACATTTGCGGCGGCTCGAGAACTGCGCCAACAATCGGACAAAGCGTTGTTTATCATGACCTATTACAACCCGATTTTAGCGACTGGCGAAGCCGAGTTTGTGGCTGGAGCGGTCGCGGCTGGCATAGACGGTTTAATTTTGCCAGACTTGCCACCCGACGAAGCCGAGACGCTGATTCCAATTGCGGCGGCGGCTGGTCTAAAACTGACTTTTTTACTTGCGCCAACCAGTACCCAAGACCGAATTGATTTGGTCACAGCCTCGAGTACCGGTTTTGTCTATGCCGTGTCGGTGACTGGCGTAACGGGCGCTCGAGTCGGCATCCCCGAAGAAGTGCCGCAGATGGTCGCCAACATTAAAGCCAGCACCGATAAACCTGTGGCGGTTGGTTTTGGGGTTTCAAATTTCGAGACTGCCCAAGCGGTGGCTCGAGTTGCCGATGGTGTCGTGGTTGGCAGTGCGCTGGTGGTGGCAGCCGAGCGCGGGACAGGTTTGCGTGAACTGTGCCAAGAGATTCTATCGGGTTGTGCCAAGTGATTGTTCTGGCGGGGCTGTTTATTTTCGCTGGCGTTATGCACTTTGTTAGCCCCAACTTTTTTGTCAAGATTGTGCCACCACAAATTGCATCTTGGGCGCTTGAATTGACCTATATTTCTGGTTTTTTTGAAATTTTAGGCGGACTTGGTTTATTGTTTGCCCAGACTCGAAATTGGGCAGTTTACGGCTTGATGGCGCTGTTGGTGGCGGTTTATCCAGCCAATATCTATATGGCACTCGAGCCAGCCAAATTTGGTGTGCCAGCTTGGATTTTATATGCCCGCTTGCCATTGCAATTTGGGCTGCTCTGGTGGCTGTGGCGTATTCGGCTTTAGTAGTTAAGCTGGAGACTACTCATGCCTGTCTAATCGTGTCCAGCCAAACCACATTGGCAGGATTGTTCCCAAAACACTCAAGAGCAGCATTAAGCCAAGCACCAAAATACCTTCGCTGCTGGAGAAATACTCGAGTCCTGTGCCGTACCTCACATCCGATAAACTGACATAGGTCGGTCGAGCCGCAATCAGGGTCAGCACCCCACCAAACAAAACGGCAGTTCCCATATAAATTAAACCGCCAGCGCTGACCGCCACCTCGGCGGGGTTATCAAACTTAAAACGTGGCACAGCCGCTCCGATACCAACGCCTAAGCCCGTCATCACAAAGGCACTCGAGACCGCCACCAAAACACTCATGGCGGTGACAATCGGAGTCAGTTCTAAACTCCGCGCTGCAAACCAACCCAGACACAACGCCAAAAGCAGCGTTGCGGGTAGCGCTCCCCAGAATTTAGCGACCACAATCTGGCGAGCCGAAAGGGGAGAGGTTCGCAATAACCAATAGCCTTGACCCTCGAGTGAAATGCTTGGAAATGCCATACGGACACCGACTCCAGCAATCACAAAACCCTGAAAAGCAATCGTTAAAAAACCAAGTGCATTTTTATAAAGCCGCGCTTGCTCGAGGTTGCCAGCATCCAAGCCCGGTACAGCCCGTACTGAGACCACATAAACTCCGCCCAGTGCCACCAGAATTAGCAATTGCGACCATTGAGTGGCATCCCGAAACAACAAGCGTACATCCTTAACGATTAAATGCCCGGCTGGACCAAAACGCCCTAGCAGCTTTTCAAACGGGCTGGCGCGGCGCTTGGTTGGGTCTAAACGCACCCGTGAACTCTCGAGTCCACGCACCCAACCTTCCAAATAGGCTTTGGTGGCTAAGCCATGCGCTACCAGCATCATCACAATTGCCAGTGCGGTTAAAAAAAGAATGCCATTGTTAAAATCACCTCTGGCGCTGTTCCAAATAAAGTTACTTGCCCAACTCGAGGGTAAAAATGGATTGCTCGCCCCACCAAATTGCTCGACCAAGCGGTTGATTGCAGCATCACCCTCAGCGCGGTCGTTAAGTTGGCGCAGCAGCGCTTCGGGGCGGGCATCACGAATCAGGTAAACCAACAGCGCCGAGAGTGCCACGCCAATACCTGTCGCCACCTCGCGCACCCTGCCTGCCGGACTGAGGCGCATGAGACCGATGGCAATGGTTGCGCCTAAGCCAACTGGCAAAATAAAAGTAATCAATGCCGCTAAAATTGCCAATGGAAAGTACCACCAAGCCGCTTGAAAATAAACACCCAATGCCACCAGTGGTGCAACCAGCAATAAACTTGGTACGCCAGCCGCCGAAAGGTAAGTATCAAAAAGTTTCACCGCAAAAACTCGAGCGCTTGGCAAAGGCTGCGAAAGCAAAAAATTGAGGTCGTCGGAGGTGTATAAAGTCGTGATGGCGGTGGTGATGGCGCTAAAAGTGACTCCAGCCCCCAGTACCAACAAGCCACCCTCGAGAACCCGCGAAGCAATCGAAGTCCCAATGATGCTGCATTTGCGATTGAAGTCCAAAAATCCACGCCCAGCATCACAGACGTACTCGAGCGCCCGAATTGTGCCAGCGTATTCGCCCCAAGCCACCAAGCCAACAAACATCAAAACCGCCAAGTAACTCCAGCGATTGCCTCGCAGCACTGCATTTTTAAGACTCAGCCACTTGATGCCCAGTAAAGAACTCGAGTACCGAGTCTGCTTTTGTGGCTGGCTCGAGACCAAGCTCATGCGGCGACCTTTTCGCGTTCTAGGGCTTCTTCTTCGACCAGCTTAAAGAAAATTCGCTCTAAAGTATTACCCTCGACCCCACTGCGTTCTTCGTTGGTGCGGTTTTGCAATTCTTGTAGTGTGCCTTCGGCTAAGACCACGCCTCGGTCTAGGACGGCGATGCGGTGCGCCACGGCTTCGGCAACTGGCAAACTGTGGGTCGTGAGTAAAACCGTGTTGCCTTTTTCGGCATAACCAGACAGGATTTCTCGAGCTTGTTTGGCGGCTTTGGGGTCTAAACCGACCATTGGTTCATCCACAATGAGGACTGGCGGCTCAGGCAGCATGGCGCAGATAATCGTCAATTTTTGTTTCATGCCATGCGAAAAAGTCTCGATTAACTCGTTGGCAAAATTTTCTAAAGAAAAAAACTCGAGCCATCGGTCTATCTCGGGTTCGGCATTGTTAAGTTTATGCAAGCCAGCAATAAAACGCAGTAACTCCCGAGCCGTTAGTTTGCCGTACAAATACGGACGGTCTGGGATATAGCCAAAAGCCGCTTTGGCTTTGACGGGTTCTTTCCAAACATCAAAACCTGCCACCCGCACTGTGCCACTCGAGGGACGGGTCAGCCCGACCATCGCCCGAATGGTTGTGGTTTTGCCTGCGCCATTGGGACCCAGCAAACCAAACACCTGCCCTGGCGAAACCGAAAAGCTGACATTCTGCACCGCCGCGACCCGTCCAAATCGTTTTTCAAAATTAACAACTTCAATCATAAAAATAGTCTACCGCCTTAGGCTTACAAAAGACGTGCAAAAAAAGATTAGGGTCAAAAGGCGAAAGGGTAAAAGGGCAAAAGTAAAAGCCATGCGTATTTTTTACCTTTTGTCCTTTTTACCTTTTCTACTTTAGCTGCTCGAGACCACGTTTAGCGGCTT
Organism: Deinococcales bacterium; assembly: GCA_043778225.1. GTDB lineage: Bacteria > Deinococcota > Deinococci > Deinococcales > JAAFIG01 > JAAFIG01. The sequence continues at coordinate 8,713 of JAYWGM010000077.1, read as the reverse complement.
CAAGGGCTTTGCGCTCTAGGGCATCTCGGGGTTCTAAGGTAATCGCAAGCTCAAGTTGGGCTTTGGCGGCAGTACGATTGGCAACTCTATCTAAGACCAGTAGCGTCTGGGCAAAATTAACTCGGACATTGATGTTTTTAGGTTCAGTTCGCACCGCACGGTTGAGTAGTTTTAAGGCTTCTTCGGGGCTGGCGTTGAATAAAAAACCGCCACCACCCATGACCACTTCGGCGTGCCAACGCGCCAAGGCAATCATCGCAAAAACATGGCGTGGCTCGAGTTCGATACTGCGTTCAAAATAGCCGCGAATCTGCTGCGGCACACCATTCAAAAATGCCCAGACTGTGCCACGCAGCAAAGCAAATTGTCCAGCACTTGCACCGAGTTCAAAATAGGCATCGGCATTTTTTGGATTAAGCTCTAAAGATTCTCGAGCAAAGGCTTCGCACTGCACCATCAAAGGTTCACGCTTAGAAAGTGGCAATTCCATGGCGTGTTCGTACAAGGCTCGAGCCGCTAATGCAAAACCATCAGAAGTTCTGAGTTGCCGTGCCAGCAAACTTGCCTCGAGAAAATCACCGTTGGCATAGCGTTTTTGAGCCTCTTCTAAGCGCTGGGCAATGGCGCTCGAGACCAGTAAAAAAACAGTCAATAAAAAGGCTTTCATGGCTATAAGTCTACTTGGTTTGAATGAGGCTGACCTTGGGTTGTCGTACAATACGAGTATGCACTTACCGATTGGCACTCAGGACTTCCCAACCATCATTGAAAACGTTCTTAGGTTTTTATTGATTGCGTTTATTGCGTACTTACTGGTGTTATGGACTAATTTTCCTTTTGCTAATGAGGAGAATCCTGATTGGATTGCCATAGCTAGACTGGCTCAACTTTGGTTACTGACTTGGGTTGTTCAGTTTGAATTGAATCGTAAGCAAGAGCAAGTTAATGAAGTCTTGAAACTAAAAGTTTTGGTAGTAGTGTGAGGTACAGTGTTTTCTGCTTACTGCAAGAAATCAGTTAGGTCTCGATGCTGGCTTGGTTGGTTCGGCGGTGTACTGAGTTCGTATCCCGAGACCCAAGTTTGTTCATTTCCTCGAGCCACTTCTGGCGTTTTTCGAGGCTCGAGCTTCGGACACTTTCAATGATTGTGGTTTGCACTTTTGCCACGCCACAAAAATGTAACACGGCGCGTTTTAAGCTGTTGATTCCAGGCGCAAAGTGCATCAGGTAATGCCACCAACTTGTGCCATCCATGGTGGTGATGATTCTGGCGGTTTTGCCAGTCAGTAGCCTGTCCCACCAAATCGAATCTTTTTTGTACTTAAAAGCAAATTCGGGCAAAAATGTGCGGTCGATAAAGCCTTGCAATAACGCTGGCGTGCTGCCCCACCAAGTTGGATAGACAAAAACCAAATGGTCTGCCCAAGTGATTTGCTGCTGTGCCAGCACTAAATCTGGCTCGAGTGGCATTGGTTGTGCGTAGCCTTGACTGATTGGATTGAAGGCGAGGTTGCCAAGGCGCAGGATTTTTACATTGGCTTGCGCTGCGCCAAGTGCGTACTGCTCGAGTAAGGCGTTACAAAACGAGGCTTGGTTTGGATGTCCGAGGATTAACAGTATGTTCATATGACTCCTTATCTTTACAACGTAAAGATAAACCATAATCTTTCTATTGTCAAGTTCTTAAAAAAGCGCTACCCTTTAGACCATGACCAGCTATCACCACGGCAATCTGCGCCTTGCACTCCTGAACGCGGCTCGAGAACTGGCTGCCGAAAACACCATCGACAGCATCACCTTGCGCGAAGTTGCCCGCCGTGCAGGAGTCAGCCATGCCGCGCCGTATCATCACTTCGCCGATAAACGTGCCTTATTGCGGGCGCTTGCCATAGATGCTTTTAACGAACTCAAAAGGCTGATGCAAAAACAGCAAAATCTCGAGCCAGAAGCCGTGCTGTACGGTATCGGACTCGAGTACATCAAATTTGCACTAAGCCATCAAACCGAATTTAGATTTATGTTTCGCAAAAACCTATGCGAACCAAAAGGCAGCCCCGACGAATTGACCGAAACCGCCAATCAAAGCTTTGAAATTCTGATCCAAACGATACGCCAAATGCAAGCCTCTGGTTTAGTCGTCAACGGCGACCCACAAGCCTTGGCGCTGATTGTTTGGAGTACGATTCACGGACTTGCCAGCCTGCTGATTGAAGCCCCAATCGTACCCGAACCTTTGACCCAAGGCTACCTCGAGCATCTGGTAGGCATTGTCCAAACCACACTGCAATGTGGACTGTTTGTCAGGAATTAAATCGCTACTGCCAGTTTTGAGGGCGCTGTGCCAAACCCAAGCGCCATGCCACGGCTTGAGCGCAACGAATCCCCGCGTGACCATCGCCGTATGGATTCGGGCGGTTTTGCATCTTAGCCAGTTCTTCATCGCTCGAGAGCAGGCTGTGAATGGTCTTAAAAACATTCTCGGGGTCTGTGCCAGCCAGTTTTAAGGCATTGACGGCTAAACCTTCGGGGCGCTCGGTCACGTTCCTAAGCACCACGACTGGCACGCCAAGGGTCGCGCCGCCTTCTTGCAAACCGCCGCTATCGGTCACAATCAGGCTCGAGGCTTTCATCAGGGCTGCCATGCTGCCAAAATCCAGAGGCTCGAGCAGACTAAAATTTTTCAGTGGCTCTAAACTTGGGTAAACTGCTTCACGCACGGCAGGATTCAAATGCACAGGATAGACAAAATGGCATTCTGGGTGGGCATTGGCAACTCGAGCCATGGCGCTGGCTAAGTCTGCCATAAATGGTAAATTCTCACGGCGGTGCATCGTCATGGCAACAATTCGTTTATCGGTTGGGATATTGGGCAGCCTCCCTCGAGAACTGGCGTACAGCACTGCGTCTACCTCCGTCTGACCTGTGACCACGATATTTGGGCTGATTTTCCCTTCGCGCTGGATATTTTCGGCTGCGCCTCGGGTTGGGGCTAAATCCAAATCGGTCAGGACATCGGTCAAACGGCGGTTGGCTTCTTCGGGAAATGGTTCTGCCATGTTGTGGCTACGCAGACCCGCCTCAACATGACCGACTGGAATGCGTTCAAAAAAAGCCGCCAAGCAAACCGCAAAACTGGTTAGGGTATCGCCGTGAACCAGCACATAGTCTGCTTTGAGTTGGCGCAACTGCTCGGCAGCCAATGGCACAATTTTACCCATTAAAGTAGCCAAGGTTTGGCGCTCGGTCATGACTGCCAAGTCAATGTCTGGAGTGATGCCAAAAATCCGTAAGCCATCCAATAATTGTTCTTTGTGTTGACCAGTAGACAAGATAATTGTTTCAATTTCTGCTTGTTGGCGTAAACCAAAAATAACCGGTGCCATTTTTGTGGCTTCAGGGCGAGTTCCAAAGGCAACAACAACTTTTTTCATAATTTATAGTGTCCTAATATGTAAACCATGAACCGTACCTGCGTCTCGGTCAAAACGAGGCTCAATTAGATTAAAAAGCTCGGAATCATTTTTTTCAAAATAGCGAAACGTAGCATAAGCAACTAAATCTGCTAATTGAATTAAACGAGATGCTTTTGAATCTAAAAATAGTGGGACTTCAGAAAGATTTCGCAATACCCCCCAGGAATGTCCAACGGTACGAAATGCAGTAGCCAAATTTTGCAAAGTTCGTTCATGTGATGTTTTATCGAGAATGACAATGCCTCGCTGTGAGTCGCCTTGTTTATGAAGCCTCATTAAATAATGGTCAAACCGACTTAGAAGTTGCTCAAAGGCATATTGAACGGGGTCTTGAGGATAAATTGCAGCTTTTTCGATGGCGATACCAAATAAACGATTGCTTTTGTGACTTTTTGTAAGAATTGTAAGTGCATCTTTGAAAGCCTCTGCACGGGCATTTCCAGAAATGCTTTTCCAAATACCTTTTCCTTGTTTCATTGGTGAGCCATGGAGTTCAATTGAAAAAGGATCGGCTGGATCGAATCTTGCTGCAATGTTATCAAGTTCATTGGCAACCCAGAAAGTCTGTTTTTCAAAAAACGAGACACCTATCATGACAAAAAACCTCTGGGTTGCATCATCTGCGTGTCCGGATTCATCAATATAGAGTAAGTGCATAAACAAAAAATGCAGTTGAGGGAAAACTAAGTTTCCGCGTTCCATGAAGGACAGAACTCTCAACCGCAAGGCTAGTGTAGCGTATGTGAGTGGCAGTGTCAACTTGTTGTTATGCTGACATATTAACACCCTTACTCCAAGTTGGTAGAATCTAACCATGAACCTCGAGACCGCCAAAACCAAAATTCAATCTGCTCAAGCTATTGCCGTGCTAACTGGGGCGGGCATCAGTGCCGAGAGTGGTATTCCTACTTTTCGGGATGCTCAGACTGGCTACTGGGCGCGGTTTTCGGCACACGAATTAGCTTCGCCCCAAGCCTACTCGAGGGATGCAAAACTGGTCTGGGATTGGTATGCCGAACGTTTTATAACTTGCTCGAGCGCCCAACCAAACGCAGCCCATCTGGCACTTGCAAAACTCGAGCAACAGCAAAATCTGACCTTGGTCACACAAAACGTAGACCGTTTGCACCAACGAAGCGGTAGCCAAAACGTTCTCGAGTTGCACGGCAATATCGTCACGGCTCGGTGTGAATCCTGTAAAAATATCCAAGCACTTGAGCCAAGTTTTACTCCGCCGCCAACTTGCCAAAAGTGCGGCTCGAGAATGCGCCCTAACGTGGTGTGGTTTGGCGAAATGCTGCCCGCGCAGATTCTCGAGGCAGCCACAAACGCTTTTGCAACCTGTGACGTTGCTCTGGTTATTGGCACAAGCAGTGTGGTCGAACCAGCCGCCAGCCTTGGGCGAATTGCCAAACAAAATGGGGCGTTTTTAATCGAGGTCAATCCAGAAGTTACGCCGCTCTCGAAGTATGCTGATGTGCGAATCTCGAGTGGTGCAGTCAAGGGATTGGGAGCTTTACTTTAACGGGCTTTGAGTTGTGTCCAAACGGCATCGTATAAGCGCTGATTGATACCCATGTCTTTGCTGTACTCGAGCGTGGCAAGGGTGGCACTGTTGGGATAAATAGCGGGATTACCCAATGTTTTACGCTGAATATAGGGTCGAGCCGCATCCACGGGGCTGCTGTTGCCAGTCATATTGGAATTCTGGGCAGCCACTTGAGCCTCGAGTAGATGGTTAATAAATTGATGCGCCAGTTGCCAATTAGGAGCATCTTTGGGAATCGCTAGGCTATCGAGCCAAATTTCTGCGCCTTCTTTGGGAATAAAATAGCCAATGTTCGGGTCTTCTTCGGCGGCACGCACCGCTTCGGAGTTGTACATGATTGCCATCACGACCTGACCGCTCAAGAGTTTTTGCTTGGCATCTGGGCTACCGCCAAACCCGACCGATTTGGCTTTGGCAGTTCTTAAAAGCTCGAGGGCAGCTTTTAATTCGGTGGCACTGGTGCTGTTGTACGATTTTCCAAGGTACTTTAAGGCAGCGCCAATCGTCGGGCGGGCATCATCAAGGAATTGAAACGGACCGGGGACTTTTTTTGGGTCAAAAAACAATGCCCAACTTGGGTCAAAGTTTTTCGGCAACTTATCTTTGCGGTAGCCCACGCCGGTTGTCCCCCAAAAATAGGCAACTGTAAATTCGCCTTTGGTATCAAAGTCTGGGGTGCGAAATTTTGGACCGAGATTCTTGAGGTTGGGAAGGAGTTTTTTATCGAGTGGACGCAATAAATTCTGTTTGGTCATCGTACCAATGATATAACCACTTGGCACGACCAAATCGTATTGTTTTGTGCCGCCCTGTTTGAGTTTTGCCAACATATCTTCGTTGGATTCATAGAAACTCTGGTTGACTTTGACCCCCATTTTTTTCTCAAAATCCTTGACGACTTTTGGGTCAACGTATTCTGACCAATTAAAGAAATTCAAGGTTTTTTTCTGAGCTTCGCCACGATTCATGCCCATACTGCCAGCCAGCAATGCGGCTAAACTCAAAGCACCAATCCAAAATTTTCGCATACAAACCTCCTCGAGACTTTTATATTGTAAAACAAAAACCGAGACGATACCCAAACTTCGCCTCGGTTTATTGGTTATTTTCTCGAGCTACCTAAGCGCTGCCACGCCTGGCAAGGTTTTACCCTCGAGCAACTCGAGGCTTGCACCGCCACCTGTCGAAATATGGTCTATTTTGTCGGCATAGCCAGTTTCATTGATTGCCGCAACGCTATCGCCGCCGCCAACCACGGTAAAGGCATCTTGGATTTTAGCCAAAGCCTCCGCCACTGCATTTGTGCCACTGGCAAAAGCTGGAAATTCAAAAACACCCATTGGTCCATTCCAGAACACCGTTTTGGCATTCTCGAGGGCAGCTGTAAATGCCTTTTGGCTTTCAGGTCCAATGTCCATGCCTTCCCAATTGTCGGGAATCGCATTGGTGGCAAAAACCTGTGTGGCTGCATCGGCAGCAAATTTATCGCCAGCCAAGGTATCGGTCGGCAAGACAATTTTAGAACCAAATTGCTCGAGTAAACGCTTGGCGGTCTCTAAAAAATCGTCTTCATGAATAGACTTGCCAATGCTACCGCCTGTGGCTTTGACAAAAGTGTACGCCATGCCGCCACCAATCAGCATTTTGTCTACTTTGGGCAATAGATTCTCGATCACTTTTAACTTATCCGAAACTTTTGCGCCACCAATAATCACCACATATGGTGAGACTGGATGCTCGAGTAGTTTGGTCAGTTGCACCATTTCTTTCTCGAGCAACAGCCCCGCCGCGTGTGGCAATAAACCCGCCACGCCCGAAACACTCGAGTGCGCCCGATGAGCGCTGCCAAAGGCATCCAAGACAAAGGCATCGCCGAGTTTTGCTAAGGCTGCATTGAGGACTGGATCGTTTTTTTCCTCGCCGCTTTCAAAACGCACATTCTCGAGTAAAGCCACTTGTCCAGCTTTTAGATTTTCAAGCGCCGTCGCCGTTTCGGGACTGGCAGGATTTGACCGAATGTACTGTACAGACTTACCCAGCACTTTCTCGAGAACTGGATGCACTGGTGCAAGTCGGTATTTTTCGTCTACACCTTTGGGTCTGCCAAAATGCGACATTAAAATTACGCTTGCCCCACGCTCGAGTAGCCAGTTGATTGTCTCGAGACTGGCGGTGATTCGGGTATCATCAGAAACCACGCCGTCTTCGACTGGCACGTTGTAATCCACGCGCACCAAAATACGTTTTCCAGCAATATCTAGGGAATTCAGGGTTTTCACGGGTACTCCTCGTAGTAAAAGGGCGACCACGAGCGACCATGACCGTGAGGTGCGTGTAGATGGTCAAGAGAGGGTCGCCCCTATATAAAATTGTTTTGTGTAGGGGCAGGTCTTGTGCCTGCCCTGTGAGAACTGAGACTAATTATAGGCTTTTTGCCATGTGCTTGACCAAATCAACCACACGGTTGCTGTAACCCCATTCGTTGTCGTACCAAGCCACGGCTTTGATAAAGTTGCCACCCAGCACCAGCGTCTCGAGGGCGCTAAAAATGCTCGAGTTTGGATTGCCTTTTAAGTCAACACTGACCAGTGGCTCTTCGGTGTACTCGAGAATGCCTTTCATTGCGCCTTCGGCAGCCGCTTTCATGGCGGCGTTAATTTCTTCGACCGTGACAGATTTATTTAAGAGCGCCGTAAAATCGACCACCGAAACAGTTGGCGTTGGTACACGAAACGCCATGCCTGTAAATTTACCCTGAAGTTCTGGAATCACCAGCCCGACGGCTCGAGCTGCGCCCGTGCTGCTTGGCACAATGTTTAGAGCAGCAGCGCGGTTATCGCGTGGGTCGCCGCGAGGTCCGTCTACCAAACTCTGGCTGGCGGTGTAGGCATGAATTGTGGTCAGAATACCGCGCTCAATACCGTAGAGGTCGTTTAGCACTTTGGCGACTGGCGCAAGTCCGTTGGTGGTGCAACTGGCGTTTGAGACAATGTGGTGGCTGGCTGGGTCGTACTTTTCGTGATTGACTCCCATGACCACAGTAATATCTTCGCCTTTGGCTGGGGCAGAAATAATCACTTTTTTGGCACCGCCGCCATCAATATGGGCGCGGGCTTTTTCGGCTTGGGTAAAACGCCCCGTGGATTCGATTACAATGTCTGCGCCCGAGTCTGCCCAAGGCAGTTTGGCTGGGTCTTTTTCGGCAAACACACGGGTCTTATGACCATTCACGATTAAGTTTTCGGTGTCGCTCGAGACTACGCCGGGGTAGCGCCCATAGTTGCTGTCGTACTTGAGTAACATTGCCAATTCGGCGTTGTCGGTTAAATCGTTAATGGCTGCAACTTCGATACCGGCTTCTTGGAGCAAACGAAACACCTGACGACCAATCCGACCAAATCCGTTAATACCAACTTTCATAATGAGCCTCCTGTAGAATAAGGTTAAGACTACAAACCAATTGGATTCTAACACTCGAGATGTGATGGTTCTGTATGGGGTTGTCTGGACTGCCTTTTTAAGTCTCGAGAACTTCGGGAATAGCCGGCGGCATAACCAGCACACTCAGCACCAAACCTGTAAAGGCTGCCATGATAGGGCAAACGCACCAACTATGCCTTGCCTGATAAACCAAGTAACGATAGCAAGTAATCATCATGTAATAACGCCTTCAAACGTTTCCGTCGCTTAG
>JAYWGM010000076.1:0-17615 GCA_043778225.1 Deinococcales bacterium | reverse complement strand
CCGCTTCGCTCCAAAGAGTCTCCGCACTCGTCAACAATGTACTTTGTGTTCACTCGCATAGCTCGCAAAAATTCTACGAATTTATTTAACAGTGTACTGAGCTTAAAAATCTTCAAAGCGGTCTCGATGCACCACATAGACAACCCCTAAAGCCGTCGCCGTAGACAGCAAGCTCGAGATTCCATAACTAAACAGTGGCAAGGTTAAACCCGTTAAAGGTGCGACCCCAATAGCTGCCCCGACGTTCTCGAGAACCTGAAAGCCAAGTAAAGACAGCACCCCACCAATCACCAATCGGTCTGTGCCATGTAAACATTCGCCACCAAGGGCTGCCATACGCCAAAATAAAGCCACAAATACCAGCAGCAGCAAGACACCACCCACAAAACCTTGTTCTTCTGCCCATGGTGCAAAAATAAAATCGGTGTGGTCAGCTGGCACAAAGCCGCCCTGAGACTGTGTGCCTTGGCGGTAGCCTTTGCCCGATAAACCACCTGAACCAATGGCAATTCGGCTTTGAATATATTGATAGCCCTTGCCCCTTGGGTCTGATTCTGGATTAAGAAAAACGGTTAAGCGCTGCTTATGAAAATCCGACAAACGCGGCACAACCACGGTTGGAATAAGGATACCCAACGCCACCACGGCAATCAGTAAATGTCGCCATGGCACACCACGCACAGCCATCATCCCCATCACAATTGCAGTTAAGACCATCACGCCACCAGTATCGCCAGTGCCAATAAAAGTAATAATCAGCATTGGCAGCGCAATAACCGCCACAGGAATATAATCGCGCACCGACTTAAATGGATCGCGCAAGTAGCGTGCCAACATCAGAATCAGGGCAATTTTGCCAAACTCGAGCGGTTGAAACTGCCCTAACCCCGGCAAGGAAAACCAATTGCGATTACCATTGACTTCAACTCCAATCAGACCAACCAAGCACAATAAAAATAAAGAAACGCCGTAAGCCGGCATGGTCAATTGATAGAATCGTCGCCGTCCTAAAAACCACAATGCCACAATCGGAAAAACCATCAAAGCCACGCCGACCAATTGCTTTTGGATGTTCTCGGGGGTGGCGACACTCGAAACGGTCAGCAATCCCATGCCTAAAATCAGCGCGGCTAAAAAAGGCATTGTGACTTCTCGAGTGACCATAATTGCCCTAAATACTGACATCTCGAGATGAGAAAAACGCCCCAAGCAAACGCCTTGCAATTTGCAGATTCCATGTCAGAATACCCGAGCAATGCGTTTTCTTTACCTCATTTTTACCCTCGGACTGTTTGGCTGTGCAAACAACACGCAAACCGTTGTGCTACAACCGAGCAGCCCAAACCTGATACAAGTTACACCAACCCCGATGGCAGTCTCAAGCTCGAGTGTTGTGGCAGCCTCGAGCCAGACAACAGGCTGTGCCACGACACAAAGCCTAAGGCAACAGCCCCAAGCTCCAGTTATCTCTAAAGTCATTACCGGGCGAGTTGGCTTATTTGTGGCTCGCTTGGCTCGAGGCACAAAAGAATTTAAGCCTGAACAGCTGATTTGGCAAAATCCACAAGGACAATTTCCGCTTGCCAGCAATTTTAAGACCAGTGTCTTGTTTGAATTGCTGCGTGGTGTGGACAGCGGCAAAATGAAACAGACCGAGCGCTTTAAGGTGACTCGAGCTAACCAGAGCTATGGGCGTTACCCATACGACAACACCCTGCTTTTGGATTTGGCAATGGCGATGATTGCTTGGTCGGACAACACCGCCACCGATATTTTGTTTCGGCGGGTTGGTCTGGCTGCCTTGCAACCAACTGCTTTGCGCTTAGGGCTATGCAATACCCGCCTACTTTTGCCGACCAAAACGTGGTGGACAGCCCAAGCCGGACTTGGTGGTGCAGATTTTCCTAAATACAGTCTGGTGGCTGCCACCAAACGCTTTGCCAGTTCGCCCTTGGATACCCAACTGGCACTGGCAGAACGGCTTGACCAAAAAGCCCAAACAATCAGCGCCGAAACGTTGCGCCGTTACCTTGACCAAGGTTATTTTGCTGGGCGCAATGGTGGCGTAGAAACCATGAGCCAAATAGATCGCAACCTGCAAAATGCCAGCACGCCACAAGAATGGGCGAGGTTTATGTGGAATGCCTTTGTCAGTAATGACTTGAGTCCAACTGGACAAAAACGCTTTCGTGAAATCATGAAGCACGGTAAAGGCGGTAGCTACTTACGAATCCCCTTCAAATACTATGGCGGTAAAAGCGGCAACACCGCCCGAATCCTGACCTATTCGGGGTTTCTCGAGACGCTTTCGGGCGATAAAGTGATTTATGTCTACATGAACGACTCGAGTCAGAACCTAGCCACCCGCGACGAAACTCAACTGGCATTTAATTATATCAATGCTGCTCTAAAAAAAGTCATTCGACCCAGCGATTTGGTCAGACCCAAACCTGTAAAAGTCGTCAAACTTGAGAAAGCCAAAAAGTAATACTCACAACCCTCATCCCGACTTGCTAGAATTACCAGCATATGCCAGAACGTCTGGACAGCAAATACGATGTGACTCGAGAAATCTCTCGGGATGAATGGATGCGCTCGGTCGAAGCCACCGACACCAGTGGTAAAACCGTGCGTCTAGACTGGTTTTTTGTCGTAGACCCCAAATCTCGAGCAAATTTTCACCGCTACCGGACAGCCATTAAAAATGTTGCCTCGCCACTTTTATTGGATGCGGTCTCGAGACCGGGGGCGTATTACACCGTCTGGGAAGTTCTCGAAGGTACAGATGGTGCGTTTTGGATGGCGCAGCACCCCAAAGACCAAGGGTTTCGCCAAGCCCTTGGTGTGGCAGCACAAGTGCTTGGCAGTTATGGTTTTGCCTTGACCGATGCTAATTTTATTGCGTTGCAAGGCGAGAAAGGCGATGTCAAACCAGCCCTGACGGGTTTACGCAGCGCTGACCGAGCAGTTGAGGCGATTACCCAACTCAATCAGCCGTTGCTCGAGGCTGGCAAAACCAGTCGTGGCAAAATTCCAGTGCTTAAAAATTTGGATGCCAGCAAAGACAGCGCTTCAAAAATATCCTCGCCTGAGCCAAAATTGATTTCTAAAAGCCAAGTTGCGCCACTTAAAGCCGCCACCCCCAAACCAAGTTTAGGGCTGCGCTTTTTGGCATTGCTGGTGCGGGTTGTGCCAGGTATGGTGGCACTGGCGGGTGTGATTTACTTTGGGGCGCAAGCCACCCGTCAATTTCTCGAGCCCCCAGCTGTGGTTGTGCCAAATGTGGTCGGGCTGACCCTGCCGCAAGCTGCTCAGTTGCTGTCCGAGGCACGTTTAACACCGCGTCCGGTCGAGGATTCTGACCAATCAAAGGTGCGTGGTCTGATTATTGCCCAAAACCCGCCGGCTGGTGCAGCCATCACCGAGCAGCGGGTGGTGGTGATTACGGTCAATCAGCCAAGAGCGCTTTTGATGCCTTCTTTGGCAGGAAAAACCCTTGCCGAAGCCCAAATCGCCTTAAAAGAAGCCAAATTAACGGTCGCACGGATTGCTCGAGTTCCCGCCCCCGAAGGCACAGCCCGAGATTATATTTTGGGGCAAAACCCAGCCCCACAAACCGAAGTGGTGCGTGGGCAGAGTGTGACTTTGTTAGCTTCAGGTCCACGTGCGCCAGAGGGCAAGACTTTTATTCCAAATTTATCGGGCTTAAACACCGAAGATGCCAAAACAGTGATTAAATTAGCTGGTTTACGCTTGGTCGAAATTAAAACCCAGACCTCGAGTTTGCCGTATGGTACTGTTTTGGTTCAGTCTCCAAGCGCTGATACAATTGTTGAACTCGAGTCAGATGCAACCCTGACGGTGGCAATCGCGGGAAATGCAGCTAAGCCGATTATTCCCCAACCTGTGAAGCCAAAAGTGATTCCGCCACCTGTGGTCACACCAACGCCTACCCCAACCACGCCACCGATTGTCACCACGCCACCTGTGCAGACTCCAACCACGACCACGCCACCTGTGGTCACACCAACACCGACCAACCCAGATAATTTGCCACCAGTTCAGCCAACTTCACCCGATGTACCAACCCCAGACCTTCCAGTTCCAGACCCACCCGTGGTTACCCCAATCACCCCAGACCCTCCAGTCACCACGACCCCGCCACTGATTGAGCGGCGCAACGAGAACTTTAGCTATGAAGTGCCAACCGATATACCTTCTGGAATACTCGAGATTCGTATCAAAGACTTAGATGGCGAGCGGGTGGTTTTTGGACCAATGACCGTCACGGCTGGGCAACAGATTGCTTTGCCAATTTCGATTCGAGCCGAAATCGGCAAAGCCGAATTGACCGTGATTATTGATGGTCAGCCACGGGCAGTTCGCAGTCTATGATTCCAGCTTTAGAACTGGCGCAGTACGCTCGAGAAGACCAAGGCATTTTTTATTTTGACTCGGTTCATGGCACAAAAACACTTGTTTTGGTGCATGGTAATGGCGACGAAGCCGACACCTGGCGGCATATTTTTGTGCCACTGGCTGCCCATTTTCGAGTGATTGCCCTCGACTTGCCCGGATTTGGGCGCAGCCGCAGCCAAACCAGCACGATTCAGGGTTTTAGCAAGACCTTATTGGGCTTATTGGATACTTTAGCCTTTAAGTCGGTGCATTTGGTTGGCTCGAGCCTCGGTGCAGTCGTGGCTGCCACTTTTGCATCCCAGCAACCGACGCGAGTTGCTGGTTTATGCTTGATTGGTGGTGCAGCCCCAAACTTAGGTCGTCTCGAGCCATCGGTGGCGGTGCAGTCGTTGCTCGAGCCAGAAGTTGGTGAGGCTTTTTACAATGGTTTACGCCAAGCGGGTCAGGATGCTGCCTTTGAAAGCCTGCGCCCGTACTATGCTGACCTCAATGCCATGCCAGCCGCCGACCTTGCGTTTTTACACACCCGAGTCTGGGAACGGGTCAGAAGCGACACCCAACGCGATACTTTTTTTGCCGCACTTCGCAGTTTATTTGCGCCAGCCGAACCACTCAAGCTAAATTTGCCAACCCATCTCATCTGGGGAGAAGCCGACCAGATTGTGCCACAACATCATGCCTTGCGCTTACTCGAGCAAATTCCCAACAGCCACCTGAGTATGATTGCCAAGGCTGGGCATTTGCCACACCAAGAACAGCCACAAGCCACCCTTAGAGCTATACTCGAGTTAGTTTAGCCGTATTACGGTACTGGCTTGCTGCTCGAGCCACAACACGACAGCTGTTGAAGTGGCACGGTTGGTCGCCAATGGTACATCATGGACATCGCAGATTCGCAACAAAGCACTGACATCGGGTTCGTGTGGCTGGGCTGTCAGTGGGTCACGGTGAAAAAAAACTGCCAGAATTTTTTCTTCGGCGACGGCTGCCCCGATTTGTTGGTCACCACCCAGTGGACCAGACATTAATCGCTTGACCTCGAGACCTGTTGTTTCGGAAATAATTCGCGCCGTTGTACCCGTTCCGACCAAAGAAAAACGCGCAAACAGGGCTTTATGCTCAAGGACAAAGCGAGCAAGGTCGTCTTTTTTATCATCATGGGCAATCAGTGCCACCAATTCTCGAGCCATGGGTCAAAGCATAGGGTAAAGAGGGTAAAAGGGTAAAGGGTTAAAAGGGCGACAATTTAGGTTGTTTCTTTGCGTCCCATGAATTTTGCTAACAAACGCTGATGCCACGGGATTTTATGATGTTGGACATAGCTTTGGGTGGCGACTTTTGAGCCGACATCCTGCCCGTACAACTGACTGAGGTTAAAACGGTGATCCATCATAAAAAGGTACAAGTCGGCTTCGGTGCGGTTTGGAAAACTGTCTAATGCCTGCATTTGGCGCATTTCATCGACCATGCGCTGGTATAAACGGCTGTACCAACTCTCGACGGCTTCTTGGTCGGGAATATCGCGCTTTAAGTTTAAGCCCAAAAAATACTTGCGTTTCTCGATGTGGTCCAAAAGAATATCGTAACGCCCGGGCGTGGTGAAGAGGATTTCATAGTGGTCTGGTACAAATTCGGTTAATTTGGTTTGCTCGAGAAAATTGGCATACTCGCCTTTGATGATAAAGTCTTTGATGTCATCGCCTTTTTCGGGGGCAATTGGCACATCGAGTTCAATCACTTCGGCATCAATAAATTTTTGTCCCTCGAGATGCCCGACCGAAACACGGTGGTTGCCATCTTTGACAAAATAGGTTTCGCCAACCTGATAGACCTGAATGGCGGGCAGTTCTTTGCCCTCGAGTTTTAAGCGCCGAATACTTGTCCAACGGTCTTTTAAGTGGTCGGAGCGTGGAAAAAAGGCTTCATCAAAATCGCGGTAACGGTCTACGCTGCCAATAATTTGGTCTATGGCGATGGTGCGGATGCCTCGGTAATGCTCGGCGGTTGGACGCAGGTGTTTGACTGCATCGAACGGTAATAAATCGTTGTCCTCGCCGCGCAACCACGCCATCAGGTCAGACAGCCACGATTTTCGCATCGCGCTTTTTAAGTCATGTTCTGCTTGTTGCTCAAACCATCCCATGTATGCACCTTACAGAGCAATTGTGAAACGTTCATCAGGTAAGCCGCCTAAACCAAGCATTCCCGCTATTCGTGAAGCACTTTCACAAGCGTCTTAAATTCTTGAATGTGCTGTTCTGGACTCAACAGAAGCTGCCTCAAGTGTATTTTCTGGCTTTGGTGCAGCCTTATAAGAAACCGTTGGTAACTCGAGTTCAAGCACCGTATAACCATAAGCATTGACCACTTTAGAGCCAAATTCGGTTTGGTACTCGAGTTTTCTGCCTTCGTAGGCATGGACATGACCATGAACCATCAAGGCGGGTTTATGGCGTTCTAAAAACTGCCCAATTTCTTTACAGCCGCGATGGGCAAAGTCTGTGCCAGCGTGTTGACCGGGTGGTGGTGCATGGGTCAAAAAAATATCGAATGGCGTGGCGGCTCGGCGTTTCTCGAGCCACAGCGCCCACTCGAGTCTGCCTAAACCCATTCTGACTTGCGCCCCCGTGTATTGCCCCCCATCGTTGCGTTCGTTATAGCGTGGCGCACCGCCCCAACCGATAATCCGAAAATCATTTGCTCGAATCAGTTTGCCATGGGCATTGATTGCCCCGCCGGGGTCTACCATCTGCCCAAGGTAATCCTTAACTTTTTCCTCGCCGTGGTTGCCATGCACAAACACAACCGGACACGAACAGCGCGTCGCAATAAATTCGATGTAATAACCCGGTAAATCGCCAGCAATCAAGACCAAATCCAATGGCTCGAGACCACTTGGGAAAGTATCGCGGTAAATATACGGATGAACCATATCCGCCACCGCCAGAATTCGCTTTAACATATGAACGCCTTCATTGTAACCTACGTGACCGACATTGCCAAGTGCGGATTTTGAGCCAAAAGTTATTTTTTGGTCTACACTCTTGGTATGAAATGGTTGATTGGACTGCTTTTTGTCTCGAGCCTTGTTTTGGCACAAAGCCTAACTGGAACTTGGAATCTACGCACCCCTGAAGGTCAAACGATTACCCTCACTCTCCAAGACTCGAGTGGGCAAATAAGCGGCAAACTCAGCAATGGTACATCCGTGTACACCCTCCAAGGACGCTCGAATGGCAACCAAGCCCAAGGAGTTTACGAAGGGGGAAACGAACAGGGATTTTTTAGTTTAACATTCCAAGGCAACACCCTGACCTTTATTTTTGGACAATTGGATACCAACGGACAAGCTGATACAAGCACTGCTCAGCAAGTTGTTTTTACTCGAGCTACCAGTGGAGCAATCATACCCAAACCGACTGCTCCACCCGTCTCGAGCAGCGTGACCAGAATTGCCGCTACTTCCAAATTACCGAGCGGCATAACCGCCAAGGCTGGCGCAAAGTACACGGCTGGAACTCGAGTTAATATTCTTAACCACGGTGTTTCTTTTGTTGTGCCAAAAGGTTTTGCTGGTCAAACCGTGGCAACACCAAACGGCAACGTCACGCTTTTTAGCCAAGGGCAAACTGCCAACATCTTTATTTGGGCATTTACGGGTTTAGCCCCCAAAGATGCCAGCGCTTGGCTCGAGTATCCGCTTGACTTGGATGCCAACCTCAAACTCGAGCCAGTGGGTACGCCCAAAGTTCAAAATGGTGTGCTGATGGCACGGCACACCCACCCAAAACTCGAGTCTTTGACCAGTCTGGTATTTAGCAAAAATAACGCCATTGGTTTTACCGTTTTAACTTCTAAAGCCGCCCAGAACCAACTCGAGGGTATCAGCAAGAGCTTGATTCTATCGGCTAAATTTGCCCCAAGTCCACTCGAGGCAACAGTCAATCGTTTGCGCCAAGGCTTAAATGGACGTTACCTACTACTTTATTCTTTCTCGAGTGCTGGCAGTGGCACAAGCGGCGGCACAGAAAATAAACGCCAATGGGATTTATGTTCCAATGGGCAGTATGCTTACTTTGGCAGGGTCGAAAGCAGTTACAGCAGCAACAATTATTGGGCTGGCACAAACACCAGTTTTTTTAGCACCGATGGGGCAAACCAAGTCGGGGTTTGGCGGACTTTTGCCATCAACGATGCGTTTTCGCTCCTAACAATCTCGAGTAAAGGCGAACTGAATTTGCATCTTTTGACTAATATACAAGGAGCTAGCGGCAAATTGCCTTTTTTGAACGGCAGAGAACTTGGGGCTTACGGCAAGAGCAGCAAATGTGGCTGAACTATTTTGAAGTTTGATACGTTTTTTTTAGCATTTTGTTCTTGTTGGTCTTAACTTTTGGGACAAGGGGTTTTGGCTCGAGTTCAAGGTTGGCATAATTTTGTGCTTTGCTGTCATAACCGAACTTACCTCCAATCTCATAAGCCAAAAGGCGAATTGTCATCATTCGCTTCATAGTTATAGCCTTCACATATACTTTTGACACTGCGGTTTCATAGGTAGAGGAGCATTTTATGGAGCAAATCGAATTCACAAAAGTATTGGATAAAGTCATTGAAGCTAAATCTTTTTCTGGGGTCGTTTCTGTCCGTTGGCAGGAGACAATACTGTATGAAAAAGCCTTTGGGTACGCCGACCGCAGCAATAAACTCGAGAATGACCTCAATACTCGTTTTGGAATTGCTTCTGGAACAAAGTTTCTGACGGCGCTGGCTATTGGTCAACTGATTGATGCAAAAAAATTATCGCTTTCAACAAAATTAAAGGACTGTCTTGCCCATCCGTTCCCGAATTATTCACCAGAAATTACGATTGGACAGTTATTGAATCACACATCGGGCATTCCTGATTATTATGATGAAGAAAAAATAACTAATTTCGATAATTTTGCGCTTCATGTGCCATCTTATGCCTTAAAAACATTGCAGGATTATTTGCCAACCTTTCCCGATGAACCCATGAAATTCATGCCCGGAACGCAGTTTTCTTATTGCAATGGTGGATATATTGTCTTGGGTCTGGTGATTGAAGAAATAACTGGTATGAACTACCAAGATTATGTCGAACAAGAAATTTTGCAACCGACTGGCATGAAACAATCAGGATTTTTTTGGCTTAATAAACTCCCCGAAAAAACAGCTTTGGGCTACTTGGACGATGCAACAGGTTGGCGTACCAATATCTACAATCTTCCAATTGTTGGTGGTGCTGATGGTGGTGTCTTTACAACTGTTCAGGATTTAACAGTGTTATGGAAGGCTTTTTTTGATTTTCAGATTTTGTCTAAAGAATTGGTCGAAATCTATACTCAACCTTCGGTAAAAACCCCATCAGAAGGCGAAAATACCTATTATGGTTATGGACTTTGGCTTCACGAGAACGAAACCCAAAACCGCGAAGCCTATATCTTGGGTGGTGATGCTGGGGTTTCGTTTCGGTCTCGAGTTAATCGAGCAAAAAATCTACAAAGTACAATCATCTCAAATACAACCAACGGGGTTTGGCAGATACTCAAAGAAATTGATACCGCACTGCGTTTGTTGTGAGCGTGTCCAACATAATTTTTAGGTATCTCCCAGTGTTTGTAGAACCTTAAAACCTTATCAAACCAGAAAGTATGGAAATACGCCATTTAACTGATTTGACAAACTTCAAATAAGAGACTATCGTCTGATTCTATGAATACCGAATCAAACTTACAAGCCGCCGTCAAAGTTGCTGCCCAATTCGATAAACTGACACGACACGTAGCCAAGAGCTTTAAGCGTCAACTCGAGGTGGCTCGAGCCGCGCAGGACAGCGAGGCAATCATTAAACAGCAAATCAAGCTCGAGGTCTTAAAGGCGGCTCGGATGATGTTTTCTGGGTCGTATAAAGTTGCCTTAAAAGTCAAACCAGAAGGGAATTGGAATGATGTCTAAATTAGAATCACAAGCCGATTTTTTTAAGGCATTGGCACATCCTTCGCGGCTTTTAATTCTGGGCTTATGCAAACAAAAACCGCGTCATACCGAAGAAATCGCTGGGATTCTCAAACTGTCTAAAGCCACCATTTCGCACCACCTCAGTTTACTTTCCGATGCAGGTTTGCTCGAGCCTGAGCGCAGTCAGTATTACCAGAACTACAAACTTAAAAGTGTGTTACTCGAGCAAAAAATCGAGGATATTATTTTTGTCGGTGTGCAGAATTTTTCTACAAGTGCTGACCCGTTTCGTAGCAAGGTACTGCGCGATTTTTTTAAGCATGGGCGCTTGACCCAAATTCCAGCCCAACGCAAAAAACGCGACATTGTTCTCGAGAAAATAGTGCAGAGTTTTGAATTCGATAAGGCTTACCCAGAAAAAGAAGTCAACAACATCATCCTCGAGTTTCACGATGACTTTGCAACATTGCGCCGTGAACTGATTGGACTAGGTTTACTGACTCGAGAAAGCGGGATTTACTCGAGGGTTGAAGCATAAAATCGCTCCTAATCTATCTAAACAATAGTTCGGAACATTTCTCAGGACAATACCAAATTATCTCTTCCTACAGGGCGAATCCTGTATCGTTACCGTTGCCCCGAAATTGCAAAGCCAAGGCGCTCAGCGATGTTCTCGAGGTGGTCGCCAATCCGTTGGGCGCTTCGCAGCACCCGCAACGAAGCCAAGCCCGTCTCGAGTGGCAAGTCGCCAAATCCAGAAATCACCCGTTGGGTTGCACCCTCAATCAGTTGGTCTACAATTATATCTTCGGCAGCCACTTCTCGAGCCAGCACTGCATCTTCGCGCTCCAGTGCCAAGCTCAGGCGTTCGAGCATCTGTGCCAGTTTCTCAAATAGCCTGTGCAGTGTTTCTAGGTGTCCTCGAGCCAGTATCGCATCCTCGGCAATATGGGCGGCATAATCGCCACTGCGTTCTAAATCGGTTAAACTCGAGAGAACAAACGCCACAAAGCGGGCATCACCAGCCATCAATTGGTGTTTAGAAAATGCCATTAAGCATTTATCCTCGAGAACAGCTCGAAAATGCTCAATTTCCAAAGCCATGCTTCGGGCGCGTTCGGCTTTTTTGCTGCTCTGCTCGAGCAACGCCTGACCGCTCAACACGACCGCATTTCGGGCGCGATTCATGCCCAAAAGCAGTTCACGTTTGATGTCTTTGAGTTCAGTCTCGAGGTGGGTCATAAGGGCAGGGTGAAAAGGTTAAAGGGTGAAAAGGGAAAAAGTTTAGGTCTTTACTTTTAACCTTTTTTACTTTTTTCCTTTTTACCCTAGCCCCTCTTTAGCCGAATTTCCCACTGATATAGGCTTCGGTACGCTGGTCTTTTGGGGTGGTAAACATCTGGGCGGTGGGACTGTGTTCGACCAAATCGCCGACCAAAAAGAAACTGGTGGTGTCCGAGACTCGAGAAGCCTGCTGCATATTGTGGGTCACAATCACAATCGTGACTTGTTCTTTGAGGCTTTCCATCAAATCTTCGATGCGGGCGGTGCTTTGTGGGTCAAGCGCACTGGTTGGCTCGTCCATCAGCAAAATTTCCGGGTCTACTGCTAATGCCCTAGCAATACAAAGGCGTTGTTGCTGACCGCCCGACAGACTTGCACCAGGGGCTTTGAGACGGTCTTTGACTTCATCCCATAGGGCTGCGCCGCGCAAGGATTTTTCAACCACTGTATCGAGTTTGGCTTTGTTGGTTTCGCCAGCCAATTTTAAGCCAGCGGCAACATTATCGTAGATGCTCATGGTTGGAAATGGATTGGGTTTTTGGAAAACCATGCCGATGCGGCGGCGCACATCCACGGGGTCTACGCCATTGCCGTACAGGTCTGTGCCATCGAGCATGATTTGCCCCGTGACTCGAGCGCCGGGGGTGAGGTCGTGCATACGGTTTATGGCACGTAAAAAAGTAGTTTTACCACAACCTGAAGGTCCGATTAAAGCATTGACGGTGTTGCTGCGAAAAGTCACGCCAACTTTTTTAACGGCTTCTTTATCGCCGTAGAAAATGCTGACATCCTTTGCCTCAAGCCGAATCGGTGCATCAGAAATGGCTCTTGTGGCAACGTCTATTTTGAATGGGTTCGACATAAGACTCCTATCGTTGTTTGGCGAGCGTGCGGGCGAGAATGTTTGTGCCAAGAATAAAAATCATCAACACCAAAGCGCCAGCCCAGGCTTGGGCATTTTGGGCTGGGGTCAATGCCTTAAAAGCCAAGTTATAGACCGAAAGCGGCATTGCGCCCATTGGCTGCAACAAATTCCAAACCAAATCGGGGTTGCCAAGACTGGTAAATAAAAGCGGTGCAGCTTCACCAGAAACTCGAGACACACCAAGAATTGCACCCGTAATAATGCCACTGCTGGCGGCTGGCAGCACAATGCTTAACGTTACTTTCCAGCGCGGTAAGCCCAAAGCCAGACCAGCTTCACGGATGCTGTTCGGCACGAGCTTTAAGACTTCTTCGGTGGCACGAACAATAATCGGAATCATGATTAAACCTAAAGCAATGCCACCCGCAATGGCGCTGTAGCCAGTCAATTTGGTGGCAATGAGTAAGCCATAAACCACCAAGCCGACCACAATCGCTGGAATACCCGTCAGCACATCAGACATCACCCGAATCAGCGGTACAAGTGGGTGTTCGGCAAATTCAGCCAAGAAAATACCAGTGCCAATCCCGACCAACAAGCCCAAAACCAAGGCAATGCCAACCATTAAAATCGTACCAACAATCGCATTGAGTACACCACCGCCGCCAGTAATCGCTGACATTTGGCGTTCAGTTTGAATAAAAAAGTCAAGGCTCATGGCGCTGATGCCATTAAAAATGACTTGTCCAGTGATTAAAAAAAGTGGAATCAAGACAATTCCAGTGCCGAGCGCAATGAGACCAGCCATAAAAGAATTTTGGAATTGTCGGCTGCTCGAGACGGTGCGAACAATCACTTGGGCTTTGCTAACCGATGGGTCTTGAGCCGATGTCATTATAACCTCGTTCCAACTGGGGTGAGTTTGGTAATCACAACTCGAGCCACAAGATTGACAATCACGCTAAAAGCCAAGAGTAAAAACCCTAAAGCAATCAATGCCGATAACTGTGTGCCACCAGCTTCACCGAATTGACTGGCAATTAAACTGCTCATGGTGGCGGTACTCGAGAACAGATTTTTAGCCAGTTCGCTGGCGTTGCCAATTACCATGGTCACGGCTAACGTTTCGCCAATGGCGCGTCCTAGCCCCAAAATAACTCCACCTAAAATGCCGGCTCGAGCATAGGGTAAAATTCCATAGCGAATCACTTCCCATTTGGTTGCACCAAGTGCGTAAGCCGCTTCGCGTTGGTCGTTTGGCACAAGTTGAATCACATCTCGAGCAATCGCGCAGACATAAGGAATAACCATGACTGCCAAAACCAAAATCGCGCTCATCAAGCCAATCCCAGAAGGCATCCAGTTGACTCCTGTTACACCAATAAACCAGACCTGAAAACCGCGCACAGCTGGAATCAGCACAAAGATGCCCCATAAGCCGTAAACCACGCTTGGAATGGCTGCCAGCATCTCAATCATGTAGCCAACAGGCACAGCCAACCACTTAGGGGCGTATTCAACAATAAAAAGCGCCGCCGCCACCGAAAGTGGGACAGCAATAATCAGTGCGCCAAAACCAGTAAAAAACGAACCCGCAATAAAAGGCAAAGCCTGAAATTTCTCTGTACCCGGATTCCAGTCCAAACCAAAAATAAAACCAAATCCCTCACGCGCAATCGCGGGTAGACCACCGGTGATTAAAACCAAGCCATATAAAAAAATGGCGATTAAAATCACACAGGCAAGGGCAATAATCACACCTCTAAAGGTATTGTCGGCAGCACTGGTCATGCTGCGTGGACGCTTCACATCTGAAGTCACGGTTTCCTCCACGGTAAATTCTTCATGGGTGCAGTCTCTTTTGTTAATGTCAAGGAATTGTCAAGAATAAAAGTAAAAGGTCAAAAGGTCTACGTTTGACCTTTTGACCTTTTGACCTTTTTAACCTTACTTAACTGCTTCACCACCGTAGGTGATACCAGCCACAATACGATTCGAGACTTTAGCAGCTTGACCGTCAATCCGTCCGTAATCGAGCTTGTCGTGGAATTCTTGACCCTTGCTCGAGAGCATCCATTGAATCATATCAACCAAGGCTTGGGCTTGGGCTTTGGTGCGGTTGCCATATTTTTGGTCTTTGTACAACAAAATCCAAGTGTAACCACTGATTGGGTAGCCGATGCTCGAGTTGGTGATGCTGTCAATGCCATTGGCTGGCAAAATTTCGGCATCCGAGGCAGCCGCCACTTCTTTGAGGTCGCCACCGTCTACAAATTTACCAGTTTTGTTGCGAACCAAGCCGTATTCGAGCTTATTGGCTTTGGCGTAAGCCACTTCGACATAACCAAGCGCTCCTGGGGTCTGACGTACCAAACCTGCCACACCTGCGTTTTGTGGTCCGCCCACACCGGCTGGGAACTTGACGCTTGATTGTGCGCCATTCGAGACATTCTTTGCCCAATCTGCTGAAGCCTTGGCTAAGAAGTCAACCCAAATGCTGGTTGTACCCGAGCCGTCGGAACGGTAAACAGGGGTAATCGCAAGGTCTGGAAGTTTTACACCTTTGTTGAGGCTGGCAATTGCGGTTTCGTTCCACTTTTTAACTTTGCCCATGTAGATGTCGGCAAGTAAAGCACCCGTAAATTTAAGTTTGGTGGTCACGCCGGGCAAGTTGTAGGTTGGAACAACTGCGCCAAGTGCCATTGGTACAAAAGCCACTTCGGCTGGAGCATCTTTTGCTTCGGATGCCGAAAATGGAGCGTCTGAGCCAGCAAAGTCTACAGCGCGGTTGATAATATCGCGCTTGCCGCCGCCAGAACCTTTTGAAGCATAATTAACGCTTACACCCGCTTGGGTTTTGTAGGCATTGAACATTTCGGTGTACAACGGGAATGGAAAGCTCGCGCCGCTTCCGGTGATGTTGGTGACTTGTTGGGCTGCGACCATACTGGCTGTTAATAACACGCCTGCTAAGACTAATTTCTTCATAATTTCCTCCAAATGGACACCCGAGATAGACTCGAGGACGTACCTAGAGGCATCTTGCGTGGCGATTGTCAGGAAATCGTCAGGGAGGTTTTAGCTGGTCTTTAGCTAGACCTCAAGAATTTCTTATTGGATAAGCCAGACAAATTTCTTATTGGATGCTCGAGACTGCCAATGGTAAAACTGGAAGAATTGCCTCGAGTGCCACTCTGGTGTCTTGGGCGGGTAAATTGATCACTAGACTTTTATTTTTCCAGCCAGCCACGCCACGCCACAAGGCGGCTCGCCGTGATTTTTGGACTCCAGCTAAGCGGATTAACTCGGCTAAGCCTGGAACTTGGCGTTCTATGATTTCGAGGGTCACTTCAGGCATTCGTTCTTTGATACCTATAAAACTGCCGCCGATGGTTAAAATTAAAGGGAAAGCTCGAGTTTCAACAAAGGTGCGTAAGACCCGACGAATATTTGGGTTATCGTCCGGCACAATTTCTAAAGCGACCTGATGGTATTCAGCGCTGGTCAGCAGTTCGTGGACGGCATTCACGCCCTCGGCTTGGTTTTCGATGCAAAGCACGGCATAGTCAATCATTGGCTAAAAGAATACCGTAAAATGGCTTGGGTTTCATCTGCTAGTGCTGTGAACGCTAAGCCCCTACACTTTCCTACGCAAGCATTTTGACCCAATACACGCACCTTTGGGCAGGTCGCTCCGAAAAGTTCCGAGCCTTGCGTCACAGCACTTTTCCCTACTCCCTTCGGTCGGAAAGTATTACATACTTTCGGGTTTTTGTACTAAACTGTATCGCATATGAAAATTGATTTATCTGGTAAATCTGCCCTTGTAACTGGCGCATCTCGAGGTATTGGCAGAGCTACCGCCTTAGCGCTTGCCCAAGTCGGAGCAAATCTGGTGGTCACAGCCCGCAATGCTGGCGAACTCGAAAGATTGGTTGAAGAAATAAAAGCACTTGGCGCTCGAGCCGTGGCAGTGCCATCGGATATTTCGGATTTCTCGAGCCTAGGTATGATTATCTCGAGTGCAGTTGCCGAATTTGGGCAGCTTGATATTTTGGTCAATAATGCTGGCATCACCCAGGGGACAAAATTTAGCAGCATGGATTACGAACTCTGGCAAAAGATTCAACGCATCAATGTCGATGCCGCTATGCGCTTGATGCAACTGAGCCTCGATGGCATGGTTTCGCAAGGTTGGGGGCGAGTGGTCAACATTGCCAGTATTGCGGCAAAGTCTGGCTTGCGTTACAGCGCGGCTTACAATGCCAGTAAACACGCGCTTTTGGGCTTAACGCGTAGTCTGGCTCTGGATTATGCGACCAAAAATGTTACGGTCAATGCGGTTTGCCCCGGCTGGGTTCATACCGAAATGGTCGAACAAACCGTGGGCAACATCATGCAAAAAACAGGGCGTTCTCGAGAAGAAGCTATTTCTAGTCTGGTTAAAGATGTGCCACTCGGACGGATGGTGACCCCAGAAGAAGTGGCGGCATTGGTGGTTTTTTTATGCTCACATCAGGCGGCGGCGATTACTGGGCAAGGCATCAATATAGACGGTGGCGCAGTGATGTCGTGAGCAAAACATAGGCTTTGCAATTGCCTTATAATTTTTTCATCGCGGTCAGTACCACGCGAGACTCGAGAAAGGGGAGACCTGCTCGAGAATCATGTTTATCTGCATCAGGCTTAAAAACCTCGAGTATAACCTCGAGTCCAAAATCATTCTTGACTTGCTGATGGCATTCGCCCTTTGCAAAGAGCAGTCTATATGCTAGATTTCTCAAGCCTTGCCCAAATTTGGGCGCGATTTGTCGGCATAATCAATGCTTTAACCCATTGGTGAGTTATTTTGAGTTTTCAAGATACCCAGACAAACAGACAGGACATCACCCACGACAGTGGGACTCGAGGAACGCGCAAGTCATGCTGCGGCATGACATGAGACGGCTCGAGATGGAGGTAAGAAGTTTTATGGCGAAAGCAACGTTCGAGCGCACCAAACCCCACGTCAACGTCGGAACGATTGGACACGTAGACCACGGCAAAACGACCCTAACAGCAGCAATCA
>JAYWGM010000075.1:0-78210 GCA_043778225.1 Deinococcales bacterium | reverse complement strand
CCGACCAACGGGAGTATTAACGATACCGAATTTAACGCGAGAACGGCAGTTTGCCGTTTTTTGGCAAACGAGAGTGATTAAGTTAATTCGGTATGACTGGACAATCTCTGACCTTGAACGCCTTGCTGGGCATTTTGGGTTACAAGTCCGCCAAGGAAAAGGTAGTCACGTCTATTTTACTTTCCCATCAGGGATAACGCTCAGTGTTCCTGCCAAGCGCCCAATCAAAGCAATTTATGTGTCGAAACTTTCTTGAGTGCGCTTGTCCCAGAGGAGTCGCTATGAATCTACAGTATCCGTTTGAAATACGCCCCCTGAGTGACTCCGAAGGAGGTGGATACTTGATTCAATTTCCAGACTTGCAAGGCTGTATCAGTGATGGCGAAACCCCAGAAGAAGCTGTTCAAAACGGAATGGTGGCGCTTACGGGTTGGCTCGAGACTCGTCAGGAGCTTGGCTTACCGATTCCAGTCCCGCATTCAGCGCAGAATGAACCTGTTAAATTTGTGGCTCGCTTGCCACGCAGTTTACATAGCCGTTTGACAGCCCAAGCTAAACAAGAAGGCATTAGCTTAAATACCTTGTTAATCATGTTGCTGGCGCAAAATGCACCTCGAGCTTCGGCTTAATGTTACAACTGCTTACGGGTCGCAAAAATCGCCAAGCTCGAGATAAACATCATCGCCGTGGTCAGCGCAAAAACACTTTGAATGCCATACTGCCCACTGAGATAACTGCCAACCCCAGCCCCGACAAGCGGCGCGACCCCACCCAACATCGCGTTGCGCCAACTTTGTAAGGTGCTGATAAATGTACCGGCTCGAGCATCTACCATACGAACAGAACCGACAAAAAAGAGTCCAAACGCCAAGCCTTGAAAACAGGCACTAAAAATCATCCATGTTGCGTTGGGCGCTAAGGTATAAGCTAAATGCGCCAAGGTATACAAAAAACTCGCCAAAAGTAACGAACCCGCGTCTCCTATACGCTTGGCAATGCGCTTTTCAAAAAGCATGGTTGGAAGTTCAGAAATCGCCACAATTCCAAAGAAAAAACCAATCTGGGTCGCATCGCCACCAAGTTGGTTTACTCGAACACCGTAGTACGGTCCTACAAAGCCCAAGCCAAGCCCAATCAATAAATTCACCAATAGAATCACAATCAGACTGGCTTCAAATTTCGGTTTCTCGAGTACCACCGTTTTTGTTGGAGTCTCGAGAACAATATCGCGGTCTTTACTTGGCTCGAGGTTTAGCGCCAATGGAATCATCGCCATTAAACCCAAACCGCAAATCAAAAATATTGGTGCATAGCCTGTGCTGGTATAGACCAGCCCCAACAAAGCACTGGCAAGCGCAAAACTAAAACTGCCCCAGAGTCGCATCTGACCAAATTGCAGACCGTTATTGCTCGCCATCCGCGCAATTAAGCCGTCGCCAACCGAACCAAGCGGCGATGCAGAAATTGCTGTGGCAATTGAAACCGCCAAAGCCCCAGTAAAATCACGCACAAAAATACCTAGGCACAGACTTATGCCCATCATCAAAAGGCTACCAGCGATAATTTGACGGTGATTTGCCCGTGCATCTGCCAATCTCGAGATAATCGGCGCAAGCGTAAAACCAGCAATTGGTCCAAAAATCGCCAAGATACCAAGCTGACCTGGGGTAATACCAAGTTGAGTCCAACGCACACCAATAAATCCAACAAATGCACCCAACGAACCCCAAAAGGCAATGTAATAAAGCGAACCACGCCAATAAGGAGTCAAGGACTGCATGGCTCGAGTTTATAGAAAAAAATATGAGCCAGATGTCAAGGCGGTGCTACGACCAGTTCCACATCGGTGTCAAGACCAGTTCCACATGGGTGTCAAGACCAGTCTATTTGGTCGTCTGGGAATGCCAAACACGCCGTTGTCTGACCCGCCACTAAGGTAAAACTCTGGGTGTAGCGCTCGTTGTTTGGTTTTCGGTAAACTTCGAGTTCGTTTTTATTTAAGTTTAGAATCCAGTATTCAGGTATGCCATCCCTCGCATAGAGTCGTTGTTTATAGTCACGATCTGTGTGGATTGTCGTTTCGGCAACTTCGATGATTAAATACACTTTCTCAGGGAGTATGAACTCGTTCTCTGCCAAGTGAGTGTGCGCCAAAAAGACATCAGGTTGTGGTCGTCCATCTTGTGGTAGTTCAATCCCGCTCTGACTAAACACTGTGCTGCGGTTCTCAAACTGCCTGAATAAGCGGTCATAGATTCTTTTTACACGAAACATATGGGGTGGATTCATGTCTTCCTTTCGTATAATGTAGCCATCTAAAAGCTCAACTCGAGATTCATTGGTGATTGTCCCAGCATTTATCATCGCGTCGTACATCTCGAGCGTAATGCGTGCAAAACGAAGTCCTTGAGGTAGCGCCTCGGATTTGGTTTCTGGTCGTTCGAGTAAGGCAGTCATGGGATTAGTATAGGGCAATTCTTGTTGTCCCCGTCAAAGGCACGTAAACTCTGTGGGCAAAATGCCCATTCTCGAGTCCTCGAGTTTGCTAAAATGCAGGGCGGTACTCGGGTCACGGTGGCTCGAGCTAAAAATTCTTTCTTTTCTCTCGAGGTACTTTTTCGATGACGCAACTCGCAGAACGTCCAGTCAGCACCAATCGCGCTCCGATAATCAATGATTTTACGATTAACGTCGCTACGGTCAACGGTTCAGGTTCACAGACCGCCAACGCTACGCTTGTCAATGCCTTATTTCAAATGGGTATTCCGGTCAACGCTAAGAATTTATTCCCGAGCAACATCAAAGGGCTACCAACTTGGTATTCGATACGTGCCAGTGGGGCGGGTTTTACAGCGCGGCGCGATAACTCCGAAATTCTGGTGGCGTTTAATGCCAAATCTATCGAAGAAGATTTCCGTACTTTGCCAACGGGCGGCGTGATGTTTTACCCCGACAACATCAAGTTGGTTGGCTCGAGAGATGATGTCAGTGTCTATGCGTTGCCCGCCAATGCCATTATGAAAGAACAAAATGTAGACCCCAAATTTCGAGACCGCATGATTAACTTAGTCTATGTCGGTGCAGTGGCGCAAGTCATTGGCATCGAGATGGAGACAATCTATGCCTACTTAAACAAAAACTTCGCTGGCAAAACCAAAGTTGTCGAGAGTAATTTCAGTATTGCCAAAGCCGCTTTTGACTGGTGCGCTGCCAACCTTACAAAATCCGACCCATACCGTGTTGAACGAATGGATGCCACCAAAGGTAAAATTCTTATAGATGGCAATATGGCTGGCGCACTCGGCGGAATTTATGGTGGCTGCACGGTGCTGGCATGGTATCCAATTACCCCAGCCACCAGCCTTGCCGACGGCATGATTGAATGGATGCCAAAGCTGCGCCAAGACAAAGAAACGGGCAAAGCCACTTTTGCAATTGTCCAAGCCGAAGACGAACTTGCGGCTATCGGGATGCTGATTGGGGCTGGCTGGGCTGGCGCTCGAGCCATGACCAGCACTTCGGGTCCTGGAATTTCCTTAATGTCCGAATTTGCGGGTTATGCCTATTTTGCCGAAGTGCCAATTGTGATTTGGAATGTCCAGCGCATGGGTCCAAGCACTGGTTTGCCGACTCGAGTCTCGCAGGGCGATTTACTCAGCACCTATTACTTGTCGCACGGCGACACCAAACATATTGTGTTGCTGCCGTCTGACCCCAAAGAATGCTTTGAGTTTGGCTGGCGAGCCTTTGACTTGGCTGACCAACTACAAACTCCAGTTTTTGTCAATTCCGATTTGGATTTGGGCATGAACATCTGGATGTCCGAGCCATTTGAATACCCAACCGAGCCAATGAATCGTGGTAAGGTTTTAAGCGCCGAAGATGTCAAAAATGCTGGCTATACTTTTGCCCGCTATAAAGACGTAGACGGCTTAGGCGTTGGACCGCGCACTTTGCCAGGAACAGACGCAATGGGCGCAGCCTACTTTACTCGAGGCACGGGTCACACCGACCTGGCAACCTATTCCGAACGCCCCAAAGACTGGCAGGACAACTTGGCGCGTTTAGACCGTAAGCACAACCACGCCCGAGACATTGTGCCAAAAGCCATCATAGATGGCTCTGGCTCGAGCCTTGGCTTAATTGCGATGGGCAGCGTAGACCCAGCCATGGTCGAAGGTCGAGTGATGCTGGCTCAGGATGGTGTTGCAACCGACTATATGCGAGTTCGGGCGTTGCCATTTGGCGCAGAAGTCCAAGAATTTATTGCCAACCACGAAAAAGTGATTGTGGTTGAAATGAACCAGCATGGTCAATTGGCGATTTTGCTACGCACCGAGTATCCAGAATTTGCGGTGCGGATTCACAGCATTGCCCACTGCGACGGCTTGCCGCTGAGTGGTGAATTTGTCGCCACTCGAGTGACCCAATCCCTTGCCAAAGGAGTCAAATAACATGACTGCAGTTGCCCCCAAGCCCGAAAATACCAACAGCGTTGGACTGACCAAAGCCGATTACAAAGGTTTAACCAGTACCCTTTGCCCCGGTTGCGGACACGACAGCATCTCGATGCGAATTATTGACGCGGCATACCAAATTGGCTTAAAGCCCCACGAAGTCATGAAACTAAGCGGTATTGGTTGCTCGAGTAAATCGCCAGCTTATTTTATGAACGGCGCACACGGCATCAACACGGTTCACGGGCGGATGCCGAGCGTTGCCACGGGTGCAATGTTGGCACAACGCCACCAGACGGCAATTGGAGTCTCGGGCGACGGCGACTCTGGCAGCATTGGACTTGGGCAGTTTAAGCATATTGTGCGCCGCAATGTTCCGATGGTTTACATCATCGAAAATAATGGTGTGTATGGTTTAACCAAGGGTCAATTTAGCGCCACTGCCGACGAAGGGCAAACCCTCAAATACGCTGGCACAAATGAACAACCGCCGCTCGATTTGTGCGCTGAAGCAATCGTGGCAGGGGCTGGTTTTGTAGCCCGTAGTTTTGCTGGCGATGCCAAACAAGTCACCGAACTCTTAAAAGCAGCCTTGAGCTTTAACGGTATTGCGGTGCTGGATATTATTTCGCCCTGCGTCACTTTTAATAACGACGAAAGCAGTACCAAGAGTTACAGTTACGGTAAAGAACACGAAGTGCCGATTCACGATATTACATTTGTTCAAGATTTTAACGAAATTGCTGTGGATTACGAACCCGGCGAAGTCCTGAGCGTCAAGCTGCACGAAGGTCCAACGATTCAACTTAAAAAACTTTCCAAAGACCACAACCCAACCGATAAACTCAGCGCCTTAAAGTTACTGCAAGACGGTCAGCGCAGTGGCGAATTGGTGACGGGCTTGGTGTACCTCAATGAAAGCCGCCGCACTTTAATAGACACCGAACACGTCCATGATACCGCGTTGGCGCTTTTGCCAGAAAGCCTGACCCGACCAAACCGTGAAAGCCTTGATAAGGTTATGGCAAGCTACGCCTAAAGGTCAAAAGGTAATAAAGTAAGCCCGTTCTCGAGTCTCGAGAACGGGCTTTAATTTCCTAAAGCCTTACGGAGCAATCGCTAAACCAGTTAAAGTCAAACTCCCGCCAACTGCCCCGACCAAAGTTGCCTGACCATTCTGTAAATTAATTTTATAGAGGCTTGAGAAACCGCCCACAGCCGAAAGGGTCGCAAAAGCTGTTCCGTCGGCTGCACCACTGATGTCAAACCCCGAAGCTGCACCAGTGTCTGTGCCAAGTGCGCCAACTGTGGTCAGTTTTCCATCGTTGGGCGGAGCAACACTCACCAGCACATCGCGGGTCGAGTCTATGGCAAATAAAGTCGTGGTGGTCGCAGTGGCGTTGCTGTTGGTGTAGGCACTGGCAACCACACTTGGGTTGGCATTTGCGCCAGAATCGGTGGCGTTGTAATTCAGGGCTAAATCGGTCTGAATTCCAGCCATCGCCGCATCAAAATCCACAACTGCACCTGTTTCTTGGTTTAAGCGGGCGTTGTAGTCAGCATCTGAATGAATCCGAATCCGATTGACAGTTGGGTTAAAATCCATGCCAATGGCTGCGCCTGTAATCCCCGGAGCAAAGGCACTCGAGCCAATTGGGGTGCTGTTGCCCGTGGTTGGGTCAATCGTGAAAATACGGTTCTGATTGCTAACCCCGTACAATTTGCCATCTCGAGGACCAAAATCAATCCCAAGCATCACTTCTCCAGCCGCTAAACCGCCAAAACCGATGCTCGAGGCGCTCGAGGTTGGGTTCTCCGAGCCAAATTTAACCAAGCGGTTGTCTTGGGTGGTGGCGTACATGGTGCGTCCTGCTGGTGTACTCGAGGCACTCATTGGAGCGCAAGCCCCAAAAAGCACAGCCAAAGCGGCAACGGCAATCAATGGTTTTTCTATTTTCATAAATCTCCTTGGTAGGCAATAACTGGCTGCCTTAAAAGGATTTACGAGCGCTTGATGGTTTTTAGATGTCTAAGTAACAACGTGGGCTTATGGCTTGAGTAACAACGTGGGCTTATGACTTGAGTAACTTCGGCAATTCGGTCTCCAAACTTTTGTTCTCGAGCTTAAAAGTAGCGTTCATCTTGCTTGGGTCGGCGGTGTTGCCAGCTTTGAGCATTGCGTACTGATGGGTGGTAATCGGGGCGAGCGAGCCTAAAATCTGCATTAATGGTACGGCGATGTCCATGAAAAAAATTGGGGCTGGGATAATCGGTTTTTTGATGCCAAGAGCCTTCATCTCGAGGTGCAACAGTTCTTTGAAACTAAATTCTTGGCTGCCGACCAAATCGTAATTTTGTCCGATGGTCTGGGGTATATCAAGCGCTTGGGCAAAGCAGGCAGCTACATCGCCGACCCAGACTGGTCTGAATGGAAAGCTACCATCACCAATTTGTGGCACGATTGGCGCACTCGAGACCAAGTTTTTTAAGACCCGTCCAAAAAAATCGTCACCCTGACCAAAAATCAGGCTTGGGCGAAAAATCGTGTACTCGAGACCACTGGCACGCACCAATTCTTCGGCAGCAAATTTAGAACTCGAGTAACCACTCATCGCATTGGCAGCCGCCCCCAAAGCGCTCATGTGCAAATAGCGTTTGACTCCAGCTTTTTTGGCTGCCTCAAGCACATTTTTTGTGCCGCCCACATGAACATTTGCAAAAGTCTGGTCTTTGTGTTCGCTAATTATCCCAACCAAATGAACCACGGCATCTGCCCCAGCAAAAGCGGTCTCGAGGTTGCGCCCGGTCGCCACATCTGCCCCAATGTATTTGACCCCATCAAAGGTTGCTAAGTTTTTACCACTGGCGGTGCTGGATTTTGCGCCACTTCTCGAGATGGCTGTAACCTCGTGTCCACGTTCGAGCAGTTCGCGCAATACATAATGTCCGACGTAACCAGTAGCACCTGTGACGACAATTTTTAAGCCTTGACTCATAATGTTAAGTCTGGAGCAAGAGCGATGGGATTTTCAACCCAGTTGTAAGCCAGATTGCAGTCACTGATGACGCAGTGCAAATGGATTGAAGTTGGTACTATGGTCAAAACTATCCACACCTTCGGCACGTTTTAATTTTTGTACCACCAGTGTGGTCAGCGGAGTCAGCAGCACCTCGAGTCCAACTTTATAAAGATAATTGGTGAAAATAATGCTCCAAAGCACTTCGTTTGGCACAGCCCCAGCCCCAATTCCAAAGGCAATAAAAGTAAAAATCAGCGTATCGGCGGCTTGTCCAACCAGTGTACTACCGATGGCTCGAGCCGCAAAAAACTTGCCAGCCGTGACGATTTTGAGTTTAGCCAGCACATAACTGTTCAAAAATTCGCCAAAGAAAAACGCCACCAAACTTGCCAGCACAATCTGCGGCACAAAGCCCAGCACGGTTTCAAATGCACCTTTGGTAAAACTCGAGTCGTGGGTTGGTAATAGCCCGACCAAAGCAAAAACAAGGCTCGAGAAAAGACTCGCGCCCAGTCCAAACCAAATCACTCGCCGTGCGTTTTTATAGCCGTAGACCTCGGTCAGGACATCGCCAAAAATATAAGTAATCGGAAATAAAAACGTCCCACCGTCAAAAATCGGTTTCCAAAATCCAAGGTCTAAGGTGGCAACTTTGGTGCTGGCAATGTTAGAAACTACCAAGCAAACCGCAAAGGCAGCCAGAATTAAATCAAAATAACGAAATTTCACGCTGGTCAGTCTACTCGAGAATCAGCGCAACATGGCGACTAAAATCCCAAGAATGCTGGGCAAGTCATCGAGGTCATAAAAGCGGTCATCTATGGTTAAGGTTTTATGCTCGAGCATCATAAATTGCCACTCGTTCCCGATGGTCACTGCGCCATAAATACGTGCTTGTGGTTTTCCTTCGCGCTGATTAAAAATCTGAGCCGCCACCATTTCGGCTGCTGCTTGGGCAATGCCTTGCTTAAAATTCTCGTTTTTGGCTTCAACTATGGTCAGTACAGGAGCTTCTAAAAACATTTGCTGACTCGAGCGCGAAAACAAAAAATCGCAAACCCCGACCAAGCCTTGCTCGCTGTCCACGTTAAATTCAATCCCACTGAAAACAGAAATGGATTTACCGACAATACTACAAACCTCGAGTAAAATCGGCGCAATAATAAACTCACTTCGGGCTTTTTCTGTGGCTTGCCTGACCGCAATACTTACACCACGCTCTAAGGTATTGATAAGGATACCTGATGGCGTTATGGTCTCAAACTCGAGTGGCAATGTGGTCACTGTGGCTTGCAGCAATTCAAATTGCTTAAAAACCGTGGATAAGTTAAAACTGCTGTATGGCATGACTCCAGTCTAGTCTCAATTTTATGTTTAGGCAATCAGTTTTAAGCCGTTCATAAAACTCGTTATAATCTTGCGCGATGCCGCGATTTTTACGACCTAATCAATTTTTGTACCCACAACCACTCGAGGATTTATTTACCCAGCCTTATCCACTTTTTCTCGAGGTTGGTTTTGGCGATGGGCGTTTTTGGGCAGAACAGCATAAGCTCGAGGGGGCAGTCAATTATCTGGGCTTAGAAGTTTCTGGGGTCAGTTTGCAAAAGGCTTTTACCCGCTATAAAGCGGCTGGTATTGGCGATAATGCTGTACTGACGCGAATCAGCGCCGAGTTTTTAATCCGTAATGCCCTGCCCGAAAAAAGCATCGAGCGGCTTTACCTGAATTTTCCAGACCCGTGGTTTAAGGAAAAACACCAAGAACACCGTTTTGTCCGTGCCGAGACTTTCGAGCTTTTATCGAGTCGTTTTGCTCCAAATGGCGAGTTGTGGCTGACCACCGACCATCCGCCCTATGCCGAATTTGCACTCGAGCAAGCCGATAGCACTGGTTTATTCTCGGTTGTCAGCACCGAACCGCCGGCGGCTGCCCTGCAAACCAAATATGCCATGCGCTGGCAGCAGCAAGGGTTAAGCATCCAGCACCTTCGTTTTCGCGTCAAAAAAAGCTCGAGTCAAGAATTTAGGCGGCTCGAGATTCAAAAGGAAAAAGTTATGCCACACGCTCAGTTGACTGGAATCATTCCAGCCCAGCCCTTAGAAAAAACCGTTGCCCGATTCGAGAACAGCACCGTCATTTTACTCGAGTCATTTGCTCGAGCAAACCGCCTGATTATTTTGGCGCGGGTCGAAGAACCCGATTATGCCCAAGAACTTTTGATTGGCGTAGGTCAAAACGAAGACGGGCGGATTATTGCCCAACTCGAGTCGTTTGGTCAGCCTTTAATCACTTCCGGAGTCAAAAAAGCAGTTGGTGTGGTGGCTGATTGGCTCGAGACCCAAGGCATGACTGTGGTTCGACGAGCTTACTGAAATGAACCCAAAACTGATAGCGGCTCGAGTGGCGCTCTTGGGTGGCTTATTGGTTTTTGCCCTCAAATTGCTCGGTGCATTCTTGACTGGCTCGGTTGGTGTCCTTTCAGACGCGCTCGAGAGTACCGTCAACATTGCGGCGGCGGCGGTCATGGCGTGGGCGGTCAGTATTGCTTTGCGTCCACCCGACAAAGACCATCCTTATGGGCATGACAAAGCTGAATCACTTTCGAGTCTGCTTGAGGCATTGCTGATTGGTGTGGCAGCCGCTCTGGTGATGACGGCGGCATTTAATCGCTTCTCGAATCCAACAATCCTTGAGTTTTCGCTGTTGGGTGTGGTCGTCACGATTTTTGCCAGCCTGATTAACTTAGGCTTAGGTCGTTATCTGGTCTCGGCAGGGCAGCGTTTACATTCGCCAGCTTTAGAAGCTGATGGTCGGCACGTTTTAGCCGATGTCACCACCAGTGTCGGGGTCTTGGCGGGTGCATTGTTGGCAACTTGGACTCGAGTTTCGTGGCTTGACCCCGCTCTGGCTTTGGGAGTCGGTATTCTGCTGCTTTTTACGGCTGGGCGTTTATTGCGCCAAAACCTCAATTACTTAATGGATGCTGCCCTCGAGCCAGCTGATTTAGAAAAGTTAAATGCAGTTCTCGAGCAACATCAAAGCCAGTATCTCGAGATTCACGATTTGCGGACACGTCTATCTGGTGCGCGTTGCTTTGTGGATTTTCATCTGATTCTGCCGTCTGGCTTAACGGTTCTCGAGGCACATACGCGCTGTGATACGCTCGAGAATGCCATTTTGGCTATTTTACCCAATGCCAATGTAACGATTCATGTTGAACCCGAAGAATTCCTAGAAGGCGAGTTTCCCGATATGCAAATGGCAAGGCGCTCGAGCCAATAAAAAACCAGACCATATTGGTCTGGTTCTTCTTTGTTTACTTATTTATCGAGGTAACGTGCGAATCATTTATCGAGGTAACGTGCGAATTACTTATCGAGGTAAGTCGTGCGTAAGCCAAGGTATGAACTATTCGAGTAATGCTCAAAGCCTTTGACATAGGTGGCGATGCCTTCGTACTGTGCCGAGTGGAAAAGCGGAACCATTGGCACAAGTTGCAAAATGCGTTCTTGGGCTTGACCATAGATGGTTTTGCGGGCTTCTTGGTTAGAAACCGTCCGTCCTTGCTCGAGCAATTTATCGAGTGCCGCATCGGAGAAGTTCATAAAGTTGCCGCCACCTTTGGTGTGGAAAACATTGTACAAGTAATCGTCTGGGTCGCCCTGTCCAGATTCACCAATAATTGTGCTAACAAATCGCTTGCCCGTAAAATTAGGCAGGTAAACGCTCCATTCTTCGGCTTGAATTTTTAAGTTGACCCCAATTTTAGCCAGTTGTGCTTGTAGCACTTCGGCTGGGGTACGCAGAAAGTCGTAAGTGCTGGTGACTTTGAGGTCTAAAGAAAAGCCATTTGGATAGCCAGCTTCACGCAGCAAGGCTTTGGCTTTCTCGAGGTTGGGTGTACCGTATGGGCTATCGTTAAACGAATAGAACCCACCGCCTGGAATGGTTGTGCCTTTGGCGACCACGCCACCTGTACCAAACAGCGCCACATCCACCACTTCTTTAGGGTTGATGGCATAAGCAATGGCTTGACGCACCCGCACATCATCGAGCGGTTTGTCCTTGAGGTTAAAGTACAAGCTGCGGAAATTTGCCGACAGTCCACCAACCACCTCGAGTTTTGGATCGCGTTTGATGTTGGCAATATCGGCAGCTGGCACGTACTCAATCCAGTCAACGTTGCCTGTCCTCAAGGCGGTGCTGCGGGCGGTGGCATCTGGTAAATAGCTGTAGGTGATGCCCTCGAGATACGGCAGTTTGTTGCCTTTAGCGTCGCGCTCCCAAAAACTTGGGTTCTTCTTTAAGACCATGCGGGTGCTAGGGATGTACTCCGAGAACATAAACGGTCCAGTCCCCACTGGCTTGGTGGCAATCGTGGCAGCGGCTTCTTTGGGGATAATCACATTTAAGCTAAATGCCAATTTTGACAACAACGGCGAGAATGGCTGTTTCAGTTTCATCACCACGGTTGTGGCGTTTGGGGCGCTAATCGAAGCCACTTGGTCAAATGAATTGGCTCGAGGCGACTTTAAGGCAGGGTCTTTGATGCGGTTGATTGAAAAAGCGACATCGGAAGCATCCAAAGTGCGACCGTTATGGAATTTAACCCCTTGGCGCATGGTGAATGTCCAAGTCAGGTTGTCCTTACTGGTGCGCCAACTAAATGCCAAAAAACCTCGAGTAAACTACTGCGGACAATTCGCGTGGTGGCTGCCGCCAATGATAAACCCAGCGCTAAAGACGGCAAAAACATACTTTTTAAGTTACCAACCGGGTCTTCATTAAAAAGCACATAGCCAGATGGTGGAAACCAGCGCAACTGCAACGAAAAAAACAAAACCAACAAAATCGCAATCCAAAAACTGGGCGCAGCAATGCCCAACAGCGCAAAAGAACTGGCAAAAGTATCAATCCACTTGCCACGGTTGTTGGCAGCTGCCACACCAAGCGGAATGGCGATAAGGAGTGCAATCAGCATTGAAAGTAAAGTCAGTTGCAGCGTCACTGGAAAACGCAGTGCCAAGTCGGTCAGCACAGGTCGGTCGGTGCGTAAACTCGAGCCTAGGTCGCTTTGCAGTAAGCCGCTAAACCATTTGCCAAACTGGGTGTAAATCGGTAAATCCAAACCAAATAAGCGCCGTAATTCCTCGAGTCGCTCTGGGGTGATGTTGCTGTCTAAGCCGACTAAATTGGTCACGACATCGCCCGGCACAAGGCGCACCATTGCAAAGACCAGAATCATCACGCCCAATAGAGAAACCAAGGCTAACCCAAAGCGTTGCAGCA
Source organism: Deinococcales bacterium (assembly GCA_043778225.1). Lineage (GTDB taxonomy): Bacteria > Deinococcota > Deinococci > Deinococcales > JAAFIG01 > JAAFIG01. The sequence continues at coordinate 65,441 of JAYWGM010000075.1, read as the reverse complement.
AAAACGAAATCATAAAAGCGCGGGTGTCCCAACCCATAAAACCCGCAATTCTTGGTCGGTGTCGTTGCTCCATAAATGGCGTAACCCAGAATTAAAATGGGCGCTGTCGCCAACCTCGAGAACTTGGGTTTCGCTGCCAATCGTTAAGCGAACCCGCCCTTGCAGCACATATAAAAATTCTTCTCCACTGTGGGTCACGGGTTCAGAAGCATAATTGGGCGGATAAATCAAAATCATCGGCTCGAGTTGGCGCTCGGGCAAGCTCGAGCCGATTCTGCCATAGCGCACATGGCTTTGGTCTAAACGATAAAAATGCGTTTGGCTGGATTGATGCACCAAGGTATTGCTGTTGGCAATGTCTAAAAAATACGAGGTCGGCACACCCAGCGCCGCCGCAATTTTGACCATCGAAGTGACCGAAGGGGTGGTGCTGCCATTTTCGATTTGCGATAAAAATGGAGCGCTCAGGCTGGCATTGGTCGCCAACTGGCGCAAGGTCAAGCCCAATTGCTTACGACGGCTTTGCATCATTTTCCCAAGCCGCATTTCCTCGAGTTTGGGACTGATTTCTGGGATTGATGGCGAAAGCACGCTGCTCCTTATGATGTTTGTTAAAAAGTATCAAACTTTGTTTGATAAGTCAAACCAATGCTAGACTATCTTTATGCCTAACTTGCCGATTGTTCGTATCGAAACTGCACTTGGGGTGATTCGCGTCCAACTCGAGACCAACCGTGCTGCCTTAACCGCCCAAAACTTCTTACGGTATGTCGAATCAGGTGCTTTTGATGGCAGTTCGTTTTATCGGGTCGTGCATGAGCGTAACCAAGACCATCAAGCTGTCAAAATCGCGGTGGTTCAAGGTGGACTTGGGATGAATTCGCACCCCAAAAAAGCCAAATTTATTGAGCATCAAACCACCCTCGAGACTGGCTTAAAGCACATAAACGGTACAATCTCGATGAGTCGTCTCGAGCCTGGTACAGCCCATTCAGAGTTCTTTGTGTGTATCGGCAACCAGCCCGAACTCGACTATGGCGGTCAGCGCAATCCCGATGGACAAGGCTTTGCCGCCTTTGGTCAAACCCTCGAAGGTTTTGAAGTGCTGCGTCAAATTCAACAACAACCAGAAGAAAATCAGATGTTACTCGAGCCAGTTGTGATTTATCGAATCGTTCTCGAGTCATGAGAGGAAACGTCTTGCCCAAAGCGCATAGCCTCCTCTGGGACAAAATCTCGAGCTTTGGGCAGTAAACTAAATCCATGGAACGCATTCTGTTCTTTGACGGTGTTTGTAATTTGTGCAATGGTACGGTGCAATGGATTTTGCGCCATGATACACAAAAAACCATTGTTTTTGCCGCCCTACAATCCAAAGCCGCACAAGATAAACTCGAGCCTTTTGGGGTGGATACAACCAGACTCGAGAGCATGATTTTTCTCGAGAATGGCGTGGTCTATTCGCGTTCGGAGGCGGTTTTGCGCTTGGCTCGAGCCTTGGGTGCGCCGTGGTCTTGGGCATTTGCACTGCTGATTGTGCCAAAATTTGTGCGCGATGCTGTCTATAAATTCCTTGCCAAAAATCGTTATGCGTGGTTTGGTCGGCAAGTCTCGTGTATGATGCCGACCCCAGAACTCAAAAAGCGTTTTTTATCGTGAGTCACCGCCCGTGGCAAATCCCTTCGCGCCCGTGGGTGATGTACATGGAGTGGCACAACTTGCTGTTTGCTCACTGGGCAGTCAAGCCAAGCCTACTCGAGCCACTGCTGCCCAAGGGCTTACAACTCGAGACTTTTGACGGTTTTGCATGGCTTGGCGTTGTTCCGTTTCAAATGCGCCAGACCAGTCCTCGAAAATGGCTGACTGTGCCGGGGCTTTCGGATTTTGACGAATTAAACGTTCGTACTTATGTGACGAACGGTAAAAAGTCTGGTGTTTGGTTTTTTTCGCTCGATTGCAATAACCTGTTTGCCGTGCGGGCGGCGCGATTTGGTTTTCATCTGCCTTACATGGATGCAAAAATGCAAGTCTTGAGTCAAAATAAGATCATCACTTATGCCAGCCAGAGAACCCACCAAGCCGAGCCAAAAGCAGATTTTTCGTGCCAATACCAGCCGACTGGTGCAGTTTACCAAAGCCAAGTAGGTTCGCTTGAGCATTGGCTAACAGAGCGCTATTGTTTATACAGTGCTAACCGTACTGGGCAAATTTTCCGAGGCGAGATTGACCATCAGCCGTGGCAATTGCAACCCGCCCAAGCCGATTTCTCGAGTAACACCATGACCGATTGGCTCGGCTTTAGATTGCCGCCCAAGCCGGAACTGCTGCATTTTTCGGCACAAATTCATGTTCGGGCATGGTTGCTTGAAGCTGTTAAATAAGAAAGCGTTTTTATCTTTGAGACTCGCGGTCGTTACTTGCTACTTGAGTTTCCTTGGATTGACTTTGCTAGGGAAATTCACAATAAAAATTTCACGAAATTAGTATAATCGTGATATATTTCACATGATACTACACTGTTCATGCTTCAATACGAAAGACCACAATGACGATATTGCCTTCTGAATGTGCGTCCACCAAAGCTGGCATTTTTTTGCCGCTCTTAAAAGGCAAGTAACTTTCTTCTTCGATTGGTAAGCCTGTCTCAAGTGCCACATAGGCTGGATGCTCGTTAGGAATAATTGTGCCGTTGGCAAGGGTGTACTTCATGCTTTCGCTTTTGGCGGCAAAGCTGACTTCAAGGCTGCGAAGTGGTGTTTCTCCATCGTGGAGCATTTCGCGTCGGGTGGTGTTCTTTCCTTTGGCGCGTAAAATTGCCACCACGGCTGGCTCAAGCATTTTTTCGCTCAGCACCACACAGGCGGCGGGTTTAGAAATACCAAAAGTCTGGGCAATTTTACTGACCGCTCGAGCGCTCTGCCCATAGCGAGTTAAAACCACCTCGAGTTGTTCTTCGGAAACCAAAATCGCACTTGCACCGATGTTACATAGCGTTTCAATGTTTGCCTCGAGTAAATCGCCTTCGTAAGCATCGTGTAAATCGGATAAAAATTCATCATCGGCTAAAATTAAAAAGTGGCTGACTTCGTGCGCCATGGTAAAGCGCTGCCGCTCGAGGCTAGACTTTTTAGACAAGAAGACCACATTGCGCTCGGGGTCAAACGCCCCATCCTTATCGCCGAGATCGCCGTACTCGAGCCTTACGCCAATTGCATTGGCGAGGTCAAAAGGCTCTCGGGCATCGTAAACTTCGACAAAATCCCTAGCAAGTTGACGAACTTTTTGTTTGTGTTCAGGGGTCAGCATTGTCTAACAGCTTATCCCAAGTGCAGTGTACAGTGCAGAAAGTACCAGCAAAAACTGAAAAAATGGCAGCATGGAAAAAGTGGATGTTTTGGTTATTGGTGCGGGTGTAGCAGGGCTAACCGCCGCTCGAGCCTTGATGCGGTCTGGTTTTACGGTGCGGGTTCTCGAGAAATCGCGTGGTGTGGCTGGTCGGGCTGCTACCAAGCGCTTGTCTTCTGGAGCGCTGGCAGATTATGGTGCGCCATTTTTTACGGTGCGAAATGAGGCATTTGCGGCTTTTGTCAAACAACTCGAGTCTCGAGGCATCGTACAGGTTTGGCAGCACGGTATCCAAACTTGGCAATCTGGGCAAATCCAAAGCACCAATGGCTATCCACGCTACAGCATCGCGGCGGGTATGACGACTTTGGGTAAAGTCTTGCGCGATGGAGATGATTCCGAGCCACCGCTCGAAATCGTTCAAAATGCCTTGGTCAGTGCAGTTGTAGACCAACATCAAGTCGTTCTCGAGCATGGCGATAGACACCTAGCTCGAGCAGTCTTGGTCAATACACCAGCCCTGCAAGCCTTGGCATTGACTCGAGCCATCCTCGAGCCAACAACTGCCACTGCTCTAGAAGCGGTTCGTTTTGTGCCATGCTGGGCTTTGATTGTGGCGCTTAAAGAATTGCCATCGGTGGCTTGGAAATCCTTACGCTTGGAACATCCGATTCTTTCTTGGGTCAGTTTAGAACACACCAAGCGCGGTGGAGAGCCAGTTTTGGTGGCTCACGCCAATGCACAATGGAGTCTTCTCAACCTCGAGCAAAATTCTCAAGCCATCATTGCTGAATTATTGGCAGCCATCCAAGAACTCTTTGCCGCACCACTCGAGACCACTGAAGTCATCGCTCATCGCTGGCGTTATGCCCAAGCCAGCCAGCCTCATCCCGAAGCGTTTTTAGCCCAGAATAAACTTGTTTTTTGTGGCGATTGGTGCGCTCCAGATGGTAACAGCAGAATTGAAACCGCTTTTGAAAGCGGTTTGGCGGCGGCAAATTATTTAACTCAAAACCTCGATTGATTCCTTATTTATCGGTTAGAAGTATTACGCCTAATTTATTGACATCTGGTTTTACCAATACGGCGGTATAGGTTTTCCCTGCTTCAAGCGCCAGCGTCCCAGAGTCTACCAAAATCGTGTCGGTGACGGCTGGAGCGGTTGCACGAATCTGATACGAACCAGCAGTTAAGTCACGATAATCAAAGATATTTTTATAGAGTAATTCCGGTGGAAAACCGCTCAGGGCGGCATCTGGGGCAGTGATGTATAAGTCAAGTTTTTTAGCATCAAGATTCGGCAGCGCATGAAGAACTCGAATTCGTGCTTTACCAACCGAAGGCGTAGCTGTTTCGCTTGTGAAATTTAAGACTTCCAAAGGTCGAGCATCTGTCCCTGAATCATCGGTTGTCATTTTCGTTCCGATTAAGAAAACAGTGTTTTGAATATTGCTAACTAAATTAATGGTTTTGTTTTTAACAACCGTTGGACAATCGAGTAAATCGGCTGGACATAAACTGTAGGTTAAGTTAGTTGGTTTCTCGGTACGGAACGAAGTGAGTGATGGGAAAGCTCCCTTAAAAGGAACAGGGGTTTCTCCGCTAATTAAGTCCTGTGCGAAAAACACCTTAACACCAGTAGAGTCGGGCATGGTATTGACAAAGCGAACAAACGTATCTGGGATTGGTGTTGGATTACAAGCAACAATAATAAAACTCGAGAATAACGCGCCAATAATTAACTTTTTCATGGTTCTCCTTAGTATGCCCGAGTTTACAGTAGAGACACGTGTTTCCAGTGTGAAAACTGTGAAGGTAAACTCATTGACTAATTTACAATAAATAATTCACGAAATTAGCATAATCGTGAATTATTTCACTTATTACCCATAATCCTATAATTTATCCAGACCAAAAAAGTTAGCTTAGCGCAATTTGATATGCAAATCCGCCAGTTGTTTTTCGTCCACGATACTTGGTGCATCTGCCATAATGTCTATACCCTTGGTGTTTTTAGGAAAAGCAATCACATCGCGGATGGTCTCAGCCCCAGCCATGACTGACACCATACGGTCTAAGCCCCATGCAATTCCGCCATGTGGTGGTGTGCCATACTCGAGCGCTTCCATAAAAAACCCAAAGCGTTCTCGAGCCTGAAGTGTGCTAAAACCAATCGCGTTAAACATTTTTTCTTGGATTTCTGGCTGGTGAATTCGGATGCTACCGCCGCCAACTTCATAACCATTTAGGACTAAATCATAAGCTCGAGCCTTCATGCTGCCCATTTCGGCTGTTCCAAATTTGTGCATATCTTCCAGACTCGGGCTGGTAAACGGGTGGTGCATAAAGGTAAAACGCTGGTTGTCTTCATCCCACTCGAGCAACGGGAAATCTGTAATCCAAGAAAAGTGAAAGCGTGGCGAATCTGCGCTAATCAGTTTTAACTCGTCGCGCAATGCCAAGCGAACCGCACCTAAAGCCTTGAGGGCTGTATCTCGAGTATCTGCCCCAAAAAGTAGCGTCTGCCCTATAACTGCACCTGTTTGCTCGAGCAACAAAGCAACTTCGGCAGGGGAGAGGAACTTAGCGATTCCGCCTTCAAAACCCAAAGCGGTGGCTTTTGTCCATGCCAAGCCTTTTGCACCATTTTGTTTTGCCACTTGCTCGAGGCTTTCGATTTGTTTACGGCTGAGTTCGGCTGGTACAGTTAAAACCCGTACCGTTCCGCCAGACTCGAGGGCAGTTTTGAAGACCGCAAACCCAGTTTCTGCAACGATTCCTGAGACATCTTGAATCTCGAGACCAAAACGCTGGTCGGGTTTATCTGAACCAAAGCGGTTAAGTGCATCTTCATAGCTTAGACGCGGCAAGGGGAGAGGTACATCCACATTTAGGGTTTGCTTAAAAACGTGTTGAATCAAACGTTCGTTTAATAAAAGAACATCGTCCACATCCACAAAGCTCATCTCAATATCGAGTTGCGTAAAATCTGGTTGGCGGTCGGCTCGTAAATCTTCATCACGAAAACAACGCGCAATCTGGAAATACTTATCAAAATTAGCAATCATCAAAAGTTGCTTAAAAAGCTGTGGACTTTGCGGCAGCGCATAAAAATTGCCAGCACTGGTACGGCTTGGAACAAGGTAATCTCGTGCGCCTTCTGGGGTGGATTTGGTCAGCATTGGTGTTTCGACACTGATAAAACCTTCGGAGTCCAAAAACTGATAAATACTCGAAATTGTTTTAGAGCGCAGCTTTAAGGCTTCGCGCAAAGGCTCACGGCGCAAATCCAAATAGCGATACTTTAAGCGAATTTCTTCGGAGGTGGTGATTGGCGTGCCATCCACTGGAAACGGTACGGGTTTGGATTTGGCTAAAATCTCGAGAGTGGTTGGAATAATTTCTATTGCACCCGTGGCATAGGCAGCCGATTTATTTTGCTCGCTTCTAGCCTGAACAATTCCTACGACCTCGAGAACATATTCGGACTTGCACTGGTCGGCGATCGCAAAACATAAATTGCTCGAGTCTACCGTAATTTGCACGATGCCAGAGCGGTCACGCAGCACAATAAAACGGGTATCGGGGAATTCGCGCACTCGAGAAACCCAGCCGTTTAAGGTCACAATTTGACCGACGTGGCTTTGCGAGAGGTCATTACAATAGTGGGTTCGTTTCATCGCTCGAGTTTAACAGGCAAACGCTAGGGCAAGCGACTCATAAATTATTAACGCTCAAAAGCATCACGAACTTCAAGGGCTTGTTGGTAATTAAACACGTTCAAACCCAAGCCACGAAGGTAATTGCTTGCACCATTCTCGGTAGTCGTGCATGGTCTTAAAGGCATGAAAAGGTTCGTCGTCGAGAATTGGCTTATAAGTTTTGATAAAAGCATATTTGAGACGTGTTTTTAACGGGCGTTTAGCGGCTGCCTCAAATTCTTCAACCCAATTCGAGTTCATATTATGACCAATCAATCTCGAGGTTTGGAAAAGCCAAACACGCGACCTTGACCCCAAAAGGAAAAACCAATTTAGAAGTATACGCCTCGCCATTTGGTTCACGGTACACCTCGAGTTGATTCAGCCGCAAATTCAAAATCCAATATTCACCAATAAAATCTCTTGTATATAAAAAACTCTTGAATTCTCGGTCTCGCTCCAAAGAAGTATCCGCTACCTCGAGCAGCAAAAAAATATCTTCTGGCATTGTGTAATTTTCGTCGCCTGCGCCAACTCGAGCCAGTAAAACATCAGGATGTGGACGACCATCATGCGGTAATTCGATCGGAACTTCGGAATACACCGTAGCTAATCCAGAAAACTGACTAAGCAAACGATCATAAATACGTTTAACTCGAGTGTAATGAACAGGTTTCATGGGTTCACGCTCCAAAATCAGACCGTCTAACAACTCCACTTTTTGGTCATCGAACACACCAGCCGCAATCATACGGTCATAATGGGCTAAATCCACGCGCATGAGCGGTATTGGAATTGCACCTCTGGTAATTGGAGGTTCAAGCAGTGCAGTCATAGAAACACTATACTCGAGATTAAGGTTTTATTGAAGATTCCATTGGTAGAGACTCAATATATTGAATTAGTTCCTCTGGATTTTTTAGTCGTTCAATAAATTCATTTAAGTACATAACGTTGGAAAACATTCCAGTTGCCATAATCCTAAATGTTACTTTATTGAAATCACGTTCGCGGTCGCCAATAAAAACTAAGAACTTTGCGCCGTTTTTATTTGCCTCATCTAAGGCTTTTCCAAGTTTTTTAGGTTTATAAGCACAAAGCGCTTGCCCAATACTTCGCACGGCTCGAGCCACATTTTGTGCATATAAAATACTGTCTTCATCCAGTGGGATAACGTAAACCAGTGGTTTCTCAAGGTCTGGCACAGCAATCTGCTCGGCTTCCATCGCAAGGATTACCCGTTCTACGCCGCAACCCCAGCCTACGCCCGGCGTGTGCTGTCCGCCCAGAATCTCGGCAAGACCATCGTAACGCCCACCTGCCAGAATCGTGCTGCACCCAGCCATACTTGGGTCGTTATGGATAAACTCAAAAGCTGTGCGACGGTAATAATCTAAGCCACGCACAATGCTCGAGTCCACCACAAAAGGAATCTCCCAAGCAATTAAGCACTTTTGAACCGCTTCAAAGTGTTCTCGAGCCGCCACGCCTAGAAACTCGAGCATTGGTTTGACTTGTAACTCGAGCAACAGCGCTTGATCGGCTTTGTCTTTGCTGTCTAAAATTCTCATTGGATTTAAGACCAGACGCTCCCGAGAATCTTGACTCAACTGCTCAAGAACAGGGGAGAGGGTATCGCGCAAATACTGATTATAAGTTGCTCTATCTTCTGGGTCGCCAACTGAACCAAGGTGAATCACATAATCCTTAATTCCCAAGCTCGAGAGAAGCTGCACTCCTGCATCAATGATTTCAGCATCGGCAAGGGCATCGGCAAGCCCAAGGATTTCAAAACCAACTTGATGAAATTGGCGCTCACGTCCTTTTTGTGGTTTCTCGCCGCGAAACATCGGCTCAAACGTCCAGAATTTGACCGGTGTGGGCTTTGAACCAAAGCCATGCTCGAGATAGGCGCGTACCATGCCAGCCGTGGCTTCTGGACGTAAACATAAATTGCGTCCGCCTCGGTCGGTAAAGGTATACATTTCTTTACGCACAATATCCGAAGAATCGCCAACCGCTTTTAGAAAAACGCCAACATCTTCAAAAACTGGCGTGTGAATTTCCCCTGCTCCAAAGCGCTCGAGAACAGTGCGGGCGGTTTCTTGGATAAAGCGCCATTGACTCGAGTCGGCTGGTAAACGGTCAAAAGTGCCTTTGATGGTTTGAAACTTCATGACCTGATTCTACTGTGGCTTGAACCAGAAAAGAATAAGGACGAAAGCCTAGTCGCTTTCGTCCTCGAGTTAATTTACTTAGTGACGCTGTATGCCATACCATTGCTGAGAATTCCACCGACGCTGACAAACAAGAAATTCCCGCCGGGACGAGCTTCAATCGGAATTTTTACTTGGATTTCCGAAGCAGTCCAAGAAATGACATCAGCTGTGCCTGCATTGACTCCGCTTTTACCAAGCGCATCAGCATTAAATAAAACCAAGCCATTTTCTTTGCTGCCAAGGTAGCGACCTTGAATCGTGACGGTTTCGCCAATTTTAGCGGGTTCAGAAAGTTTGATAATCACAGGACGCAGTGTGGGACGATTCAAATCTGGAGCGCAGGACGTAAAAGCAAGCAGTGCAACGAAACCAACCAGTAATAACTTCATCTCGAGACCTCCAAAAAACTTGTTGAGTGATTGACGAAAACAGACCATGAACTGGTGCAACGCCTTACAGTCTAACGTAAAAACAGCTTCTGTGTGCAAGATTGCCGTTCTTAGCTGCTGGATTATTTTTCGTAGACCGTTGCTGGACTCCATAAAACTCGGTTATCTCGAGCAAAAAAGTTGCCAATGCGGTTATTGGCGACTGCCAAAACATCTGGCTTGGTAATTAAAATAACGGGCATATGCTTAGCAAATAAGACTTGCCACTCGTCGTACAGGGCTTTACGGCGATTTTGGTCGCCAAGCCGTTCGGCTTCTTCAAAAATCTGAAAAATACGGCGTTCGTAGGGGAACATATTTTTGGTGTTAATCGCGGCTGTACCTTGTGGCTGTAAGCTCTTGCGCCAATAATTTAAGCCTCGCCCGGGTTGCCAAATATCCTTACGCAATTGTGGGTCGGGTTGATCGCCAAATGTCAATAGAATGCTGTCAAAATTACCAGCTTGCCCAGTTCCAAGCACCGTATTTCCTGCCACACCACGCAGATTGACCCGAACCCCGATTTGCTTTAAGTCATTTTGAATGATTGCGCCCATGGCTGGAGCAACACTCGAGTCAGCCGCGTGGGTCAAAGAAAACTCGAGTTGCTTGCCAGAACCAAGATTGCGAACACCATCACCATCGGTATCTTTTAAGCCGATACTATCCAATAAGTCGTCGGCTGCCTTGAGATTCCACTTGGGAAAATAATCGCGGGTATTAAAGTACCAATCCGAAGTTGGGGCAACCCCATGTCCGGGTAAACTGGCTAAACCATTAAACACACTTTCGATCACGCGCTCGCGGTTGAGTGCCAGATTCATGGCTTGACGGAATTTAAGGTCCCTAAAGACTTTGGCTAAATCTGGGTTGCTCGAGTCCATATTAAACGACCAATGCCACGGTGGGCTGTTTAAGCCGATGCCGCGCAAGACTTTGACTTTATTGTCGCGCACTTCGGCGGCTTTGAGGTCTGGAAACTGCGCCCCAGTGATGCTTAGGCTATCTAAAGTACCCGCTTTAAGTTGGGCAATTTGGGCTTCTGGCGAGTTAATCACCAAATACTCGAGTTTATCGGTGTAGGGCAGTTGATTGTCCGAAGGGTCTTTGCGCCAAGAGTTGGGATTGCGCCCCATCGTCACTTTTTGATTTGCCACATAACTTGATAACACAAACGGACCTGTGCCAACAATCTCGGATAATTTAGAGTCAGTTGCCCAAGCTCGAGCAAATTCGGCTGGTTTACCTTTGGGGTCAAATTGCTCGAGTTTATGCTTTGGCATGATTGGGAAAAAAGTCAGGACATTGAGAATCGCGCCATACTGGACTGGCATGATGATTTTAAAGGCTCGAGCATTGATTTTTTCAAAAACCAAAGACTTGCCACCAATTCGCAACTGGGTGGTAAAATTTGCCCGTAAGTTTGGATTATTGGCAAGGTCATCCACCGTAAACAGCACATCATCAGCAGTCATGGGCGTACCATCCGACCATTTTATATCGCGCAAACGCATCGTTAAAACCAAGCCATCTTCTGAAAACTGCCAAGATTCGACCAAATTTGGATAGATTTTATTGGTGTATGGATTTAAGGTTAAAAGTCTGTCGAAGACATTGTTCAGAACCGTTTGGGTTGCACCGTCTATCGCATTATAATAATTAAAGGTGACGGGCGCAGTGGTAATGGCTTGGGTAAAAACGCCACCACGTTTACCTTCTTGTTGAAACATCACGGCGGGAACGGTCGCGGGAATACTGCCTTGGGCTACGGCGACGGCTGCCAAAGCACTGAACACCAACGCAAAACGATTTTTTAGTTGCATACTATCCTCCTCAATTTTTGTAGACCTGCATTCTGACGTGTTTAGCCATAAATTTCAAGACAAGATTAAATCCCGAGGATATAAAATACCTTCCATCACCCAACTGCGTTTTGTCGCTTCATTCCAAGCCCGAATCAGATTTGGGATGTTCTCTAAGGTTAAATCCGACTCGAGAATGCCCGTACCCAGCAGCTTTTGCAACCATGCCAACTTATACTCTGCCCCAAACTCCTGTGCCACTGTTAGGATACTCAGCCCAATTGGTAGCATATCCTCGAGTTGCCCGATAACATGAATTTGCGCTCCAGCACAAAGTAAAGCATTGTGTTTTTGATAAGTTGGCGTGAAATATGTCGCTCGAAAACGCAGACCCTGTAACTCGAGCGCATTTAATCTTTTGACCAAACCATGGGCATCCACATTTGGCGCACCAAAAACTTGAAAGGGGAGGGCTGTACCGCGACCTTCAGACCAATCCGTACCCTCGAGTAAACACATTCCGGGGTAAAGCGCCACGGTCTCGAGCGTTGGCATATTGGGGCTAGGTGCAACCCAAGTGAGAGGGTCAGACAAATCGCATTGAATCACCTCGAGACCATCCCAATCATTCGATAAGTGAATTGCCATTTCGCCATAGGTCAGTCCAAAGCGCAACGGTACATCTGGGATACCGACAAACGAAGCGTAACTTGGCTCGAGCATTGCGCCTTCAATACGGTTTCCGTTGGGATTAGGGCGGTCAAGCACAATCAAAGGAACTTCAGCTTCACGGCACGCCTCGAGCAGTCGTGCCAGACTCGCTAAGTAGGTGTAAAAACGTGTCCCAACGCTTTGAATATCAAACAGCACACACGTTAAGCCCTCGAGTGCTGAAACAACCTCGGAGGGTGACTTGTCATAAAGTGTGACTACTGGTAAACCACTGGCAGTATCGAACGCCACCTCTGGGGCTTCGCCTTCCTTACCACTTCCATCGATACCATGCTCTGGCGCGAACAGTTTCTCGAGTTTCATCCCAGCCTTTTGAATGGCTACTGCTGCTGGCGTAAAGTCTCGAGTCACCCCTGTGTGGTTGGTGTACAGCGCAGCACGTCCAAGGTTCTTAGGGTTAGCAATCAGTCGCTCGAGTCCAGTCATGGTTTAGTTTAGAACTTCTTGAGGCTCAAAATTATACTTACCTTTCTTTCAGTAAACGAATCTATATGCTATAATTTAATCTATGCCTACAAAACCAACTTGGACAGCCATTAAAAAAGAACTGCAAAACTTTGATAGTACCGATTTACTCGAGCTTATCAAACAATTCTATGATTTATCCACTCCCAATAAATCCTTTCTCATGGGTGTGGTGGATAAACAAGCCAGCCTTGAGGCTTTAGAAGCGCCTGTGATGAAAGAAATCGAAAAAGCCTTTGACCCACCACGGGGCTTTCCAAGTTGTAAAACAGGTGCGGCTCGTAAAGCAATGCGACAATATATCAAAGTTGCTCCAATACAAGAAGCCATAGCAATTCAGTTGCACTTTGTAGAAATGGGAATTCGGTGTACCGCAACATATGGTGATATTGACGAGCAATTTTACATTAGTATTGAAACTGTTTTTGAAGAAGTCTTAAAACAAATTGCAAAACATCCAACACCACGGGTGTACATGGCTCAACTTCAAAAAATTGTTAAGTCAACCTCAGATATGGGTTGGGGATTTCCTGACCAGCTTGGTGATTTATTTGATTTATTCAAAGAACAAATCGGTATAGAAACATGAGTCTCGAGCTAGTTCTTTCCAGTAAATTCCAATCTGCTGAAAACCGTAAACGCGAAGCTGTCCGCGCCGCACACGAACAAGACTTGGCTACCCTGCTCGAGTTACTAAACCATTACTTAACCCTAAAAAGTGCGCGTAAAGCCTTAACTTCTAACGATACTCGTCTCCTCTATGCTGCGTCGGTCAAGCGCTTTCTCGAGTTTTGTAGCCGAGCTTCTAATCGGCTCGAGGTCACACGGCTCGAGGCGGATGATATGGAAACTTGGTTGGTGACTTTGCAAGCTGAGGGCATGAAAGCTGGGAGCATCATCACGTACTTAAATGGTGTTCGTTGTTTGTATCGCGCTTTAATTTGGGCAAAAGCCACAACAGTCAATCCTGCCGCCGAGGTCAAAGCCCCTCGAGACCCCACCCCAGCCCATTTGAAAAAGTCGGCGCTCTCCCCTGCCCTGTACCGTGAAATTGTTAATGCACCACTCGAGAAGTACAATGTGGACGACCCGCGTCGTACTCGAGATGGACTTTTAATTGCGCTTGGTGGCTCGGGTGGGTTGCGAGCCAAAGAAATCATTAGTTTAGATGTGACCGACGTTGAAATTAGTCTTAAACGAATCACAGTCCAAAGCGGTAAAGGCGGCAAAAAACGCATTATACCGATTGCTAACGAATTGATTCTTTTATTGAAGCGTTGGCTCGAGGTGCGGGGTGGTCTTGAATTGCGCGGTGAAATTCCTGAAATCGAAAAAGCACTGATTGTCAGTATCTCGAGGAATCAGCGTCACGGACGGCGTTTAACCACGCATGGCGCAAGATTTATAGCCAAGGGTTATTACGTGGGCGCTGGGCTACCAAGTGAGATGTGGGGACTGCATACGCTGCGGCGAACTGCTGGAACGCACTTGTACCGAGCCACCAAGGATTTACACGTTGTTGCAGATTTACTCGGTCATGCCAGTGTCAATACTTCGGCTATTTATGCCAAGATGGACATGGAGACCAGACGCGAAGCCCTCGAGAAAATGGAAAAAATGCGTGATGACCTCGAGTGACCAGATTATAAGGTGTTAGAACCCTCGAGCCAATTTCAAGGCGGCTTCTCGAGGCTCACAGCGCGTAATACAAAATTAAGTTGTGATGGACATATTTTTTACCAATTCTACAGAATTTGGATAAAGTGATTCAAGATTTTTTGATAGTCTCGTACCTCGTCCGAACATTTCGGCTTTGACAACATGACCTTCTGCATCACTGACAAATCGTAGAGAACGAATCGGTGTGTTTTTAAATTCGTCGGGGTCTGTGGCAAACCTCGAGATAAGATGCGTATCTTGGCGTGGGTACTTGAGTCGTGTCGCTTAACTAAGCAAACCAATTCTCGAGGTGTAAGCCTTGCACTCGCCTAAATTCTTTGAGGTTATTGGTGACTAAAGTTGCGCCTAACTCAAGGGCATGAGCCGCAATCAGGTAATCATACGCACCAATTGGCGTTCCTTTTCTTTCAAGTCCAGCCCGAATACTTGCGGCTCGAGTTGCGGCGGCTCTATCAAAAGTAGCAATTTCAAAACCTATCAAAAATTCCTCCAACGCAATTTGGTTCTTTTCTCGAGCCAGACTTTTTTCGATACCATATTGGAGTTCAAAAACCACAGCAGTTGAAAGGACAATCTCAAAATCCTTTTTCTGCTCGAGTATTTGTCTGACTTTTGGTGGGTGATTCTTTATTATGTAAATACAAATGTTTGTATCAAGCATAAAATCTATTCCCACAAATCTCCCCAATCGCGTTCTTGAGCAGATGGTTGGTTGCGTTCAATATCTGCACCGTCAAACATTTCCAGTGCCGCCAACATTCTGTCCCAACGATTTTCTTTTGGGGTAAGAACAATTGTATTCCCAACTTTTTCAATCAGCACTTCTGTACCTTCAAAACGAAATTCTTTTGGCAGTCGGACGGCTTGGCTTCGTCCATTCTTAAATAGCTTGGCAGTGGCAATCATAAAGACCTCCTGATGGTATTACCGAGAGTATATACCAAACAGGGCTGTCCTTTCAGACTCGAGGCGAAGTCAGGTTTTGAATTCAGTCAGAACGACATGAATGTTTTTAGTTCCAACATTTCGCAGTGAATGCGGCGGCAGAGGTGTAGCCAGAATTGCCGTTCCCTTCCCTCAAGTGGCGCACTTGTCATGCGGCTCGAATCCATCATGACATTGCGATGCTCGTCATAACGAATAAAATCGCTCCAAGAGATGATGTACAAAACCCCAGACCAAATGTGGGTATGCACGGCTGTTTCTTCATTGGGGCGAATCAACGTCTCGAGTACCCGAATTTGGACATTCTCGAGCTTTAAGCCTTCGATGCGCCGGGAGGATCTAAAATCTCCAGTCCGTTTTGTTTCGCAATCGGGGTCAGCTTCGCCACGACCGAGTGTTTTTTAAGCGGTGGTGGCACAATGCGCTCTGACGCTTACTGTCTCGGTGCGTAGATAACGCCGTAGTTGTCCGCGAAGAACTTGAAAGTCGCTGCGATCTGTTCGGGCGTGGGCGGTGCGGGTACTGGTGGCAACTCGAGCGAGGTCACGGGTTTGCCCCGCGCTTGGAACGCCTTCTCGAGTCCGCCTGGTGTGACCATGATGATGGCGTGTAGGGTTGGGGTTTTGATTTTGAACGAGTGCAATTCGTTGCGCGGTTGGAAGATGTGGTCGCCAGGTTTGCCTTCGTCGGTGACATTGCCGCTTTTAAAAGTTGCCTCGCCTTCTAGGATCAAGAAGATTTCGTCCTCGCGGGTGTGCGTGTGCGGTGGCGGCTCGAGACCTTGACGGATAGTTACCTCATACATCGCGTAACTTCCGCTAGTGGCTCTCGAGTCGGCGAGGAAACTGAAGACGTTTCCGTTGTAATAAACGCTGTTTTCAATGGAGCGACGGGTGCCGAAGGCAGGCACGAGGGCTTGGGCGCTGGCGCTCGAGAGTAATCCGGGCAAAGCGGGTACGATCATGCTTGTGGCGGCGCTGGACAGTCCCAATTTGAGCATTTGACGACGATTCATGATTTCCTCCTGTGGTGTGGTTTGCAGTTGAAATTGGTTTCGAGCGAGGTCTGGTTCAGTGTTGATTCAAACGGACTCGAGAAAGGTAATGTCGGGCGTACTGATCACACCCCCATGACCCATTGCCACACGCAACGCTGTAGATTGTGCGAAGTTTTTGGCTCCCTCGAGCGTGCGGTATTCCTCGATTACCACGACCTGATTGGGGTTATCCGCGTCTCGCAAGATGCGGGAACTAACAAAGCCATGCTGGTCTCGCAGGTCCGCCAGCGAGTCGTAGACGGTTTTCCAGAGGTTGAAGTCTCTGACGGCATGTTTGACTAAAAGTTGTGTCATGTGTTGCTCCTTTATTTGCTCGAGTTGGGCTTGAATCTGGCGCAATCGGTGAGGGTGTGGTGAACGATGATCTGAACCATAAAATTTCTCTTTTGCGAGAGGGCTTAGGGCGCGGGCAGACAGTATTTGACACGTCGCTTCTTTCGACTTCAGGGGCGTTCTGGGACTTTGGGTTTTCGATTTTGAAGCTGAATGTAAGCAATTTCTTGTCAGGAGTTAAGCATGTCAAAATCTTGGTAAATGCGAAAATGATTGCGTGAGGTATTTTCTTGAGTTTTTTGCAATTGTGTACTGCCAAGCAACTTTGGGAAGAGTGTATTTTTAAGCAAGTTGTGAATTGATTTGATTGATTTCTCGAGGAACCAGAAAATCAGTGTCGTAAACAGAAAAAAACTGATATTGCTTATGTAAATTCCAAGAGGGTTGTGTATGAAACGGAAGATCATCTAATCATTTGAATAGATCCCTGCTTTGTTAGGTTTTTTTGGACATTACCAACAGTCTCAGTGGCAAATCATGTTTTGACATAGTGGTTCAAATATTTTTGGTTTTGCGTTATCTATTGTGCAAAAAAAGCCTTCTCTGGATGCAACTGGACGGGTCGGCTACACGCTGAGTTGGGCGCAGTGCGAATAAAGTCTGTAACACTTTCAATCTACTTCATTTTCATTGGTTGCATCAGATAGATCACACTCCATGAACACCACAACTGGTTTGAGTTCCTCTGGAAAATCATTCGGGGCGCTCACCAATCTAAATCCAACTTCCAAATAGATTGCATGTGCTTTTTTCATCGAAGCGTGGCTATCCAGCACGATCCGTTGATATCTGGATTGACGTGCCTCTTTAACAAGAATTTTGACTAATTGCTGACCAATGTTTTGTCCCCGAAAGATGGGACGCACGTAGAGCCGCTTGAGTTCACTGGTATTGGCATCATGTGCTTTGAGACATACACACCCTGCTGGCTTTCCATCTTGCATGGCTAGTAGTAAACGCCCTGGTGGTGCATAAATACCGGGTAATGTCGCCAACTCCTCGTCGAATCCCTCCCAAGTAGGCGCTTCATTACTGCCCGGGATGAGTGTGAAAGCCCACGTTGCGTATTCGCGCATTAGTTCTTGAACAGCTACAATTTCGGCTTCTGAGTTGACTTGAGAAATAGTTAGCATTTTCAGACACCTTGGTTATTTCTAATGTGAGTTTACTGACACCAGCCTAATTAGTAATACCGTACCTTCGGTATAAAACTCCAAAATAGGTAGGTAGTGCGGTGCTCGAGCGCACCTTACAAAACGTTGGGAATCAAGTGAGCCAGTGTAGGGGTCGGAAAGAATATCCCAGACTGGCTCGATGGTTGCTTGCAAAATTCAGGTGGTCTCGAGCGAGTGTTCTAGCTTTGGTCTAGTGCGCGGTGTGTTCAACGTCGTCGGTAAACCACATCTCCGGTTGGCTGGTAACCCCAGCCCGTCCCATGCCAGCTTTGAGTTCCTCGGAGTTGGCAAAAGCGGTGGCTGCACCGATGTTGGGAAACCGGTGGGTAACCATTACTGTATTGGGGTCGGTACCATCACGGTGGACGCTGGCTGCGCTGACCCCCATCTTTTCGCGAGTAGCTCCAAGCTCGTCGTAGATCTTTTTCCAGTTATCAAAATTGCTCACTTGGTGTCTTACAAATAGGGTAGTCATGCTTTTCTCCTTTGGGCTAGAGGGCTTGGGGTCGAGTGCCAAAATACGTATTCTCCTTTGCTGCGAACACAAGAGCCACACTGACGGCTGGTATTCAATAGGTGAACGATGCCAGTATGCCAAAGGGTGCGTTGCGTGAGCGTCGCGTGGACTTCCAGCCCAGCTCGGCATTGGGGGTTGTGGGTATCATGGATGCAAACAATGGTCTAGGACAGACAATACTTGACACTTCGCTCCTTTCGACTTCAAGGGCGTTCGGGGATGTTGGGGTTTTGATGTCAAAATCTTGGTAAATGCGAAAATGATTGCGTGAGGTATTTTCTTAGACACTTCGAGTATTCAGAGCGCCAAGTTTTAACCAGCCAGATAGGTCGTTTCTCAGCAGAGGCCTTGCATGTGTGTCGCGTGATTACGAATGTATCTTTACACCCGACCTGATTGCTTGTAAGGTGATAATAAGGGGTCAAACTAAATTTGTCAAGTCCCTAACTATCTTGGTGCTGATTATCTGTGCCAATAGTAAAAAGAAGGAGAATAGCACACCATGCAACACATAACACTATCCGAAGGATTCGAGCAACGCTGGCCCGAGAGTAGCAGAAAAGCCACAGAGTGCGTCTTGAACATCGTCCGCACCAATGATCTTTTGCTCAGTCACATCGAGACAATTAAGCGTCCGTTCGACCTCAGTATCGCCACGGGGCTGGCACTGATCGCATTGGCAAATGCGAACAGTCCCCTCTCGCCGCACGAGATTAGCGATAGACTGGTCGTGACCCGAGCGACCATCACCGGATTGCTCGACTCACTTGAACGCCGGGGTTACGTCCAGCGCAAACCGCACCCGTCGGACCGCCGAATGCTCCTTGTTGAAATCACCGATGAGGGGCGCAGGGTAGCGGACGAAGTGCGCGTACCGATTCACCGCGCAGAAAAAATATGGATGGAGGTGCTGAGTCCAAAAGAGCAAGAGAAACTGATTCAACTACTCTGGCGGGTGCAAGATCGGTTGCAAGAACACCTCTAGGACTCAAGACGGGGACGGAACGCTTCTAGGGATTGGGCTCTTTGTATAACGTCATCAAAAGCCTTGTCTTCAAGTTCTTTCCGTTCTCGCAAGGATTTTATCTACAGTCTGTTCAACACTCAAACCGCTCGAGTCAATCACCAGCCAATTAATCTTTGGATGCACTGCAATCTGGACATGCAATTGCCGAATCGCTTGCTCGAGAATCTGCTTAAAACTGCCCTCTTCTGGGTTTCTCGAGTACAAGCGCTGCACTGTTGTCTCGAGGTTTGGGAGCAGTAAAACTCGGGTCACACGTTGCCCGATTTTTTGCGCGTACACTTCGTCGGGTTTATCACCGTACCAAAAATCATCTATAGCAACTGCAAATTCGTTATCTGAGTAAATCCTTGCCATGCTCGAAGCGGCTTCTCGAGCCAAGCGCACCTGTTCGAGCGTGGCGGGTGGAACTTCAAAACCCATGTCTGACAAGCCCGAGACGACCATGTGGCGCAGGTCATCCACGGGAATATGCAGCCCCTTCTCAAAGCGCTGCGTCAAGGCTTTAGCAATGGTGCTTTTGCCTGCGGCAGGTGTTCCCATGATTAAAAAAATGGGTTTCATGTACTCATATCCCAAACGATTGGAATTTGTTTCATGCCACGAAACATTGGCAGGGTACGCCAAGTCAGGTCTTCTTCGCCGACCCCAAGGCGCAAATTCGGCAGGTTTTGCAACAAGGAATTCAGGGCAATTTCACCCTCGAGCCGAGCCAAAGGCATCCCCAGACAAAAGTGCATTCCGTGTCCGAATGCCAATTGGCGTTTTGCATCTCTCGAAAGGTCAAGCACCTCTGGGTTAGGGAATTTTTCTGGGTCGTGATTAGCAGCGCCTAATATGCCCATGACCAAATCGCCTTGTTTGATTTGCTGCCCGCCAAGTTCGGTATCCTTAGCAGCCCATCTCGAGAAAGCCCGTTCGACAGGGCTATCGTAACGCAGGAATTCATCTAAAGCGCCAGCCATTTGTTCGGGGTGTTGTTGCAACTCTGCTCGAGCTTCGGGGAAACGCATCAGTGCAAGAATCGAATTGCCAATTAGGTTGACGGTGGTTTCATGTCCAGCAATAATCAGCAGCACAACGGTGCTATAAAGTTCAGATTCGGAAAGTTGATTGCCGGCTTCTTCGGCTTGGAGCAACGCCGAAATCAAATCGTTTTGTGGATTCAAACGCCGCGCAGCAAACAGTTCGCCTAAGTATGCCGCAAATTCTTGCAACAGCGCTCCTGCCTTGGCTTGGGCTTCTGGTGTCAGGGCTGGCGCGATGGTGGCTTCGGTCCATTGCTTAAAACGCTCACGGTCTGTGGTGGGAATACCCAGCATTTGGGAAATCACAATCGTTGGTAATGCAAACGCATAATCAGCAATTAAATCCATTTGCCCTTTGGACTTAATGGCTGCGATTAAATCATCGCTAATGGCTTGGACTTGAGGTCGCATTTCACGCACTCGAGACGGGGTGAAGGCTTGGCTGACCAAGGTGCGTAAGCGGCGGTGATCTTCGCCGTCTTTATTGAGCATATGGTTAAACATCAACGCCTCGAGTTGGCTGGGCTGATGTACTTTATCGGCGGGTAGAGCATTTTTGGAGTCACGCACAAAAAGTTCATCGTGATGCAGAATGTATTGAACATCTTCAAAGCGAGTCACAAACCAAATTTTGGTTTTTCCATCCAACCCAAGTTGCGAATAGACAGGATTCTCGAGACGCATCTGGGCAAACACAGGATACGGATTATCTTTGGTGGTCTGGCTGTACAGGTCGTATTTGCGGCTCGCCGCTACGGAAGTGGGTTCAGACATGATGCTCCTTTTTTCCTCGAGTTCTCGAGCGATACGATGATTATGCTACACAAAGCGTCGCATCAGCGTCGCACGGTGGAAACTGAGGTAGACTCTGTTCAAACCAACAACGCACACGGAGTATTCGCATGAAAAAAGAAATTTCTAAAATTCATCCTCAGCTTTTACAAATTGCAAACAGAACTCCAAAATTTGATTTTAATAAAAAAAACCTTTGGCTGATGCGTTTGATTATGTCCATCATGCCTAAAGCCAAAACTCCGCAAAGTGTTTTCATCGAAAATATTTTTATCGAATCAGGTCAAGCAAAGATTCGTGTACGGGTCTACAAACCAAAAATGGCAACAACACCAACTCCTGTGCTGATTTGGATGCACGGCGGTGGTTATGTGGTCGGCAAGCCAGAACAAGATGATGGTTGTTGTTCGCAGTATGTTCAAGAATTAGGCATCACAGTGGTTTCAGTGGATTACCGGTACGCACCAAAGTATCCTTTTCCAATTGGATTAGACGACTGTTATGCTGCCTTAAAATGGGTTGTTTCGCAAGCTCGAGAACTGGGCATAGATCTAAACCGAATTGCCATTGGCGGGGCGAGCGCAGGTGGTGGACTGGCTGCGGCTCTGGTACAACTTATTTATGACCGACAAGAATTCAAAGTGGCACTTCAATTACTTATCTACCCGATGCTTGATGATCGAACTGTACTGCGTACCGAAATAGATGACAGCCAAAATGTGACTTGGACGCAAAAAAGTAATCAATTTGGTTGGGAGAGCTACTTAGGAACAGCGTGTGGCGCAAAAACCACACCTCCTTATGCCGTACCTGCCCGCCGAGAAGACCTCACTGGTTTGCCTCCCGTTTGGATTGGCGTGGGGTCTCTGGATGTTTTTTATGACGAAGATTTAACGTATGCAAAGCGGTTAGAAGCAAGTAGCATCGAGACTGAACTTGTAGTGGTCGGAGGTGCATTTCATGGTTTTGATGTTTTTGATCCGCAAATTCAAGTGGTTCGGGATTTCCGAAACTCACAAATAGTTGCTTTAAGAAAATACTTATTTTCCTCGTAGAAACTCAGGAACGAAACGACTACACTAAACAAATGGCATACAGTAATTTTACTTTACCAACCGTGATTAAAAAATTTGATTTGCAATTAATTGATAACCAGCCTTTGGGAGTTGCTTTTACGCCAATCCAACCAACACCCGCGCTAACTTATATTCTTGAACGTGGTGCTTCGGTAGCAGTCAAACAAAATACGGAAAAAGCCAGAAGCGAATTTATTATTGCACCGATTCTGCTCGAGGTTCGTGGACTGGTGCATGACCAAGTTTCGGTGTTTAGTGGCGTGGAATTTAACGTGGATTCTGAACAAGGTTTAATTGGGATTTGTGATTTTCTTTTTTCTAAGTCAACTCAGCAGTTATATTTAGAAGCGCCTGTTTTGATAGTCGTAGAAGCCAAGAACGAGAATTTTAAGCAAGGTATCGCCCAAGCCACAGCCGAAATGGTCGCCACCCAAATTTTTAATGAACGCGAGGGCAAGCCTCAAACTCGAGTTTATGGGGCTGTGACGATTGGAAATTCTTGGCAGTTCTTACACCTCGAGCATCGGGTTTTAACCGTGGATAATCGGTCTTATGACTTGGAGGAACTACCTGAAATTCTAGGGATTTTGGTGGCAATGCTCAGTTAAATCCATTTTGTACCATTGATTGGTACTTAATTTGCTAAGGACGTAACGGTAAATCCTTCGTCAATTTTCTTTCTTTTTTCAGCACTTGGGTAGCTGCTCCGGTCACACGCAAATACCAGTCGGAGGGTAATTTTTCTCCGTCTACATCGAGATTGACCATTGGAAACTCGACAGGTGCGGATGCTTTCCCTTCAGAGATTTTGAAAATCGCTGTTCCTTCGTCTACTTCGTCAAACATGGCTGTTTTCATCATCGTCGCGCCAGAAGTGATCGCATTATAAACTTGATTCCAATAAAAACGACCTCCATTGCGGGGAATTTGATTGACTCGTCCGTTATTTTTAAGATTGTTCCAAGAAAAACCAGGAAAAACCACGGGCATATATTCAATCCCTAATCGCTTGGTCTCGAGCAAATCTGGAATGATGTAATTTTGGTTGAACCGATCTGCGCCAGCATTATCAGCAAATCTTCCCACAGCCCACGGACTGATAACATCCAACGAACGGTAAACTTTAGCCCACTCAGCCCCAGATTGTGAGGTGTTCGTACCGGTACGCCAACCCTCAGGAACTCCGCCCATGATTGAAGCACGGTATTTTTCGGGCGCATCCTTGTGAAACCAGTCAATCAAGGCTTGTGCCTGCATTGCGCTTCCATTGCGGTCAATTGGTTTAGGTTGGTTCAGCGTGGTTTGTTGACACGCCATGAAGGTCAGTGCCAGCCAAGGAAGGGATAGTAAAAAACGTTTCATTTTTTCTCCACATCATTCAAGGGTTCAAGTGCCGAAGTTGAACCAACAGGAAAAGAAAAACCAGCAGTCACCAGTGCATAGGCTGGTTGCGGCTCGAGGACTGGTCGAACATAGGTTTGCAAAGGTTCTTTGGTCATACTTGTTTTCCCTGTAACGCTTGAGAGAGTGCAAATTTGAAAATGTTTCACCTGACTCGAGTCCTTGATTGCTCGAGCTTTTGGTCTTTTAAGGTTTGGTGTGGAGGCTCGAGTAGGGGGTCTCGAGCCTCGCAAGAGAAGGTTTTTAGAGCAGGATTCGCACGCCAAGGGCAGCTTGGTAATCAAAAGCTGGTGTGAACAAAAACCGTACTTCGCTGTACAGTGCAAGCGTATTTGACAAGTCATAACGCAGACCGAGCAACGCCCCAAAGCCAAAAGCTGAAGCTGGGGACAGTAGCACAATCACTCGAGGTCCAAAGTAAATGTCAATATCAGAAATTTGGTACGAAGCGTATACACCTGCGCCCAAACCAAATAAAAAAGCACCCGCGCCAAATGAACCTTCGAGGTCAACTCGAGCATCAAGTCCAAAGTCTTTGCTGAATTTTACCAAGTCTTCTGCGCCTAAGTTAATGCCAAAACCCAGTACAAAACCATTTTGAAACTGACTGGTTAAACCGCCACCGACCGAGAATTTTTGTGCGCCAGCTAAGCCCGAGAAACCCAATACTGCAACCAAGATTAAGAACCATTTTTTCATAAATCCTCCTGCTCGAGTCTTGCTATTTTGGTGTTCTTCTCGAGCGATGCGGACAGTTTACTGGTCTAAGCGTCGCATGAGCGTCGCATGGATAAGAATCCGTGCGACGCGGCAACACAAAAAGCTGGTAAACTGTTGTCTAACAATGCTTCCTTCTGTTCAACTGCTGGGTGTTGCCAAGGTAAGCCTCGAGTCCCAAGAGGTTATTTTCTTATCGGATAAGCGTTTTTTGCTGCTGGCATACTTGGCTTTTAAGGCAGATTGGGTTTCTCGAGAAGCATTGTCGGTGTTGTTCTTTGAGGATTCTGATTCGGTGGCTGCTCGGAAGAATTTGCGGCATTTGCTGTCTCGGGTGCGGGCTTTGGAGTTTGCGGTTCTCGAGTCCAGTGGCGAACTTGTGCGTTGGTTGGTGCGCTCGGATGCGGCTGAGTTTCAAGGCTTGATGAGTTCTAATCAGTATCTCGAGGCGTTCAATTTGTATCAGGGAAGTTTTTTGAGTGGGTTGCATTCGGATGTGCCAGACTTGTCTGATTGGCTCGAGCAAGAGCGTGAGGCGCTGCACAATGCTTTTCGAGACACAGCGCTTTTAGCAGCCAAGCAATTGGTGGTAGAAGCCAATTTTGAGGCGGCGCAAGCCATTTGCTTGCGGGTTTTAAGCACCGACCCGCTTGCCGAGGATATTTTGCAACTACTGCTTAACTGTGCGATACAAACAGGCGGGCGGCTCGAGGCGCTTAGGGCGTTTGAGTCGTTTAAGAGGGTTTTGAAACTCGAGCTTGGTTTGTCGCCACTCGAAACGACCGTGCAATTGGCGGCGGCTTTAGAATTAAAACCTGTTCAAGCGCTAATCGAGAAGTCGTTGTTGCAAAATTTTCCTGTAGAAGTCAGTGCTTTTGTTGGGCGAGATGTGGATTTATCCGAAATCGCTTCATTTTTTGTACAACCAGAAGTTCGGCTGATTACTTTGGTCGGGGCTGGCGGCATGGGCAAAACCCGTTTAGCGGTTCAGGTGGCAACTGAACAAGCTGCTCAATTTGCAGATGGGGCACTTTTTGTGCCTTTGGCTGCGGTGGATGCGCTTGTGCCAGCCATTATTGCGGCTTTGCACTTACCAGCGCAGGGCTTAGAGAATCAATTGGTTTTTCTTAAAAATTATTTGTCCGAACAGCATTTGTTGCTGGTACTTGATAACATGGAGCATTTGCTGGACGAGTCTATGGTGATTCTCGAGTTACTAGCGGCTGTGCCTAGATTGCGTATTTTAATCACCAGCCGCGAAGCCCTGCAGGTCCAAGCTGAGTATTTGGTGGATGTGTTGGGCTTAAATGTGCCAAAAAATGATTCGGAGCAAATCGAAATTTTTGATTCGGTGCAACTGCTTTTACGTAATGCCAAACGGGTCAATCCGCGTTTTGTCCTTGAGCCTAAAGATAAACCTTTTGTCATCGAGCTTTGTCAGTTATTGCAAGGCTCACCGCTTGCCATAGAACTGACCAGTCATTGGTTGCGAATCTTAAATCTCGAGGAAGTGGTGCAAGAAATTCATTTGAGCTTGGATTTTCTATTGGCAAATCAACCAGATATGCCATTGCGTCACCGCAGTATGCGGGCGGTTTTTAATGCCAGTTGGCAATTATTAACACTCGAGCAACAATTGGTTTTGGCTAAGCTGAGTTTGTTGCGTGGTGGATTTACGCTTGAGTCGCTGGCTCGAGTCGCTAAAGCCAATCCGAGCATTTTATTTGTGTTAGTCGGCAAGTCCTTAATCACCCGTAGCAATAATCGTTTTATTATTCACGAAGTCATTCGCCAATTTAGCGAACAGCAACTCGAGCCTGTGCAAAAAGAAGCAGCGTTACTCGAGCTCGGTTTATTGGCACAGGATTGGGCAGTGGCAGTGGCAACCCATGACCCTGCTAAACCTGTTTCCGAGACGGTTAAACAATTTGAACAAGAATTTGAGAACGTCAGTTTAGCCCTTGAGTGGTCGGTGAAAACCAATCCGCTCGTCTGTGCCAAAATTGTCTATTCAACTCTGTATTTTTGGATTGCTGCGGCTCGAAAACCATTAGGGATGCAGTGGTTAAATCAATTGCTCGAGTTACCTGAGTTGCAAGCTCAAGATTCAACGCGATCCAATTTACTGTCCGTTCGCAGTGTGCTTGGAATGCGTTTGCACAACACCGATGTTCGCTTAGCCGATGCCGAAGCTGCCCTAGAAATCGCCTTGGAAATCAGTGATTTGAGCGCTCAGGCAAGGGCATTGAACGCCATTAGTGAAGTTAGCGGCGATATTGGCGACTTTGACAGAGCAAGCTCTTGTATCAAAGCTGCACTCGAGATTCTAGAAAATGTGCCAAACGCTAATGTCCAAATCGATTGTTTGAATTCATTGGCGTTTTTGTACTGGCAGCAAGGCGAAACTGCTTTGGCGATTGAGACTTTTGAAAATTTAATTAGCAAGTCTCGAGCTAACAAAAATAAACGTGGTTTAGCCAATGGTTTAGCCAATTTTGCCTATGTCTACATTACCCAAAACGATTTAGAAAAAGCTCAGAATCTGCTCGAGCAAGCGATTTTGATTTACCGTGAAGTCAAAAACATGGTGAATTTATGTGCTACGTTGCTGACACTTTGCAATGTCATGTTTCGGCGGGGCAATCGGCTTGGAGTTGTCGCTTTACTGCAAGAACTTGGGCTTCTCTGTCCGCAAGTGCAAGATGCGGCTTGCTTTACGTGTTTTTATGCCTTGAGTGCGGCGGTCATGCAGCAACAACAGCGCCATGCCAAGGGCTTAAGACTGAATGCGATTGCCAACACATGGCGTTTCCTGCCCGGTCAGGATTTTAACTTAGATGATTTAGAACCTAATCAATTTATAGAAGTGCAAAGCAGCCAGTTTTTTAGTACCGAACAATTACAGCTTTTTATAGCCCAAGCTAAAAGTTTAAGTCCTAAAGAAGCCATGCAGTACGCTTTGGGGAGGCTCGAGTTATTTGAGGAT
This sequence comes from Deinococcales bacterium, assembly GCA_043778225.1. GTDB lineage: Bacteria > Deinococcota > Deinococci > Deinococcales > JAAFIG01 > JAAFIG01. Next base: position 38,018 of record JAYWGM010000075.1, on the reverse strand, counting down.
TCGCTTCTAACGATTAAAGCGTGAGGCTATGGCTGCTTGACTGAAAGTAACTTTCGAGCATTTCGGTGGGCAGTGGTTCAGAAAATAAGTAGCCTTGGGCAAAGTCACAGCCCATTTCTATTAAGGTTTGGCATTGGCATTCGGTTTCTACACCCTCGGCAACCACAGTCATCCCTAAATTATGGGCTAAATCAATAATACCGCGCACCAAGGATTCCCCGCCAGCGTCCATGGCAATAATAAACGAACGATCAATTTTGAGACATTCAACTGGTAAACGCTGCAAATAACCTAAACTCGAGTGACCTGTACCAAAGTCATCAACCGATAAACGCACTCCGAGTTCACGCAGTTTTGACATCCGCACTGCCACAGCTTCGGGGTCGCGCATGACCACACTTTCGGTCAGTTCTAACTCAAGTAAATGCGGCGCAAGTCCACTGACCTCAAGCGTTTCAGCAATCAAATATAAAAAATCAGAGCGGGCAAATTGAACTGCCGAGACATTGACTGCCACTCGAATCGGGTTTTGCAAAGCGGCGGCTCGAGTACAGGCTTCGCGCATCACCCAAGCTCCGACTGGCACAATCATTCCACTTTCCTCGAGGATTGGAACAAAGCGCAGTGGTGCAACAGCTAAACCATCTTCTGGGTCACTCCAGCGCAAAAGGGCTTCGATACCAATAACTTGGCGCGTGGGCAACTGAACTTGTGGCTGATAGTGCAGTCTAAACTCATTGCGCTCAAAGGCTCGACGCAATTTGGTCTCTAAGTTGAGTCGCTCGGCAACCCGCGCTCCAGTTGGAGCGTTAAAAAATTGATAATTATTTTTCCCAGCGTCTTTAGCCGCATATAAAGCGCCATCGGCATTTTTAAGCAGTGTTTCACCATCTGTACCGTCGCTTGGATATAACGCCAAGCCAATGCTGCCACTGATAAATAAGTCATGTCCTTGGATATGAATGACTGGGGTCAGGGCATTGAGTACCTTTTTAGCAACTACAGCCGCGCCTTCTGGTGTTTTTACCCCAGCCAAAAGCAAGGTAAATTCATCACCACCCATACGAGCCACCATGTCGGTGTCACGCACCGCTTTTTGCAGACGATTGGCGATCACTTGTAGCAATGAATCGCCAATCCCGTGTCCCAAAGTATCGTTGACGTGCTTAAAGCGGTCGAGGTCAACAAAGGCGACCGCAAAAGTCAAGCCTTCTCGAGTGGCGCGGCGGATTTCATCGCTCACTCGGTCTCGGAACATCACCCGATTTGGTAGACCAGTTAAGGCATCGTGCATGGCTTCATATGCCAGTTGGTCTTCTGCCAATTTACGCTCGGTAATGTCAAAAAACGACGAGACCACACCGTCCGTGCCGCCCTCGCTATACTCGAGTGGGCGCGAATTGACCGATAACCACAGCAATGTGCCATCGGTACGATGTAAACCAACAAATTGTCCTGAACGTGGGGTGCTGTTAAGCGAAAAAGGTGAATAAATAGCACGAATTGGTGTGCCGTTTTGTTCAATAAATCGCAAATTTTCATAAAAGTGTGTTTGCCCAAGCAGTTGGTCGCAAGTTAAACCAAGTAAGCGTTCTGCCGAAGCATTGACTGAAATGATTTTTCCAGCCCGATTTTGGACAATCACTCCTTCTTCGAGTGAGGTCACAACTGCACGGTAACGGGCTTCACTGGCGCGTAAGCCCTCTTCGGCAAGGCGGCGTTCAGTAATATCAATGCCAGTCCCGATGATAAATTCAACATTTCCAGCCTCATCAAACAGAACTGTATTTGCCCAACTTATCAGCCTTTGCCCACCGCCTCGAGTCAGCCAATGATTTTCAAATACCCCCGGAAAATCGCCAGCCTGCAAAGCTAAAAATGCCAGTTTGACGGCTTGGCTTTCTTGGGGTGGAATCAGCAATTCCCAGAATGGTAAACCCCGAAAAGTTTCTAAGGTATAGCCAGTGGTTTGTTCGCAAGCCCGATTAAAACGCACCACTTGCCCAAGGCGGTCAAGCACAATCACCAGCGCTCCAGCCGTCTCGAGAATCGCACTGGTAAAATCACGTTCACGGCGTAGGATTCGCTCGGCATCAAAGTGTTGGCGCAAATCGCTGACCACTGCTACTGAACCATCAAACTGACCAGCCAAAAGGCGTGGTACACCTGTAATCAGCACTGGCTTATCACCAAGAAGGCGAATTTCATAAGAGGTGGTTTGACCAGCACTTCGTTCTTGGCGGGCTTTATTTAACAATTCTTGGTCGCTGGGTAAAGTGTATTCACTAATAGAACGCCCAAGCAGCCGACTGGGGCTATCTTCAACCAGCCGTGCAAAAGCAGCATTGACATAGGTAAAACGCCCGTCTGCTCCAGTCACGATTAAGCCTTGCCCCATGGTCTCGAGAACCAGTTTGGCAAAATCGCGTTCTTGGGTTAAATCATGATTGATTGCTGTTATGGCTAAACTCTGCTTGGCGGTCTGACCAACCAAATAGACTGCTACCCCTAAAAGCAACGCCACAAACAAGCCAGCCGCCAAAACTGACCATGGCAGCCAAGTTCTGGCGCGTGCTATTGCATCGGCTGTCGCACGTGCCTCGAGTTTCCATACGATTGTGCCAAGCCGAAGATTTTGGCGGCTGGCAGTCGCCGCAGATGCTTGTAATTGATAAATCAAATCCGAACCTGCAAAAATACGAAATGCCAAACCTTCTTTGGCAAAAGTTTTTAAGGTAGCAAAGGCAAAAGTTTCAATCCGAAAAATGCCAATTATAAAACCCAGAAAAACTTGATTGCGATAAATTGGATGGACACTTAAAAATCCACGACCACCTTGTAGAAGTGTGATGGTCGGTGAAGTGACCGACTTTTGCTCAATTCGTGCTGTCTCGAGTGCCAAACGACGCACGGATTCATAGCTTAAATCTCGACCAACCACAGCTTGGTTACTGGCTTGTGGTTCAACCCAACGCACCACATTTTGCGTATCCACCCATTCAACCGCCAAAAAATCCGGAAAATCTCGAGCATAGCCCAAGGCATCACTGCGCCATTCGGCTTCTGGCAGACCATCGCTTTTTGCCCAGCGTTGCGCCATCCGTTCAAGTGCCAGTTGTCGCCCGATATACGACTGTCCAAGGGCGGCAGCAGCTTCTCTGCCACTGCTGTGGGCACGTTCATCAGCAGCCATAAGCTCCGCACGCTGTAAGGCTGTCCAGAGGCTAAGAGTGATGATCATCACAAAAATAAATGCTCCAAGTGGAAAAATGAGGTTGGAGTATTTGCGTATCATCTGGTCACTCTGCGCCATTGTCAATTTGATGTCAATAGCCAAAAGCATAGGCAGAAAAACCTACGGTTGCACAAATTATTCGAGGTCTTGACTGTTTACAGCAGATTTTATGAATCACGGTTTTTTGGGTAAACTCGAGCCTTGAGTGCGAAAATAAAGTTTTTTGGTCACATTCATCTGGAGTTCATATTTTGAACAAGCCTGCTTCATAGCTTAGGAGCATGATTCTCTCATCGCTCGAGACCAGTTCTTGAGTAGAAAAGGAGCAAGACTTATGTGGAACGATGGTTTTCGGAGTGGTATGCAGATGGTCGACCCCGGTTGGTTTTTCTTGGCTGGTTTTTTTAAGGTGCTGTGGTTTGTTTTTCTGATTGCCGCCATTTTTTGGGCAATCCGTTGGTTCAAACACAGCCGTCGTATGGCATGGTCTGGTCAGGGACGTGAGAATTTCAAATCAATGTGGCAACAAGGTAAGCAAGAATGGCGCAATAAATGGCAAACGGGTTCTTCCGACGATGCTTTACAAATGGCTCGAGTCCGCCTCGCCAAATCCGAACTGACCCCAGAGCAGTTTGAAGACCTAAAAACCCAACTCGAAATCAGCAGCGAATCCGACCCAGCCCTAAAAATCGCTCGTCAACGCCTTGCCAGTGGCGAAATCACACTCGAAACTTTCCAGATGATCAAGAACGCACTTGGTTAAAGGCAGGGTAAAAAGGTTAAAGGGAGAAAAGGTTAATTTTTACCCTTTAACCTTTTCACCTTTTTACCCTTTAACCTATGCCCCATGTCTGGCACAATTTTGATTGTTGAAGATGAAACCCGATTAGCGGATATTCTCGAGGAATATGTTCGCCGTGAGGGTTTTAAGACCGAACGCGCCCGCACTGGCACTCGAGCGCTCGAGCTTTGGCGGGCTGCCAATCCAGACTTAATTTTATTGGATTTAATGCTGCCAGAACTCGATGGTCTCGAGGTTGCACGGCGGGTTCGAGCCGAATCGAGTACCCCGATTATCATGCTCACGGCAAGGGATGACGAGGTGGATAAATTGGTTGGCTTAGGTTTAGGTGCAGATGATTATGTGGTTAAGCCGTACAGCCCACGTGAGGTTATGGCTCGAGTCAAGGCGGTCTTGCGGCGAGTCCAAGGCGCGGTGGTGCTGCCACAATCTTTGCGGGTTGGCGTAATCGAAGTTAATCTAACCACTTTCGAGGTTTCGGTGGCTGGACAAGATATTGCGATGACGACTGCCGAGGTAAGAATACTCGGTTTACTCGCCAAAGAACCTTCTCGGGTGCGTTTGCGTTCTGAATTGCTCGAGCAGAGTGGTGGCTTGGATTCTTTTGCCGATGAGCGTACTGTGGACGCGCACATCAAAAATATCCGTAAAAAATTGGGGCTGCATGGCGATTTACTCGAGACCGTGCGCGGTGTTGGCTATCGTTTGCGGGGGGCTTAAATGCCATGGATTGCTAAAAAATTCAAAAAACGCTCTTCTGGTTTACGGCGGCGATTAACGATGTGGTTTGTGATTGTGGCGTTGGCAGCGGTCGGCTTTACGGGTTTTTTAAGCATCCGAGCGATTCAACGTGCCGCCACCGATGTCTCGAGAACCTTTGTTTTTCCAGATGGTACACGAATCAAAGTGCCACTCGATGCTTGGGGATTTGGCGGCTTTAAGTTTGATGATGACTCGAGAATTGCCCAAGCGCGACGGACTTTTCAGAACATGACAGGAACAGTTTTTTGGGGCGGTTTTGGGGCGGTGGTTTTTTCGGCACTTGCCGCCGCCTTGGTCACTCGGCGCTTAACCAAACCTTTGATTGCCCTTGAAGAAGCCGCCAAAGCTGTTTCCAATGGTCAGCGCGGGGTTCGTGTGCCAGTGCCAGAACAAAAAGACGAGTTACAAACCGTCAGTTTAGCTTTTAATCAACTCTCCGAAAATTTAGAACGGCAAGAGGCTTGGCGGCAACAAGTGGTTTCGGATATTGCCCACGACCTACGAAATCCGCTTGGGGTGATGCAGGCAGAACTCGAGGCGATGCAGGATGGTATTCGCCCAAGGGATGACGCAAGTTTAGAGCGTTTACTGAACGAAGTCAGTTTAATTTCACGAATGGTCGGTGATTTACGCACCCTTTCAACTGCCGAAACTGGCACACTGAGGCTCGAAAAACAAACGATACAGGTACAAGTCTGGCTTGAGCAGATTTTAGGTTCTTTAGAAACCCAAGCCATAGAGGCTGGCATCACTTTAATTTTAGCTCCAAGCCCAGATATAACGGCTTTGTTTGACCCATTGCAACTCGAGCGGGTGATTCGTAACTTACTCGAGAATACCTTAGAACATAGTGGCGCAAATCGGGTTGTGGTCAGCAGTAAACTCGAGGAAAATAGCTTGGTGATTTCTGTGGCGGACAACGGGCGTGGTCTCCTCCACCCAGACCGAGTTTTTGAACGGTTTTACCGCGATGATGTGGCTCGAGAACGCACTGGAATACCACATCATGGTTTAGGGTTAGCGATTGCAAAAGCCATTGCTGAGGCACATGGCGGAACACTAACGGCTGTCAATGCGGCTGGGGCTGTTTTCGTATTGAAAATACCTAGATAAGTAGAGGCAAGCCGATTAAGTGAAATAATTCACAATTATATCAATTTCGTGAATTATTTATTGTAATTCTTTCATCTGGTCTTCAGCTTAACCAAATCTGGGCTTTAGTCAGCAATGTTCTGATAAAAACGTTCCAAAAGTCAAACCAGAACCACGGAGAATGTATGAACTTAAAATCGTTGAACCGTCGTCAAGTTTTAATGGGTGCAGCAATGCTCGGAGTCGGCGCAGTCGCTGCTCCAAACCTTGGACTTGCCCAAAATATGAAGCCGGACATTGATGTTGATGTCCTCAATTTCGCGCTGAACCTCGAATACCTCGAAGCCGAGTTTTACTTGGCAGCCGTAGGACGCAGACCAAGCTACGAGATTTCGGGTGGAGGCGTACCCCCAGGTAATGTGATTGGTGGTAAGCCAGTCAAGTTCTCGAATACTGCTGCAGGTCGAGCGGCTCGAGATTATGCCGAAGAAATTGCCACCGACGAAGAAAATCACGTTATCTTTTTGCGTAAAGCCCTTGGCGACAAAGCCGTGGCTCGCCCGACCATTGACATCGGACCTGCGTTTGCGGCGGCGGCAGCCGCCGCAAGTAAAAATGGGATTAAAAACTTTAGTCCCTATACCAACGAACTCTTTTTCTTGCACGGCGCATTTATTTTTGAAGACGTTGGCGTAACCGCCTACAAAGGTGCTGCTGCTTTAATTACCAATCCAGCTTATCTCGAGGCTGCGGCGGGTATCTTAGCTGTCGAAGCCTATCACGCTGGCATTGTCCGTACCCTTTTGTATCAACAACGAGCCACCAAAGTTGCCACAGGTTACAACGTCGAGCAAGTTGTTGAAGCGATTTCATTCTTACGCGATTCAGTCGATGGCGCAACCGTGATTGACCAAGGCGTGACCATGAAAAATAAAGCCAACCTTGTACCAACCGACGAAAACAGCATTGCTTTTAGCCGCACCACCGAACAGGTCTTAAAAATTGTTTACTTGGGCGGAAATGGCAAAGGCGGATTTTTCCCAAATGGTCTCAACGGTAAAATCAAGTAATAACTATTTTCTCGAGAAACGCCTTACATTTTGTAAGGCGTTTAATTTTTTTGGTTGCGCTGTAAAATTTGGCTTAAAAAAACCCCAGCCATGGTCAGCAGCACAATAATCGTCGAAAGGGCATTGATGTCTGGGGTAATACCGCGCTTGACCGAGGCATAAATCAGAATCGGGAGGGTTTGCGATTCTGGACCAGAAGTAAAAAATGAAATCACAAAATCATCAATCGAAAGCGTAAATGCCAGCAATGCCCCAGCCATCACACCCGGCAGGGCGAGCGGCAGCACCACATGGCGCACCGTCTCGAGCGGTGAGGCATACAAGTCTCGAGCCGCTTCCTCGAGCGCGGGGTCGAGCGTCGCGAGTCTTGAGCGCACCACTATTGCCACAAAAGCAATTTGGAAAGTCACATGGGCAATCACCATCGCGGGCATTCCGGGTTCAAAAAATGGCAAGACATTTCGCAGCACTTGATACAACAGCAGTAAAGAAATCGCCATCACAATATCGGGCGTGACGACTGGGATATACATCAGCCAAGCGGTCAGTTGCGAACCCGGAAAGCGATAACGATGCAAGCCATAGCCCAATAAAGAACCGATTATCGTGGCAATGGCGGTGCTGATGATTGCCAGAATTAACGTATTTTGGGTGGCTGCCAACAATTGCGCCCCCTCGAGTCCACCCGTCACGCTTTCATCGCCAAAAATTTTGGCATACCATTTGGTGGTAAAACCAACCCAATCTAGGCGAAATCTCGAGTTATTAAAGCTCATCACCGCCACCACCAGAATCGGCGCATATAAAAAGGCAAAAGCAAAAAAACTGGTTAAAGACAAGCCTAAACTGGCTTGACGAACCTGAGAACGACGCAACCCAAAATACCAAGCCACAAACAAAAGCAGCGTAACCAGCAAAAAAATAACCCAAAACATCAGCTCTTCCCCCAGCCAAACACAATGCCATAACTTTTAGCCTTCTTGACCTTAAAGCAGCACCTGTCTTGAACCACCACACGGGCAGGTTCGCTAACGAGCATGGTCGCCTTTGACCTTTTAACCCTTTGACCTTTTGACCTTTTAACCTTCATAACAAATCACGCATTCCCTTCTCCCCTACTCGACGGGCGTACAACCACAAAACCAGCAGCGTTAAACCCATCACCAAAAAGCTGATGGCTGCGCCAAACGGGTAATCTCTGGATGCACCAAATTGTTGGGCGATGCTATTGCCAATTAAAGCCACTTTAGCTCCACCAAGTAAGTCTGGCACAACAAACATTCCCAAGGCTGGAATGGCAGTGAGAATAATTCCGGCAGTCAAACCGGGTAAGGTTTGTGGCACAAGCACTTGAAAAAAGGCTTGAGTTTTGGTGGCATAGAGGTCTTGGGCTGCCTCGAGTTGCGACCAATCTATTCGCTCGACCGCACTGTAAAGTGGCAAAACAATAAATGGCAAATAAATATTCACCATACCGATATAGACTGCAAAATCCGACGGGTATAAACCTTCATTGGGCTTAACAATTCCAAGACTGGCAGCCAACTGCGTAATCGGACTCGAGGGATTAAACATAATCATCCACGCATAAGTGCGAATCACCAAATTGACCCAACTTGGCACAATCACAAAAATCATCAGTCGGTCTCTGACCAGTGGTTTGTGGGCGGCAATAAAAAAAGCCAATGGATAGGCAATCAAAACACAAAAAAAGGTTGTGACCAAAGAAACCACAATCGTACGCCCGACGATAATTAAATAGGCAGCATCGTACCCAAGCACGTCCCAGCCAGCAAAACGGACATAGTTATCGAGCGTCAGTGGGAAGACCGCATTGCCGAGTTCATCGCGGGTTAAAAAACTATAGCCAAATAAAATCAGCATTGGCAAAACCAAAAAGAGCGCAATCCAAATGATACCGGGTCCAGCACTGACGGCGGCTCGAGATAAAAGCTGCATTGGGCTTAAAAGCTCGCCGCCAGCCGCCTCGAGTTTTGGGGGCTTTTTCATGCTGACCTCTCCTCTGCTAAGTGGCTGCTGCCCAAGACAACGATTAAATTGGCTGGCAAATGGGCAAACAGCCAATCATCTATTGTAAAATCGAGGTCAGTCAGACCAGAATTCATGGTGTTGACCTCGAGTTCAAGGTTGTCGGCAGTTTTGACGCGGTACGCACCGGTTGCGCCTTGGTAAATATCGTCGGTGACTTTAACCGTGACTGTATTTTGCTGGGTCGTCTGGACTCGAGACAACTGAATTTTTTCTGGTCGAATCGAAAGCAGCACGTCTTGCCCGATATTGGGCAAGTGGTCGCGCACCTCGAGTAGACCGAGTTTAGTTTTAACGGTGTCGGCAGCCGTGACCGTGCCTTCGAGTAAGTTGCTTGAGCCTAAAAATTGTGCCACATAGGCGTTGGCTGGGCGCTCGTACATCTCTTGGACAGCACCAAGTTGCTCAATCACCCCCTTATTCATGACGGCAATGCGGTCAGACATGGTGAGCGCTTCTTCTTGGTCGTGGGTCACAAAAATAAAGGTTAAGCCCAAGCGAGCCTGTAAGCGCATCAGTTCAACTTGCAGATTGACGCGCAGTTTTCGGTCAAGTGCCGAGAGCGGTTCGTCGAGCAGCAGCACTTGTGGTTCGTTGACAATGGCTCGAGCCAATGCGACACGCTGGCGCTGCCCACCGCTTAACTGCATCGGTTTGCGGTCGGCAAATCCACTGATTTCGACCATCTCGAGGGCTTTTTGGACTTTATCACGGATTTGGGCGGCTGGGATTTTTCGCATTTTTAAGCCAAAGGCGACATTATCAGCCACCGTCATGTGAGGAAAAAGCGCATAGTTTTGAAAAACGGTATTGACACTGCGCTGGTTGGGGGCTAATGGCGCAACATCCTGCCCGCGCAGCAAAACTGCCCCAGAGTCGGCAAATTCAAAACCAGCCAGAATTCGCAACAGCGTGGTTTTACCGCAGCCAGACGGTCCGAGCAAACTAAAAAATTCACCACGGCGAATCTCGAGGTTAATGCCTTTTAAGACTTCGACCTCACCAAAGGACTTTCGGATGTCCTTGAAATGTACATCCACGCTGTCCTCGAGTACCCGTTTTCGTCGCTCACCGATGTTGAGTTCCATGCAGCATCATACCGTATTGGGCAATACCAAGTTTAGTTTTGACCAATGTCCTGCTGATTTATGCGGTATTCTACGGGTCATGGGTGTTCGTTTAGCAATTGTTACCGACCTTCATCATGGACGCGACACAGGTAAAGTTCGTGGTCCACAAGCCCTAGCCTTGCTTACTAAAATTGTTGGCGAGATTCATTTGCTCGAGCCAGATGCGGTCATCGAACTTGGCGACCGCTTGACTGACGAAAACCCCGAAGTAGACCGCCAGCGCTTACTCGAGTTGGCGCATGAATTTAAGCGCCTGCCTTATCCAAGGCATCATCTTTCGGGTAACCACGATATGTTAGCCAAAAGCGACCAAGAAGCCATTCTCGGTGCAAATTTAGGCAATCATGCAGTCGAGTTTAAGGGTTGGACACTGGTTTTTTTAGAGACCTACGATGCCACAACGGGTGGCTTACTGTCCAACAGCACGTTAAGGTGGCTCGAGGAAACGCTGAAAAATTGCCAGACACCAGTGGTGGTTTTTAGCCACCAGCCTTTGCATGGACAATGGCTCGAGGGTAATCCTTATTTTGAAACCGAGTACCGCCAGCACGCCAGCCCAAAGAATGCTGAATTGGCACGCCAAATCTTTTTAGAAAGCGGTAAAGTACGGCTCTGTGTTTCGGGTCATGCCCACTGGTTTGACAACCGCACGGTGGATCAAATTCAGTACATCACGCTGCTTGGTCCAACCGAATCGCATTGGTCAGATGGGGTTGCCAGTGGTGCATGGGCATTGCTCGAGCTAGGTGAAACGATTCAACTCGAGCAGTTTGGACTTGTCCCACAACGTTTAGGTTTTTCCTGATGAGCGTTCTTGACCTCCCGCACTTCACGGGCAAACAAACCAATGAATAACGCGACCAACCCTTGGTTGACTTTACAAAGTGCAACTGCGGCATTTGCTCGAGCCATCACACCACAACAAATTTTTGATGCTTTTTTGGAACACGCGATTCAAGCCTTGGGCGCACAAGGTGGCGCTCTGCATCAGCTTGAAAAAAATGTTTTGCTCACTGTGGCTTCGATTGGGTACGACCAGCCAACAGCCGAAGCCTATGGGTCTATTCCACTTGATTTACGTTCTCCAGCCACCGATGCGATGCGTTCTCGGGGTTCAATTTGGATTCAAAGTGCCGAGCAGTATAAGCAGCTTTACCCAAACTTGACACTCGCCATAGAAAAGTCTGCTTTTCAAGCTGGCGCAAGCATTCCTTTAATTGCACATCAAGAAGCGATTGGTGTACTTAACCTCAGTTTTCATGAAGTGCGAATCTGGAGTCAAAGCGACCAAGTTTTTCTCGAGTCCATGGCAGATTTAGCCGCCGGTTCAGTTGAACGGGCACGGCTTTTTGAAAATGAAAAGCGCATCAGCGCTCGTTTTGAAGCCGCCGAACGGGCGGTTGGTGGCTTTATTTACGAATGGAATCTGGTAACCCAAGTGGTTTGGCGCTCGGCTGGCTTCGCAAAATTTTTAGGGGCAGAAAACTTAGCGACTTCCCTGACCAGCCAAGCGTGGTTAGCTTTGGTTCATCCAGATGATCGATTAAAATTGGCTGGACTTCACATCCAAGAAATTGATGAGCTAAGCCTTGAGTACCGAGTACGCCACCAAGACGGACACTGGATTGATGTCCTAGATAGTATCGTGACCGAGCGAAACACCCAAGGCAAAGTTTGCCAAGTCATCGGCAGCACCATTGACATTACCAAACGTAAACGTGCCGAGGACGAAAAAAAGGATTTGTTTTTGGCACTCGAGGCAAGTGAGCAGCGTTTTAGAACCATGATTGATGGTATTTCGCAATTGGCTTGGATTGCTGAACCCGATGGGCAAATTTTTTGGTTTAACCGCCGTTGGTATGAATACACTGGCACGACCCCGCAAGAAATGCAGGGGCTTGGTTGGCAGAGTGTTCATGACCCAGAGATTCTACCCAGCGTGATCACCCAATGGGAAAATATATTGGCAAATGGTGAATCGAGCGAAATGGAATTTCCATTGCGTAATGCCGATGGTAACTATCGAATGTTTTTAACGCGCATTGAACCAATTCGTGACCCTCAAGGCAAGACAATACGTTGGTTTGGCACCAACACCGATATTTCTAGTCGCTCCGAACTCGAGACCAAACTGCGCGAAGTCAGTCAAGCCCAACGGCGTTTTGTCTCCGATGCTGCTCACGAATTGCGTGCGCCTTTGACCAGTATTCGCGGCAACTTGCAGCTTTTACGCCGCCATTCAAATATCCCCGAAGACCAACGCCAAGAAATGCTTGATGATGCCGAGCGTGAAACCTCGAGACTGAGCCGTTTAATTACCGATTTATTGGATTTGGCTCGAGGTGAGACTCAGGTCAAATCCGAATTTATCCCCATTCACCTGCATGAACTTGTCAACCAAACAACTCGTTCAGCCCGTTTATTATCTGATTCACATACACTTGACCTCACAAAGACAACTCAAGTGGTGGTCAAAGGCAGCCGCGATAAACTCAAGCAACTCTTTTTTATTCTGTTTGAAAATGCTTTTAAGTACACCCCAAAAAACGGGTCAGTTCGTGTTTGGCTGGAAGTCGAAAGCGATTTTGCGGTGGTCTGTGTCCAAGACAGCGGCATGGGTATTTCAAGAAGCAATCTCGAGTTGGTTTTTGAACGGTTCTACCGAGTTGACCAAGGTCGCGCCCGTGGCACTGACCCCGGTGGTACAGGGTTAGGTCTGACCATTGCTCGAGGTATCGCGCAGCAGCATGGTGGGACAGTCCATCTCGAGAGTGAACTTGATGTTGGCACAAAAGCGATTGTCAAGTTACCACTGCTGAAACTTGAGTAAAAATAGTGGTCAAAAAAAATTCACTTGCCTAAAAATAGACAAGTGAACCAAGCCAATCTGTTTTACTGCATCGCGGCTGGATTGATTACCTGTTCGGCAAGCATCGTCAGCTTTTGGTCAGTGTCGCCTTCTTCTTGGGCAATTCGGTGCAGAATTTCTGCCCCTTTTTTATCGCCAAGTCGTTTAGCATAAGCACAAACAGTTCCGTAGCCAGCAATTTCGTAATGCTCAACACGCTGAGCCGCCGCTATCAAGCCAGCATCTTTGACATCAGGATCAGCTTTTTCTTTGATCATTTCTTCGCCTTCGGCAATGATGCCTTTCATGGCTTTACATTCGTGACCTTCGGGGTCATGACCATGAGCGCGAATTAAATCTCCAACATCTTGGCGTTGTTGCTTGGTTTCTTTGAGGTGCTGCTCAAAACTGCTTTTGAGTTCGGCATTGTGGGCAGCTTTGACCATTTTTGGCAGGGCTTCACACAACTGCGATTCGGCAGAGTATAAATCGCGCAGTTGTTCGATGTACAAATCTTTTAAGGTGGCAAGTTCCATGGTTATCATCTCCTAAAATCTGACCTCGAGGCACGGCTGCCTCGAGGTCGCTTGATTACCTTGTCATGGGTGGTGCGGCTTGGTTGGTGGACATTGTGTTCGTGTGGTCAGAATCCATACCTTTGTAGTATTTGGCACTCGCGTTATTTAAGACACTACGGACACTTTGCGCCTCGACGGCATCGGCAGCGTCCACGGCAACCATATAATCGCCTTGATGAACAGCTTGACCATAAAAGTCGGCTTCGTCCTTTTCATAGCCAGCCTGCGAAAAAGCGCCAGCCAAAGAACCTGCTGTGCCACCGACCACAGCCCCAGCCACCGCTCCACCAGCCACAGCCCCAAGGCTGGTCGCCAATGCGCCAGCCGTGATAAACGGACCGACCCCCGGAATGAGGGCAGCAGCGATACCAAATAAGACACCCGCCGAAGCGCCCACGGTCAAGCCACGGGTTGCACCAGAGGTGACATCTTTTTGCATCATTTCGCCGACTTCGCCAGCCATTTCTTCGCCATGCGAACCAACGATCGATAGTTTTGAGTCGCTAATACCCATAGCTCGTAAGAGTTCGATGGCTTCCTCGGCGCGGTGACGGTCTTGAAAAAGTGCAGTAACTCGTTCCATTTGAATCCTCCTGTTGTCTCGTTTCTCGAGACTCCAGTTATCATGCAAAAGCCACTTAAATTCAACGTGACCCGAGCCTGAATGGGGGCTGAAGTAAGTACAACCTACATTCTCGAGTTATGTCTAAAGCTAAAACTGGACTTGCGCTCGAGCCAATGAAACCATGGCTACGCGCAACAGGTTAGACTTAGCTCATGAATGCAGAATTTTTAGCCCTTGCAATCAAAGCGGCTCGAGCCGCCGGTCAAATTCAACGCGATTACCTTGGGCGCGACCTTGGTATCAGCAGTAAAAGTGTCGAATCCGACTTGGTGACAATTGTCGATGCTGAGTGCGAAGCCACGATTCGCCACCTGATTCTCGAGGCATTTGCCAGCCACCAGATTTTGGGCGAGGAAGGCGGCAGTGTTGGCAGCAGCGATTACCTCTGGATTGTTGACCCATTGGATGGCACAGTCAATTATGCCCATGGTTTTCCGTTCTATTGTGTTTCGATTGCCCTTGAGATTGCTGGCGTTCGAGCCGTTGGCGTAATTTATGACCCAGTGCGCGATGAATTATTTAGTGCCACCCAAGGCGGTGGTGCATTTTTGAATGGTCAGCCAATTCAGGTCTCGAGCCAAGCCACTTTAACTGGGCGTGCGATGCTTGCCACAGGGTTTCCATACGACACCGCGACCGCACTTTTGGCACTCGAGGTTTTTAAGCGGTTTTTAACCCTCGGCTTACCAATTCGTCGTCCGGGGGCGGCGGCACTTGATTTATGCTATGTGGCTTGTGGGCGAATAGATGGTTTTTTTGAATATAAACTGAACGCTTGGGATTGTGCAGCTGGCATTTTAATCGTCGAGGAAGCTGGCGGACAAGTCAGTAACTTTACAGGCGAATCGTACCAGTATGAAAACAAAAAAATCGTCGCCAGCAATCGGCATTTGCACCGAGCGATGCTCGAGACCATCAAAGGCGAATAATTTCAAACAAACTGGCAAGCGTGGTTGGGCGCAGACTGATTTGGCAACCCTTGCCCGTAGCCAGCAATTCTTTGCCGCTTGGTTGGACTGCACCAATTCCTGTCCAAGTGCGGTTGCGAGAATTCTGGGGCAAGACAATACAGTAATACAAATCTTTTTGCCCAGCCACCACAAATATGGCTAAGTCTGTACCAATTCCAGATTGTTCTGGTGTGACATAAATGCCAAGCCCAACTCGAGTGTCTGCACCAACTGCATAGCCGTAAGGAAGGTTTTGTTCGAGCGCAAAAAGATTGACTGCCCAAGTTCCAACGCCTTCAAAAGCAATATCCCATGTTTGACCCAAGGTAAAAGTAGGTTGCCATGCTCGAGCCAAAGCTCCATCAAGCGGCGCGGCGGCAGAAGTTGGCACAGAATTTCCAATTAAGCGCTTTAGGGTTTCCGAAGAAATTGGCGCACCACCCAAAGCTGGGACTGGCGCACCACCCAAAGCTGGGATTGGCGCACCACCCAAAGCTGGGACTGGCGCACCGCGCAAACTTGGGTCGAGATAAGACATTTCGCAACGACGTTGTAAGTTCTGATAGCTGGTTGCATTGGGAGCAAGATAATAAGCTGCTCCAATAAAACTCAGACCCTGAACACTTTTGGCAGTGCTAAAAGTACAGGCATAGGGCAAAATCGTTAGCTCAAGGGTGTCTTCTTTTTGCCGATAGAACAGTTCGGCAGTTGAATTTTTATTGTTGCTGAGGACTTGCGCCATAAAGCCACGCTGGTTTTTATTGCCGATGGTTAATTGAAAGTCGCTGACCCCAGAGATACTGACTTTCCAGATTTGTCCTGTTCCTAAGACTGGCGACCAAGCCAGATTTTGGGCTGTAGCAGCTTGAAAATAAAAGAAAACAATGATCCAAAAAAGCCGAGACATGGCATCAGGGTAGCACAAATATAGGATTTAGATTAGAGATTGGCTAAAAATAATCCGTCACCATGATAGCGGTCTTTGATTCGCTCGAGCAGATGATGATCTTGATGGGTCATCAAATCATTTTTGCTTAAAAGGTCGGTAAAAACTTCAACCACTTGGCGATCAAAATGTGTCCCCGAACTGGCAACAATCATCGTTAAAGCAGTTTGGCTATCCACTGCTTCGTGATATGGTCTTTTAGAAGTCAGGGCTTCAAAAACATCAATTACCGTTAAAATTCGCGCCTCGAGTGGAATGTTTTCACCACTTAAACGGTTTGGATACCCTTGACCATCAATCCGTTCATGGTGGGCTGCCACCACTTGGGCAATTGGTAGAAAATCACGGCTGGCATGAACAATCACACGATAGCCAATTTCAACATGGCGCTGCATCTCGAGTCGTTCTGGCGCAGTTAAAGCGGCTGGCTTATTGAGAATCGCTTCGGCAATCCCAATTTTGCCAAGGTCGTGCAGTAACGCCGCCCAATAAAGTACCTCGAGCCGTTCTGGGGTTAGTCCGATTGCCTCGCCAATTTTGACCGCATTGTATGCCACCCGTTCGGAGTGGTCGGCGGTTTCATCATCGCGCTCGGCAATAAGCACCACCAAGGCTCGTAGGGTTCGCCCATAGGTCAGGGCAATTTCGTGCTTGACTTTCTCGAGTAAACCAATACGGTAACGCAGTAAACCCGCCACTGCTCCGGCGGTCATGCCATTTAAGCAAAAAAGCACCGTCCGCAACAACCACGCCTCAGGTGGTTGATAGACTTGGCTCGAGACTTCAAGTGGCATCAGTGGACCCATCAATAAACCCGCCAAAATCGAGAACAGCACGGCTGCCCTTAAATTAAAAAGTAGACCTGCCAAAAGAATGGGAATGTACATCAGTTGTACATAGACAAATTTTGTACCGCCAGTCACATAAACCAGCGCCGTGATCGAGATTGCCAGAATAAAAATTAGTCCAAATAAACGGTAGGGATTACGGGTCTGCCCAAAGAAATCGTTAGCAAATCGAAGTCGTAATGCCTGAACCATGGTCTATTCTACTGCATCTCTCAAAAAGTTCTGGTTCATACTCCACGCGGGCGGTACATCCCTGTTCGGGTTTCCTCAAGGTATTCTTCTAATTGTGGCATCCCCGAACGCATCGCCACCCGACACTCGAGTTCGTTGTCGTAAGCCACCCGTATAAAACTGACTTCGAGTTGGCTCGAGCCATGCAGCACCGCATAACTAGATTGGTTTGAGTCCAGTGGATTGCCGACCGAACCGACATTAAAGACCATTCGACCGCGCAGACTCGGGTTCATTTCCGGGAATGAACGCAAATGGCGCAAAAGCGTGGTGTGAATGTCGCCGTAACCGACAGCAATTGGGGTCGGTGCATCGAGACCGACTTTTTGGGTGGCATCAAAAAGACCATAAAAACTGGTCAGTGGGTCGTTTTCTCGAACTCGAGTCCAGACTCCATGGCTTGAGGCATGAACCAGCCTGACCAGCCCAGCATGGCGCTGCACATCCAAGGCATAGGGTAGGCATTGAAGCCACTCGAGGCGTTCTAAGCCAATTTGATCGCGTTGCCACGCCAAGGATTGGGTCATGCTTGGCATTTCTGGTAAGGCATCTGGTTGCAGTGGGCGCACCAGCAATTCGTCCCAGTTACCAAACAAACATGGAATCTCGAGGTCGCGCAGTCGGTCCAACACTTGGGCGGGGCGCGGACCTTTTCCTGCCACATCGCCAAGCATCACCATCTGCTTTAAGCCGCGCTGGGCAATATCGGCTAAAACCGCCTCAAGCGCCGTCAGGTTGGCGTGGGTGTCCGAAATAATTGCCAAGGGCTGCGATTTAGAAACCTCAAGAATGGCTGGCACAAACGATTCTAACCGATGACTTTAGCAAAAACCATTCGCCCAAGGGCGGTTTGGGTGATGGTTTGAATGCAAACTTGGGTGATTCGACCCTTAAACGCCAAGCCATCCTCGACCACCACCATTGTTCCATCCTCGAGATAACCAATGCCCTGCCCCGATTGGCTGCCTTCTTTGGTGATGTGTAATGTCAGTTCGTCGCCAGCCCCAAGTTTGGGTTTTAAGGCATCGGCAAGCACATTTAAGGACAGGGTTTTGACATCTTGTAAACTGGCTACCCGCGCCAAACCCGTGTCGTTGGTGACCACACTGGCGTTAATCTCGAGGGCTGCTTTGATCAGGCGCTCATCGACATCGCCACCTGAATCGGCAAATTCTCGCACCACCACCTCGAGATGGCGCACGGCTTTGAGTTTCTCGAGTAAATCTAAGCCGCGCCTGCCTTTTGCGCGGCGGTCTTTATCGGTCGAATCGGCAAAATACTGCAATTCGCGCAGCACAAAACCCGGCACAATCAGCATCCCTTCAAGAAAACCCGCTCGAGCGACATCGAGAACTCGCCCATCAATAATAATGTTGGTATCGATCAGTTTTAGCGAACCAACCGCGCCTTTAATTGTTTGAGTCTTGGTACTTGGCGCAGCAAATGGAGTAAAAAAATGTTGATTGATGATCGCGATACTGACCAAGAAAACCGCCAAAACGACCGTAATGCCGATTTGCCAAACCCAAGTGTAACCGGGGATATTTGAAATCACACCGTTTAAGAGCAAACTCAGAATTAAAGCAAAAGTAGCCGCCACCGTGGTTGCTAAAACCGTTTGGGGTGGTGTATGAACCCAAGCATCGGCAACACGAGCCACAATGCCACGCAACCAAAAACTTAAACGCCCCGTAAACAACGAAATTAAAAGCGCCCCTAAAAGCGTAAAGTAGGCTTGATTGAGTCCATCTTGAACCAACAATGGACTGAGCCGCCAGCCGATGGCTGCCCCCAGCAGCACCAACACCCCGCGAATAATTGCTCGGATTAAATCAGGTTCAGGTTTCATGCGTTGCTCCCATTTAGACTTTAGCCCGTTGTTGCCACATCATTTGTACCGCATCGCGCACCATCGTAATGCTGCTGCTGCCCTGTACGCCCGGAGGCGCAATCAATCGTTCGATACCAACCCGCTTGGCTTCGGCTGCCCGACGGGCGGGTTGCGAAACACTGCGAACCTCGCCAGCTAAGCCGACTTCGCCAAAGACCGCAATACCTTCGGGGATTGGCTTCATCATCACCGCACTGTAGACCGCCAGCGCAATCGCTAAATCTAAACCGGGGTCTACCACCCGTAAGCCACCCGCCAAATTGACATAAATATCTAAGCCGCCCAAACTCAAATCCAAGCGGCGCTCGAGAACCGCCAGCACCACATCCACCCGCCGTGCATCCAGACCAACCGCCACCCGCTTGGGGGCTGGGTATGGGGTCTTGGCGGCGAGGGCTTGAACCTCGAGCAGCAACGGGCGCTGACCATCCATGGTGGCAGCAACCACGCTGCCGGGCGCACCGATTGGGCGCTCAGCCAGAAAGGCTGCCGATGGGTTGTCCACCGCCACCAAGCCAATTTCTTGCATATCAAAAACACCAAGTTCGCCGACGTTTCCAAAGCGGTTTTTAATCGAGCGCAGCATTCGGTAATTGCCAACACTCTCGAGCATTAAAACTGCGTCCACAATATGTTCCATCACTTTTGGACCCGCCACCGAACCATCCTTGGTGACATGACCGACCAAAACCATGCTGCTGCCCGTTTCTTTGGCGGCTCGAGTCAATTGGGCGGTGGCTTCTCGCACTTGGGTCAGACTGCCCGGCGACCCTGTTTCGCCAGCTTGAATGGTTTGAATCGAATCCACGATACATAAGCGCGGACGCTCAGCTTCAAGCAGGGCAGCTATTCCACCAGCCGTGATGTCCCGAGTCATCAAGATATTACCCGAAACCCCAAGGCGGTCTGCCCGCAAACGGACTTGCTCGAGCGATTCCTCGCCAGCCACATAAAGCACCGTTTGGTCGGCAACCGCCAAATGATGTGCCACTTGCAGCAACAAGGTACTTTTGCCAATGCCCGGTTCACCGCCCAACAGCACCACCCCGCCAGCTACCCAGCCACCACCCAGCACACGGTCAAGCTCGGAGACACCACTCGAGATACGCGGCTCGGACTGACTGGCAACGCTACCAAGCCGCACCAGAGCCGCACTGGGTAAATAATTACGCTTGGCAGCAGGGCTACTCGAGACTTCCTCAAAACTATTCCAAGCGCTGCACGTCGGACAACGCCCAAGAGTTTTGGCGGCGGTATAGCCACATGAACTGCATTTGAATTGGGTGGTCGCTCGAGCCATTGGTGTATGTTACAAAAACTTGGTGAGCAACCTAAGTGGGTTGGCGGCTTGTGACGCTTTTTGTGACGCTTGGGATGTAAGGTTGTTTTAGCTGTACTCAGCATCTAGGAGGTAGGTTATGAAAGCTGCACTCGGTGTACTTATTTTATTTGGAGTGATTGCCACAGCCTGTGGTCCAACCCCGACAACCGAACTGCCCAAGGTCGAATCAAAAGTGGCTGCCACGACTCGAGTGATTCCACCCGCTGCCAAACTCGAGGCGTTGACACTTTTGAATGCTGCGACCTGCTTAAACCAAGACCTTGGCGAAACACGCCCAAAATGCAATGCCAAATTTGTTTTTGCCAGCACTGACCCTGCTCTGACCACTTTAGCGGTTGGTAGCGTGATGGTTGGTGCGCCAAGCCCCAAAGCCCCAAATGGCTTTTCGTTTACGGTCTCGAGTATCACTCCAAAAGGCGCAAGCACCGAAGTTTTGGCGACCGAAGCCGCTTTTGGTGATGCTTTCGAGCAAGGCGAAGCCGAATTTGATGTCAAACTCAGTCCAGCCCAGTTGACCAGTGCAGTGGCACTTGTACCTGGCTTGAAATTTGCCAATGGGAAATCTAGCTATTCGGTCAAGACCCAAGGCGCAAGACCACTGGCAGTTTTTGACTTTAACTTTGACAGCGTGGTTTACGATGACGACGGCAACAGCAGCACCACCAACGACCAAGTGCGAGCCAAGGGCAGTTTTAACTTTGAGACCGGCGAGGGCATCAGCGCTGGCTTAAAATGGAAAAAAGTCTGGGGTGTACCCGTCTACCCAAACGGTGTGTACTTTAAGGTGGCTTACGGCATTAAATCTCGAGCCAACACCACCATCACCATTGACCTGACGAAAGTGGTCGAAAAAGAAATCGAACTGGCACAGTACAATTTTGCGCCGATTACGGTTTTTGTCGGACCAGTGCCACTGGTTTTTATACCCCAAGTGATTATCACCTTAAATGCCAAAGGGCAAGTGGCTGCTAAAACCACCTTTTCTGCCAATGCCAAGTTTGATGCTTTTGGTTGCCTCGAGTACAACAGTGGCTTTAACAATTGCAGCAGTTTTGGACAAGATTTTAGCGCAGGGGGTGGCGGCGCAAGTGCCAGCATGAAGGCTCGAGCCACAATCAATGTTCAGGGCAACATTTTGTTGTATGGCGTGGTTGGTCCATATGTGCGGGCTGGCGCGTATCTCGAACTCGAGGCGGTTGTGCCGCGCAATCCAGTTTGGTCGTTGTCGGCTGGGGCGGTCGCGGGCTTAGGTTTACACGTAGATTTAGGGATCAAAACCCTCAATTACGATGTCGAGTTTTTTAATAAGTCGTTTGGCACAATTGCGACTGCCGAAAATACCGCCCCTGAAATCACCTTGATTAGCCCAAATGCCGATTTACTACAAAATACCGCTAAAGCCGTCTGCTTACTCTCGAGCGATCTTGAAGATGGCTTAAATAAAATTGCCACCGCCACGGTCAATGTTTCTGGCAAGGGCAGTTTTAACTTAAACCAGACTTCTTGCACCCCGACCATCAATTGGACAAGCGAAGGACTGCAAACGGTCACAGCCAGCATCACCGATTCACAGGGCAAAGCCTCCGCCCCAAAAACGGTTACTTTTACGGTGATTAACACCCCACCAGATGTGTTTTTTACCGCACCACTCGAGGCAGCCTCGGTCTATGTGGACACCGAGTTTTCCTTGATTGCTGGTTGGAAAGATGGCAACGAGGCGCTTGATTGCAATAAAATTATGTGGTCTGTGGCGGGTGGTACTACCGTTCAGAATGTCACTCCAGCCACCCCAAGCAATGCTTGCGGTAAACCAAGTGCCAAAGTCTCGAGTCTCGGCACTCATGCTGTGACCTTAACCGTGACCGATTCTGGTGGCAAGCAAACTTCTGAAACCCGCAATGTCAATGCGATTCCTAAGCCAAATAATTTTAACGCTGCTCCGATTGGCGCAATTTTATCGCCAACCAGTGTTGACCCAGCCGGCACAGTCGAGTATTTTACCGATGCCCAGATTATCCTGAATGCCTATGTCAAAGACCCAGACAGCCCGTCCTTAACCGTCAAGTGGTTATTGACTCGAGTCGCCAATAACGTCACGGTTAATATTTCGACCGACACAATCACCACCAATGGCTCGAGCGCCGTCAATATGCCAGTTCGCAGTTTTAGAATCATCGATAAATTTACCAATGATTGCGGTATCAGCTACCTCATCACGCTCGAGATAACCGATAACCAAGCTGGGGCAGACCGTCCAGTGCGCTACACCCAGAAACTCAGGAGTGAGTCATGTATCAAGTAATTTGCGCTTTGATGGTCTTGGCTTTAAGCCTGATGTCCTGCCAACCCGCTCCGCTACCGCCAGCCCCAACCCCCAATTTTAGCCTCGAGGCAGCCGTCACGACCGCCACCTTAAAGCCAAACAGCAATACCACGATTGGCATTAAGGTGATACCCGAAAATGGCTTTACAGCCGATGTGACGCTCTCGAGCATTGTGATTGAAAGTGCCGCCAAATTATCGAGCAGCTATGCCGCTAACCCAACCAAAGCTGACAGCCTCCTGACCCTGACTGCCGATGCTGCCAGCGCACCCGGTACATACACCGTGTTGGTCAAAGGCAGCGCCTTGATTGAAAATAAACTCGAAGCTCGAGACTTTTCGCTCGAGGTCACGGTTTTAGCCCCAACCACAATTACCGTGGCTGGCAAAGTGCTGAATAACTTTGGTCAAGCGATTGCCAATGCCAGTATCTCGGTGGCTGGTAAACCCGCCGTGATGACCAACGCCAGTGGTGAATTTGAGTTTTTGGAAGTGGATAAACCATACAATGCTTCGGTCACCATTGGTACGCAAGTCCATATTTTTAGCGGCTTAACTCGAGCCAATCCGACCCTACCACTGCTCAATAACACTGGCGGTGCGCCGCTTTCAGGGTCAAACACCGTCAGTGGAACATTAAGCGGCGGGGCTGGCTTTCCAAATCCTAATAACCACCTTGCCCAAGTTGTTTTTGCCCAAGCCGATGCACCGACCAGTTATGCGACTGGCAACATCAAAAATGTGGCGGGTTTGCTGGCTGGCACGGGCGGCGCGTACAGCTTAACCAGTCAATGGTCTGGCTCGAGCAGCGTCAGTGGAACACTCTATGCGCTTCAGTGGGCGACCGACCCTGCCAGTTTGACCCGTCCAACAAGCTACAAAGGCTTTGGCAGCCGAGCAGTCACGCTCAGTAATGGGGTCAATCCTGCCGCCCAAAACATGGCTTTATCAGCCGTTACTACAGGTAACATCAATCTGGCAATTGCGCCCTCGAGTGGCACAACCATTTCTGGGCGCGGGGTCTATGTCAACCTCGACTCGAGATCGTTTTTTGCCTTGGTCAACGAACTGACCCCAGATACCAACGCGACCTATGCTGTCCCAGATATTGCCGGCAAAAGCCTTTCGGTGGCGGTCAGTGCCAACCACTCGAGCGGCGGTACAGCGATTATCCAAAAAAGCGGGATTCAGTCGGGTGCAGCCCTCAATTTACCAATCCCAGCCCCAGCTTTATTAACCAGTCCCAGCAACAACCAGAGCATTTTTAGTTTGTCCGCGACCCTCAAATACACCCCAGTGGCGGATTCGGTCAGTGTTGTGGTGCTTGGCACGGATGTCAGAACAACTTTTTATTACACCACCACATCCTCGTATTCGTTTCGCGTCACGGCTGCCAAAAAATACACGTGGGGTGTTGTCAGCCTTGGTGGTTATGCTTCGCTTGATGCGTTTACAGGTGAAAATTGGTCAAGTGGTTATCCGACCCTTGGTATAAACCGCGATTTTTCTTTGCTGAACTCGAGTCTTCGAGTTTTTAATACCCAGTAAGTTTTGAGCGCTCGAGCTAAGCTATACACTCGAGCGCTCAGTTCGATACAGATTATGTGAAAAGATTCACGATTAAATCAATTTCGTGAAATTATTATTGTAAATTTTTTCCCAAGTCGTGACTTTTGAAGCGATCAAAAAAAGGTATAAGTAAAGTCATGCTTGGCGTTTTTATCACTTTTGAAGGACCAGAAGGGGCTGGAAAAAGCACCCAAACCAAACTCCTCAAAGCTGCTCTCGAGCGAGCCGGTTATGCTGTCACCCTGACTCGAGAACCCGGTGGCACAGACCTTGGCAATGCAATTCGAGAAAGTCTCTTAAATCCCAAACTCGAGATTAGCCCGCTTGCCGAATTTTTACTCTTTAGTGCCTCGAGAACCCAACTCTGTAAGGACATCATCGTGCCGAGTTTGGCTGCCAATCATGTGGTCATCTGCGACCGATTTTTTGACTCAAGCCTTGCTTACCAAGGGTTTGGACGCGGCTTAAATTTAGATTTCCTGCGCGAAGTGACTTGGGAAGCGACTGGCGGATTACGCCCACACGTCACGATTTTGCTCGACCTCGAGCCAAGGTTAGGTTTAGCACGAGCAGCCAAGGTGAGCGCTCCCGACCGCCTTGAACAAGCCGACTTGGTGTTTCATCAAAAAGTCAGGGCTGGTTTTCTCGAGTTAGCTAACCTCGAGCCAGAGCGCTTTTTGGTGCTGAATGCAACCCTCGAGCCAGAAATTATCCACGAAAAAATTCTGGCAGCCATCACAGGTTCGCTCTCGGCAATGTAAAAGTCATAGTTATTATGAGGTTTTTATGTACCGATTCCCGCCTTGAAACCTTAAATCCAAGGCAAAAAAATCGTTTAGGCTGCCAGAATGTTAGAATGCCGCCTGTGATTGTTGTTAAAGTTGGCGGTAGCCTCGGAATTGATTATGACGCAGTGTGTAACGACATAGCCGACCTCTGGCTTGAGGGTAAAAAACTTGTTTTGGTGCATGGTGGCAGCAGCGAGACCAACCGAATTGCTGAATTGCTCGGGCATCCGCCTAAATTTGTGACCAGCCCAAGTGGCTATACCAGCCGT
This sequence comes from Deinococcales bacterium, assembly GCA_043778225.1. Lineage (GTDB taxonomy): Bacteria > Deinococcota > Deinococci > Deinococcales > JAAFIG01 > JAAFIG01. The sequence goes on along the minus strand of JAYWGM010000075.1, from coordinate 12,671 downwards.
TTTACCGACCGCGAAACGCTCGAGATTTTTGAAATGGTCTACTGCGGTAAACAAAATAAAGGCATCGTCGAGCGCTTACAACGCCGTGGAGTCAATGCGGTCGGTTTATCGGGTTTGGATGGTCGGATTTTTGAAGGTAAACACAAGGATTCGGTTCGGTCGGTCGAAAATGGCAAGGTTAAAATTTTGCGCGGCGACCATACTGGCACAGTCGAAAAAGTCAATGGCGCACTGCTGAATCTGCTGCTCGAGAACGGATATTTACCCGTGCTAACGCCACCCGCCTCGAGTTTTGAGGGCGTGGCGATTAACGTTGATGGCGACCGAGCCGCCGCCGCCGTGGCAACCGAACTCAAAGCCGAAGCCTTACTTTTACTTTCTAATGTACCGGGCTTACTGCGTCATTTTCCAGATGAATCGAGTTTAATTACCCACATCCCAGCCAACGATGTTGAATCGTACCTCGAGTTTGCCCAAGACCGCATGAAGAAAAAAGTGCTTGGGGCTGCCGAAGCAGTGCAGGGTGGCTGTAAACGGGTGATTTTTGGCGATGCACGGCTTGAGAAACCCGTTTCTAAAGCATTGGCTGGCATGGGTACAGTCGTTTCATAAGACTTGGCTGACTTGAATTTTGCCGACTCGAGTTTACTCTTAGATTAAATCTCATGTTTTTAATAAATAAAATTCTATTATGAATAACATGAAATCAGAAACACAATTCACCTATGGCGTTTTTATCGGCAGGTTTCAGCCGCCACACCAAACGCATATCGCTGTCATGCTCGAGGCACTAGAGAATGTACAAAAACTAATTGTGGTGATTGGCAGTGCCAAGAATGCCCGCAGTATTAAAAATCCGTTTACCGCCGAAGAGCGCCAAAGCCTGATTCAAATCGCGCTTGAGCAGGCTGGCATTGATAAATCCCGAATTGCTTTTAGCTTTGTGCGCGATTACTTTTATAACGAAGCGATGTGGTTGGCAAGTGTCCAAAACGGAGTACACGGCATCACCAAAGGCTCAGACCACGTGGCACTGCTCGGGCATATTAAGGACAACTCGAGTTATTACTTAAAATCCTTTCCGCAGTGGGATTACTTACCGACCAAAATCGTCTCGAGTCAGAGCGCCACCGAAGTTCGCACGGCGCTTTGGACAAGTCAACCAATAAAAAATTTAGTCAATCCTAGCACGGCTATCTGGCTCGAGAATTTTCAAAAAACTCAAGCCTACCAAGACCTTGTTCTCGAGTACCAATACGTGCAAGATTATAAAAAACTCTGGTCTGCTGCGCCGTATCCACCGATTTTTGTGACCACCGATGCAGTCGTGATGAAAAGCGGTTTTGTGCTGGTAATAAAACGCGGCGACCACCCCGGAAAAGGCAAATATGCCATGCCTGGAGGGTTTTTGAACCAAAAAGAAAGTTTACTCGAGGGGTGTTTGCGCGAATTGCTCGAGGAAACTGGCTTAAAACTCGAGCCAGATAAAACCCTCAAAAATACCGCCGTCTTTGATTACCCAGACCGCAGTTTACGCGGTCGCACCGTAACCCACGCCTATCACTTTGACCTTGGCAATGGCAGCCTGCCAACCATCAAAGGCTCAGACGATGCCGCCGATGCCTTTTGGATGCTGCTTTCAGAAGCCCTATCCAAACCAGAATTGTTCTTTGAAGACCACCACGCAATCATCGAGCATTTCGTTTTAAGGGCAAGGTAAAAAGGGAAAAAGGCGAAAAGGAAAAAAGTTAAACCCAAATCGCTCTTTTAACCCTTTTACCTTTTCACCCTGTTTTTCCCCAAATCGCTCTTACTTTTAACCTTTTAACCCTTTGACCTTTTCACCCTGTTCTTCCCCAAATCGCTCTTACTTTTAACCCTTTGACCTTTTCACCCTATTCCTCAGGAGGCACTTATGAACCCGATCAACGACCACAACATCATTCTCGATACCGACAGCTACAAAAGCTCGCACTTTATGCAGTACCCGCCAACCATGACGCGAATGATGAGTTACCTCGAGTCTCGCGGTGGAACGTACCCAGCCACACGCTTTTTTGGCTTGCAGTATGTGCTAAAAAAGTACCTGTCTACGGTTGTGACACTCGAGATGGTCGAAGAAGCCAACGCGGTTCTCAGCGCTCATGGTGAGCCTTTTCCACTCGAGGCTTGGCGTACAATCGCCACCGAGTTACAGGGCAAACTGCCACTCGAGATTCGGGCTGTACCAGAAGGTACGCTGGTGCCAAATCACAATGTTTTACTAACTTGTACCAACACCGACGAACGTTTCCCGTGGTTGGTCAGTTGGTTTGAAACGATGCTGATGCGGGTTTGGTATCCGACCACGGTCGCCACCCAGAGCTACTTTATTCGTGGAATTATACAAAAGGCACTCGAGGAAAGCTCGGACGACCCCAAGGGCGAAATTGCTTTTAAGCTCCATGACTTTGGCTCGAGAGGCGTGTCCAGTCGTGAATCGGCGGGCATCGGTGGACTGGCGCACCTGCTAAATTTTATGGGTACGGATACACTCGAGGCGATTCGGATGGCGCGAAATTACTACGGCGCAGACATTGCTGGTTTTAGCATTCCAGCTGCCGAACACAGCACCGTCACCAGTTGGGGCAAGGAAAACGAACTCGAGGCATACCGCCATATGGTCAAGATGTTTGCACAACCGAGAGCATTGTTTGCGGTTGTCTCGGATAGTTATGACCTAAAGCACGCGATTAACGAATTTTGGGGGAAGGAATTGCGCCAAGCCGTGATTGATAGCGGTGCGACTCTGGTTGTGCGCCCCGACAGTGGCGACCCACCCGCCGTAGTGCGGATGTCGGTCAAAGCACTGGATGCCAAATTTGGACACACAGTCAATTCCAAAGGTTACAAAGTGTTGAATCATGTACGGGTGATTCAAGGCGACGGCATCAATGAAGACAGCATCAAAGAAATTCTAGCAGCTATTATGAACGATGGGTACAGTGCCACGAATGTCGGCTTTGGCATGGGCGGAGCGCTGCTGCAAAAAGTAGACCGCGACACCCAGCGCTTTGCTTATAAAGCCAGTGCTGGAATTGTTGGGGGCATATACCGCCCAATTTATAAAGACCCCGTGACCGACCCGCGCAAACGCAGTAAGGACGGCATTTTAGACTTGGTTCTCGAGAACGGCAAATTTCGCACCATGCAGTACACCGACTTTGGCTCGAGTTACCCAAACAGTGTGATGCGAACTGTATTTAAAAACGGCGAAGTGCTGATAAACGATAATCTCGAGACAATTCGCTCAAGAGCTTAACTGCCACTGGCAAAAGTGAGTTAGGTTGGATTTGCCCACCACAAAAGTCGTTAGGCTAGGGTGATGAAAATACCTATCACAGTGGCACACGGCGATGGCATCGGACCAGAAATCATGGCGGCAACCCTAAAAATTCTCGAGGCAGCAGGGGCGCAGCTTGAAATCGAAGAAATCGCCATTGGTCAAGCCATTTATGAGCGCGGTCACTCGAGTGGCATCGAACCCAGTTCTTGGGCAAGTTTACGGCGCACCAAAGTCTTTCTCAAAAGCCCCATCACCACACCACAAGGTGGGGGCTTCAAAAGCCTGAATGTCACGATTCGTAAAACCCTTGGCTTATATGCCAATGTCCGACCTTGCCAAAGTTTTGCACCGTTTGTCAGCACCAAGCACAAAAAAATTGATTTGGTGATTGTACGCGAAAACGAAGAAGACTTGTACGCCGGTATCGAACACCGTCAGACCGATGAAGTGGTGCAGTGCTTAAAACTAATCTCGAGACCAGGCACAGAACGGATTGTGCGCTATGCTTTTGAATATGCCCAACGACATGGGCGCAAGCACATCACCTGTGTGACCAAAGACAACATCATGAAACTGACCGATGGTTTATTTCATAAAGTCTTTGACGAAATTGGCACAGAATACCCAGAGATAGCCAAAGAACACATGATTGTTGATATTGGCGCAGCGCGGTTGGCAGAGAATCCAGACCGTTTTGATGTGATTCTCGCGCCAAACTTGTATGGCGATATTTTATCAGACATTGCTGCCGAAGTGACCGGCAGTGTCGGCTTAGCTGGCAGTGCCAACATTGGCGATGAAGTGGCGATGTTTGAAGCGGTTCATGGCAGCGCCCCAGATATTGCTGGGCAGGACATCGCTAACCCGAGTGGCTTACTGAACGCCGCCGTGCTGATGCTGGTGCATATTGGGCAACCCGAAGTGGCTGCCAAAATCAAAAACGCTTGGTTGGTGACGCTCGAGGAGGGGCAGCACACGGCTGATATTTTTGAGCCAGACTCGAGTGTTAAACTGGTCGGAACTCGAGAATTTGCCCAAGTGATCATTGCCAACCTTGGGCGTGAACCACAACACTTACCAAAAACCCATTTTGCGGCTGCCGACCTTGAACGCCAACCTCATACCAAACTAATAAGGCGTTTACCAGCCCGCAAAGAAACCGTCGGGGTTGATGTCTTTGTCAATTGGCGTGGTCAAACTGCCGAAGATTTAGCCGTCCAGTTACAACGCGCCAACCTCGAGCATTTGAAACTGACGATGATTACCAACCGAGGCGTAAAAGTCTGGCCCGGTGGCTTCCCAGAAACCTTCAGAACCGACCATTGGCGCGGCAGATTTACCGTGCCAGAAGGCTTGGCAATTAGCCACGAGGATATTGTGGCACTGCTTGGGCGGGTAGCGCTCGAGGGCTTAGACTTTATTAAAATTGAGAATTTATGTACCTTCGATGGTGAACCGGGGTTTTCGTTGGGGCAGGGGCAGTAAAAAAACAGTGAATTGATAAACCGTAGGGGCAGACCCCCGTGTCTGCCCTGCTTTAGAATCGGTTCAGAGTCACTTTGGCTTTTTGCCCGAGAAAAGAGTATTCTGTTTTAATCAAAATGACTCAGCCAATTTCGTATAATACACAACACTGGCTCGAGGGATGGGACGAAACCCAAGGCATTGTTTCGGTCGATGCCAGCCCAAATGGTACGGTCAAAGTCTGGCGGCGGGTCAACAGCGAATTGTTGCTCGAGGAGGATAACTTTACACCTTGGATTTATAGTAAAAGTTTCGAGTCACACTGGGAAAAACATGGTCTACAGGCTCGAGCCTTGGCTGGGACTGGAACATTCAAATTTTTAATCACCTGCCAGAACTGGCTGCAAATGCGCCGCGTTTTGAATCTTTCTCGAGAAAACCCAAATTTTTACGCGGTCGGTCTGACCGAGCAGTATTTGATGGCTTCTGGGCGAACCTATTTTAAGGGACTCGAGTTTACAGATTTACGGCGCTTGCAATTTGACCTTGAGACAACCGCCTTAAAGCCCCAAGACGGTCAGATTTTTATGATTGCGGTGCGCGATTCTGGTGGCTTTGAAACGCTGCTCGAGGGAGCAGAGGCTGACCTGATTCGGGACTTGATAGCGGTCATTCAAAGCCGTGACCCAGATGTCCTCGAGAACCACAACCTCAATGGTTTTGATTTGCCGTTTCTCGAGGCTCGAGCCGACATTCATAAAATTCCCCTGAGGATTGGACGGACTCATCAGCCGCTTCGCCGTGAAGGCGAACGCTACAGCGTGGCTGGGCGTGAGATAATTGATACTTTGGACGCGGTTTGGCGACACGATTTTGTGACCCGAGAATTACCCAGCCACCGCTTAAAAGATGTTGCCAAGCACTATGGATTAGCTGCCCCAGACCGTGTATACCTCGAAGGCTCGAGTATTGCCGCACAGTATGCCCAAAACCCCGATTTGGTACGGGCATATGCGCTTGAGGATGTGCGTGAAGTTGACCGCCTGAGCCAGAAACTAATGCCCGCCAGTTTTGCGCTCGCCAAACTTGCCCCACGGCGCTTTGAACGCATTTCCAGCGCTGGAACAGCCACCGGAATTCTCGAGCCGATGCTGATACGGGCATATTTTTACCAACAACGCGCCTTACCAAGTTCGAGTTGTGCCTACCTCGAGCAGCCACACGAAGGCGGAGCGGTGTTTTTATTTCAGACTGGTTTAGCCAAAAATGTGGTCAAAGCCGATATTGCCAGCCTTTACCCCAGTGTCATGCGGGCATTTAACATTGGACCCAGTTGCGACGAACTCGGGGTGTTGCTCAGTCTGGTCAAACAAATGCTGACACGTCGGCTCGAGCATAAGCGCTTGTCTAAACTCGAGAAAAACACCCACCACGATGCGATGCAAGCCGCCCTTAAATTGGTTTTGAACAGTGCTTATGGCTACCTTGGGGCTGGACAGATGGCGCTGTTTGCCGACCGCCACGCCGCCGATAAAATCACCCAAACAGGGCGAGAGATTCTCGAGCAAGTGATTGCCCAACTGCGCCAAGCTAAAGTCAGTTTACTCGAGGCAGACACCGACGGGGTATTTTTTGCCTCGAGTCGTTCAGAAAGCAAATCTCGAGAATTGGTTCAATCCATTTCTGATTCGCTGCCCCAAGGTATCACGCTCGAGTTTGACGACCTCTATACGGCGATGCTTTCGCATGACATCAAAAACTATGCACTTTTACGCCACGACGGCACAGTCCAATTGCGCGGCGTAAATTTTCACTCGAGCCGCTTTGAACCCGCGATGCAAGCCTTTACGGCGCAGATTGTCAAAGCAGCACTCGAGAATCAGCCCGACCAAATCCGAAACATTTACCTCGAGACCCAGCATAAAATCAGGTCTCGGGTCTTTGTAGCTCAAGACCTTGCGACTCGGGTGCGCTTACGCAAAACCATGACCGAGTACCAAGCCAGCCCGCGAAAAGAAGCCCCCTACGAAGCCATGCTTGCGGCGGGGCGAAATTGGCACAAAGGCGAACGGATTCGGATATATCGGCGCAACCATGGTTATGGCATTCTAGCCGCCGATGAAGGTCTCGCCTTGCTCGAAGAAGCCAAGGATTATTCGGTAGAACATTATTTACAACTCTTGACGCGAGTCTATGCTAAAAAAATTGAACGGGCGTGTACCGCTGCCCAATTTGCCCAGATTTTCTTGAGTGGAGCGCAAGAGCTACTTTTCTCGAGCCAATTAGAACTGACATGGCTTAAAGAAAAGCTCGAGGTTTGATGAGTAAATCCACATCTGCAAAGTGCCAATCGCAACTAGGATAGGACTCATGAAACCAATTTTGCCCATTCTGGCAATCACAACCGCCCTCGGACTAAGCAGTGTCGTCGGACAACAACAAGCTGTCAGCAGCTACAGCCTCTCGGAAATTGCTTTGTATCATCCAAAAAATAGTGAACGCTATGGTGTTTTTAGCGGTGAACCACAAACAGTGCAGTGGAACAACGGGCGGCTCGAACTCAGTAAGCCAATTACTTTTGCCCTCAATGGTTTTGTTGTGCCGCGCACTTTGGCGGTCAATGGCTCAAATACCTTAAAACTCGAGGCTCAAGAACTGAATGCTTTTGATGGAAACTTTATTGGCGAACAGATTCAAATTCGTGCCAAACGCAACCTGCAAAGCGTCTATTATTTTGACGGCGCAAAATGGTTTACGGTGGCTCGCAATCTCAAAGTTGGCGAAGCCATGCAATTGAAGCCAACCCCCAGACTCTCGCCGCTTGGGGCTGGCTTGCTCTCGAGCGAAGAAGCCTTGGCACTGGCAAAATACCTAACCCCTAAAGGCGAATTGCTGTTGGCAACCCTGCTTGAAGCCGATGCCCCCGATGCCCGCCTCGAGCTAGACCCAGCCCCCAGTGCTTACCGCCGTTCGTTATTGGCAGTCCAGTATGGCGTACCAAAGAGTGTGGCGGTAGTTTCGCCAAAACCAATCGTCGCTCCGACCCCAAAACCAGTGGTCACGCCAACCCCAAAGCCAGTCGTCACACCACCAGTTGCCAATACAAGCATTATTATTCCAATTGTCCAGACCCTCGAGACGGGCTATAACGCCGCCTATGCCCAAGATAATTCCTACACCCGTTTTGACGAAAGTGAAATGGATTTTCTGGCAACTTGGAAAATGATTGCTGGCAACCAAATTCCTTTGCCAAACGCACCGCGCATAGACTTTAGCAACAGCCGCGTGATTACCGTTTTCTCGGGTCAAAAACCAACTGGCGGCTATGGAATTGCTTACAAAAGCGCCACCCTCGAGGGCAGCACCTTAAAACTGAGCATCGAAATGACTTCACCAATTCCCGGACGCGCCGTGACCCAAGCCCTGACCAGCCCATTTGTGATGCTCGAGGTTAAGAACACCCAATTTAATACGGTTCAAGTTGACTTTGAAAATAAGTAGTGGCACAAACCCACCAATCTGGCTGCTCGAGACTTAAATCTTGGGCAGCTTTTTTTGCCACTTCTAAACTTGGCGCTAAACCAAAACAGGTGCTTCCAGAGCCGCTCATCAAGACCCCAAATAAGCCAGCCCTTTTTAGGGCATTTTTGACTTCTTGCACCACTGGATAGGCTTCGAGAACTGGTACTTCAAGGTCATTGCGGTAGGGCGGGGCTTCTCCTCTGTCCAGCGCCTCGAGAATGCCCAAAACCTCGAGTTTTGCCCCAAAACGCCCCTGCAAACCCAAATAGGCTTCTTTGGCGCTGATGCCAACCTTTGGATTTGCCAAGACCACGTAAATCTCTGGTAGCACCATTGGCTCGAGAATTTCGCCAATACCAGATGCCCGAGCCGCACCACCGAGCAGCAAAAATGGCACATCCGCCCCAAGCCTAAGCGCCAAGTCAGATAAATCCAGATGGGTCGCAAATAAGCGCTGCATACCACGCAAACAGGCGGCTGCATCACTCGAGCCGCCGCCCAACCCCGCCGCAATCGGTAAGCGCTTCTCAAGCGTTAAGCGCACCCCTGATTGGATGCCAGCCACCTCGAGAAACAGGGCAGCCGCTCGGTAGACCAAGTTATCTGGGGTGGCGGCTAAGTCTGAACCAAGCACCTCGAGTTCGATGCCCGATTCGGTTATTTCTAGCCATAAAGTATCGCCAACATCCAAAGTACAAAAAAGCGTATCGAGGGTGTGATAACCATTCTCGAGCCGACCCGTAACAGCCAGACCAAGATTGATTTTGGCTGGAGCAAATTCGTAAATACGTTTCATAAGTATTAGTGTACTGAATCTGCGGCATCCCAAACACCTGCAAAGGCTTGTGCCAATGCCCAATCGCCAGCTTTAGTGACCTTAAAAAGTCGCTCATCGCCCAAGACCAGCGCCACGGGCAAACCAAGCCGCGCCACCAAACCTGCGTCGTCGGTGGCACTGACCGCTTCAAGTTTGGCTCTGGCATGAGCTTTGAGCAGCAGTTCGCGCCGAAAACCTTGCGGTGTTTGCACAGCTTGAATCTGGCTGCGATCTAATATTGTACCCCACTGCCCAAAAGACTCGAGAACCAGTGTATCGGCAGACGGCAGCGCTGCGGTGGCTGCACCACACAGCGCCACAGCCTCGAGAACCCGAGCAATCACGGCTTTGGGCAAAAACGGTCGCGCCGCATCATGAATCAGCACCACATCGCCACGGGCTGCCTCGAGCAAATTTTCGACACTTTCTTGGCGGGTTGCACCGCCAGCAATCACTCGAGCTTTTGGCAGTGGTAACTCGAGACAATCTTTGGGCAACGCCACAATAATTTCATCGGCAATCTCTACAAAGGCATTGATTGAACGCTCGAGCAAGGTCATACCATTTAACTCGAGTAGCGCTTTCGCTCCTAAGCCAAGGCGCAAACCACTTCCAGCGGCTGGAATCAAAACCGAAATCATGAACCAAAACCCTTAGCTCGAGTCAGTGCCAAAACCGCAAACTCGAGCAGCTTGAGACCACGCTGCCAGCGCTTGAATTTAACGATTCGCCACAGCCATTCAAAGCCAATGCCGCGAATCCACTGAGGCGCAAGTGGCGCAACGCCAGCCAGCACATCTATTGTGCCACCACAGCCAATAGAGACTCGAGCCACGCGTTTTTCATTAAACCGCTCTTGTTTGCCGCCACCCAAGCCAGTGAGCAAAAAATGGGTATCCGCCTCGAGAATTCGGGTGGCAATCGTGGCTTCTTGGTCTGGAGTAAAGTAGCCATCTTGCACTCCAGCAATCTGAATGTCGTACAAAGCAGCACATTTTTCGGCTGCCAGTTGCGCCACTCCAGACTTTGCCCCAAAAAAAAAGACCCGCAGACTCGAGCCTTGTTTTTCCATCAGACCGCGTGCAATGTCCACCCCAGTGGCTCGAGGGACAACCAGTCCAAAACGTTTACCCGCCAGCACCATGCCAATGCCGTCGGCGGTGATTAAATCGGCGGCACGAATATCTGCGGCAAAAGCGCTCTCGGTTTGGCACTGCACCACAAATTCAGGGTTGGAAGTGACGACAGTTTTTTTGGCGTTTGGTTGGTTTGTCCAAGTTCCCAGTAACTCGAGGGTTTGCTCAAGGGTAATCAGGTCTAAAGGCAATCCAAGTAATTCGACACGTTCGGGGGTCATGAGTAAGAGCATAATGGAAAGGCAAAAAGGTAAAAAGGTAAAAAGTGGAAAGCCCTTTTTACCTTTAATCCTTTACCTCTCAGCCCAAAACACTCAACAAGGTTTTGCCATAGCGCTCGATTTGGGCGGCATCGAGAACACCAAACATCGCATCCACGTTTTCTGGAGTCATTTTAGCCAAGCGCTCGAGTTGTTCGCCGCGCAGAATTTCGGGTTCTGGCAGTCCAGCTTTTTGGGCAACTTCGGCTCGCCACTGCATTAAACGCTCGAGCTTTGTTGGCTGTGGTTGTTCGATGATTTGGGTTTCGATGGTGGGTTTCTTACCCAGCAAATAGACCCCAAGCCCGACCAAAGAAAGCGCCACCAGCCAAGCATTGGCAGACACAAAAACAATGCCAGCAATAGCCGTAAAAACCCACGCTGGATATTGCGCCCAAGCATGACGACGTGGCTCGAGAAATTTTATGCCCCAAAAGCCAGCCGCAAAACCAACCAAGAAAATCCCATCAAACGGGGTGATTCCCTCGAGCAAAATTCCTGCCGAGATGCCTGCTAAAACACCGGCTGGCACAACCAGTCCATGTTGCCCAGTTTGGCGGTAGGCATAAAAAAAGCCCAAAGCAATTGCACCTACCCAAAAAAAGCCTTCGACTGCACCGTTGATGGTGCTGAGTAAAACCAAGCCAGCCACACCAAGTAAAACCCAGCCGAGTTGTTGATTGCGATTCGTTATGGTTTGCATATATCCTCCTAAGAACTGCCGCAAGTGTAGAATCTAAACTCGAGACTTGTCATCCGACCAAAGTCGCAGATGAATCATGCGTTTCATGTCGCAGATGAATCATGCGTTTCATGTCGCAGATGAATCTAAATACGCGGTGTGGCGTGTCAAAGTTGCTTTAGAATAGCGCCTATGAATCTCGAGTCAGACTTACAAGCGCTTTTTCAACCCGAAGCCTTAGCCAATCCGTACCCTGCTTATGCCAAAGCTCGAGAACATGGGCAATTGGTGCAAATGCCAAGTTGGAACAGTGCTTTTGCTTTTGGCTTGGATGCCGTCAATGCGATGTTTAAGCACCCCAACGCCAGCGCCAACCGCCTTGGGCAAACAGAAAATTGGTTTAGCCAGAATTTACTACAACCGATGATGCTTTCCCACGATGCCGATTCGCATTTGCGCTTACGTGGTTTGGTCTCGCAAGCCTTCACGCCCAGAGCCGTAGCAGAAACTCGAGCCACCATTGCGACCATAACCGATGAATTGCTCGAGTACCACACGACCCATGGCGGAGATTTTTTAACCAATGTGGCTGTGCCACTGCCAATGCTGGTGATTGCCAAATTGCTTGGACTCGAGGATGTAGACCGCGTGGCTTTTAGAAATTGGGCAGATGCACTGGTGATTGTGCTGGATGGCAGTTCGCTCAACGAAAATAACGCTCAGGGCATCCAGCAACACATAGCCGAGATGTTAGGTTACTTTGAAAAATCTGCCGAAACCATGAAAATGCAAAACGCCTCTGGGGTGCTGGGGGCAATGGCTCGAGCCGAAGCCCAAGGAGAACGCCTCAGCCGCGAAGAATTGTTGGCAAATGCTGCGCTTTTGCTGGCGGCTGGCTTTGAAACAACCACCAATCTGATCGCTGGGGCAATGCTGGCGTTCTCGGGTCAGCCACAAGAATGGCAAAAGTTACTCGGGCATCCAGAATTGGTGGTCAATGCCACCGAAGAGTGCCTGCGTTTTGTGACACCAGTCCAAGCCACCAGCCGAGTGCTGACCGCCGATAGCCAATGGCTCGAGCAAAGTTTACCCAAAGGCACACACCTTTCTTTGATGCTTGGGGCTGCCAACCGCGACCCAACTAAATTTGAGTATCCAGATACATTTGATATTTCCCGCAGCAACGCCAGTCAACACGTGGCGTTTGCCAGTGGCGCTCATTATTGCCTTGGTGCGCCACTGGCAAGGCTCGAGATGCAGGTTTTCTTGGAGCGATTAGCTGCAAACTTCCCGAACTTTACTGTGCCAGCCCAAGCCCTCGAGTACCGCCCCAATTTTTCAATCCGTGGCTTGACGGGTCTCGAGGTATTATACCAACTTTAGGTAGATAATACGGAATGTCAAGATTAGGCACACCTCTGACCGCGCACCACACAACTGAAGAACTCGAGAAGCATTACAAGCA
>JAYWGM010000074.1:0-4862 GCA_043778225.1 Deinococcales bacterium | reverse complement strand
CCCGCCTACATTTTAGAATTTTCAAAAAGCGGCAATTCTGTTCTTGCTCGTAAAATAGCACCTCACGGGCTACTCGCGCTCATTACGGCGGCAGATACGCTGTCCCTACTCCTCTTAGTCGGAAATGTTTTAGCAAAGAACTCTAAAACATTTCGGGGTTGTACTTAGCGTGAATTAACTCGAGCCAGTGGTTTTGCCACCCTCGGGTCTAACGGATTAACCAAAAAAATAGCGCCCCACGGTACATAAGTGCTGCGGGTCACATCGGTTAGCACTTCGCCGTTGTTGTAACGTACCGTGCGGTTTTGGCGCACCGAAATTCCGGGTACAGCACCGTCCAGTTGACGAGTTCGTCCGAGAGGTACAGTTGCATCGGCTTGGAAGCGGGCAGCCGCAGGGGCTTTACGGGCAAAATACATGGGTCTGGTAAGGCTAACTTTACGGTCTGGGGCTGCTCCAAATAAATCTACGCGCATCGTGTAGCGCCGTGGATTCACGGTCACTTGCATCAGTAAACTCGAGCCAGTGTCGTTTTTGAAACGCAAGTTTTTATAGGGGCTGTAAACCGTGGCTTCAAAACCAATGGATGGGACAAAATTTCGGGTTGCCATTTCGTAATAACTGACACGGTAACTGTGGTTGCTACGGGCAGTGATTGGTAAACCAGACAGGTAAGCGGCTCGCCAAACAGTGGTGCTAATCTGACAAATGCCACCACCAACTTCTTTTTTGAGTGTGCCACTGGCAATAATGTAGCCATCTACAAAACCTCGAGCCTCGGAGATGTTGCCTAGGTTAGCGTTGTAATCGTATTCGCCGTCGGCTGGAATAATCGTGTTGTCGATGATGTTACTGCCAACCACAATGTTTTGAACTCGAGCGGTACGAGAATTATAAAAAGCACTTTCACCGCCGCCAAAGCGTTGTAGGATTCCTTGGGCAGCATACTCTTGGGTACTGCGTTTTGGGGGTATGACCTCGAGAACAATTTGGCTGCTGTCTGCGCCTTCAATGATTGCCTTGGACAAACTGGCTTGAGTTTTTTCGACATCTACAGTCCAAGCACTCTGTTGACGCGCTACCCAGTTGCCATTCTCGAGTTGCCGAAAACGCGCAGGAATAGATTCTCGAGTCAGCGCTTTGTAAATGCGTTCTAGGTCTGGCTCTAAGTCACTGCTGATTTTGGCAAAATTGCGACTGCGCTGAATCAGACGTGGATTGAGCGCATAGTTTTTAACAATGATTTCTTGTTGTAAACGCCCAGCAGCGATAAATGGCTCAAAGGTCGAGAGTTTTAAGGTAAAAGCAGGGAAGTCGTTTTGGGCAAAGGCTCTCGAGAACAAAAAACTCGAGATAACCGCAAAGAAGATTTTTTTCATGATTCTCCATTAGATTTTTTTAATTGGCGCTTTCGATGGCACGAATAAGTGCCGCTTCTAGATCGCCCCGAGATTGAAGTTCGAGAATTGCCCCATTCAAGAAAAAGGTGGGCGTGCCTTTGACCCCAGCCGCCACGCCATCTTCACGATCTCGAGCCACTTTTGCGGCTTTTTTTGGGTCGTCCATAGATTTTTCAAATAAGGCTTTATCAAGATTTAAGTAGCCAGCGTACTGAATAAAAGCGGCTCGAGGTTGGATTTTTGGAGCGCTGCCATCGTGCGGTGGTGCCCATTCGCTCTGGGCGCGGTAAACAATATCCATGTACTCCCAGTATTTGCCTTGTTCGCCAGCCGCTTCCATCGCACTGGCTGCCAGTACACTGTTGCTGTGCAAGGGCATATAGCGCACCACAAAACGCATTTTAGTTTCGTATTTGGCTTTGAGTTCTTTGACAAGCGGATGAATCGAAGCACAAGCCTCGCATTCTGGGTCAAGGAATTCGACCAGCGTCACCTTAGAATTTTCATCGCCTACACTTGGCGAATCTGTCCTAACAAGAGTATTACCCGCCACCACGGGGGTACTCGAGCGGGTGGCATTATTGGCGAGGGTCAGAATACCAATGGTCGCCGCAATAACAACCGCCGCGATACTGCCAAGAATAACAATGGGTTTAGGATTCGACATGATTTTTTCCTTTCTGCAAGGCAGATGCAACCAAAAGGGCGAGAATAATCGTAAAAGCACCAAGACTTAAAAGTGGAATGGTGATAAAGCCGAGCCATTCGATTTGTTTAGAAGTACAAGACACCCCAGAAACACAAGTCGTAAAACCTTCGGGAATGATTTTGTAATACAACAAATTGTGATAGACCGCGACCAACCAGCCTGTTATTGCCATTGGCAAGGCGTACCAAAGCACACGGCGGTCACTCGAGGCAATGCCAACTGCCAGAATAAACACCAAAGGGTACATGAAAATTCGTTGATACCAGCACAGGCTGCATGGCGGTAAACGCATGATTTCCGAGAAATACAAGCTGCCGACCGTGGCAATCAGGCTTTGAGTCCAAGCAGCATATAAAAACCAAGGCAATATCTGAAAGAATACTCAATTATCATGTGGCAAATGTCAGTCTCTCATGGTTTTACGCGAAAAGTCATGACACCACTGACTGGATGAGTATCTGTACCAAGCGCCCGCCAAATCACACCATACCAGCCCGCTTTGAGCGGTTTTAAGGACAGACTGACTTTCTTGCCTTGCCCAGTTTTTGGGGTTATTCCAGTATCCACACGAACCTTCTCGAGTTCAGGGCTTTTGATTTTACCGATAAAACGCTCGGCGGCTTCATCGGCTTGATGATGGTCTTGAACTGTTACGACGATTGGTAATTTAATGACACGAATGGTCGAAAAACCCAATTCGATGCCTTCATTAAACTCGAGTTGCACAGTTTTTGGCGCGGTACTCACGGTGCTGCCATCTTTTGGGTTACTGGATTTGAGTTGAGAATGGGCAAGTGCCAGACCAGAAAGTAAGACGGCAATCAACAATAAAATTCGCATTTTTTTCTCCTGACTCGAGCCAATATCTTCTCGAGTTTTCTAAGGCTTACTCTAAACTTGTTTATGCAAAATTAAATCTGAAACAAAACAGAATCATGCTTGTCGTAGAAAAGCATCTGAGGATAGATTGCACAACCTGAAAAACTTTATACTTTTATGACTTCTGGATTTTTCGGCTCAGTCTTAAAATCGCAGCCTCGACTTGACTCGAGCGAGGGTCTTCTTTGTAAGCAGCTTGCCAAGCAGCAAGGGCTTTTTTGTACTGCCCAACTTGCTCGAGGGCATGGGCATAAAAGCCATTGATTTCTCGGCTGTTGGGATAGCCTTTTAAGGCGGCGGCTGCCACGCGAATGGTTTGTTGGTACATTCCAGTCCGATTCCAAGCAACAAAAGCATCGTGTTGATACCAGTATTGCTTAGCGGGTAAACCTAAAGCATTGGCTTTACTAAAGGCATTGGCGGCGGATTTAGCGGCATCTTGGTACAACAAAGACTGACCAAGACCCCACCATGCAAAAGAATCGCTGGGGGCAGTCTTGAGGCGTTGTCTTGAATTTAACGCTAAATTCTCGAGATTAGTGGTTTTATTCCAGTTACGCCCAAGAATTTTTTGTAAGGCTGCCATTTGCTCAGAACGGTAAGCAATCAGATATTCGCCATTGTAGGCTCGAGAAACCATGCCAAATTCGCGGTCTGTCAAACGAAACTTTGCCCCAAACATCGAATCTCCAAAGAGGATGGATTTTGTATCGTAGCCGTAAGCCACCCGAAAATGTCCAATGTCGCTATTGGGTTTTTGTTGCTGATGGAGTACCACTGGAAAATTGGCTTTGACCAAACGGCGCACCAATTCTGGAGTTACTAACCAACGCCGAATCGTTTTCAAGCCATTGGCTTGAAAATAACTGGCTAATTCTGGTGTGGTCACATTGCGGTCTGAATAACTGCCCTTGAGTGCCGCCGCCGCTTGGGGCTGCGAAACCGCAACCCCAGAAAGCGACAGTGCCATTTTTGCGGTCACAGGTCCACAATTGTTTAAGCGCTGAAATTCAAACCCAAGATTTGAGACAAGCACATGGCTTGTTTGGGCAAGAGTCGCACCAAAACCAATCGCTAAAACCGAAATACCAAATTTAACCAGCTTCATGCTTAACCTCTTTGATTTAACGCTTTGCTCGAGCCGATAACCAGCCGTGACCCAAGCATAAAATTCGCCCTTTAATTCATACGGCTGCCATACTCCACGCTGACCAGATGTCTGGGCATAATACCCACTTCAGATTTTATTTTACGCGAATCGGATTGATTTATTTGTGTTCCACGTTATCTAAAATAAGTTGTAAATCTGCGGCTATTGGCATTGGTTGAATCGGGCTCACATTCGCACCGCCAGTATTGCCCGTGGGATAAATTCTTAACGGGGTTTTGGTGGCTGCTCCAGCGATTCGTAAAAGCTGCCCCGCTATTTCTTTTGCATCCTTGTGGCGCGTCGCAAATGCCAGCATCGTCTGATGCACTCTAACGTGCCAGTGCGTGTCTTTTTGCCCAAGCACATGGGCGCATTCAAGGTGCATGAATGCTAGTTCTAATTGCCCAGCCGCTTCTAAGGATTTTGCTTGCTCGAGTTCAGTTTCGATATACGGACGAATTTTTTCTCGAAAAGTATTCATGCTTTTAGTCTTTCAAATTGAGGAAGTTTTCCACCTATCGAAACCAAAAATTGCCAACGACGCTGGCGATGCCAATAAAAAACTTGTGCAAACAACCAAACAAAAAGGGTTAGCCAACCTGCTCTAATCTCTAAAGTATCTGTGTACTCTAGGTTTCCCTAAGTTGGGTGGTATCGGTAGATTATGATTTGTGAAAATACCAATCAATCCGATACCCTCATTAGTGTACCGCACTCAAGCCGC
>JAYWGM010000073.1:0-17844 GCA_043778225.1 Deinococcales bacterium | reverse complement strand
TACCGATGATTGCGATAACAATCAAAAGTTCGATCAGGGTGAAGCCTTTTACACTACGGTTTTTCATGTGGTTCTCCTAGTTTGCTCGAGGGCAATATGTACGCTCGAGCGTATGGTGCATATAACCTATGCGGTTTAGATTTTCATAGGTACTCAGAAAAATAGCACAGTTATTCTTACAGCATAATCACAATGGGTTTAATTGATTTATACCTTGCAGTACGCATAAAATTGTAAGCAAATACACAAATGGTAAATCAAAAAAAGCTCGAGCAATTTACTCGAGCTTTGGCTAGGGGCTAATGTGGGTTTTGACCAAACAAGGTAAAGGAAACCCTAAACTCGAGCCTACAATCCCTTTCCCGAGTATGCTTGGGCTTCATGAATGGCGTAGAAATCCCCGAAGCTCGAGTGCAGTTATATTCACCTCATGGCACATTTATCAGTTCGCACTTTCCAGTTTTGAATGCCAAAGTTTGGTATTCAAACAGATTACAAACAGCGCTATCTGCCATTGACCAAGTTCATGGTGATGGTTTCTGGCAACCAGTCCGCATTGACGTGAATAGCGATGGTGATGATTGGATTGCTGGTTTCAAAGCCGATAAAGACCGAGCGTGGTTATTTTTGCATTCTGACCAATCGGTCAGCAGTTTAGACTTGGCGCATGAATTTGGTCATGGACTCGAGGCGTATGGTTTTGCTGACCTTGGAGTATATCCAAGTGCTTTTGCGCTCGAGTTTGAACCTTGGCGACTAGCAATCGCTGATTCTGAGGCGTTTAAGACTTTGGTTTCGATGCGAAGTCTTAAAACCTGAAAGATTCAGGTGTTAGGCTTGGAATATGAACGACTTATTAACCGAGACGACTTAGCTTATTATCTCGAGTGGCATGAGCTATTTGCTCGTTCTTATGCTCAGTTTATTGCTTTGACAAGCGATTCTCGAGAAATGCGTCTGCAAATTGGTGCTTTTTCTGATTCAAAGTACCGTGAATTGTTGTACCCTATCCAGTGAATTAGATACACTTTCGTGGACATGAAGTTCGGTTTCAAAATGAAATCGGAGACTATGATGTCAAAACAAATGAAAACATATACGCTAGAATTCAAGCAACAAGCTATTCAACTCGCCCAGCAAGAGGGGATGAGCATTTCACAAGCTGCTCGGGACTTAGGAGTCTCTCAAGCAGGACTCAACCGATGGGTCAACCAAGCTAAACAAGCCGACCTTTATGGACGACCAGCCTTTACTGGACGAGGTGTAGCTGCATTAAGTGAATCCGAAAAAAAGATGAAAGACCTTGAACGGGAAGTCGTGCTACTTCGACAGGAGCGTGAAATTTTAAAAGCAGCAGCCAAATTCTTTGCGAGAGAGAGCAAGTGAGGTACGGTTTTATCAAAGAGAACTTTGTGAAATTCCCACTTAGACTAATGCTACACGTACTAAACGTCTCGAGAAGTGGTTACTACGCATGGCTAACCCGCCCCAAAAGCAAACGCACACTCGAGAATGAAGCCCTCGAGAAAGACATTGAGGAGGTCTACAACGAGTCTCGAGGTAACTCTGGCAGTCTTAAAGTACAAAAGGGTTTGGAGGCTCGAGGAATCAAAGCGAGTCGTCCTCGAGTGGCTAGAATCATGAAGTCTCATGGGTGGAAAGGCAAGTGTAAACGCAAATTCCGTGTCACAACCGATTCTAAGCATTCACTTGGGTATTTTGAGAATAAACTGAATCGAGCCTTTGGCGCAGAAAAGCCAAATACGAAATGGGCATCAGACATTACTTACATTCCCACAAGTGACGGTTGGTTATATCTGGCTGTCGTGCTGGACTTATTCTCGAGAAAGACCGTGGGCTGGGAAATGGGAACGAGTCTCGAGGCGAGTCTGCCAGTCAAAGCACTTGAGATGGCTCGAGTGAGTCGTAAACCTGCTGATGGATTGCTGCATCACTCTGATCGCGGTGTTCAGCGACCCCAGCCCGCAAGGTGCATCTTTAGGGGTCAAGAAGTACGCAAGTCTCGAGTTCCAAACAGCCGTAAATAAGTTTAACGGAGTCTCGAGTATGAGTAGAAAAGGTAATTGCTGGGATAATGCCGTGGTTGAGAGCTTCTTTGGCACTCTCAAACTCGAGTTGGGCTTAAATAAGGTTATCGGGTCTCGAGAGGTAACTAAAGCTGTGGTGTTCGAGTGGATTGAAGTGTTCTACAATCGGAAACGGTTGCACTCCACAATTGGCTATAAATCGCCTGTTGAGTTCGAGGAATGCTGGACTCAAGCTCAAGTACCGAACTTCATGTCCACGACTTCTTGACAATTCAATCCGCGTTTTTTGCGGATTGCATAGTATCTAAATAAAGACGGTATGAATACCCACCTGAAGCCAAACGTCAAGTGATGGTGGCTCGAGGCTTACGGCAACCGCGTGGACGGATTGTTACAACTATTATTGATGGTGAAACGATTTCTTTTCAGGCAGATTGAGCGCTGGTAAACAAAAAAGCTCGAGCTTTTTGCTAGTGGCTGATGTGGCTTTTGACCAAATTAGTCAAAGGAAGACCCAGACTTGACATAACTTGATATTATTTCTATTATCAAATTATGTCCATGATTGCATTACCCTTTCACCCAAACCGCTTAAATGCTGCTCGAGAACCATTGCTTCAAGATTTGCTCGAGATGGTTCAAGAAGGCAAACAGGATTGTGTAAATAAGGTTATTGCAATGCTCGAGGATTTGTATTTGCATGGTTTTACAAAGAATGAGCGAGGAACATACAACTGTCGTTTCATCAAGCCTTTTGGTGGTGCAATTTACGAATTAAAAGCAGGAAAAGTAGGCTCTGGAGCGGCTCGAGTCTATTTAATTCGGGGTAACGACCATTGTGCTTATGTTACCCATGCTGAATGTAAAAAACGCAACCAAGCAAACGAATGGATGATTGCCGACACTTTGGAAATTCAGGACGCACTCGAGCAAGGTAAGCCAGTATTCCCAGAATCACAACGCACTCGGCATCAGAATCGTTTACAAAGGATGGTATAAAAAATGAAGAACAGTATTGACGCAACCATGAAAGCCAGAATCAAAGCACTTCGTGGCTCACCAGAATCCGAAGCTGTTATTCAAGCTCATCATTTGGCTAAGGTCACACCACAAGAAATTCGGGCATTACTCGAGCAGAGTATCGAAGTTGAAGATATTGGACAAGCACTTACTCAGTTGCGTCAAATTCAGGGCTTAACCACCCGAGAATTAGGTGCAGCCCTTGGACTGAGCCAGCCTCGAGTTACAGCACTTGAAAAAGCCAGCAATGCCAATGTCGAAACGCTGCTGCGTTTTGCCCATGAAGCCGATTACGATGTGCTGCTTGTACCACGCCAAGGCAGTAAGCCAACGCTGATGCTAAAGTGAATGCAGAAGAATCTTATCGGTTAGACTACCTGCTATGCTTACTCCCCAAACCCTCGAGACTGTACGCCGTGTTTCCGTGGGCGTAAAAACCCAGCCTTGGCTAACAATGCTGAGTTTAATCCTGACCGATGTACTGGCAATAACCTTAGCCAACAGCAGCAGCGTTATTTGGCGTTGGGTCACCGGTGGCTCGTTTGAATTCCAAACCTATATTGCGCTTGCACCATTCTTGGGCTTATTTATTGTGGCTTTTGCAGCTTTTGGACTCTACCAAGGCTCGGGCTTAAATCCAGTCGAAGAATTGCGGCTGACTACACTTGGAATTACCTTGGTCTATGCGCTGCTTGGGGCAACCAGTTTTTTCTTGAGAGCCGCAGAACTGTACTCGAGGTTGGCTTTTATTGTGGCGCTGCTGCTCAGTTTACTGCTTGTGCCACTAGCTCGAGCCATCACCCGTAGTTTATTTGCCAAAGCTGCTTGGTGGGGTGTGCCAGTGGTGATTCTAGGGGCTGGCGAAACAGGTCGGATTATTGCATTAAGTCTACAAAAACAACCAGGACTTGGCTTAAAACTTGTGGCGTTTTTAGACGATGACCCAACCAAACACGGCGAACTCGAGAACATACCCGTGATTGGTGGACTCGAACTCGCCCCAATTCTTGCCGAGCGCTATGGGGTACGCCATGCGCTGCTTGCCATGCCTGGGGCAAAACGCGAACGACTCCTCGAGATTATCGAGGACTACGGTTCGTTCTTTCCTAGGTTGTATTTGGTTCCTGACTTACTTGGTGTTGCAAGTCTTTGGGCGAGCGCCAAGGACTATGGCGGCTTACTTGCGCTCGAGGTGCGACAGAACTTGCTGCAACCACTCTCTAAACGGGTTAAACGGTTTATGGATTTGGTGCTTGTGTTGCTGGCATTACCATTTTTATTGCCATTAACGATTTTAATCAGTCTTGCCATCAGGCTCGAGTCTCGAGGTGCGGTTTTCTTTACCCAAGAACGCATTGGACGAGGTGGCAAACCATTCCGAGCATTTAAATTCCGTAGTATGGTTCATAACGCCGAGGAAGTCCTTAAAACATCACTCGAGCAAAACCCAGCACTGCAAGCAGAATGGGCGTTGGATCAAAAACTTCGCCGTGACCCTCGAGTAACTAAAGTTGGCTGGCTGCTGCGAAAAACCAGTTTGGATGAAATGCCACAACTCTGGAATGTGTTTTTAGGCGAAATGAGCTTGGTCGGACCAAGACCGATTGTGCAAAACGAAATAACCCGTTATGGTGATGCGTATAAGCTCTACACCAAAGTCACCCCAGGTTTAACTGGAATGTGGCAAGTCAACGGACGCAACAACACAACCTATGCTGAACGGGTTCGGTTTGATGCTTACTATGCTCGCAACTGGAGTGTTTGGCTCGATATTTACATCCTTGCTAGAACCTTTAGAGCCGTGTTACGCGCTGAGGGTGCATACTAAAACTAGCTTAATAACCGCTCGAGCCACGATGCAAGACTGTACTTCTTTCGAGTCTCAAAAGCTGGAGCTTGGTACGGTATGCTAAAAAAATTGCCAGGAATAACTGGCTCGAGTGGGTTGACCACACAAATATTATTGGGATTATAAAAATCATGGGTTTTGACTTGGCTGTTGGTGGTGATGAGTTTTCTATTTGCCCCTAACATTTCGATGGTTCGCATGGTTAAACCACGTTGATGCAATTTTTGTACATCAATTACCACTTTTGATTCGGTCAGCACATCCGCTACTGCATTTGCCGCTAACGATTGGAAGTGCAGTTCGGCAGGATTGACTTCACGATATGCTCGAGAAAATAACTTAAAAGTATTAAAAATAACTTGACTTGGATGATAATGAAAGTAATATCGTTTCAGATTCGGCTCGAGAATACCATCTATGCGCTTTATAGTTTCATACCGATCTAATCGGAATGTTCCAATACTTGAGACATCATAAGCTCGAGTTGCAAATGGAGTATTGGGAACAGAAGCATACTTGGGAATGTAAAATAGAGGTTGGTACTCGAGAAATGAGTGAGTTGCACAATCTAGTGGGTCAAACGAAGCAAGGCGATCAAAATATGGTTCGAACTCGAGGGTTAAATGATTTTCGGACAAAGCATCGTAGGTATAATAAACAAATTTAGCGTCTGGAAAGGCTGTTCGATACGATTTAAGGATACTCGAGTTCATGCCTTCGCCACGAATAACAAACACATAATCGTATTGTTTTTGGCAGCGCCCAAGAATTTCTTTGTGGTAGGTATTAGTTCGATTAGCCAGTAAAAATGGTGCAATCCGCAATCCTACTTTGGTTAGGGTAGAGTTATCAGGACGAGTATCATACGCATCTACATTTGAACCCAAACGTAATAATTCGGCAGTAATGGCTTTGGCATAGCCAAAAAATTCTGGACTAAAAAATAGAATGTTTTTCCCTGCTAAGCTCACCGATTTACCTCAAGTGGCTTGTGCATAGCGGGTACACCAACAGCCACAGAGTCATCAGGCACATCCCGAATCACCACGGCATTTGCACCTACTTTGACACGATTGCCAATTTTAATACCACCTAATACTTTTGCGCCCGTTCCAATCATCACATCATCACCAAGAATCGGACGTGATGAACTGGTAAAAGCAAAATCTACTTCTTTTGCGCCAAGCACAACCTGTCCAAAAATCACGCAACGACAACCAATTCGTTCAGCACTAAGAACCGTTCCAACTGTGTGAGGTAAGTACAAACCCGCACCAATTTCGGAACGAACAGCGATCTCGAGACCAAAGAACCAAAAGTTCAGCAACGAAAAGAATTTCGCTAATGGACTCAGTTTCTTTTGCCAAAAAAAATGGGATAAACGGTAAAGTACCACTGGCGCAAAACGCGGTGAGAACGCCTTCAAAACAACGCGGAGCAATGTTTTAGGAATGTCTGGCGTATTCGCATAAAAATCTTGTCGTTCAAGATCAGCCAATAATAATTCTTTTAAGGTCATTATGCTCCCATGCGTTTGGCTTTCAGTTCTGCTAGAGCAGCATCTAAGCGGTCTTCTGGAAGCGGTTGCGACTCCACCCAAGCGGCAAATTCGGCTATGCCCATCTCGAGACTGACCATTGGTTGCCAGCCTAAAACCGTTTCAATCCGCCGAATATCAGCGTACCCGTGTCGAATATCGCCTACTCGGAATTGCTCAGAAATGGTGGGAGTTGAGATTTTTTTACCATTTAATGCTGTGAACAATAAATTTGCTACCTCGAGAACCGAAGTTGGAACGCCACTACCAACATTTAAGACCTCTGCATTGGCGGTACTCGAATCCAAAGCCATGACAATGGCGTTTACCACATCTGAAACATGAACAAAGTCACGACTCTCGAGTCCATCTTCAAAAATCGGAATGGTTTTTTGTTGCCTAATCCGCGTTGAAAAAATTGACAAAATACCTGTGTACGGATTATGCAACGATTGCCCTGCACCATAAACATTTTGGAAACGCAGCATACTCGCACCAATCCCAGCCGAAGCACACGCAATTCGCACCAAGTCTTCTTGGGCATACTTGGTCGCAGCATAAATCGAAGCGGGATAAACTCGAGCTTCTTCTGGTGTTGCCATGCGCTCGATCAGACCACCACAAAGCGGACAGACTGGATTCCATTGTTTTTGCTCGAGTGTCACATAACTTCGAGGATGTGGTGTGACCATGCCATGTGCGCCGCACAAGTATGCACCTTCACCATAAACTGACCTCGAGGAAGCCAGCACTACTTTTTGTACCGAATGTGGATGATTGACCAAGTAATCCATCAGCAGCGCTGTTCCCTGAGAGTTAATCGAATTGTACTTTGCAAGTTCATACATGGACTGCGCCGTACCGGTTTCTGCCGCTAAATGCACCACTGCTTTTGCACCCTCCAAAGCTACTTTAAGAGCCGCAATATCAGTTACATCACCTTGCAAAAAACGAATTTGAGGTAACTTGAGCAGTGAAAAAATAGGATTATCCCCATGAATCTGCGTATTGAGATTATCGAGCAAAAAAACTTCTTCACCTCGAGATACGAGTGCTAAGGCTAATCTCGAGCCAATAAACCCCAGTCCACCTGTAATCAGGGTATACATTATTTTGTTCCTCTCAAAACCCAAAAGCCAATAAAAAACGATGCGACTAAAAGCCCAAAAATCGTATACCATGCAAGTGGTTGTTGCCAACTCAGAAAACTTATGCTACTTATAAAAAAAGTCCCGTATAACCACGGTAACAGATTTTTGATCCGAATATACTTGGAATGTAAAGCTAAAACAATAATATAAATTAAATAAACAATGTAAGACATAAGGAAAGCCATACCAATACCTTGCAAGGTATTGGTTGTTAAACCGAATAGCAAAAAAGTTGCATTGGCAACGACTTCACCAAGCAAAAAAGCGCTCGGTTTAGCTAGAGCCACCAATGGCATAGCAAGTACCCAGCTACAGATTTTGAGATAATCACCAAGTAGCATAAACCGCATGACCTGAGATGATTCTGTAAACTGTTCCGAGTACAATAAGTATAAAATTGGGTCACGTAAGAGTATTAAAGTACAAATAAGGGGTATGGATGCAGCCGTACACCATGTTAAAACTTTGCGTATTAAAAGCTGTTGTTCACCTAAATTACTTGCTGCACTAAGGGTTGGCAAATAATAGGTACCTAAAGAACTTAGGACAATTAAAACATAGGTATTACTGATTGTCCAAGCGGCATCAAATAAACCTGCTTTATACAACCCGAAATCCCCTATAATTTTTGACCGTAAAAACAAAAGCGTCAGTAGGCTTAAAAGGTTGGCTAACAAAATACTGAAAGCAAGTTTAGTAAATGCTTTTTGTACACTTGATTCAATTTTTACCCTCCAGATACCTGCTAACCAGCCAGCTTTCCAAACGGCATACCCACCAGTTATTGCGCTCCCTAACAAAGAACCAACAAGTATAAAGAAAATTGCTGTGGGCTGATTGATTTTGAATAATAATGCACTCGGATAAACCAGAATCGCGCCTATGACTGCTCCTACAACTTGCAGTAGCGCCAATCTACCCAAGGCACGATATCCATTGAGAATACCTTGAAAGAAAATCATCACAACACCAATAATCACGGCAAGAATACTCCATTTTACCAAAGTAATTTGTGATGTTAAATCCATACCAATTTTAATAAGAGTTGGATCATCAAAAATGAATTGAGCAATTGATGGTGCCGTTAGCCATAGAATCACCGCAACTAAACCTGAGCAAACAAAATACGCAATCATAGCAGTTTTGGTATATAGCAGTTTTTCTTGTCCCCTACGACTGGCTAATCCTTGAATTAAGGCTGTTTGACCACCAATTGAACCAATGAGACTACCTGTTTGTTGCAACTGCCTGAGTATAGAAAGTAAACCGACTCCAGTAGGACCAGCTATAAGAGCAAGCACTTTAATGGTGATCAGTCCAAATCCCAATGTTAATAATGTACCTGCAATTGTTTTATAAACAGACTGAATCATACTAAGAAGCCCATCGTTTTAAAAATCGGCGAAACTTAGGGAGCAAATGTTTTGCTAAGAATCGTAATGAAGCATGATGATTCACAAAATTCATCAGACGTAGCTTGTAATTGCTTGGGTCAAGCTCAAGCGCTCGAGCTATTAATTCGGATGCCCGTCGTGAGTTTAACGACATTTGTACATATGCTTCTCCCGCTAAGTACCTTGCTTTGCCAACACGTACAGCTTCAGCTAATCCTGGATAATCAGGGTTTTCTTGCAGTGTGATGTCAAGAACACTTAGACTCTCATCAATCAGTTCAAATTTTCTATTGCTGACATTATTTATATGTCTACGATACCGCCCCAAGACTTGATTAACTTTTACGACCTGACCACGTAAAGCTACATCAATCTGTTGTTTCCAGTCACTAGCATGCGGAATACGAGTATCAAAACCGTATTCAGGACAGGCATCGCGTCTGACCATTACTGAAGATGCTCCCGGAATACCTGCCTGACGGATGATTGCTAGTACATCAGGCGTATCTTCAGAAGCAATTTGATTTGTAACATATATGGTTTTACCAGTTCTCGAGTCAAAAACTTCTACGGGATGGTACGAAAGAACCACTTTATTGTCAGATGTAAAGACTTGTACTTGCGATGATATTTTTTGAGGAAACATTACATCGTCACCGCCCATAATGGCAATTAAATCTCCACTGCAAGCAAAAAAAGCAACATTACAATTCGCAGTGATACCAAGGTTTTTCGGGTTCAGTATGAGCTTGATTCGGTCTGGGTTACGACTTGCATACTCTTGAAGAATAGTTTGTGTCCCATCTGTGGAAGCGTCATCAGCAATGATCAATTCAAAATCGAGATAATCTTGACTTAAAACACTATCTATCGTTTCATGGACAATATCGGCAAAGTTATAGGTAATGACCATGACCGAAACTTTAGGGGTTGCCTGAAGTGCGGTCATTGAAAATCCTGTACCTTGGCAACCACATAATGTACTTGTGCTTCAGATAAATGTGGTCCTATTGGTAAACTTAGAACTTCTTGATGAATTTTTTCAGCAATAGGAAAATCACCTTTTGAATAACCAAGGCTTGAATAAGCAAGCTGAAGATGTGGCGGAGTTGGATAGTGAATAACAGTTTGCACACCTTCTGCCTGTAAATGGCTCATCAGGGCTTGACGATTTGGATGCCGAATGACAAACAAATGCCAAACAGGATCTGCCCAGTTCGGTACAAATGGTAATTGAACAGTGTTCAAAGATTGAATGTACATTTTAGCAATTTCTTTTCGCCTCGAGTTCCAAGTCTCTAAATATCTCAGTTTGACCCGAAGCACACAAGCCTGCAAAGTGTCAAGGCGACTATTGAAACCTTGAACTTGATGCACATATTTAGTTGGTGAACCATAATTACTCAGAATCCGAATTTGCTCGAGTAAGGAAGAATTATTTGAAGTGATTGCACCACCATCGCCAAAAGCCCCAAGGTTTTTTCCAGGATAGAAACTCCAAGTCACAACATCCCCATGAGATCCAATTCGTTTTCCTCGGTATCGTGCGCCGTGGGCTTGGGCGGCATCTTCAATCAGTTTGAGTTGATTGTCTTGGCAAAACTTCTGAATTGGCTCGAGGTCTGCTGGTTGACCATACAGATGCACGGCAATTACAGCTTTGGTTTTTGCCGTTAAAGCTGATTGAAGTTGAGTTGCATCAAGATTAAAGGTGTTTTTGTTGGGTTCGACTGGAATAGGAATAGCACCCACACTACTGACAGCTAACCAAGTGGCAATGAAAGTGTTGCTGGGAACAATCACCTCATCACCTGTGCCAATGCCCAAAGCTTTTAAGGAAATGGTAATTGCATCTAAGCCATTGCCAACACCAACACAGCCTTTTGCATCAACAAAGGCAGCAAATTCTGCCTCAAACAACTGAACTTCATCACCACCAATGTACCACCCGCGTTGTAAAACACGCTGAACAGCAGCATCAATTTCAGCTTTAAGAGTTTGATATGTGGCTGCAACATCTAAAAAAGGAACGCTATTCATTGCCGACAGCCTTCAAAAATTCAGAATAATTGCGGTAGTAATCAGCTTCTTCATAACGTTTTGAAGCCATTACTAAGCACACTGAACCAGAAGAGAAGTTCTCGAGTTCACGCCAAACTAACCTAGGCAGATACAGCCCAAAATAAGAACGATTTAAAAAGAAACGCTTTTCCGTATAACCATCACGCACAACAACATCAAAACTCCCTGAAACGGCGATAATAAACTGCTCGAGTTGCTTATGTGCATGACCGCCTCGAGACTCGCCTCCAGGGACATCGTATAAATAATAAACACGCGCAATGTCAAATGGGATGTGTTGCTTTCCCTCAACAAAAGTCAGGTTGCCTCGAGGGTCTGTGATTTTGGGTAAATCAATCAGTCTAACTTTATCAAGATTCATCAGTTTACTCCTTAATTATGGGGCAATAAATCGTTTAATAAAAGCAGGATTACCAACCATGACTGCAAAAGGTGGAACATCTTTTGTAACAACAGAACCTGCCCCAATCATTGCACCCTCACCAATGATTAAGCCCGGTAAAATCGTTGCATTCGCTCCGATAGAGGCATTCTTCTTTACGACTGTGCGTAAAAAACGATCTGGATGTACCTTACTTCTGGGAAAAGCATCGTTTGTAAAAGTCGCGTTTGGACCTATGAAAACATCATCTTCTATGGTTAATCCATCCCAAATTTGAACGCCGCACTTAATGGTGACACGATGTCCTATCAGAACGTCGTTTTCGATGAAAACATGGTCGCAAATGTTGCAATCCTCACCTATTTGAGCATTTGGTAATACATGGGCGAATGCCCAAATACGAGTACCTGGTCCAATGCTTCGACTTTCAACAAGGGCTTGAGGATGTATAAAGGGTTGGTTCATCAAAATCTCCAATAGCGAACACTGGTTTCTTCGGCTAAACGAGTGCCAAGCCCACCAGCCAGAATGACAGCTTTCATAAAACTAGAATACCAGTAAACTTTGCTTAACGGTGTGCAAATTCAAATTAACAAAAAAGCTCGAGCAAACTGCTCGAGCTTTGGCTGGGGAACGTGGATTCGAACCACGATTAACGGATCCAAAGACCGTTGTCCTGCCGTTAGACGATTCCCCAGCGAGGGATTCCAATGCGGACAACGGGCGAGAGTTTAACGTATCTGCGGCGTTTGGTCAAGGGTGGTGTAGACTTGTGCCATGAATCCCTCGAGCGAGGCTGTTTTGCCACATATTGTCTTTGCCGAGGACAACCCAGACCATGCCTTTTTGATTCGCCGAGTTCTCGAGCCACATTGTCAACTCACCTATGCCTCTGATGGTGAGCAACTGCTCGAGACGCTCGAGTCGTGGATGGATGAACTGCCGCGCTTGGTGCTGATAGATGTCAATTTGCCGCGCCTATCTGGTCTCGAGGTGCTGGAGAAACTGCGCTCTAAACCAGAGTGGCGTTGTGTACCGATGGTGGTTTTTAGCACTTCTAAATTGAGGCTCGAGGTTGAACGGGCGCTGAATGCTGGGGCAAATAGTTTTGTGGTCAAACCTGCTAAGTTCACCGAGTTTCGGGCAGTGCTTGAAACAATTGTTGAGTATTGGACCAAGGTCAATGCGACACCTTCTTGATGCTCGAGTAGAAACTCTCTTCAGCCTCGAGTAGAAACTCTCTTCAGCCTCGAGTAGAATTGATGGCATGGAGTGGCTAAAGCGTTTTTCGGTCGGTCGTTTGATTTTTGCGGTAATACTTGGGGCATACAGTGCCTACCTGGTTTTTAATCGTGATGCCGTGATGTCGTCTTGGCTGCATGGAGTCAGCCTAGCGATTCATGAGGCGGGGCATTATTTTATTTTTGCCTGGGCTCCGCCGTTCTTAAATATCTTAGCGGGTAGCCTGACGCAATGTGTTTTTCCATTGTTGTTTATTTTTTCATTTTGGCGAACTCGGCAGCAATTTGCCGTTTTTGCGACGCTTTTTTGGTTTGGTTACAATTTGCTCGATACGGCTGTGTATATCGCCGATGCTCGAGCCATGCTGTTGCCACTTTTGGGTGGCGAGAATGTGATTCACGATTGGAATTATTTGCTGGAGGCACTTAATTTACTGCCCGCCGATACTTTTATTGCCAATGTCTTTTGGGGTTTTGGTTCGCTTTGTATGGCAATAAGTTTTTTGGGGTGTGTTTGGTTTGCCCAAGGTGACCAAACCGAATTACCGTGGCATCAATCCAAAGACCCAAGTGTTGTGCCAGTCTCGAGTTTACGCAATCTTGGCGAGCGGTCAGGGCGGTTGTTAGAGCGTATTGGCATTCAGACCCAAGCCGACCTCGAGACCTTTGGGGCGCTCGAGGCGTACATGGCACTGCGAGAAGCTGAGGCGATACAGCCCTCACGCAGTTTTTTATTGGCATTGTATGGCGCGGTGACGAATCA
Source organism: Deinococcales bacterium (assembly GCA_043778225.1). Lineage (GTDB taxonomy): Bacteria > Deinococcota > Deinococci > Deinococcales > JAAFIG01 > JAAFIG01. The sequence goes on along the minus strand of JAYWGM010000073.1, from coordinate 4,377 downwards.
GGATTGGCAAAAAATTAACCGTGTTGACAAAGAAAAATTATTTCAGCAAGCTGGATTGCTGGATTCAAAAACCAGTTGATTTTTAACCATTTAGCTGTAAAGCACAGTCTTTTTGTTGCAAGAATCGCAATCTAGGTGTATACTCGAGCGTTTAATCAATTTATGCCGCCTTCATGACGCACCACAAGGGGAATCCATGACAGTACCAAACGCAGCATTCAAAGTTGGTGATAGTGTCGTTTACCCGACCCAAGGGGCGGGGCGCATCGTTGGACAAGTTGAACGGATTATCGCTGGCAAAACAAACCATTATTTTGAAATTGAGTTGGTCAAAGGCAGTACCAAAGTGCTTGTGCCAGTTGGGCAAGGCGAACGAATTGGTCTGCGCCGCATCACCGAAGAAAAACGAGTTCCAGAATTGATGTCTGAACTCGAGCGCCCAGACCTCGAGTTGCCGCTCGGTTGGACTCCACGCCACCGCAAAGAGCAACAAATCCTTGCTGAAGGCGACATTTTTAAGATTGCTGCCTTGGTTGGCACATTGGCACGGCGTGATGCCGAAAAAGCCCTGTCTGCCACCGAACACAAAATGATGGAAGATGCACGGCAGATGGTTTCGACCGAAATTGCGTTAGCGTTGGATATTTCGCTCGAGGAAGCCGCTGCCCGCATTGGTAGGGCATTGGTCTAACTCAGTCTAATTCGGGCAGTACCTTGCCGGGATTCATAATGCCATATGGGTCAAAAGCGTGCTTAATCCGCCAGAATGCCTCGAGTGTGCTGCGCGAAGTGGCTTCGGACATAAAACTGCGCTTCATCAGACCAATGCCATGCTCGCCGCTTAAAACGCCACCATGACGAATTGCCACTCGAGCCACCTCATGGGCAAAATGGTCTACTTCTTTAATATCGTCTTGGCTGCGGTCAAACAAGATGTTGGGGTGCAAGTTTCCATCGCCTGCATGACCAAAAATCGCAAATGGAAATTGTGGGTAATTTTGAGCAAGCTGCTGCATCTCGCGCATCGCCGATTCTAAAGTGCTGCGTGGCACAACAATGTCTTCGTTAAAACGGTGCGGACGCAAGTTGCCCAAGGCGGGCGAAACACTGCGGCGGGCTTTCCATAGCTGGGCGGCTTCTTCGGGGGTGGCAGCCAAACGCACTTCTCGAGCTTTGGCTTCCCGAAACGCCTCGGCAACACCCTCAATCTCGAGTTGGACAATTTCGGCATTGTCGCCATCGGAATCACAGACCAAAATCGCTTCGGCATCGGTTGGTAAACCCATCTGCATAAACTGCTCAACCGCTCGGATGCTGTTTTGATCCATCAACTCGAGCTTGGCTGGGGTTAAACCCCTCGCGGTAATCAGCGCCACAGCCCGACCAGCTTGCCCAAGTTCATTAAAGACTGCAAACGCCGTGCGGGTAAATTTAGGCAGTGGCTCGAGTTTTAGGGTTGCCTCGGTCACAAATGCCAATGTGCCTTCTGAGCCAATCACCATACCAGCCAAATCAATGCCGTCTCGGGTCAGGCGCTGAATCTGTCCATCGGCTGTAACCACCTCGAGTTCGAGGACATAATCGCCAGTCACACCTTTTTTGAGGCACTGTGGACCGCCAGCATTCTCGGCGATATTGCCACCAATTGTACTTTGGCGGCTCGAGGCTGGGTCTGGCGGATAGTACAAACCATGCGGCTTGGCGGCAGCACTGACCGCATCAGTAATCACGCCCGGTTGGACTCTGGCGGTGCGCTTTTCTGGGTTTAGCTCGAGCCGCGTCATGCGGTTGGTGGCAATCATGATGCAGTCGCCAATCGGGACTGCTCCGCCCGACAAGCCACTGGAAGCGCCACGCGGCACAACGGGGAATCTGGCGGCATTACAAATCTCGAGCGCCACGGCGACATCTCGAGCCGATTCGGCAAGCACCACCGCTCTAGGGGCAGGTCCTTGGGCAATGGCATCGTAGCGATACAGCAGCGTGTCGGTGATTTTATCGCGGACTTTATCGCCAAGGGCGCGTTTTAGGGACTCGAGAACAGTGGTCATGTCTTTAGTTTACAGTGATTGCTCTGATTTCTTGGTATTCTGGTTGCCGTGAAACAGATTTTCCTTGGGTTGCTGCTTTTATTTCTGGTGGCTTGCCCACCGACCCCAATTTTGCAAGGTGATGTGACCGAAAAACTCGAGAAGCTCGAGAATCCTTTTTTACACCCAGACCCATTCTCGAGAAACGTCTGGGATTTACAACTTATTCAAGACCGTGTGCTGATTGCTTCTGGTGATGCGTGGCGCAACTCTGGCACAAACATCAAAAAGATTGATGTGGTCTCAATTTCGAGCAATAACTTTTTTAGCAAAGAATTTACCATAGACGATGAGCAAATTCACCGTTTTATCGTTTCGGATGCCAAAGTTTTTATTCCAGGTTACGACCCGCTCGAGGATTGGAGTCTGGGGAATTTCTACACCCTCGAGACTTTGTGCCTTGCGCCAATTCCGTGTTGGAATAAAACCCGCACGATTCCTTTTGGGGTGCATAGTTATGACTTAATCGAATTCGAGAATAAGTTATTTGTGACCATTGGCGGCTACGACCCGACTGTTCAACCGGGCTTACTCGAGTCTGCCGATGCTGGGCAAACTTGGAAATCGGTGACTGCCCCAGAATTATTGGGTTTGACCTTCACGCGGTTTTTTGTGCTGAATAACCAACTATTTGCAGTCCAAGAAGTTCGAGCCGACTCGAGTATGGGTTTAGCTAAGTACCAAAACGGGGTTTTCTCGAGTGCTGGGCAAACCGATAAAGCCTTGATTCCCGATTTGCCACCAACTTGGCGCGGACGACTTGGGCGAATCAGCGGGTATCAAAATCGTTTGTTGTACACCGCCTCGAGTTTAGGAAACAATGTTGCCTTGCCCGAAGCTGCGTACACGGCGGATTCCTTGAGCAATGCCCAACGGATAATCTTGGCAGCCGACGAGCGCCCAACCGATATTTTGCCGCTCGAGAACCAAGTGGCGCTCTTAACTGCCACAAAAACTTCCGATGGCTACACGAATCGGGTCTACCTCTCGAGCAATGGGGCAGATTTTACCGCCCAGTTCTTTTTTACAACGAGTCGCTTTGCCCGAAGTTTTGAACGGCTTGGTTCGTCTTGGATTTTTGGCTTGGGCTGTCTCGAGTCTGAGTCTTGCGACGGGGCTGGGCAGTTATTGCGTTTGATACCCTAGTCTGTTTCTTTCCACCGAGTGCTTCGGGTGTTCTCGATGCCCAACTGGTCAAGCACTCGAGCCGTGATAAAACCGAGCAAGTCTTTAACGCTTTGTGGGTTGCCATAAAACCCCGGATTGGCTGCCAGTATCCGTGCGCCAGCATCGTGGGCTTTGAGCATCGCTTCAAGCATAGGTCTCGAGTAGGGCGTTTCTCGAGGCACAAGAACCAAAGGGCGGCGTTCTTTGAGGTGGACATGGGCGGCTCGGGTAATCAGCGTGTCTGCCATACCGTGGGCGATTTTACTCAGGGTACTGGCACTGCAAGGAATCACAACCATGCCGAGGGTACGAAACGAGCCACTGGCGATTCCCGCCCCAACATCGCGGTCGTCATGGACTTGGGTCACGAGCTTGGCTAAGTCTCTTGAATTCATTTTCAGTTCTTCTGCCAAAACTCGCTTTGCCCCTTCAGAAATAATCAAATGAGTCTCGAGGGTCTGGTTTTGCACGGTTTCTAATAAATCAAAAGCGTATTGAATTCCACTTGCACCCGTCATTCCAATCACGATTCGCGGCATTCGCAGATTCTGACACACCCAACTCGGGACGAAACTAATACGCTTTCACATTTTGGCGTTACACTATTGACCACTGTGCTTGCATGGTTTGAAAGGCGAACGTGGATAAAGAACTTATTTTAGCGTCGGGTAGCCCGCGCCGTCGTGAATTACTCGAGCGGCTGGGCATTTCGTTTCGGGTACTGGCAGCCGATATAGACGAAACAAGTACCGAGACCAACCCAAGCCAGATGGTACAAAGCCTGGCGCTCGAGAAAGCCCAAGCGGTGGCGCGTCTCGAGCCACAAGCCGTTATTTTGGCAGCCGACACAACCGTGGCACTCGAGAACTTGATTTTGAACAAACCAATTAGCCTAGCCGAGAATGCCGAATTTATCAAAAAACTCTCTGGGGTTTGGCACGAAGTTTATACAGGAATTGCTTTTGTGTTGCCAGACCAACAGGTTACTGCGGTCGAAATGACTCGGGTCAAATTTAGAAAGCTATCGGATGCCGAAATTCTAGGCTATGCCAAAAGCGGCGAAGGCTTAGACAAAGCTGGCGGCTATGGCATCCAAGCCCTTGGAATGGCACTGGTCGAA
>JAYWGM010000072.1:0-78953 GCA_043778225.1 Deinococcales bacterium | reverse complement strand
TGCAAGACTGGTGCAGATTCTCCCATGCAAGACTGGTGCAGATTCTCCCATGCAAGACTGGTGCAGATTCTCCCATGCAAGACTGGTGCAGATGTCATAACAACCTCGAGTCTGCTCTGAGAGATAGAGAAAGATAGCTGTTTGGTAAGCTAAAAATCAAATAGCTGAGGCTCGAGCTAATAACTTAAAAACAAGGTCTCACGGTTCGTCTCACGGCTGTTCTACGCTGGCTTAATACACTTTTTTTAACGAATCAGGCACAGCAGATTCGCTGTTGGTGCAGTTTGGCTCGAGCCACCATTCAATAAGGATGTATTTATGAAAAAATTCGCTGTATTGCTGCTCTCGTTGGTCGCTTTTGTTTCGTGTAATCAAACCCCTGCTGCCAGTCCATTTGCTGGCACTTGGGCTGGAACTTTTTCTGTAGTACAAGGTGGTCAAACAGTTCCAGTGGCTGGAACACTAAGTGTGACTGTAAGTAGCACAGGAACATTAACTGGCACAGTCGTTAATAATACTGGCGAAGTACCCGATAATGGTAGCATCAAAGACGGTACAGTTAGCTCACAAGGTGCATTTACTGCAACTTACACCTATGCAAGCTCTCCAAATAGTGTCTTGGGACTAACCGGCACAGTCAAAATCGAGGGCGATAAGCTGGTTGGTACAAACTTAAATAATACTTTTGGAACGGAAGCCCTTGGCACAGTTAGTTTTTCCTTAACCAAAAAGTAATTTAGCATGGCACTCGGGTTTCTACCCCAAGCTCGAGTGCCAGTTTGACCAGTTGATCAAAACTCAGGCGTTCGCCCTGCATTTCAAGCGGATGGTAATGGGTTGCTTCCATACGGCTATGGGCGCGAATCGTCTCGAGGATATGGCGTTGTTGTTCGCCGGGTTGGGTTTGGGTTTTTCGCCAGTGGGCTTGAATGCCTCCAGCTAACCAAAGCGCTTTTTCTGGGTCTTGTACCACATAAAATAAGGCTATTTCGAGCAGCACTTTAGCCGCTAAATCTAAGAATCGGCGTTCCCAAAAAACCTGTAAGCCGTTCTTTAAGAATATTCCAGCTTGCTCGTGATAGCCTCGAGCCATGGCATTATGGGCTAATGTCACCCAGATTTTTCCAAGTAGGGTCTGATTCCCAACATTAAACGCATAAATTTGGGCTTGCTCAAGCAGTTGATGTTGGTTCTCAAAATCGCCCAGGTTGCCTTGAACTTCTGCCAGTATGCACAGGGCATCGGCTAGTGTGGCTTGGTCGTCTATTTGGCGGGCTAAACCGATGCCTTGCTCGAGCAGTACCTTAGCGGTGCTTAGGTCGCCTCGGAGAAATTTTATTCGGGCTAATTCGCTGCTGTAACAAGCGTACCGTTCAACATCCAAGTCCAGTAAGGCATTGCAAGACAGGGTATAGAACCAGTCGGCTTGCTCGAGGTTTTGTTCGTAAAAAGCAAGGTTGCCACGCAACCGATTAGCGATGGCTAGAAAAAGCGTATTTTGCGAATACAGGCTGGTCATTTCATCTGCCGCCGCGTACCCTTCGGCGAAACGCTGATATTTTGGGGCGACATAAGCAAAACCAATCAGCAATAAACCACGAACCTCGGTTGTTATAGCTGGAATCGCCATGGCTCGAGCCAACCAATCCATGGCTTGGTCATCGTAACTGCAAGCGGTACAAAAATCCCATGAGTATGCCACCAGCGCAGCGGCTCGGTCTGGAGAACGCAAAAAGGCATCTTCGATGACCATTCGCAAGTTATCGTGTTGGGCTTCTAGTGCTGTAATTAAGCGGGTTTGTTCTTGCTGATAACTTTTGTCCGACCATTCCTTAGCCAACTCGAGTAAGCCATCGGATACCCTGTCTAGCGTAGCAAGTCTAGCTTCGGCACTCAGGTAGCTTTGGGCGTGTTGCCGAATCAGTTCGTGCAAATAGAACTTTCCTTGGCTGCGTTTTAATAGTGATTTATTGACCAATCGCAACAAGGTTGGGGTTAGCACACCTGTCACTTGCGCGGCTAAGACAAAGGTAAAGCCGCCGCGCAGCAAAGCCAACTGACACAGCGCAGTCTGTTCGTCGGGGCTGAGTAAACGCCAACTGCTGTTAAAAAGTGCCTCGAAACTGCGTTGTCGTTCTGGAACATCGGGCGCATCGCTTTGCAGCACAGAACGGTCGGCTTCGATGGCTTGGGCAATTTCCAAAAGTGGCATGACCCGCAACCAACCAGCCGCCAACTCTAAACCAAGTGGCATTCCAGCCACGGCGCTGTGTATCCTCGAGAGGGCTAGAAAATCGGTATCTACCAATTGGTAACGAGGTTCTAAACGCCGTGCGGCGGCTAAAAATACTTGGGCAGCCGCTTGTTGGGCTAACGGCAAATCTTCTGCCAAGGCGGGTAGCCCCTCGAGTTTTAAGCGTTGTTCGGCTTGTAAACCAAGGGCTTCACGGCTGGTACAAAGGATTTTGATTTTTGGGCAAAATGTAAGGATTTTAGCAATCAAGTGGCGTACTTCCAGCACTTGCTCGAGGTTATCCAGCACCAAAAGCAGCGATTCGTTTTCTAAGGCTTGTAACAAGGTTTGTTGGTCATCACCCGTCAGCCCCAATTGCAGCAGCAAGACCCGAGGGATAAGTTGGGCATCTTCAATCCCAACCAAAGACACAAAGACCACTCGCCCCGCAAAATGCTCGGCAACCTCGAGTGCCAGTCGGGTTTTACCAAGCCCACCCAAACCCAGCAAGCTGAGCAGCCGATTTTCTGGTTGTTGCCAAAAAGATGCAATTTGCTCGAGTTCAAGCTGTCGCCCAATAAAAAGCGAAGTGGCTTTTGGTATTTTAAGAATCAGCGATGACTCTAAAGGTGTATCCAAAGCAAAACGCTCGAGTAAACCAGCCTCTGGCTCAAGCCCTATGGCTTTCAGAGCGGCAAGATGCCAGTCAAGCGCCCGAGTTGCTAATTTCGGGAATTTCAAACTTAGCAGCAGTAACTCCTCATCCATCGGCTCGAGTTGCAGCAGTTGCTCGAGCCAAATTTGTGCCTCTTTGGGATTTTGCTTGACCAACTCCAAGGTCGCAGAACGCACCTCAGAACGCAGGCGGTCACGTTCGACATCGAGCCAAGTGACCAATTCTGGAATTTCATACGGCACTGCTCCCTCAAGAAAAGCGCCTCGATACAAGGCTAAGCCTCCAGCAAAATCGCGTTGCAAAAAAGCCTGTTGCAGCCTTTGGACATCGGACTGTCCGGTATACCGCAAACGCTCCACTTGGGTTTCGATGTCCGAGCCTAAACCGAGTTTTTTAGTGCGGTACAGCAGTTGCCGCAAGCGCATCCGTGCCACTTCAACATCTGTATCCTCAGACCATAGCAATAAGCAAAGCTCATCTCGAGATACCCAAGTACCGTGCAGCGCCAAAATAGCCAGCAGATACGTCGCCCGTTCAAAGACCAATACCCGATCATCCAGCCGAACAGACCCCAAAAGCCTTAACACAATCGACAGCTAAACAAGTTTATCAGGGACTTGTCAAGCCACCATCTCACACCTCGAGTCGGTTCGTCTCACGGCTATGTGACGGCACACATTTATCGTGTACTCAAGACAGTGTTTTGGAGGTATGGAAGCATGGTTTTGTACGGTATTTTTGGCAATCGCTCGAGTTCTATAAGGAGATATTTATGAAAATTCAGCATGGTTTCGCTTTTTCTCTACTGATAGCGGGGCTAACCAGTTGCCCGCAACCGATTAAATCCAATACGGTCTACGACATTATTGCCACCGATGCCCGTCTAAGCAGCTTAAAAGCCAGTTTAAGCCCAGCCCAAGTGGCATTTTTGTCCGATAACAGCCGCACTTTAACGGTCTTTGCGCCACAAAATTCAGCGTTTGAAAATGCTGCCTTTGCGGGTTTAACCTCACCCAAACCAAGTGGCAAGTCGCTCGAGAATGTGATTAACTTTAATATCTTGCCACAAAGCCTTGATTTGGCAGCCTTGAAAAAAACCATCAATCCAAACAATCCACTTGGCGAACTGGGAACTGTGGTCAATACCTTAGCAACCGAAGTTTATGTTTCGCTTGATGGTACTCGGGTTTTTATTGACTCTGGGTATTACGATGATGGTTTTTTAGATACTTATGCAGTAACCATACCTGAAATTGTCGTGCCTGACATCAGAGGCAGCAATGGTGTAGTTCATATCACCGATGATTTACTCTTAAACGCCACGCTAGCCGAAACGACCTTTGAAGCGATTGCTCGAGTTGGCGAACCCACTTTTAAGACGCAACTGGCTAACTTAGGGACGTTTACGGACTTACGCTTAAACGGAGCATTTACAGTATTTCTGCCCGAAAACCCAGACTTTAAGTCGTTGCCCATTACACAACGCAATTGCTTGGCAACCAATGCTGCGGTGCTGCAAAAAGTCTTAAATCACAACATTTTAGATGGACAATTTTTAAGTGCCGATTTAGAAGCTAAAACCAGTGTACTAACCAAAAACGGCGACAGCATTACGATTACAAAAGTGGCTGGGCAACTGTTACTCAATGGTATTGCGCTAAAAGCCAATGACCCAAACGGAACTCAATGGCGCGACTGGATTGTGCGTAATGGCGTGACGCACATCATTGATGGCTTACTGATTCCAAGCAACGTCAACTTAACCAGTTGCACCATCACCGGAGGTTAATATGAAATCTAAGAAGCTAATACTGGGAATTCTGGCAATGACTGCAATTTTTTCTGGCACACAAATACTGGGTACTGGCTCAATGGTTTGCGACGGTATGATTAAACGCAATACTGGCGCAACCCCAATAAACCTCGAAAGCCAGACAAGCTGCGCGACTTGCAATAAAGCTATCCGCCACAAAGTCAACATCGTAACCCTCGAGGAACGGCTGAGCGCTTTATACCCAAGGCAATAATTTATGAAAACGCAACAATTTTGGTGGTTTGCTTTAGCAGCCTTATTGCTGCTCTGGATTCCTTCAACTTTGTTGCGCCTTGGGGCTGGACACCCACTATATGCCGACCCACGCTTTGATGGGCAGCGCTTTAAGCTCGAGAACCGCACCGACAAAACTGGTGATGGTGGCATCTCAATGCTCGAGTTTCTTGGAATAAAATCTGGTCTACAACTCGAGCATTTATCGACCCTCAGTTTTGCCCAAATTGCCAACCGCACCAGTCTAGGTGGGCGTTGGTATCGGGTGGCAGCCACCGACCTCGAGCAGTACAAGCCCGAATTTGTGGTTTTAATCAAAAAGCGCTATGTCTTGGTTCAGTATGTGGACACCGAATATGTCAGTGTGATTGACCCGTTTTTAGGGCAAATGGTCTACCCAAAAGACAAATTTTTAGCCGCGTGGCTACAAAATAATTACGGGCAACTGTATGCTTTTGGAACAAGTCAGAAAACCCGAGTGGGTCGTTAATGCAGCTTAGTTTGGTGGCAATTTTAACCCTCAGCCTGTTCAGTGGACTCTTAATGGACACTGCCCTTAGGCTCGAGGGCGTGGGTTATTTAGCTTGGGTTGCGCTAATTCCAATCCTTTATTTGCTCGAGCATCTGCCTAAAAAACGCTTGGCAGCCCTTGCAATGGCGGTCTCGAGTTTACCTTTAGCACTTTGGGTCTATGAAGGTGGTTTTTACGAATTTCCTCTGTGGACCAGTCTTGGTTGTGGCATTTTTATGGTCTTTTATGGGCTACTGGGTTTTTACGCGGTTTACTTGCGTCGGCGTTTTGGCATAGCTTGGATGTGGCTTGGCTTGATTGCTGCTTGGAGTGCCTTGATATTTTTACTGATGCAACCAAGCCTGACTCGGAACATGGCGCACATTGGTTGGGCAGCCATGAGTGCCAGTACCGAAGGGACAATTCTTTTGGGTGCGGCGACTTGGAGCGGCGCAACAGGTTTAGGAATCCTGCTCTGGATTCTGAATTTAGGCATTTATCAGCTATTTAAAAATCGTTTCAAAATCGCTTCGCTTTTTTGGCTGATGGGTTTGACAGCCGTGCTTGGTGTCAGCCTTGGATTTGCACCAAAAACGCAAAAAACTGGTTTCTCGAGTCAAATTAGTATAGTGCAAAGTCCGTATTCTCAAGCTGATATGGTTTTAACAGCCTTTAGTTCTGGAATGACCGCCAATTACTTTACAACGTTGCAAAAGTTAGTAAAAAAGGCGACTGGATTACTGGTTTTCCCAGAGCAAACCCTGCCAAGTACCTATGACTTAGATAAACCAATGCCCATACCCGTTAAAGCCTTCCTCTCGAGCTTGCCAGAAAGCATGATTGGCGTTATCACAACCAAGCAAAAACAACTTTTTAATACTGCCCAACACTGGAAAGACAATAGCCTCGAGCAAGTTTATCTTAAACAAGCCCTGATGCCCGGCGGCGAGGATACGCTCACGGCTGGAAACTCGAGCCAGCCAGTACAAGCGGCTGGAATAAACTGGGGAATGCTAATTTGCTATGAAAGCATTATTCCGTGGGTGGCTCGAGAAGCGGTGTTATCGGGCGCAGGGGCTTTAATGGTGCTGACCTCAGATGGTTTTGCGGGTGGCGCGAACACCCCAGTTGCCCATTGGCGCGGCTCGGTGGTACTGGCAACGGCTTTAGGGCGGAGTTTGGTGTTTGCTTCAAAAACTGGACCAAGTGCTTTTTCGGATGCCAATGGGCAAATTATAGCCATCTCGACTCGAGGCGCAAATATGGTACTCGAGGGGAAAGCACAAGCTGCCTTCGGACTAACGCCCTATGCCCAATTTGGTGATTGGCTCGGAATGCTTGGGTTATTGTTGACGACCATCTTAAACTTTGTCAAGCCCTTAGATTAAACTATGCCCATGATTCGGCTTCTTGTTGGTCTTGGCAACCCCGGCGGGCAATACGCCAAAAATCGGCACAACATTGGTTTTATGGTGCTGGACGAAATTGCAAGGCGTTTAAGCACTACTTTTTTAGCCAAAAACAGCGCCCATTTAGCCGAAGCTCGAGTTGGTTCGGGCAAAATTTATTTACAAAAACCGCAAACCTTTATGAACTTATCGGGTGCGGCGGTTGTGCCTTTTATGCGTTTTCATAAACTCGAGCCTGCCGAGGTGCTGGTGATTCATGACGACCTCGATTTACCTTTTGGACGTGTCCGAGTGCGAACAGGAGGCTCGAGCGGCGGACAGAACGGCATCAAAGACATTACCAGTCAACTTGGCACAGATGGTTTTGTACGCCTGAAAATGGGTATCTCGAGACCGCCCAAAGATTGGAGCGTACCCAACTGGGTGCTGTCGAATTTTGCCCCAGAAGAATTAGCCATGCTCAAGCAACTGATTCAAATTGGCGCAGATACCGCCGAATTTATCGTTAAAGAAGGCGCAACCGAAGCCCAAAATAAATTTAATAGCACCGATTTACGCCCCAAACCCGAAATTATTTCAATCCCTCAACTTGAGACCTAGTTTTTTGCTATTCTCGAGCCATGGATTTTTTACCACTGACTGAACTCGAGGTGCGGGTGCTGGGGGCTTTAATGGAAAAGCAAATCACCACGCCAGATGCCTACCCGTTGTCCTTAAACAGCTTGACCAATGCCTGTAATCAAAAAAACTCGCGCCAACCAGTCAGCAGTTACTCGGAGCGTGAAATCGAAAATGCACTCGAGGTCATGCGCCTAAAGAACTTAACGGGTTTTATTCGAGAACCGGGCGGGCGGGTGCAAAAATTCCAGCATTATCTGTCTCGAGAAATGACCTTAAAGCCAGATGAACACGCGGTGCTGTGTATTTTAATGCTGCGTGGCGCTCAGACGGTTGGCGAGCTTCGGGGGCGTACCGAGCCAATTTTTAAGTTTAGCGATTTAAGCAGTGTTGAAACGGTTCTCGAGCGTTTTGCCAGTCGGGAATTGGTGGTCAAGCTCGAGAAAAGCAATGGCGAGCGCGACCACCGTTGGACACATTTACTGACTGGAGAGCCAACCATGCCGCTTGCTTCGGAGATGGCTCGAGCCAGTGGCGGTGGGTCTGATTTAATCAACCGAGTTGAGGCGCTTGAATCCGAGCTTTTGGCACTCCGCGCCGAACTCGAGGCGATGAAAAGCCGTTTGTGACTTTATCACCTCGAGTTTAGCCTTGCTTATTTAGGTTGTGGCAAACCTTTATTGAGTAAATCAAAAGCAGTTGGGCGTGGCAGGGTGCGCCAGTTGAAAACCAATTCTTTGGTGGTTTCGTCGCGCCTAAATAGAGGCCACCAAACAAAAGTGGCACGTCCTGCCAGTTCATTCAGGGTCACTGGTCCAAAAGCCCTGCCGTCTTCGCTGCCGCCGGGGCTGCGGTTGTCGCCCATCACAAAATACTGGTCGGATTTTAAGACAAAGGCGGCTGGTTTATAGCCAGCCTTGGCTTTGTCTTCGCCACATGGGCTTTCTGGGCGCAATTTATTAGCTTCGGCAACTTTATTAAAATTCCAGTATTCAGAATTAGCAAGGTAACTGCAATCGTCAAAGCTCTGTTGTTTTTTCCAGTAAGTTACGGTGTGGTTTTCGTTAATTTTAATGCCATTGACGGTTAGGATTCCCTTCTCGAGCAGTAATTTATCGCCGGGAACGCCGACAATTCGCTTGATGTAAAACGGTTTATAAGTCAGGCTTGGAATAAAGTTACCGATTAAAGGTATCGGCTGAATTCGCCCTGCATCCTTGGGTGGTTTTAGCACCACCAAATCACCGCGTTTATAGCTCATGATGCCCAGCTTAGAGAACCACATTTCGTATTTTGGAACAAAAACCCGTTCGCCATCGCGGATATTGGGTAGGTCACTCGAGCCGCTGATGGCTACCGTGGTAAAAACAAAAGTGGTAATGATGACGGCAATAATCACGGCTTCGCCAATTGGGCGCACCCACTCGCGCCAGAGGTAGTCGCCAATGTTGGCAAAAACTTTACCGGCTTTTTTGGGAAGGCTTGGGGCAACAACTGGCTCGAGTGGCGCGGGATTTGACTCGAGATTTTCGGGTTCGGGATTTGAGGGGTTCATAATGACTCCGATACGACATAAGCAAATCAATGCTTAGAGAATAAAGACTTGAATAGATTACCGCCGTTTAAGATTGTGGTGGCGCAAGAGCATCAAATGCCCACACAACCCATGCCACACCAACCAACTCGAGCCAAACAATGCTTGGCTTGGTTTGGCTCACTTTGGGCGGCACAGCTTTGGTTGGTAAAACACCAGCCTCGAGTTGCACAGGGGCGGGCTGACGGACTTCAAAAGCCACGGCTTTGAGGTGCTTTTGTTCGATTGGGCTTTGCAGTGGCGCAAAATGCGTTTCGATTTCTTGGGCAACCGCCCGCGCTAATGCGCCACCACTAATAAAAATCAGCAGCGCGGCACAGCGCAAAAACCAATTGTGCAAAGCAGAACGCATTGGCAACAAGTATACTCATATCAATCTGAGAAGATTACTCGAATGACTCGAGTTTGGTTTTTACTGGCAATTTTGTTGGTTTCCTGTGTGCCACCAGCCGCCGCCCAACGCAGCGAAGCTGGCAGTGCGCTGTTTATTTTATCCAATCTGAATGGGCTGGAAGGAGCGCAAAGGCTCGAAGGCATCGCTTACGGCACGCATTCGCGGCAAAAGCTGGATGTCTATTTACCAACGGGTACTCGAGCCAAATCCAGAGGTATGGTGGTTTTTGGTTACGGTGGTGGCTACACCGACGGCAACCGCGACGAGTACCGTTTTATCGGACAAGTTTTTGCCAGTTTAGGTTTAGTCACAATCATTTACGATTATCGCCTTCACCCCGAAGTGCGTTTCCCGACCTATCTCGAGGATGCGGCTTTGGCGCTGCGCTGGAGCTATGATAATGCCGCCAAATACGGCGCAGACAAATACGCCATGATTCTGGCTGGACACAGTGCTGGGGCGCACATCGCGGCAATGCTGGCGACCAATCCCGTGCATCTCGAGATGGTCGGTTTACAGCCACGCAGCCTGAGCTTGGTGCTTTGCCTAGCGGGTGGTTACGACTTTTGGAATGCCCAGACTGGTTTTATTTCGCCCGACATTGCCCAAGTGATGCAAGGCGCAGCCCCACAAGCCACACAGCCACTCGAGTTTTTGAGCCCCTTTGTGCCGCCAATGCTTTTAATGCACGGCACAGCCGACCAAGTGCTGCCAATCGCCCAAGCCCGAACGTTTGCGACTCGAGCCAAAAGTATTGGTGCAGATGTGACCCTGCTCGAGTACGGCGGCGATCATGCCAGTACGGTGATTGATTTATCCACCGTGCTGCGCTTTCGGTCTAACCAATACGAAGATTTAATTCAGCAGTTAAAGATGCGCGGTTTTCTTGACTAAGCCAATGGCTGCCTGCTCGAGCCTTGGCAACCCTTGGGCTTGTGCCAACTCGAGCGCCATTTGGGCAAGGCTTGGGTCGTTGTCTTTTTTGGCAACCAAAAGTAAAGCCCGTAACTCGAGCGGCTTATGAGTCGTGGCTCGAGCCTCGGCTAAAGCATTGCGGGCAAAACTGCCAATGTTGGTAATCGCAAAAAGACTCATTAACGCCCGAATCGTGGCGGTGCTGTCCTTAGCACTTCTGGCGCGTTTATAGGCACGTTCTGCCATCTCGAGGGCTTTTTGTTTAGCGCCCCAAAGCGCATGAGCATGGGCAAGCACCGCCAAGGTTAGAGCGCTGGCTTCTTCGGACAGCACTTCGCTAATACCAATCGCTTGACCCAACGAAATGACAGCTTCTTTAGGTTCTGACCCAGATAAGATAGCTTGTTGCAGCAGCGCTTCACCAGCCACGGTACGAGCAGACATCGCAAGGAAACCATCGCCTGATTTTTGTGCCTCGAGATAGGCTAATTCGGTATCTGCCAAGCAGTCAGGATAACGCTCGAGGAAGCACAAAGCATTGGCACGGTGCAACAGCGTCCAACCTCGAGACGCACCACTCGGCTGGGTCTCGAGGGCATTCACAGCATCTTCTAAACGCCCAAGGCGCACCAGTGCCGCCGCATAATTGACACTTGCCTCGAGTTTTACATCTGGCTCAAGCATCGGCAGCGCAGCCTCGATCGTCTGGGCTGTCTCGAGAATCCGTTTGCGCCGCCAATGAAATTTAGCGATTTCTAAACCCAATAGTCCAGCAAATTGTGGCTCGAGTTTTTGTTGTTCGTTCTGTACGTAAGAAAGATTTTTATTGGCTTCCTCAAGTCTGCCGTTTTCCTCGAGTCCGGCGGCATTTTCAAGCAGTACCACCAAAAAAATTTGGCGCAATAAAAAACGCTCTTGGCTTAGCCAAGCCTCAAATTCGGCTGTGCCTTGTGATAAATTAGGCGCGAAATCAGCTTTAAGTTGGTGCAGCATTTTAAGATTATCCGCACTGGCACGGTACAGCAGCACATCCGAAGCGCACTCGAGCCGCCACGTCTCTCCTGTTTTTTCGAGATACGGCGCAAAGATACCTTGTTCGTCTGGTATTTTAAGTTCAATCGGGACATCGCTGGCAGCAAGGCGTACAAGGGCATGGAGTAATTCAGGTGCGGGTAATGGCACAATCGAATCGTTGATTTTGAATTCTGTTGTGCCAAGTAAGCGAACCGATAACATGGCGCGATGCTACTTGCTGCCCTTGGCTCGAGCTAGGGGCAGAAGTTGCAGACTGTCTCAAAAATCTGTATACTGTATACAATGTTAAGTAATTCGGTTCTTTTTACCCGTCCGCAACTGATGCGAAATGAGGTCTACGAGCATCTTAAACTCGAGATTTTATCCGGTACACTCGAGCCGGGCATCAAACTCGCCGAAATACCACTTTCCGAACGCCTTGGAGTCAGTCGTACCCCCGTGCGTGAAGCGGTTCAACGCCTTGCCCAAGATGGACTGGTGCAAATCCAAGCCAACAAAGGCGCAAAAGTGCGTGGCATCAGCCCCCAAGAAATCGAAGAAATTTATGCCGTGCGCGAAGTTTTGGATGGCTTAGCAGCGCGTTTAGCCGCCCAACATCGAACGACAAAAAACCTCAAAGCCATGCGCCAAACCCTGCACGACCTCGAGACCGCACCAGCCACAGCCTACATCGAACAAGTCCATGCCGACCTCGAGTTTCACAATGCAATTGCTGCCGCCAGTGGCAACACCACACTGCAAAGCAGCCTTAAAAACCTTGCCCAAAGCATCGCTCGAGTCAAGTTATTAACCCGAGAATCCAATCAAAGCAATGGTACATATGAAGCACACCACGCTATTTTAGCCGCCATTGAAGCTAAAAATCCAAGCGCCGCCGAAAACGCGGCTCGAGAACACGTTCGGGTATTTCAAGAAATGCTGACTTTACAGCTTGCCACTCGAGGAGAAAAAAATGATTGACCAATACTACCGCCAAGCCGTGCTTGGCATCGCTAACGCCGCTCCAATTAAAAATCTGGTGCAAACCCGTGGTTACGGACTCGCCAAAAGATTTGTAGCGGGCAACGAACTTACCGAGGCAATCCGCGCCGTCGAAACGCTCCAGCAAGATGGTGTCCATGGTATTTTGGATTTATTGGGCGAGATGATTAGCACCAAAGCCCAGTCGGATATATTTGTGCAAAAAATCCTCGAGATTTTCCCGAGTATTGCCAGTAAAACCTTTCCCAAATACGTTTCGATCAAACTTTCGCAATTGGGCTTGGATGTCAGCCCAGACCTTGCGCTCGAGAATGGACGCAACATTCTCAAAGCCGCCAAAGACGTGAACGCTTTTGTTCGTATAGACATGGAAGACAGCCCTCGAGTAGACGCAACACTTGAAGTTTTCCGTACCTTAAAAACCGAATTTGACAATGTGGGACTGGTCTTACAAGCCATGCTGCGGCGTACCGAAAAAGACCTCGAGAATTTAAGCGACCTGCACCCAAATTTAAGAATTGTCAAAGGCGCATACCTCGAGAATGCCGAACACGCCTACCCCGAAAAAGCTGTGATAGACCACCAATACCGCCGCTTGGTGTACAGCAACCTCGAGAAAGGCAACCACACCGCGATTGCCACCCACGACCACAACATTATTGACGACATGAAGTTATTCACCGAGAAAAGCAAAATACCCAAAGAGCAATTTGAATTCCAACTGTTGTACGGTGTGCGCCGCGACTTGCAAAAGCAACTGGCGCAGGAAGGCTATACAGTACGCGCCTACATTCCTTATGGACATGATTGGTATGCCTACTTCTCGAGGCGAATTGCTGAACGCCCAAGCAACGCCTTATTCGTGCTGCGCGGTATGATTGGCGGGTAAAGTTGCGAAACTCGAGCGATTAGAAACCAAACTCGAGCAAAGCGCGTAAAGTAACTTATGAAAACCTTTTCTTTCAAAAAAAGTCCAGTGCCTTTATATTTCACGCTTGTGATGCTTGGTTTTCTTGGGTTTATGGCTTTTTTACCACCTAAAGAAAATGCTGACACCCTTCTTGCAAGAATTATCCTCTTGAGTTTGGCATTTTTGTGTATCCTTTTTTATTACCGTAGCCAAACCAGCAAACTCGTGCTAAGCCCAACAGAACTGCAAATCTTTGGGGATGTCACCAATTACACGGTTCAAGTTGGAAATTTGCAACTCGAGCAAATAAGAACACTGGATTTGCGGCTCGAGCCTAAGCTACATGCAGCTTTTCGCACTTGGGGAACAGGTTTACCCAAATATGCAACTGGTCATTTTACCTTAGCTAACGAGCAGGAAGCCTTTATTTTTGTTTCAGATGATGCTCGAGTTGTTTATATTCCAACCACAAAAGGCAAAGATTTATTGCTTTCACTCGAGCAACCAGAAGCCTTTATTGCCGCCCTCAAGGAAGTCCATGCAAATACTTAGCCCATCCGAAACCAAAGCGGCTCTTCCCTATGCAGCCCTTGCCCAAGCCATCCGCGAGGTGCTGCTGGACGCTGATGCTTACGTGCCTGAACGCAGTCGGCTCGAGTTACCAAATGGCGTGCTGCTCTTAATGCCCGCCAAGGATTCGGATTTTGCCGTCACCAAACTGGTTACGGTTCACTCGAGCAACACGGTTTTACCCGCCATTCAAGGCGAAGTGATTTTAATGAACGCCCATACTGGCGAACGCCTGCTGATGCTTGATGGTGTGACCGTCACGGCACGGCGCACAGCGGCAGTCAGTCTGCTGGCAGCCCAGACACTTGCGCCAAAGTCTGGAAATTTACTGATTGTTGGCAGTGGTACACAAGCCCGAAGCCATCTCGAGGCATTCAAAGAAAACCTAGACATACAACAAATCTGGATTAGCTCGAGAAACCTTGCTAAAGCCCAAGCCCTAGCCGCCCAATTCGGCGCAGAAGCCGTCTCGAGTGCTGCGGATGTGATACAACAAGCCGATTTTATTTGCACCACCACCAACGCCTCGAGTCCCGTGATTCCCGAAAATATCAAACCCAATGCCTTTATTGCCGCCGTTGGCGCGTACCGTGCCGATATGCTCGAGATTCCATTTGGCATCACTCACCGCGCCCAAGTTGTGGTAGACGACCTCATCGGGGCGCATTCGGAGGCTGGGGATTTAATCCAAGCCGGTCTCGAGTGGGAAAAAGTAGAATCGTTGCGGTCAGTCCTACAAAAGCCACAAGCACAAACCGAACGACTGATTTTATTCAAAAGTGTTGGCTGTGCCTTATGGGATTTAGCGGCGGCTAAACTGGCTTACTCGAGGACAATCCATGACTGAAAACAATAATTTCGTTCACCCTTCGATTGACCAAAGCCTCTACCCGCTCGAGATGATAACACTGGTTGCCAACACGCTATTTGAGGATAAACGGGTTCGAGTTACGGACTTAGAAGGGACTGTGATTAAGGATTTCAAACCCGGCGCAGCAACTCGAGCCAAGACCGCCGCCCAAGCCCTGAGCAAAGCCCAATCTAAGCCGCTTCTTGTTTGGTACGGGCGTTTGGTGGCATTGCAGCAGCATCCAAATGGAAAGTTTGTATCGTATCTTCAAGAAAAAATTTGAATGATAAACTTGATTTATTTTCAAAAAGGAGCAGAATAAACTTATGAGCCTAGCCGAAGTCAAAGAACGAGTGACCGAATTAAGTCCGCAAGAACGCGCTGATTTACAAGCCTTTATGACAAGTCTGGACGAAGAAATGCTAAGTCTCGAATGGTTAGCCGAAGTTTCACGCCGAAAAACGGATTTTGATTCTGGTCAAATCAAATTCTTAACCCATGACGAAGTTTTCTCACCAACTCGAGTTAAAAAGTGACGCGACTTTACCACCCAGATTTTCTCGAGGAAATGCTGTATTTGTCTAATCAATTTGAATCAGAGAATGCCAATCCATTTGTGGTGGCACTCGAAGAAACCATCGCCGATGCCTGTTTATTCCCAGAAGCTGCGCCAAAAACTCAGATTGACGGTATTCGCAAAAAGACCGTCGGAAAATACGAGTTTCATCTGATTTACGAAGCTCGAGCCGATACCATTCTATTTTATGCGATTGCCCATAAACGCCGCCATCCGTTTTATTGGATTCACCGCCTTGATTCATAAGGCTTTTAGGAGAAATTATGAACCTTCCGACCTACCAATGCGAACCCTACACCGATTACACACACCCAAACCACGCGGCGGCTTATCGCCATGCGATTGCCAAAGTCTCGAGTCAACTTGGGCTGGATTACCCGCTCATTATCGGCGACCAGCGAATCATGCTCGAGGATAAAATCGAGTCGCATAACCCGTGTAAGCCCAGCCAAATTATCGGGCGGGTTTCGAGCGCCACGACTGCTCATGCCGACCAAGCCCTAGAAGTCGCCTATAAAGCCTTTGAAACTTGGAAAGTCACGCCGCTCGAGACTCGAGTGGCGGTGCTGGTCAGGGCAGCCGCCATCATCCGTGAGCGCAAACTCGAGTACAATGCTTGGCTGACTTATGAAGTTGGCAAAAACTACGCCGAAGCCGAAGGCGAAACGGCAGAAGCCATAGATTTCCTCGAGTATTATGCCCGCAGTGCCTTAAAACTCTGCCAGCCAATTGCCACCTATCAAATGGAAGGCGAATCTGACCGCGCCGAGTACATTCCGCTTGGTGTCGGGGTCAGCATCACCCCTTGGAATTTTCCATTTGCAATCTTTTTAGGGCAAGCCTGTGCGCCAATCGTGGCGGGGAACTGCATGATTGTCAAACCCGCCGAGGACAGCGCCGTGATTGCATTTCAGGCGATTGAATTACTTCTCGAGGCTGGGCTGCCATCTGGTGTGATTAACTTTTTACCCGGACTGGGCGAGGTGGTTGGGGATTATCTGGTCAAGCATCCCAAAACCCGTTTTATTAGTTTTACGGGTTCTAAAAACGTTGGATTGCACATCAACGCCGAAGCTGCCAAAGTTGTGGCTGGTCAACGCTGGATTAAGCGCGTGACTTTAGAACTTGGTGGCAAAGACGGCATGATTATAGATGAAACCGCCGACCTTGAGGCAGCCGCAACCGCCGCCGTGGCAGGAGCATTTGGTTTTGCTGGGCAAAAATGCAGTGCGCTCAGTCGTTTAATTGTGGTGGAAAGCGTTTACCCCGAAATTCTCGAGAAAGTAACGGCTAAAGTTAATGCCCTGAGCGTTGGCGACCCGCTCGAGAATAAGTACGTGAATGCTGTGATTAACATGGAATCGCTCGAGAAATCACGCACATACCTCGAGATTGCCAAAACCGAAGGTCGAGTCTTAACCGGCGGCACTGCCACAAGCAACCCAGAAACCGAAGGGTACTATGTGCAACCAACTGTTGTCGCCGATGTCAAACCAAACGATAAACTCGCCCAAGACGAGATTTTCTCGCCCATTTTGGCAGTTATTCCAGTCAAGGACTTTGAAACCGCTATGGAAGTCATGAATGGCACAGAATACGGTTTAACAGGCGGATTATTCTCGAGCGACCCTAAGCGCCTCGAGTTTGCCGAACGCGAATTGCACGTAGGCAATTTGTATTTGAATCGTAAAATCACTGGGGCAATGGTTGGCTGTCATCCGTTTGGTGGGTTTAACTTGTCCGGCACGGATTCCAAAGCTGGCGGACCAGATTATTTGCTGCATTTTATGCAAATGAAAAGCATTGCCCGTAAAAACTAATCGCGTAGGGCTTGCCATGGCAAGCCCTACAATTCAGGTTCGCCCAAAATATCTCGAGCTGCCTCTAAACACACTTCTGGCACGTACAGCATCACATCACCTTGATAAATACCCGTTTCAACTTCAATCACATTGGTATTCATCACCCAACCATAAGGTGTTTTGAGGACACTGGGAATACCCTCTGGCTCGAGCATTCGCCTAAAAGATTCGGCAATTGGTCTTGGTTGAGACTCGAGGAAAATCCAGACATTGCCACCTAAAACCACTCGTTCTTCAGAAGTCATACCCAAGTCTAGCAGCAAAACAGTTGACAGTACGCAACTTGGCTTGTATACTCCTCGCCGCTCGAGAGAGCAGCATTGCCTTGGACTGGTGGTGCAGCGGTTAGCATACCCGCCTGTCACGCGGGTGGTCGCGGGTTCAAATCCCGTCCGGTCCGCCACGAAAAAGCCCGGGTTCGCTCGGGCGATTTTTCAAACGGTTATTTGCAAGGCTTTACCACGGCGGGGTAGCTCAGCTGGTAGAGCATACGACTGAAAATCGTAGTGTCGCCGGATCATGCCCGGCTCTCGCCACCAAAAAAGACCCTGTGTTTAACAGGGTCTTTTTGATTCCACTATATAAAGGTATAGCGACTTGGAGCATATTTTGTGCAAAAAGTGCACAGTAGAATTCACTTGGTTTTATGAAAGGCAGCATTGTCCAAGACAATCACCATCATTTGATCAGACTTCTTTCGTATTTTTGTCAGGTCTTCAATAAATTCTTGTACCTGTGGACTTGTACAATTGCCTTTGAGTTCACGACAGTATAATTTGCTCATTTGTCCTTGTATCATCCATGCTCCAATCATTACGGCAATTGTGGCTCGAGGTACGTGGCATGGATGCGACTGGGCGGCAAGTTTTCTCGAGCGGTGTTTTGGATGCGGCTGGCGGATTGCCACAAGGTTCTCGAGTTTTCCACCAAGTTTTTGCTGACCAGGGTGGCAATGTTTTGGTGCGCCATGAGATTTGGCGGGTACAAAAAATAATTTCCGATTCTCGAATTCCATCAAGAGGTTCACGGCTCGAGCAATTCAGACTACCTAAAAGCGTGGTGTTGGTGGGCTTGCGCTTATTGTGGCGTGATGTTCCAGCCGAATTCTCGGCTTGGGTTTTGCAACAAAGTGCAAATCGTGTTCCAGTACAAACAATTCTCGAGCAGACTGTTGGTTTGTAAGCCCATAGGGTACTTGGTTTGTAAGCCCATAGGGTACTTGGTTTGAAGCCCATAGGGTACTTGGTTTGAAGCCCATAGGGTACTTGGTTTGAAACCCATAGGGTACTTGGTTTGTAAGCCCATCAGTTGATTTGCTTAATCATCTCGAGTTTATCGTCCAGCACAATAATCCCACGTTTCTCGAGGGCAACCGCCAAGTGTCCATCGGGCATGATTGATAATCCCATGGCTGGATTTTGCAAGCGTTTACGGGCAGTAACCGCTTTTTTGGTCAAATCAATTACGCTCATAAATCCTTCTTGGTCAGCAACAAAGGCATATTGGTCAGTGAGGCGCAACAACTGCGGTGTGCCTTCAAGCGGTATTCGCTCGAGAACCATACCTGTTGCTAATTCGAGTTTTAGCAATTCGCCGGCGGCATCTAAGACCCACAAGCCATTTCTGACCGCCAACGAAATCGGTTTTTCGGGGGCTTCAAACTGCGTTTTTTCTTGTCCAGTCTGGCTGCTCAAGACATGAATCACCCCAGCTACTTGGTCGGTGGTGTATAGATTGTTTCCATCTATGACGGCGGCTTCTGGGCTGGCATTGGGTTTGCTGCTGCTCGAGAGCCGTGCTTCGACCATGCTTTTTTCGCCGCTTTGATTGCGTCGAAAAATTAGTGCTACCAGATTTGAGCGTACCACCACAGTATTTCCGACCACATCCATGGCGGTGGCATTTTCGGGGACAAGCCAACGGTCTATTAAGGTTCCCGTTTTTTCTTCGATAATAAAAACTGTGCTATTGGCGCTGTCGAGTAAATAGGTTAAGCCGTCGCTCGAGATGGCGGCTTTGAATTGGCTCTCTTTGTTGGTGCTAAATTTGATTGGCAGGCTCGAGCCATCCGAACGCACAAAGACCACAGGTATAACCCGTGACATTGCCCCAGAATTGGCATAGATAATGCTGCCATCCAAAGTGGTTGCCAGTGTGGTGGCATTGATTTGGCTGGCTGGTTGGGCAAAAAAGACCACCACGGCTGTTAGCGTCGCCAAAAGTCCAGCCATTACCCAAGGGAAAGCCAGAGGCAAACGTGGCGAACGCGATACAACCCGAACTCGCGGTCTTGGATGGCTGGTGCGTGGCAGACTGGCTCGAGCGTTTTTTAGCACTTTGGCTTTGAGGTCGCTTGGCGGCTCGAGACCAGCCCCAGCCCCAAGACCAACCAGTGCCATTTGGATTTGAGCGTACTCGGCTTGCAAAGCAGTATCCGTCTCGAGGGCGGTTTTGACCAGTCGTATTTCTTCGGGTGTGGCAATCCCAAGTGCCACGGCGGGCAGTAATTCTTGAATCATGCTGTCCCCCAGAGTTCGCCAAGGGTGGCGCGGAGTTTATCTAAGGCATATTTTAAGCGGCTTTTGACTGTGCCAAGTGGCACATTCATTTCTAGCGCAATTTCTTCTCGAGATGCACCCTGAAAATATGCCAATTCAACGGTGCGGCGGTGGGCTTCGGATAATTCGGTCATGGCGGCTCGAACCCGCACGGCGGTCTGTGCCAGTTCGGCTTGCTCAAGTGGGGTGGCAATCTGGCTGGCAATTGGCAAGGGTTCGCCAGATTCGTCCTCGAGTGGGCTGCTGTAACGCTGGCGGCGCAAAGTATCTATGGCGGCATTGCGAACCAGCGTGATTAAAAAAGTAGATAGTGCCGCGCGGTTAGGGTCAAACAAACTGGGGTTGCGCCAAAGTTTCATAAAGGTATCCTGAACAACTTCTTCGGCGCGTTCTTTAGACCCCGAAACCCGTATTGCTAAGCCAAACAGCAGACTCGAGTAACGGTCATAAATTTCGGATAGAGCGGCTTCATCGCGCCAAAGAAACCGAGCCACCAAATCGGCATCCGACAAATCTGGCAAAGAACCCATAGTTGGTATTTTAACCGTAAAGTTTGGCATTGTTATTGGAAAATAAGCCAGTGTCATTGGGCATCCTCGGGATAAAGTACGCAGCCTTGAGCAAAATGGTTCAATCGGGTTTTTGTACTACTGCCAGTCAAAGTTTGACCACAAATGGTAACTTATACTGTGATTCATACCGCCGATGCTATCCGCTTTCAGCCACGCAGCCTGATGGCATTGGCGTTGCTGGTGCTGGCAGCCATACCGTGGTTTATGCTGGTAGGCTGGTTTCCTGCGCTCTTGGCGGCGCTTTTTGCGTGGCTGGCTCGAATCAATCAAGGCTCGAGACCATACGCAATTTTCTCGAGTGTCTATGCTGCCTTGGCGGTGGTTCTTTTGCCTCCTTTTGACTTTCCCAACAATTTATTTAATCGTCTCGAGCCATTTTTTATGGTGCTGGTTTTGGGTTATGGGCTTGGTATGGCATTGGATGGTGTTCAAGATAGCACCATTTGGGCATGGCTTGCGCCGTTATTGTTATTGCTCTTTGCCCCGAGTGTCTTTGGTATGGTTGCGCTATTTGGCTTGGCAATTTTGGCTGCCCTCGAGAAGCAACAACGTTTTATTGGCATAAATCCATATCAACTGCAAAGGCTGCATTTGGTCTGGTTGGCGGCTGGAACAGTTTTTATTGCCAGTCTGGGCTTGATTTTACCCGTTCCAAGCGCCTTCCAAGACCCAACAGGTGGAACGCCAATTCAGGCAGCCCAACCAGCCCAACCTCGAGAACTACCAAAAATGCCGATTGAAGCCACCTCTGGGCAACCCATAAAAGTGCCAAACACCAGCCGAATAGACCAAACCCAAGATTCGTTATTGATGGCATCCACTGCCGTGTTGTACTTTTTTGTTGTGCTGCTTGCATTTTTTTTGTTTAATCGGCAACTCGAGCAAGGCAAAAAAACCAAGAATTCACTCTGGGATTTAATGCCAATTATTGCATTTTTTATTCTGGCAACGGCATTTTTTGCATTGGCACTCAATGCCCCAAATGGAGGCTCAAACCCAAGTATTGGTACAGATACACCATTCTCGAGCCAAGGTGGACAGCCTGGAATCGCTGCCCCAGAAGAAGCCACAACCCAAGCACCGCCAATCGTGACAGCCCAACGCACTTGGATACCGTTTGGGCTGGCAGCGATTGCTCTACTTTTTGCTTATTTGCTTTTTCGTCGTCTTGGCAAACAGTATCGTCTCGAGCCAGATAAAGAGCCAGATAATGTACTTTTCTCGAGTATCCCAAGCCAAAGTGCCACCAATCGTGTCCGAGTTGCCTATCAAACCTTCCTTGAGTATGCCCAAGCCCAAGGAATTCCCCGCACCCAAGCCGAAACCCCACTTGAATTTGCCAGACGTTATGCCGAAAAGAATCCAGAAACCCAAGAAGCTGTAACCACCTTAACGCATTTATATGAACCTGTTAGGTATGGTCAATTGGCAGACGAAACCCATGCGCTCAAAGCTGAAATCGCGGCTCAGGTCGTAGGTGTGCTTAGAAAGGAAAATCTATGATTCAAGAGTTTGCAAATCGGATTAAAACAAATGTGGCAAAAGTGATTGTTGGACGAGATTCCACCCTCGAGATAACTTTGGCGGCAATCCTCGCGGGTGGTCATGTGCTGCTCGAGGACGTGCCGGGGACAGGAAAAACGATGTTGGCTCGAGCCTTGGCGGTTTCGCTGGGCTTAGGCTTTAAGCGGGTTCAATTCACGCCAGACTTACTGCCCTCGGATGTGACAGGGGTCAGTGTTTACCGTGGGACTGGTTTTGAATTTTTGGCGGGTCCAGTCTTTACCAATTTACTTTTGGCAGACGAAATTAACCGTGCTACCCCAAAGACCCAATCGGCACTGCTCGAGGCAATGGCAGAAGGACAAGTTAGCGCTGACGGCGAAACACGGAGTTTGCCCAAGCCATTTATTGTGATTGCCACCCAAAATCCAGTCGAAATGGACGGCACATACCGTTTGCCCGAAGCCCAACTCGACCGCTTTTTGGTGCGTTGTACCCTTGGTTATCCAACTGCCGAAGAAGAACTCGAGGTGCTGCACCGACTGCGTGGGCTACATCCAATTGGTCTTTTAATGGCAGTCTCGAGTAGCGAGGAATTGCTAACCGCACAAGCCAAAAGCCGCCAAGTCCATCTCGAGCCAGAACTGCGCCAATACATTGTGCGCTTGGTTCACGGCACACGGGCATTGTCCGAAGTGTACCTTGGTGCAAGCCCTCGAGCCAGCCTAGCACTACAGGGCATTGCCCAAGGCTTAGCGAGCATCGCAGGGCGGTCTTTTGTTTTGCCAGACGATATTAAACGAGCGGCTGTGGCTGTTTTATCACACCGCCTGATGCTTCGTGCTGAAGCCAGATTGCGCGGTGTGACTGCCGAGGGTTTGGTCAAAGAACTCCTTGCTCGAGTACCTGTGCCTGTGGAAAGTGTATGAGGCGAGCGCTGCTGGTGTTGCTTTTTGCTTTGCCTGTTTTTGCGATTTCTCGAGACCAAGCAGTCTTGCAACGTGGTTTGCCAGCCCGTCATGCGATTATGCGGGTTTTTTTGGGTGATATGAACAACGATGGACGAAGCGATGTAATTGTTTTGGCGCGGTCATGGGATGAAGCCACAAACCCTGATACGCCTCGCCCAATACTGATTTTTTTGCGAAATGCCCAAGGTCATTTGAAGCGTGTAGCTCGAGCCGATGGGATTGTTGCCTGTGCGGCTTGTGGCGGTGTAGCTGGCGACCCATGGGCGCGGACAGACCATAATTTTGCACGAATTAGCCTCGAGCCAGATGGCTTTTCTGTCCTCGAGTTTGCGGGTTCGGGTTGGCGAGGTTGGAGCAAAGTCTCGTTTCGTTTTCTGGCTGGGCGTTTTCGACTCTCGAGTTGTGTTCAAAAAACCTTTCATCTAGGTCATATTTTTGCCCCAGTTATTTCTCGGGTGACACCAAAACCTGTGCTGCTCGAGGTATTTAAGCATTCGGACTGCTTGCATTGAGAAGCTATAGACCAAAGCGACTCGAGCAGCGCTACTTAATGGTGCATTTATTCCAAGTCCAACTGCTTAAACTGTAGTTTTGCTGTAAATTTTGATACACCAAAGCATCGGCGGTACGCACAATACTGCCGAGTTTAACTTTGACACAAACTTGGTAATTTAAGCCAGCCACGACTTGGACTTGGGCTTTTTGAAGCTCGAGCAGTGTATAAGCTCGAGCGCCCGAGCGGTTCATGTTGGTATTTTTGGCGGCAAGCGCAAATTTTGCCGCCGCAATCACTTCGGGGTCTTTCACATCGGCTGTGTTAAAACCACCAGCAATTTGCGCCAGACCCAAAGAACCAAAAAACACCAATCCCAGCAGTAAAATTCGCCTCATGACTTGAGTATAGCAGGAGAACCGTGGCGAGTATCCATCGCCACGGTTCAGGTTTACTGCCCATTTGCACACACCAATACGTTTAAGCCCAAGGTTCATTCTGAGATCGTCGTGTTCTGCCATTAAACTACCACTGCGTAAAGCAGCGGACAGGGATTGAACCCGTATCCAACGATTGCCGACTTTGAGCGTTTGACTTGGTGTTCGGCAGTGAATGCGTTAGCTTGAAGTGATAATCTAAAATTCGTTTTGAGGTCGGTTGCCTCTACCAATTGGGCTATCCCGCCATCTGGTGGCGGTCGCAGGACTCGAACCTGCACTTTTACCGTAAACCTCGATTGAGTTTCAGCTTCATTTCTTTAGCTTGCACTTCTCGAGTATTGTAGCAAGGTCTCGAGTCGCTGGCAACTGACTGCTTGGCTTTGTGCAAAATCAGCCCAGCAGGTACTCAAAGAAGCGCTCACCTATTTTTTGCTCAGAAATTTCCACGCCATTGGCTTCTTCTCGAGCAAATTTAACGGCAGCTTGGAGCTTCTCGACCCGCTCGAGTAGTTCATTGACCCGCTTGGCTGGCATTGCGCCCGAAAATTTCAAGGTGCGCCAAAACCCGACGGTTACATCCTCGTAATAGACTTCAACTTGGGCAGGGTGTTTTTCGGTGGCTTCGGCTTTAACGTGGTTGCGTGGAATTTTCTTGGTTCGTAGGGTTTGCACTGGTTCGGTCGCCCAGCAATCGGCAGAAGCATCAAAAACCCAGCTTTCTGAGGCATCCAGCACAGGTAATTTTTTGACAAAAGTATGAATATCGGTCAGTTGCTTTTCTAAAAACAGCAAATAAGTAATTGGAACATCGGATAAAATAGTACGCCCTTCAATCATCACACTTGCCTTAGCCACGCAGTTTGCCCAGTCCTTGCTGGCGGTTACATCGAATAAGCGCGTTAAAATACTGGCTGTTTGGCGTAACACATCCTCAGATTTAATTTGTACCTTGGTGGATTCTGGTGGCAGGGTCTCGCCTTCTTCGTCCTTGGGGCGGTAGGTTCTCGAGATTCCCGAGAGCAGCGTTGGTTTTTGCAAGGCATGATGCGCCTCGGTTAGTTCTTGAAACGAGCGGCTTTTGACACCTTTTTCGACGGCGATGATTTGATTCAGTTTTGCCATAATAATTTTCTCCTAAGCTAACTGTAGCGCTTTGGCTCGAGTTTTCATAATGCCCAAAGCGCTTAGGGATGCTCGGTAAGATGGCGCAGGCTTCTTCCACCTGACCTTCAATTCACAGTAGAATCCTAGAATTCCAAATCTGGAGGTTTTTCATGAATCGTCAAGTGTTTTTTGTGGCTGCCGCAGTGGTGACTTCGGCATTATTGGTGGCACAAGCCCAACGCAACCCAACCAAAGTGGTTTTTTGGCACAGCATGGCAGGGGCAGATAAAACTGTTGATGCTTTTGCTTTGGAATTTAATGCCTCGCAAAATCAGTATCAAGTGGATGCCCAAGAGGTCGGTTCGTACATCCAAAGCGCCACTAAATTGGTGGCTGCGCTTCGTGCCAACACTGCGCCAACGATGTTCCAAGCCGAAATAGGTTTCTTTCCAAAACTTGCCGAAGATGGTGTCCTTGCCGACCTTGCGCCATTTGAAAAAAACCTCGAGCCATCAATAGAAAAAGATTTCTTTCCAGCCGTTTGGAATTATGGCATTTATGAAGGCAAACGTTATGGCTTACCGTGGAACTCGAGTACGCCGGTGCTGTTTTACAATGCTTCGCTCTTAAAATCCAAGGGTCTGCGCCCACCAAACACTTGGGCAGAATTTGCGATTTTAGCCAAAACCCTGACCAACCGCACAGGCAAAGGCTTTATTGCCGTGGCTGATTCTTGGCAGTTCGAGCAGATGGTTTTAACCCGAGGTGGCAATGTGGTTTTGCCCAACGGGCAAGCCAATTTTAACAGCAAAGAAGTTCTCGAGGCGGCGCAGTTTTTGCAGGATTTGGTCAAGCAGGGTGCGGCGATTCCACGCAGCCTAGGCGAAGCCCAATTTGCAATTCTGGATTTTGTTCGCACCAAAGCCCAGATGGCAATTGCCAGCATCGCCAATTGGCCCGATATTCTGCCCTATAGCGTGGCGTTTGAACTTGGGGTTGCCCCAATGCCGATTGTCAGTAAGCGGGTTGTGCCGTTTGGCGGAGCGCAACTGGTGGTCTTAAAAGATGCCAGTCTCGAGGAACGGACTGGCGCTTGGGCATTTTGGCAATTTTTGATGAAACCCGAGAACATCGTGCGTTGGACCAAGGCTGGGTATTATGTGCCAGTGCGCCGCAGTGTGCTGCCGCTCTTGGCAGATTGGTATAAAGAAAACCCCTACCGTAAAGTGGCTTTCGAGCAATTTGACGAAGCCGTACCGCGCCCGCGCACGCCGCAGTATGCTGCCCAGAAAATCATCCTCGAGGATGCCCTTGAACGAATCCTGAAAGGTGGCACAGACGTAAAATCGGCACTCGAGGAAGCCCAACGCCGCGCCTTGGCGGTCAGGTAATGCGGCTTGGTTTTACACCACTCAATGCGATGATTTTGGACACCACCGAAGCCTTTAAGTTGGCTGCCGAACTCGAGTTAGATTTTGTCGAGTTGTCGTTTGATGCCCACGAGTTACTGCCCGCCGCCCAAGACATCAAACTGATTCGAGAACTGACTCGAGCCACGGGCATTGGTGTGACCGTACATTTATCGTATGTTGACTTAAACCTTGCCAGTCTTTTTCCGGGGGTGCGCGAAAACAGTGTTGTGCGTACCAACCGTGGACTCGAGTATGCTGCCGAAATAAACGCCATCTGTGCGGTGCTGCACAGTGGCTTAGTCCCGATGCGCCATGAGATGATTTTGCCTTTTGCCAAAGCCAAACTCGAGCAGAGTTTATCCGAAATTGTGCCACTTGTTCCGATTGCGCTCGAGAATCTGGCGCTTGATGGTTACGACTTGCTGCGCGGTGCAAACGAACTCGAGACGATTACCAAAGGCATTGGCTGGGGCAACTGCATAGATGTCGGTCATGCGCTGGTCGAGGGTTGTACAACCAACATAGAGGACGGGACTGGCACGGGTGGACTCGAGCAGGGGAGAGCAAGGCTACTCGAGTATGTGCATGGATTAAGCAACACCATTCATTTGCACCTTCAAGACAACGACGGCACAAGGGATGCACATCACACCCTTGGCAGTCTAAACGGTGTGCCGTGGCAGGATTTGCGCGATTGGCTGCGCGGCTTTACTGGCACAATCAACCTTGAGATTAACGATGGGGTAGATGGGGTGCGCCAGAGTGTTCGGTTTTTACGTGAATTGCTGGGCTAGAATGCCCAGATGTACACCTACCGTCTGCTTGGCACACTCGAGAATTTAGACCCGCTGACCCCAGACTTGTGGGAAGCGGGTTGCCAAGGACTCAGCGAAGACAACGGCACGGTGCTGGCGTATTTTGATGCGCCGTTCGAGTTGCCATTTGGTGGGACTTGGGTCAAAGCCGACGACACCGACTGGATTGCCGCCTACCGTGCCAGTTTAGAAGCCGTGACGATTGGTAAGGTCACGATTACCCCGCCGTGGCTCGAACAACCAAGTACCAGTGCGATTCAATTATTACTCGAGCCGGGGCTTGCCTTTGGCACTGGACAGCACCAAACCACCCAAATGGCAATTCTAGCGCTGCAAGAACACGATCTCAAAACCCTCAAAGTGCTGGATGTTGGGGCGGGTACGGGTATTCTGGCAATGGTGGCGGCTAAACTCGGCGCAGCCATGGTTTACGGGGTGGACAACGACCCAAGCACTGTGGCGGTGGCGCTCGAGAATGCGGCTCAGAATGGGGTGCAAATCGAATTTAAGGCGGGTTTACTCGAGGATATGCTGCCCCAAGCGCCATTTGATTTGATTGTGGCAAACTTATTTGCCGAACTCCATGCACTTTTGATGCCGCAGTACAAAGCCGCCCTAGCCCAAAATGGGATTTTAGTTCTGACGGGTATTTTGGCTGGCACAGACCAAGCCGATGCTGGTGAACAAATCACTTGGGATACCTCGAGTGGGCGCGAAACACTGGTGCTGGAATCCTTAGCTATTCATGGTTTTGTGTTGCGTCAACGTCGGCAGATGGCAGATTGGGTGCTGCTCGAGGCAACGAAGTTATAGAATGGCGCATGATTGATATTACACGGCGGATTTTTCACGGCATGGTCAGTTGGCTGGGCGACGAGCCTGTTTCCTACACTGTACCCGTCAAAATTGCCGAGGGCGCAGCCGTTAATGTTGGCAGAATCCAGATGAGTGTCCATACTGGAACACACGTTGATGCCCCATGGCATTACACCGACCAA
Source organism: Deinococcales bacterium (assembly GCA_043778225.1). Taxonomy (GTDB): domain Bacteria; phylum Deinococcota; class Deinococci; order Deinococcales; family JAAFIG01; genus JAAFIG01. The sequence continues at coordinate 50,905 of JAYWGM010000072.1, read as the reverse complement.
GGGCTAAAACTCGACCAGATTCCACTCAAGACTTGGGTCGGGCGATGTTTGGTGGTCGAGGCAATTGGGGCAAGCGAACTCACGCCAAGTTTACTCGAGAACCTTGATTTAAGTGGGGTCGGCAAAGTGTTATTTAAGACTGGGCAGCCAAACCATTGGGAGACTTTTCCGCTCGAGTGGGCAGTGGTCGCCCCAAGCCTACCGCCCTATTTAGCGGCTCGAGGGATTGATTTACTCGGCACAGATGCGCCAAGTGTGGACAGTTTGACCAGCAAGGATTTACCCGGACACGCTGCCATGGCGGCGGCTGGGCTTTATATTCTCGAGGGGCTGGCTTTGGCTGATGTCGTGGCTGGGCAGTACCGCTTGGTTTGTCTGCCGATGAATTTAGCTGATGCCGACGGCGCACCAGCCCGTTGTATGCTCGAGCCATGAGCCAAAAGTTATATCATCAAAATGGGTATCTCGCGGCTTTTAGCAGTCGTGTCACCCAAGTTCAAAGCAACGCGGTCTGTCTCGAGGCAACGGCTTTTTATCCCGGTGGTGGCGGACAACTCTGCGATACGGGCAGCCTGAATGGTTTTCGGGTTCTCGAGACCAGCAAAAAAGACGGTAAAATATGGCATTGGCTCGAGTCGGCGGTTGAATTACCCGAAGTTTTGACTGGTCAGCTGGATTGGTCACGGCGTTTTGACCATATGCAGCAACACACTGGCGAGCATCTGCTTGGACAGGCTTTTTTTCGTTTATCGCGCGATGTGATTGCCGTCAATATGGAGCATTCGGTCTGTACTCTGGATTTAGCCCAAAGCACCGATTGGGCAACTGCGCTTTCGGCAGAACAAATCGCCAACGATGCGGTTTTGGCTGCCCTGCCGATTCAGACCTATGAAATTCCAGACTCCGAAATTGCCAGTCTTCCATTTAGGCGCGTTCCAAAGGTATCTGGGCAGATTCGGGTGGTGCAAATTGGCAATTTTGATTACAGTGCCTGTGCGGGGACACACACCAGCCGCAGCAGTGAAGTTGGGCTGATTAAAATTTTCAAGCTCGAGCGAATTAAAAGCGGTGCGACTCGGGTCTATTTTAATTGTGGGGTGCGCTTACTCGAGGATTACCGCTTAAAACACGACTTTGTGGCGGCTTTGGCTTTGCGTTTCTCGAGTGGTATCGAAAATGTGCCAACCCGCACTTTAGCTGCCCTCGAAGAACTTGGTACAGCCAAATTAGAAATAATACAGTTACGCAGCCAATTGGCTGCCAGAATTGCCTCGGGTTTTCTGCGTGGCGTGGTGGTGCATCGGCTAGAAGATGTCAGCCTTTTAGCCGAACTTGCCAAAGTCTGTACCGCTCGAGATAATCTGATTGCAATTTTGGGTGCAAGCGACGACTCGAGGGCATACCTGACCGTGACTTGTGGGAGGGCGATAACAGCCCAAGCTCGAGAAATTCTGGCGCTGGGTTTACCGTTGATTGATGGTAAAGGCGGCGGCAAAAAAGACCTCGCCCAAGGCAGTGGGGCTAACATCGCTGGCTTAGAGGCGGCACTCGAGGCGATGCGTTTGGCGGTCGGCTACCTATCCTGACAGATGGTGACGACTTGACATAACTTACTGTAAACTGATGCTTGTGAAACCAAACCTTTTCTCGAGATGCTTGGCGCTGCTGCTTGGCGCAACACTTTTAAGCACGCCAGTTTTGGCACAAGCTGGCGGCGCATTGCCGCTTGCCAGTGTCAGCAACCAAAGTTGGGCAACTCCCTACGAAGAACTGCGAATTATTGTGCCAAGTGGTACAGACGCACCACTGGCGCTCGAGGTCTATAGTCCGGGCTTAAACCTCAACGATTATGTCAATGGTCGGGTGACCACTGGCTACTATGGCGACGAAATCTACGGGCGTAATTTGCCATTTGACACCACCTATACGGTTTTATCGCCAAATGGCACAAAACTTTTTGAACGCAAATACGGCACAACCGATAAGCACACATGGGAAGCCCTGACCAGTCTGCGGGTTCAAGCTGGCATTTATACCCTGCGGGTTCGCAGCACCGGCAATGGTAAAAATGCTTTTGCGGTGCGTGCCAACAGCCCCTATCAAATCCAAGCCAGTCAGTTTACGGTCAATGCTCGAGGTACAGTCAACACCGATTTACTGGCGGCTCGAGTTCAAGTGGCTCGAGAATTGGTCGGTAAGCGCTTTGAATTGACCAATTACGATGCCGATGGGGCTGCTGAAGCTGAATTGTATGCGGTTTCGCCCGATGGTCAACGCCGTAAACTTGCCACCTCCGAAAATGGCGGACAAGCCACCGACAGTTTTGACATCACCAATGCACTGGTCGGCGAGTGGAGCATTTTGATGCGAATTCTGCCCAGCACCAAACAGTTTAGCAATGCCATCAACTTGCGAGTGCGCTTAAATCAGCAACCCGCTTATGCCGATATTCCCGCTTTTGTTCCTCCGCAAGGTTTGAGTATTTTGCCCTCGCCATTGGTTGAGGTCGTAGACCCGCAAGGTCGTCCGATTTTGGGGGCTGGTTATAATTTGGTTGGTGACGGCGAGTACACCATCTCGCCAACCCTGCCCCAAGGTTGGATTCCAGTCAGTGCCAGCGTTCTCGAGGGACAAGGCACCGTCGTTTCGTCGGTGCTTGCCCGTACCCAACCGGGCGCGGCTCGAGTCCGTTTTGTGGCGCGTCCGGTGCAAGGGCAGCTGATTGTCGAAACCGTGGCGATTATTGGCAAAACCCGTGTGCCAATTAACGGCATTCCATTTCGGGCGGCTGGACAAAACCTACGTTCGCCAAGTACCTTGATTCTGACCCCAAACGAATACCCAGTCACGCCAACCCCATTGCCCGGTTCGACCGTCGAAGCCAAAGCGGGTGTGGTACAGGATAACCAAGTTACTCGTGTGGTTCTCGAGTACCGCATTTCGGCAAGCCTTAAACTCGAGGTTTCGCCCAATATCGTGGCAACTTGCCAACAGAGTTTACTGACCGCCACTGCCACCACTGATTTCCCGTACCCTGTGCCAGTCATGCTGAATTTGACCTTACCCAAGGAAGTGACCACTGGCGCTCCAACTGAACTGACCACCGACATTAGCGGCGGTAAACCAGCCACATTGCAAATTCCAGCCAGAGTCTGTGCGGCTGGCACAATCCGTGCTGCACTCGAACCGTTTGAATTGAGTACCGAAGGCATGATTCGGGTGCTACCACCAGCAGGGGTAACGGTTTCTCGAGTGACTGACTTACAAAAAGGTGCGGTCAGAATCATCAAAAGTTATAGCCAAGATGCCCAAGGCTATATTGTGACGCTGGCAATCACGGTCGAGCGCACAGTCGAGAACCTACGGATTATAGACCCACTGCCCCAAGGTGGCTCGAGTCCAGCCGTGCGTCGCCCCAACCCAGCCGTGACTGGCTTGGTCAACAACCAAACTGTGGCGGTCAATTGGCGGCTCGAGGGCAATACCTTTAATATGGGGCGCTTGGTGGCTGGCACATATTTAATTCAATATGGCATCTTTACCGATTTGCCAGCCGATGCCGTGCCAACTGTGCCAGATTTGTTCTGGGATGAAGTTCGTTAAGCTTTGCAGGGATGAAGTTCGCCAAACCTTGCAGGGATGAAATTGGTTAAGCCTTGCAGGGATGAAGTTTGTTAGAGAATTTGTTCTTTGCGATACAAATCTTGCCGCCCCCTTTTGTGATGATTGTGTAGTTCATCACAAAAGGGGATTTTTATGAGATTAAAAGCAGTTCATGTGGCAGCCTTGGCTATTCTTGGATTAACCGCCATTCCGTTGGTCTCCGCCCGACCAGCCCATCGCTTACAAGCCATTGCCCAACTTGGTTTACAAGCCGAAAAAGTGACTTGCCAATACTGCCATCTCAACGCCACAGGCAGAGCGCCGTGGAATGCTTTTGGCGATAATGTTCGGGCTGAGTGGAATGGTGCTGGGAATAAAGTCTTTGCAGATGCACTTTACTTAGCCCTTAAAGCCAGAAAAGATTCCGATGGTGATGGTTATGATGATGTCCTCGAGGTTGTGGCATGGACGCAACCAGGCAATAAGGATTCTGTGCCAAATATCCCCAAAGACACCCTAGAAGCCGAACTTAAAGCATGGGGTGGGGTAGACCGATTCAAAGCCAAAAAGTAAAACCATCACTTCCTCAAGTCTCGAGGGGCTATGTAAAAAAACACTTGTTCTTGACGAGTCTCGAGGTTCGCGTTTATACTCCGCCTTGGTTATGAAACACATTTTTAACAATCGCACCGACGACGATTTTTAGTCGTTGGGGCTTTGATTTGTTTTCACGCCCCGCTCGAGACTCGAGTGGGGTTTTTCTTGATAAGGGGCATTATGGAACGCACACTGACCAATCAACTTAAAGAACGTATTGGAATGGATGTCAAACTCGAGGGATTTGTGCATTTTCGGCGCGACCTTGGCGGGGTGCAGTTTTTGGTGCTGCGTGACCGCACGGGTACAGCCCAATGTGTGCTTGGCAAGGGCATTCATATTCCACTACTCGAGTCGAGTGTCAGGGTTTTTGGTAAGGTCGTGGCGAATCCTCGAGCGCCGCAGGGTCTCGAGGTCCAAGTCTCGAGTTTTGAAGCGATTAGTGTGGCGGTTGAACCCGCACCTGTCGAGGTCTCGAAAGAAGAATGGAAAGCCAACCCCGAAACGCTGCTTGATTACCGTTATGTCAGTTTGCGTGGCTTAAAAGAACGGGCGGTACTTAAAATTCAGGCGGTCTTAATTCAGGGTTTCCGCGAGGCTTTAATAGCTCAGGGTTTTACCGAAATTTTTACCCCGAAAATTGTTTCGGCTGGGGCAGAGGGCGGCAGCAGCTTGTTTGAAGTCCAGTATTTTGAACAAACCGCCTATTTGGCACAAAGTCCGCAGGTCTATAAGCAAATTATGGTTGGGGTTTACGAGCGGGTTTTTGAAACCGCTTGTGTTTACCGAGCCGAGGAACACGCTACCAGTCGGCATTTGAACGAGTACATGAGCCTAGACCTCGAGATGGGTTTTATCGAATCCGAAGAAGATGTGATGGACATGGAAAATCTGGTTTTGGCGTATATGCTCGAGAAAGTCGCTCAAGAATGCAGCCCCGAACTCGAGTTGTGTGGTGTACCTGCGCCAAGTATCCCAGCTAAAATCCCGCGAATCCCACTTGCCGAGGCTCGAGCCTTGTGCATCGAGAAATATGGTCATACCAACGGTGGTAAAGACCTTGACCCCGAAGGCGAACGGATTATCTCGCGGCATTTTTTAGAGCATTTTGACTCGGATTTTGTGTTTGTGACCAAATACCCACGCACTGCCCGTCCCTTTTATGCCTACCCAAATTTTGAAGATAACACCACCAAAAGTTTTGATTTGCTGTTTCGTGGCATCGAAATCACCAGTGGTGGACAACGGGTTCATGATTACCAGATGCTGCTCGAGAACATGGCATACCGTGGGGTGAGTCCAGAAGGATTTGGCGCGTATTTAGAAGTTTTTAAGCACGGAATGCCACCACATGGTGGGCTGGCAATTGGTGCAGAACGCTTAACCGCTAAAATTCTCGAGATTAGCAATGTGCGTTATGCTCGGGCTTTTCCTCGAGACCGAAACCGTTTAACGCCTTAACCAAGTATGCTGTTGCTCCATGAGCTTTCCCAATGCAGAGTTACTGCTACAAATTCAAAGGCGCTTGGCGAGTGTGGCGGTGCGTCGTTCTGGTTTGGCGTTTTGCTTATTTGGTGAGGCTGGGATTGGTAAAACCAGCGCGGTCACACAACTTCTTAAAAACGTGCCTTATGGGTTTTATTCGACTCGAGCCGTGACGCTTGTGGCACAGGTTTTGAAGAACCTGCCGCGTCCTAAACGTTTGCCAAGTTGGCTCGAGGCAAAGTTGGGCACAGATTCGAGTTTGGAAACCCTCCTTGGCTTGCTCGAGGCGCTTGCTCCTTTTGTGCTTCATATTGAAGACTGGCATGAAGCAACGGCAACGGCTCAAGATTTTTGGTTGCGTTTGGCGTTGGCGGCTCAGCACAAAAAGGGAGTTGGGGTGATTCTGACCAGTCGCGTAGCGATAGAATCTGGACTCGAGTCTTGGCGCTTACTGCCTTTGGATTTACTGAGCAGCACAACACTTTTGGAATCTGAAGTCGGTGCGGCGTTGCCTCCTGATGCCAGCACTTGGATTTACTCGAGGGCGGCAGGCAATCCGCTTTTTACTTTGGAATTCTTTAGGCACTTGGCAAGGCAGGGTTTACTGTGGAACGACACCAAGCGCTGGCATTGGCGTGAACCTCCAGCCGATGCGATGCCGATGACTGTTGAGGCATTGATTGAACAATTGCTGTTTGACCCGTCAGATTCGCTTTCAAGCCGTTTGGCATTGCAAGCCCGTGCCTTGCTCGAGATTCGCGTGCCGCAATTGATGCTGGATTCTAACCTCTGGGCGCAAGTGGCGGGTTTGGATTTACCAGAACTTGAATTTGCCGAACTGCATTTGCGGCGGCGTGGGATTCTAAGCCAAAGTGGTTTTGTGCATCCGCTTTTTCGGGAAGTGACTTTTAAGCAATTATCAAGTGCTGGGCGGGCAGACTTAGCAACTCGAGCCTTGCAGATTTTACAGGTTGCTCATCCAGAATTGGCAACTGAATTTCTGCTTGATAGCCAGTTACCCCCCCAAACGGCTTTGGATGTTTTGTTGTCGTGTGCAAAAGCCTTAGAAGCCCAACCAACTCGAGCCGCCCAACTCAAAGCCAAAGCTGCACAGTTTTTAGTCGGTCTTGCCAAAGCCAATTTGTTACTCGAGGCAATCGGTATTTTGGTTCACAGCCAACCCAAAGAAGCGCTCAGTTATGCCGAGTCCATTCTCGAGATGCCAGACTTACCAGATGCAACTCGAATAGAGGCGATTTATTACGCAACTGGCGCGATTGTCACCACCACCCGCAGCATTGTGGCAGCCGAGAATTCTTTAGCGCGTTTACCTGTGGTGTACCAAAACGATACACGGTACATCAGTTCTTATCTTGGGTTTTTGATGATGTGTGGTCAGCCAACTCGAGCGCTTGAGCTTTGGGAGGCTCATGCTGAACTGCATGATGTGGTCGAGACTGCCGTGCTGATTCATGTGTTATCGGCGCTGGTTTTGACAGGTGAGATGCAAAAAGCTGAACACTTGTCTTTGGATATTTTGCAGCACCCTCAACTTTTGCCGCGTGAACGGATGAGTGTTTTGAATATCCGAGCGATTAGTTTAGCCCAACTTGGGCAACTCGAGGCATCCGAAATCGTGGCGCTTGAAGCGATTGCTTTAGCCCAAGAACTCGAGCAGCACAACGCGGTGGGTGCAATGCTTTTTAATCGGGCAGTGACTTTAGAGCGCACCGGGCAGCGAGATTTGATGCGTGACCATGCGACTCGTGCTTTGGTCGCCCTCGAGAAAGCTGGTAATTTTGGGCTGGCAGCCCAAGCTCAATTGATGCTCTCGAACAATGATTTTGAAGCTGGGCGCTATGAACCCGCCGAGGAGCGTTTGAATGCCGCCTATTCGGCTTTAAGTCAAGGTTCTCAAACACCATTTTTGGTGGCTGTCGAGTTATCCTTGGTGCGTTTTCATTTGCAACGCCAATTGCAATACAGTCAGACTCTAGCCTTAAAATATGCTCGAGATGCGCTGCGTCATGCCCAAGCCCTAGAACATGATAAATTGATTGCCTCGAGCCAAACGCATTTATGCCTAGCCTTGTTACAAACCCAAGAAGTCAGTCAAGCCCGTGAATGCTTAGAACTCGCCTTGCCTGTGCTTGTAAATGCTCCAGACAGCCATAGTTTTTATGTGCTGAGCGCCCAAGCTAGATTACTAGAAGCCGAACAGCAAACGGCTGTCCTTGCTTGGCAAGCTGTCATTGCTCGAGCCGAAGAACTGGGATTTTTATTTGATGCCCATTGCTACCGCCTTGAATTGGCACGCTTAGAACAAAATATCCATATGGCTCGAGAAGCCGTTGTTTGGTTTCAAGAACAAGGTTTGCTGCATGGGGTCAATCTTGCTCAAAGTTACTTTTCTGAACTACAAGCCACCAAAACGAGCCTCGACCAGACCAAGCTGCAACTCGAGGTACTTGGCACAATGCAAATCTTGAATGGTGGTTTGGTCAGTGCGGTCAAAGGACAAAAACGCAAGGAATTACTGGCAGTGCTGCTCGAGGCTCGCTTGACAGGACGCAGCGAAGTCAAAACCCTCGAGTTAATAGATGCGCTTTATCCAAACGGTCTTGAAGAAGAAGCGCTGGTCTCCTTGCGTCAAACCGTCTTTAAGGCTCGAGCAGCCCACGGTGTGGCGCTGGTTGCCACAACTGCCAATGGCTATGCTTTGGGCGCAGTCATGACCGACGCAGAAGAATTCTTAAAGTCTGGTGACTTTGCTAAGTGGCGTGGGGCGTATCTCGAGGGATTCGCTCCATCCGAAGAAATTAATGAGCTGCTTATCGCAGCGGCTCACAAAGAAGCACAAAGGCGACTCGAGACCGAGCCAAAACAAGTGGCTCGAGTGATGCGAATTTTACTCCAGACCAATCCATACGACCTCGAGACGCTTAGAATTGCTTGCAATGCCCTGCGTTTAGACAACAATCACCGCACGCTGCAACGGCTGTACAGCGAAGCTCAAGCCAAGTTACTTGAAGTTGGTGAAGTTATCCCTGAGCGCTGGCAAGATTTCTTGATTGAAAAGTAATTATCTTAAAGTTGTGCTTCAAGGCGTTTGAGCTTATGGTCTCGAGGTACAAAAGCAATGTGCAGTTCGTAACCCATCGCATCGGCAATTCGCGCCAAATTACGAACTTCGGCTTTTTCGGCTTGCTTTTTAATGCTCAGTAATTGCGTGTGACTCATAGCTGCACGGCGGCTTGTTTCACGCAAACTGCGCCCAGTGCTGGCTTGGGCTTGCTCGATGATTTCAAAGAGCGTACTGCTGACAATGGCTTGGTCTAAAACAGTCATGGTGCGCTGATGTTGTTGTTCGGTTTTTATTTCGGGCTGTGTATAAAGTTCGGGTCTACTCGAGGTTATAAAACCTTGATTGGGTTGTTGGGCTAACCATTCTCGAGCAGCTTTAGGGTCAATTTTCATGATTCTCCTCGTTTAGAATAATGGAACGCCATGATGGTAGGCATATGCCATCACAGCCAAGCGGTTTATCAAGTCTTCGTTGGCGGAGTCATCTTTTTTACATTCGGCTGCGCCTAGGAAAGCCTCATTTTTATCGGTGAAAAAGAAGTAAACCCGAGCGCCACCAGCCCCACTGCCTTTTGCGTTGGCTTTGAGTTCTAGGATATTTGGTACACCAGTTAGATTTTTGATGAACTGACAGTCTTGACCGTTGATTCTCAGGTCTTTGACCATTTTGCGAATGGTTTTTAAGCATTGCCACGCCCCACCTCTCGAGCCTAGATTTTTGAGGTCTTTTACAAAAGGTGGGTCTTTATGATGCAGTTGGTCGGGATTTTTTGGATAGCGAATCTTCATTTTACTTCTCCTAAATTTTGTTGTTTATGAACATGAGTGACTGTTTCAATATATTTTTGCACCTAAAAACTAGACTGGTATTTTAGCATAGTTTGATTTGGTATATCTTGATATACCAAATGGCTAAAAAATTAGAATGCAAAAAAATTCACATCGGCAAAAACAGCTTTTTGAATAACCCAAAGTAAACTAGCCTTAGTGCAATCTAAGTCAAGACTCGAGACTCGAGGCACTTAGGAGGCTTTATGAAACACCTATTGAGGTTAGTTGGTCTTAGCTCGTTGCTGCTGATTGCACTGGTGGCTTGTCCGCAGCCACCCGCTCAAACCGCCCCGAAAATCAACGCATTCACGGCAACACCCAGCAATGTAAACGCTGCTACCACAGTCAAACTCGAGTGGAATGTGACCAACGCCTCGAGCCTAACCATCAGCCCAAATGTCGGTGTGGTGACTGGCTCGAGTACGACGGTCAACGTAGCTGCCAGTACCACTTTTGAATTAACCGCCCAAAACAGTGCTGGTACAGATAAAAAAACGGTGCTTGTCACCTTACAAAGCCCATTGTTTGACCCGAGCAATGCTTGGAAAGCCCCAATTCCGAACAATGCCGAACAAATTACGCCCGAGATATTCCAACAAAAAGTCGAGTCTGGCGAGTTATTGCCAATCAACGACACGACTCGAGCAGCCCAAGAAAAGGCTGCCGAGCAACAATACCAAACTGATTTAAGCACTTTGCGAGCAATACAAAACCCGTCACCGTCGGTGCAAGAATTACTCAATGCCCCAAGTTCAAGCCGTCCAGACCCTGAAACGACTTTGCCAAGTGGTGAAAAAGTCTTGCTGCTTGGTCAGCGCAGCGCGGCTCGAGCATTGGCACGCAGCGTGCAACAATCGCAAAACGTGGGTAATGTACTCGGTGTTTACTCGAGTCTGTATGACCTTGCGCCAAACGAAATCCAAACCCAAGTGCCGAGTCCCTCGAGTTTACAAGGACTGGCTTTAAGTGCAATGCAGACTGCTTTGAACGCCTTGAATACCTTACTTGGTTCAGAGGCTGGGCTGGATGGCACGCGCCCCGAGACTGCCCCAACAACTGGTGCGCCGCTCCGAACTCAGGCAATTGTGGCTGGCAATGGCTATGACAACGATTTATTTAGGCGCGATTGCCGTACACCGACAGGTTTATTGGCGCGTTTTCGTTTTCCGTTAAAATACTTTATTTCGCCAGTCAAAAACCAAGCCGTCCGTGGTTTGTGCTGGGCGTTTACGGCATTGGGCGCGATAGAAAGCCGTGAACGGGTTCAGAACAATACTGTTGTGGATTTATCCGAGCAATTTCTGGCTTTTAAGGTCAAAGCGCAATGGTCGCCAAGCGATTTTGAGGATGGGTTCTCGACTGAGGTGGCTTTAGACCAAGCCAATGCCAAGGCACAAGTCTTACCCAATGAAGCTTTCTGGACGTACAATCCTGCTTTTGGTCGGCAGGCAAACCCAAACGATTTGGTAGCAAGTTATGCCAAGTCGTGTGATTGGCAATTTGCGGGTCGTCCAGACCTGAAATACAATGGCACTTGTTCTAATTCAGCCCATCAAGGCAATGCCGTTTGTACAGCCTTGAAGATTGGTGTGCTTAACTTACCGTTTTGTGCCACCCAGACAGAAAATTATGCAGGAACTGGAACATTACCGTCCTCGAGCCGAACAATCTGGTCGTCAGGGCAACCGTTTTTACTGTCAAGCTACCGTACTTTACTGGCGCAAGGGTATACGCTGATGGCATCTTTTCCTGTTTACCAAGGTTTTCAGACCATAGATGCCACGGGTTTTTTGACCAACCGTAGCCGAGACGGACTGGCTGGGAGTCATGCGGTGCAAATTGTGGGTTTTATCAGCAACGACCTACTCACTGCACCTACCGACCCGCAAAATGCACCTGGAGGCGGTTATTTTATCATCAAAAATTCTTGGGGATGCACATTTGGCGATGGTGGCTATGCGTACATAGACGCTCAGTATGTACAGGATGTTTTTCATAACCTCACTGCCTTAAATTTTGACTCGAGACGCAGTGCAGCTTGGACAACTGAACAAACAGCCTTGGTGTCCCCACAAATAACGCCTGCGGCTTCGCCTCGAAAAGTTGACTTGCGAGTCTCGAGTAATTTAGGGACTTTATTTGCGGTCAGTCATCCGCAAGCCGAAGTCAAGAATGTTAATGTCACGGTTAAGCTAGGCAATACCACCCTGTACACAGGTTTAATCGGAACGCCGACGCTTCTACCCCTCGAGATTCCGTTCACCTTCTCGAGTGTGGGCAATCAAATACTGCAAGTGACGGCTAGGTACGGTACACAAAGCACCACCCAAAACATTGATTTCCAAGTGGTCAACACCGCCCCCAGAGGAAATTTACAAGTTGCGCTTGCCCCAATTTATGTGTACTCGAGTAATACTGGAGCAGCCACTTTTAATCTTGTTATTACCGACTCAAATGAATTAAACCCGAGCAGTTTATGTGCTGGGGTACAATGGGAAGTACAAGCTCCTGATGTCATCGAAGGCGACCCAAACACTGGTTGCAGCAAACAAATTCGCTTTGGCATCAATGGCTACCGCAACGTCTTTGTCTACATTACAGACTCCGACGGTCTACGAGTCAAAACAGGCGGGGCTTTTTTGGTGGAAAACCTACCAGCCAATCCCAACCCTGTTTTTACTGGGGCTGGAATTGTACCGATTGAACGCTTACGCAATGGCAATTGCAGTGTAGGCATGGTTTTAAGCAACGGAGCAACCCTCAACTTAGAGAGCTTATCGTATGGCACAAATTGCTCTGGCAATGCCAACACGGCGCATTATATTGCTTCGGCTCGAGCCGATAACCCAAGTGCCGAACAACTCGAGTACGATTGGATTTTTAGAATCAATGGTTCAATTGCAAACCGAGGGTATGCCTTTAATTCGGCTGTCTCGAGCCTTGGTACATATCCGATAAGTTTTACAGCTTTTGGTTTGGGTGGCACGTTTCCATGTGCTTTAGAAGTGCAAATCATTCCAACCTCAGATGCTTCTCGAGCCAAATACATCACTGCTTGGACTGGTTTTTGTAAAGTTGCGGCGGCTGTACCACGCTAACCCGATGGGTTGCTCGTACCACGCTAACCCGATGGGCTGCTCGTACCACGCTAACCCGATGGGCGGCTGTACAACGTTGACCCGATGGGCTAATAAGCATATCGGCAAAAAATCCTTCTCGAGCAACAAGAAGCTAACCCTATCTAGTGCAAAATAATGCTCGAGGAGGGTTGTTATGGTCAAAGAATTGGTGGCTTACCGAATATGTCCCAAATGTACCAGAGCCGTACCACTCGAGAGTGGCGAGAAATTTTGCAGTAACGATGGCACAAAATTACTCGAGGCGTGTACCAGTTGCCAAGCGCCAATCACCAGTCCATATGCGCGGTTCTGCTCGAGTTGCGGCTTGGAATTCAAAGCTAGACAAGGAGTTCTATGAAAAAAATATTGATTGGTTTTGCTTTACTGGTTGCTTGCAACACGCCGCAACCCAATGTTAATCGCGCACCCGTGGCGGCTTTTACTATCTCGAGTAACCCCGCCACGGTCAATACGAGTCTGAACTTTAACGCCAGCACCTCGAGTGACCCAGACGGTAATGCCCTAACTTATGCTTGGAATTTTGGTGATTCGACTACAGGCTCAGGCGTGACCACCACGCATTCTTATGCAGCCGTAGGCAGTTTTACCGTGGTTTTAACCGTCTCGGATGGTAAACTCAGTACCAACAGCACCCAGATTTTAGTGATTAACCCTGTTTCCTCGAGCCTTGGCAAAATCACGTATACCTATCAAAATAGTGTCTACCGAATCAATGCTCAAGCCAGCGCAACCCCAGAGAACATCTCGAGCCTAATCACTCCAGCCGCCACGCGCAATGCAGACCGACGCTTGAACATTTCCCCCAATGGCGATTGGCTTATTCTCGAGACCCAAAACCTAGACCCACTTTGCAATGGCACGTACTGTTTGGCTGTTGCCCCAAGCAGCAACCCCGCCAGTGCCAGTTTGGTACGCGCTCCAAACCCAATTCAAGATTCCCAAGGTTTCCCAGCCATCTCGAGCGACGGCAACTTAATTGTGTACACTGCCAATGGTGGGGCGCATAATTTTGACCTCTGGGCGATTCGTAAAACTGGCAATACATGGGCTGCCCCAGTGCAAATTACCCAAACCAGCAGCCAAGCCTTTAACGACCAACCCGCCATCTCGAGCGACGGCAGCAAAGTCTTGTTTGATTGTGGTTCACAACCTTTTGGGGCTGGAAATACGAGCATCTGCGAAATTGGTACAAATGGTACAGGCTTTCGGGTGGTGGTCTCGCCAACCAATGCCCCCTCGAGTATAGCCAATAAAGGACCAGCGCATCATGCCGATTACTTGTCCGATGGAAGTATTGCCTTTGATGCTTCATGGGATACCGATGGAATCTGGAAAATACTGGGCAGTACCGTCAGCAAAGTCTCACTCGAGAATAACATCGTTGCCCCTTGTGGTTTGATGGGTGGCAAAATCGCTTCGCTCTGGCTCGAGCGCAGTGGCAACACCAATGGGTATCACGAACTGGTTATGACCAATAATAACGGCACAAATCTTCAAACTATCCTGACTGGAATAGACATCGAGGACATCGGCATTGGTTGCGGTGGATAGAAGGGCAGGGTGAAAAGGTTAAAGGGTGAAAAGGTTAAAAGCTAAACCGTAGGGGCGGGGCTTGCTTCCATAGACTCCAACTTAATCAAGAAATTCGTGTGCAACGCAAAAAGTCCTCCCCTGCCGTTAGGTAGGTGGAGGTGTCAGGAGTGCAACGAGTGACGGAGGGGTCTTGCGACGCGTAACGAAGAAACGCTGTGCAAGACCCCTCCGACGCGCTTCGCTTGCCACCTCCCCTGCTTCGCGGGGAGGACAAAAACCATGTACCATGTCGTAGAGTCAAAATTCAAATCTATTGTCAAGCAAAGCAAAAATGATTAAGTTGGAGTCTATGGGCGTGCCTCGCCCTGTCCAAAAAACCGTAGGGGCGAGGCACGCCTCGCCTTAGTTCGCCATCGCCCTCGAGAAAGGAAACCCCATGAAAAATAAATCCCTAATCGTTGCAATTCTTTTCGGCTCGAGCCTGATGGCTTGGGCTGCCTCGAGTACCCTAAAACTAAGCATCAACGGTAAGCCATATGCAGCTGCAATTGTCCAGAATGGTAAAACCTATATCCCACTCGAGGCACTGCAAAAGGCTGGGGTCAAAGCTGTTATTTCTAAAACTGAGGTCAAACTCGAGTTGCCCGGTTTTGCGGGTGGTTCAAATCAACGGGCTTCGCTCGAGGGCTGTCTTGGCGAAACACTTTTTAATGGTGTTTGGCGTGTCAAAACCATAAAACTCGAGCCAATTAAAACCGACCGCCTTGGCTGGGGCTTAACGCTCGAGGTTAAAAATGGCAGCCTAGCCACGCTTGCGCCTTGGGAGGCGGGTTGGACTTCCGAAGGTGTGCAACTGGCTTTTGCTGATGCCAGCACGTTGGCAGTGGATGGCATGGATGTACAAAAAATTACCTTCGCGACCTTGCCGCCGGGTGGAGCAGTGACCCATCAATTAAAATTCTTGTATCCGTTTGGTATGGTTGAAAATGCCGTAAAAACGCCAACAAAATTTCTGCTCGAGTTTAACCCAAAAGGCATCGGGGATAGCACCAAAGCTAAAGGTGTGGCGTTTACCGTGCCAAACCCAAGTTTGCGGGTGCGTTTGGATTGCCAGAAATAGTTGCTCATACAGACTCACAAAAGTGACTAGACTCGAGTCATGGTACAAAATACGATTGGTGGGTTTTTCTCGAGACTCGATTCTTGGCTGTCAATTCTAATGGCGGCAATACCATTTGTACTGCTGGTTATCGGACTCGCCTTTGTCTTGACACTGCTGCTTTATGGTTTGCACCGTGAAGGGTTTTTGAGCCTTAGGACTTGGGTCAGCCAACAAGCGAGCCGTTTATTGCCTTGGCTGCCCATCGGTGTGGTTGTTGTGGTCGTTTTATTTGGTTTTAAAATTGCCCAATATGCAGTTGGTTTACGCTACGTTAGTCAGAATAATGCACGGTATTCAAAGCTCGAAGACCCACCCGGGCGCGATACTGTGCAGCGCGAACCAAGCCTTGGGTATACCCAAACCAAGACCTATATTCGCAGTATTCGTGTGCCGCCCGAAGTCCTAAAGCGTCTTGATTCCGAAGGACGCGAAGCCATTTTACCGTATGTCAAGGAATATCTAGCCGAGCCACAAAGTAAAAATGTGCGCCGTGTGGTGGATAGTATTCTGCAAAATGGTAAGAGCTTATTTTTCGTGCGCGAAGCCCAAATCGTTGAATATCGTGGGTTGCCGATTGAAGCCAGCAATCTCAAAACCCAATTTGAATTTGGTGATACAGGTTTGGGGCGCTCGTTTTATCGTGCCAGTTTTCAGGGACAATACAGTTTTAGCAACCCCAACGATACGCCACTCGATGTGACTTTTGAGTTTCCCTTTCCCGATAATTCGGGGACACTATCCGATTTTGAATTTTCGGCTCGAGGCGAAATTGCTAAAGAAATCGCACCAAGTAACAATAGTTTTACATGGTATGGCACACTCAAACCCAAAGAAAGAGTGACCGCCCAAATCAAATATAAAAACCAAGGCTCGGAGACTTGGAATTATGCTTTTTCGAGGCGCACAATTGTCAATAATTTTCGGCTCGAGGTCAATTCACCTAAACCAACCAAATTTTTGCGTGGTAGCCTTTATCCAAGTCAGATTGGCTCGAGTTTAATTTGGCAATTTCCTAAAATTGTCACTTCGCAAAGTGTGGTGTTAAGTTTCCCCGAGACTTCGCTGCGTGAAACGCTCAGTAAAACTTATGTCTTTATGCAGTTTGTAATTGTGTTGGCTTTGGTCTGGCTGTGTGTTTATGCTTGGTTACGTCAGTTCCAACTCAAACCTTACCGATTAGCACTGGCATTGTTTGGGATTGGTTTGGGACTGGGTGCAAGTGCCGTTCTAATGGGCTATGTCAATCCAAGTTTAGCCATTTGGCTTGGCGCAATTCTGGCGGCGGTTTTGGGTGTGTTGGCACTTGGCAGACCCTATGCCCTGCCTGTCGTCCTCTCGAGCCTCTCGCCATTGGCGTTCTTGTCGGGCGGTAACGCTGGCTTGTGGTTGTTGCTGCTGGCATTGGTGGTGGTCTCGAGTTTACTTCCTTTAGGTACTTGGCAAAGTTTACAAGGCTTGATTCCAAAGAAATCTAAGTAATCTCGGCTAGTCCTAAATGTAGTGTGACTCGTTTGCGTCTCGAGCCTTGTCCGTTTAGGGCATGGTATTTCTTAGTTAAATCCCAGAGTTCTTGTTTTAATTCTTCTAAAGCCGCGCTGGACAGTTCCAAATGCGACCAATCATGCAAAGGGCGGTCTTTTTGTTTGATCTGCTCGAGCGGAATCATTGTCCAATGCTGCACACTTTCAAGGCAAAAATAATGTAAGCACCATTCAGCCGATAATTTTCGTCCTTGCCGCGCAACATTGGCACTGAATAACTCATATTCTTGTTGTTGGACACTTAATAGCAATTCAAAATCAGAAGCCCGAACAATCAATTGTGTTGGTACGAAAATCTGATCAGCCACAGCACGGTAATGATGCACCGGACGACCTGCGCGTTTTTCGGTTCTGGTGCGGATTAAAATACCAGCCGCAAAAAACTTATGCACCCAGTATGCCATCACATTTAACTTGATGTTTGCCTCGAGTGCTGCTTTTTTACTGGTGTTTTCTTTGCCCATAAACGGCGAAAGTACATTGATGGTTTGTGTTCCGTGGGCTAATAATTCGGCGGTTTTTTCGTCTGAGACAGTAAAACTTTTTTGCCAAATCAGTTCTGCGGGTAACATCTGATTAGCTTAACGAATAGATTTTGCATAATCAAAGGGTTTACTGAAAGTTCTACCGAACCTTTTTAGACGCTTCAAGCGTTTCTTACGTCCGTCATGTCAAAAAAATTGGTCTTCAATCATTAAAAGGAAGTCATGGAAAAGCCAAAACTGCAAGAACCATATCAAACCCCGCATCTCGAGCAACAAGAAAATTACGCCCTAATGACTGGTTTATCAGTTACGTTTGATTTTCTCGAACCAAGCGAGCCTTTACTCGAGAATAACGATTTTTTAGGAGGTACAGAACAATGAAATTACGTTATCTGACTTTTGGTTTTCTAGCATTTGGTTTAATTGCTTGTACTCAAGCCACACCACAAACGAGCCAACCCAAAATCCTTGGTGTTCTCGAGGTGGCAATTAACGACAGTACAATTGGTGCAGCCAAATTTATTCCAGCTAAACTCGGTTCGCAAGCCCTGATTAACGAAAACGAAATTACTTTTGCACCTGCTGCTGGAATTGGTGGTACAAGTCTTTCATTAGAAGCCAATCCTCGTAGTTTTGATTATGTGTCAAGAATTTTTACTGTCACCAATAAAATAGGTGGCATAGGTGCAATGAATAATGTTTCACTGGTTGCTTTGGCACAAACGGGCAATGCTGCCCCAACCACAGCCATTAAAACCATTGCGAATTTCAATGGTAACGCATCAACTGCCGCGATTGCCCAAGTTGCCCGTCCAACCCACCGCATGACAGGTTCTGGAACAGTCAGTGTAGATGCTACCGAACCATACCGCGCCAGTTTCCAAGCCTTTACAAGTGGTGAGGTAACAACCATGCAAAGTCAAATTGCTGCTCTAGGTTACACTGGTACGGTTCTCGAGTACGGTTTTGTAGCGAGCAGCACAGGTGCAACTGCTTCACGAACCCTACCAGATGGTGCAAGTGCCAATGTTGCGATTGCGATGCGGTTTCCAGCCGGTGGAGGGGTAGGAGCGTACAACTTTGTGATGACTTTTGTGGTGCTAGAAGGTGGGGCAACCCGAGTCACCCGCAGTCCAGAAGAAAGCACCGCCAACGCCAATACTCGAGCAGGAAATGTGACCACAAGCCCAGTTACAACCGCCACAAAAGTCTTGATTGATGACCCAGCCGTGATTATAGGAGCGAATATACCAACAGGCTACACGGTGCAGAACAATGTCAAAATTGGTACAGGTGCAAGTCAAACTTTACTTAAACCAGCTAAACTGGTGCTTGCTCGAGTTTACGGTGGCGGGAGTGGTGGTTTCTCTTTATTTAACAGCGACTTTGTGGAAATTTTTAATGCGGGCGAATTCTCAGTCAGTGCAAATGGTAAGTCGTTGCAGTATGGCAGTGCAGCAGGAAACTTGGGAAGTGTTGCGGGCGATTCAGTTAATATAACGAGTCTGGGTATTGTTGCTCCAGGCGGGTATAAAATGGTCAGCACCGTTAATCAATCGAACTCCTCTGGTGTTGTTTCACCAACATCTGATGCCACTACAACTTGGAGTGCAGCCTTGGGTTTTCTTGCTGGCGGTAAAGTGGCACTGGTGAACGGCACAACTCTGCTTAACTGCGGTGCGACTGCAACCCCTTGTGACAGCACGCAGGACAACTCGATTCTGGATTTGCTTGGCTATCAAAGAAGCGCGACTAATGTTTCTAAGTTCGAGACGGCTAAATTTGATTACTCGTCCACCCTTGTGCCGACATTGGATTCAAACGATTCTTTTACCCGTGCTGGCAATGGCTGTACCGATAATAACAACAACAGTACCGATTTTTCAATAGTTGTATTGACACTTGCCAGCGTCCGCAACAACAGCACAACCCCATTTATCTGCCCATAACTCTTTTATCGGGAGATGTCCCCTCGAGTCGGTCGGCTCGAGGGGATTTTTTTATCCCTTGACTGCGCCCTCGAGTCCACGCATAAAGTAACGCTGGAAAAACAAAAATACGATTAAAATTGGAATCATCATAATCACTGCCCCAGCACTGACCGCCCTTGTGTTGGTGGCAAATGCACCAGATAAATCGAGCATACCAGCACTCAAGGGGTACAGATTGCGGTCGCGCATAACGATAAATGCCCATAAAAAACTGTTCCAGAACGCCACAAATTGTAAAATGCTGACGGCTGCAATGGTGGGCATCGTTAGTGGCAACATGATGCTCCACCAAATTCGCAGTTCCGAAGCACCATCTATTCGGGCTGCCTCGAGCAATTCGGTTGGAATCCCCAAGTAGGCTTGGCGCATCAAAAAAACGTTTGCCACACTGCCAAAAGCTGGCAAAATTACGGCGGCATACTGCCCGATGTCGGTTGCCAATAAACCCAGTCTCGAGACAGTAATAAAATTAACGATTAAGCCAGCTTCGTTGGGTAGCACCAAGGTGGCAATTAAAGCATAAAAAATCGCATCTCTGCCCCAGAATTTCATTTTGGCGAGCGGATACGCCCCGAGTGCAGCGACAATAATTGCGCCAACCACGCCAAAAAAGCAAATGATTAAGCTGTTTAAGGCTTGGCGCAAAATCGGTACAATTTCGGTGACGGTCAGAAAGTTCTTAAAACTTGGGTCGGTTGGAATGAGCGATGGTGGAAATTCAAAAATCCCACCTGAGGTCGAAAAGCTGGTGCGTAATGTCCATAAAAATGGATAAATACTTAAAATTGCCACCAAAACCAAAATCGTGTAGACCCCAAAATTCTCGAGTCTTTTCTGGAATTGGCGTTTGCGTTTTAAGGTTTGGGCTTCTGGAGTGGTATTAAGCATTGTCGTTTCCTCGAGTCAATCTAAAGTTTATAAAAGCAAAAAACATACTGACCACCGCGACCACCAAGCCAGCCGCCGCCGCATAGCCAAAGCGGTAATCGCCAAAACTTTTGTTGTAAATAAAAAACATCGCGGTATAGGTGCTGCCAGCCGGTCCGCCAGCCGTCATCGTAAAAATTTCTTCAAAGACTTTAATCGCGCTGATGGTGCTGAGTAAACTACAGACCAAAATGGTTGGGCGCAAACCCGGAATGGTGATGTGCCAAAAGACTTGCCAGCGATTCGCACCATCTATCACTGCCGCTTCCTCGAGACTGCGGTCTATGGTTTGTAAGCCCGCCAAGTACAGCACCATGTAGTAGCCCAAGCCTTTCCAGAGGGTCACAAACATAATTGCCCAGAGTGCCAAAAAAGGATTATTGAGAATGTTGCTTGGGTTTTTTGCGTCCATTAAGCCTAGACTGGTCAAAATAAAATTGATTGGTCCATACTGGTTGTACATCCATTGCCACATTAAGCCAACCACTGAAAAACTGGTCACGACGGGGACATAAAAAGCCGTGCGAAACAAACCAATCAGTGGAATCGTGCGGTTGACCAACATGGCGAGTCCAATGCTTAAAAACTGAATAAACGGCACAACCAAAATATACTTTAAGCTGTTGGTTAAGCCATACCAAAAATCTCGGTCTGGTCCGCGCCCAGCAAAAGACCCAAAGCCAAATAACTCCTCAAAGTTTTTTAGTCCCACAAACTCGAGCGAAAAGCCCTTGCCGATGTTAACAGTGGCGAACGCCAAAAGTGTGCCGAATATAATGGGCCAAAAGGTAAATAACACTTTAACCACCAACATTGGCAGCATAAAAATATAAGCAATGATTGTGTCACGCAGCACCCGCCCACGCTCACCGCGTTTACGGTCAAAAGAAGTTTCTATCATCTTGGCTAAGTCTAACAGAGGTACAAACAGAATCCCAAATCAAGTGGATGGCTCGAGGTTTGTTTTGAAACGTTTTTGCCATTAACCTAGACCGCTTCGATACTAAAAACCCCACCCATCAAAGCATTGGCTTCCTCGAGTTTTTCTTGGCTCGAGACCACAGCAATACTTGGGTTTTGTAAGTATTCTTTGGTAATTCGGCGCAGGTCAGCTTCGCTGGTCTCGAGTAGGTTCTGCTTAAATTTGGCACGTTCGGCTAAGGTATAGCCGCTCAGGTCGTTAAAAAAGCGGCTGCGCCCTTTGGTGTCGGGGCTGCCCAACGGGTCAAGGTCGGCACAGGCTGCCAAAATGGATTCTTTTAAGGCATCTTTTTCAAAAGGTTGTGCCATAAATTCATGAATCCCCTCGAAAATATCAAAAGTGCGTTTGATGTGTGGGTCGCGGTACGAAAGCAGCGCAAAAGCGCCATCTTCGCGGCTGGAAGAAGCAAAGCCGCCATATGCTCCACCTTTTTCACGGATTTCTTTGTGTAAATATCTGTTTCGCAGATATTCCGAAAGCGCCATAAACTTAGGTGCATCGGGGTGAATATACGGCACAGTTGTGTAGACCGCCACATCGTAGGCAACGGGCGTGGCAACGCTAATGCCTTTAGGGCTGCGCGGGTGAACCTCGGGCAGGTGGCTCGAGACAACAGGCGCTTCGGGCGGTAAAGCCGCCAAGAGTGCCGTCATTTGGGTTTTGACGTTTTCCAGTTGTTCGCTATCGGTGGTAATACAGACTCGAGCCAGACCAGCCCGAAAAAGGGCGGACATCATCTGCTGGAATTCGGCAATCAGATGGTCTAAGCCCGCTTCGTCTCGAGTTGCCAGTTCTTTAGCAAGGCGCACATGGGTGATGCCTTCCATGGTTTCGCGCAATGCCCCAAGGGTGGATAACTGGGCTTCGGCAATTTTGGCAGCATAGGCATGACCGGCGCTAGAAACGCGGTTATCGAGGCTGGCTTTGTACATACCAAGTAGATTTTTGAGGTGAGCGCGGTCAAATTGGGCTTGGGTCAGGTAATCGTGCAGAATTCCAAAAGCAGCTTCTAGGTTGCGGTGTAGGGTCTTGACGCTTAAAGCAAAGCTCTGGCGCACGGTGTTGAGGTCATTTGGGGCGCGGCGAAACCCAATCCCAGCATTGATTCCACCAGTCTTGGCTTCGATGCGGTTTGCCATCTCGAGGTAGTTGCTGTTTCCTGCGCCCATTTTGGTCAGGGTAAACGCTAAAAATGGCAATAAGGCTTTGTGGCTGGCACTTAAACCGCTAAAGTCAACATTGAAATCCAAATAGGTCAAGCCTTGGGTCGGTTGGGCAAACAGTCCAACCGTTGCGCCGTGGATCGTTTCGAGGCTGTGCGGTACATCTTCAAAATCCATCGGCACATCGGATAACTCGAGGCTTGGCAATACATCAAAGTTTTGGACAGCATTTTGGTCGGCTTCGAGCTTGGCGGCATCTTCTATCAGTTGTTCGGTTTCAAGGCTCGAGAGTTGTTGCTTGATTGCTTCAAGTTTGGCTTTTTCGGCTGCTTCCTCGCGGGCGGTGAGGTCTGGGTCGGGTTTTAAGACCAAAGTCACACGATGCGGATTCTCGAGCAGGTACTTTTTGATTAAGTTTTCAAAGAAATGTTCTTTGCGGCGCTCTGATTGCAATTGCTCAAGGTCGGCATCAAACTGCAAAGCACTAAACGGGTCGCCACCATACAAATAAGCCCCAATGGCGGTAAAAGCCGGCTTAAAGGCAAATGGAAAACCGGCATTGCTGACTTCTCGAGATTCGATTTCAAAACGGTGAATTGCTGCGTCCACCATTGTTTCGTCCACGCCTTGGTTGGCAACTTGGGCTAAGGTCTCGAGAATCAGGTTTTGGATTTTATCAGTATCAGCCACATCCACATCTTTTAAGCCAGTGCTAAAAACGGCTTCTCGAGGGTCGGTGTCTAGACCCGTCATTTCCGATAAGGCGCTGCCGAGATGCGATTCAATCAAGGCTTTTCGCAGTGGGCTGGCAGCGTTTGCCAATAAAATACGCTGCAAAATTCTCAGTGCCAGTATTTCAAAACTTTGGGTAATCGGCGCAGTCAACCACGAAACCACGACTTGGGCTTTTTTGCTGCTGTTTTCGTTGGGGGCAATCGCATACGTGGCTTCGGTCTGGCGTGGGGCGCTAAAACGTGGCTGATTGGGGATACCCCAGTTTTTCTCGAGCTTCGTAAAACGCCCCAAGACATTTTCTTCAATGGTTTTTAGGGTTGCTTGCAGCGAAAAATTGCCATAAGTGTAAAAGTAGGCATTGCTCGGGTGGTAATGGGTTGCATGGAAATCGCGCAAGTTCTGCCAAGTTAAGTTGGGAATAGCGACAGGTTCGCCGCCCGAGTTATTGCTGTAGGTAATATCAGGGAAAATCGCTTTGCTGAGCGCATCGTGTAAGCGGCTGCTGACATCTGCCATTGCGCCTTTCATTTCGTTAAATACAATGCCTTTGTACTCGAGCGGCGTGCTGGCATCTGCGCCATCGGCAAATTCAAAACGCCAGGCTTCTTGCTTATAGGCTTCTTCGGAAATTTTAGGAAAGAAAGTAGCATCCAAATAAACCTCGAGCAGATTAAAAAAGTCCTTCTGGTTGCGGGTGCTAAACGGGTAGGTTGTCCAAGCACTCGAGGTCATGGCGTTCATAAAGGTGTTTAAGCTGCGTGGAAGCATACTAAAAAATGGGTCTCGAACTGGGAATTTTTCCGAGCCGCACAAGACGATATGCTCCAAAATATGCGCCACACCGGTGTCATCTTGGGGAATGGTTGGGAAGGTCACGGTAAAAGCGTTGTTGTCGTCTGGGCAAGCAATATGCAAGTGTTTTGCGCCAGTGGCGTTGTGCCTGAGTTCGTAATAGGTGCCTTGGACTTGTTTGTAGGCTTTGACTCGAGTCACGGTGTAACCACCGATGTTTTGTCCAACTGTGTATTCTGGGTTCATGGGCAGAAGCTATCATTTTTAGAACTTTCAAGACCATATCTTGGACGACTCTTGGGTCACAGCACTAAATTACTGCATTACTCGAGGAGATGAAAGTTTTTATTGGTTTTTCTTGGCTTTTTCCCAATCGCTGTTGAATTTTTCTAACCCCGCGTCGGTCAGTGGGTGCTTAATCAGCATCTGAAAAATTTTAACAGGCATCGTGCCAATGTGCGCCCCTGCCAAGGCAGCTTGATGAACGTGCATGGGGTGACGAATACTGGCGGCAATAATTTGACTTTTTAAGTCGTGGGTGTCGAGCATCAAACGAATATCTTTAATCAGTTGCATTCCATCTTGGCTGATGTCGTCTACGCGCCCAAGAAATGGGGAAATATAGGTCGCGCCGGCTCGAGCCATTAAAATCGCTTGGTTCATCGAAAAGCAGAGGGTCATGTTGACTGGATGTCCGTCGTCGGAGAGCGCACGACACGCCGCCAGTCCTTGTGGGTTGGTCGGCAGCTTGACCACGACATGATTTGAGATTTTTCGCAGTTCCTTGCCTTGGCTAATCATGCCAGCCGTATCCAAAGCAGTCACTTCGGCAGAAACCGGACCTTTGACCAGTTCGATAATCTCAGAAATGACCTCCTCGAATTTACGACCCGAGGCAAGAATCAAACTCGGATTGGTGGTACAACCACTCAAAACACCCCAAGCCGCGATTTCACGGACTTCTTCAACGATGGCGGTATCTAAATATAAATGCACCTCTCGAGTATGCGGCTTTTTTGGCTCGAGTGCAAGCTATGCTGTAGCTCGAGTGCAAGCTAGACAACACACCCATTTGTCGTTTACTTTTAGGATGTGAAACAAGGAGAAACAAATTATGCCAACACGTAAAGCAGTTGCCACTTGGACAGGAACACTCAAAGAAGGTAAAGGACACCTCACAGGTCAGAGCGGCTTAGATATGCAGTACGCCTTCTCGAGCCGTTTTGAAGATGGTGCTGGCACAAACCCAGAGGAATTGATTGCGGCAGCACACGCTGGTTGCTACAGCATGGCACTCAATGCAGCCCTTGCAGCCAATGGTTTTGCAGCCGAATATGTGACCACCGAAGGCAATTGTACGGTCGAAAAAATCGGTGATGGCATGGTTATTTCTAAGCTGAAATTGGTAACTCGAGCCAAAGTACCGGGTTTAAGTAGCGAGAAATTCCATGAGTTTGCAGAAAGTACCAAGACGGGTTGTATTGTTTCTAAGGCGTTAAGTGCTGTGCCAATGGAGCTTGAAGCCACGCTCGAGGCATAAAACCAACACCATGTTCGCGGTTGTGGGGGCTTGCTACGGTAAGCCCTTTTTGTTGCTCTAATCCGCCAATTGGCACATGAACTTAGACTCGAGTCTGATGTACAATGAGGTCACTCGAGCCACAGCATCTTTGCTCGAGAATTTATGGTGCGTTTGCCCGCGCCGAGTGGAGTGTCATCATGCCGAAAGTAAAGCGTCAACATACCTTCGAGGAATTGTTCGAGGAACAAGAACCAGACATAGTAGCGCCGCCTGATGATGAATCAGCGCCGTCGCGTACTCGAGGTATTAACCTCAATGCGCCGACGGTGCTTGTCTTAAATGCCTCCTACGAGCCATTGCACGTTTGCAGCATCAAACGGGCGATTACACTCTTAATGTCGGATATTGCGATGCGAATCGAAGACAAAGAAGATGCTTTTTTGCACTCGCCAAGCACCCAAATTCCAGTTCCAAGCGTAATTCGCTTGATGAAATACGTCAAGCGCCCACCGCGTTTTCATATCGCTTTTAACCGCCGCAATGTTTTTCGCCGCGATAACCATGTTTGCCAGTTTTGTGGTAAACCCGGTGGCGATTTAACGCTTGACCATGTTACACCACGCTCGAGAGGCGGACGCAACTCTTGGGAAAATATCGTTACAGCTTGCCGCGAATGCAACAGCAAAAAGCGCGACCGCACCCCATACGAAGCCAAAATGAAGCTCATCCGCGAGCCATTTGCACCTAAATTTGTCTTTTCGACCGCCTATGGACAAGCGCCAAAACTCGACATCGCTTGGGAAAAATACATCGGCTCTTAATTTAAGAGCATATTGCGTAAACGGTCAAATTCGATCGGGACTTCACCAAAATTCTCGACAAAACGGCGGCTGGCGCGTAATAATTCGCGCTTGGCTGCCAATTCACCCTCGAGCGAGAGCGTGGTGTTGATAATAAATTCGTGAATCGCGGTGTTGAATGGGTCAATCTCGAGCAGCCGATGGGCTAAAGACAAGCACTTTTGATGCTCGCCGCTTTCGTACCAGCGTTGCAGCGTCTCGAGTCCGACTTTGATGATGCTCCATGCCAAGGCTTCGCGCTCCTCGATAGCCCATTCGCAACTGGCGGTGGGTAAGAATTCACCAGCGTAAGCACTGATTGCGCTGATGATTTTATTATCCTCAGCCGTGCTGAGAATTTGCTGAATGGCTTGTGCATCCCAGTATAAATTGGCGTGGGTTTTGACGGCATAGGTTTTTTTGTGGCTATCAAAATCAATCCAGATTGCACTGGTGGCGACTTTTAACATCTGACGGGCTTTATGAAAATAATTACTGGCTTTACGAGGGTCTATGTCGGCGAATAAAGTGACAAGGATTTTTTCGATGCCGATGTTCGGATTTTTTAACAGATAAGCCATAATTTCAACGGTGCGGTTCATCCGCAAGTAAAGCCCGTTGCCGTCAACTTTAAGTTCGACTGCCCCCAGCGTGACCAACTGAATAGACTGAATAACTTTTGGAACGACAAGCGAGGTGTTTGGCATCAATGCTTTGCGCCAAGGGGCGGGAGCATCTGATTTTAAGAGTTGTTGGACTCGAGGTAAGCCGCTCAGTTCAAGTAAGGCTGTGCCGTCTTCGCTTTCAAAAGCAATATGGGCGGCAGCTTGTAAGGCATCAAGGGCTGACTCTGAGTCGGCTAAATACAGATACGCATTGCACAAATGCAAAAACACACCAATCAGTTCGCGTGGCATATGCAGTTGTACAAAAGCAGTTTTGGCTCGAGCTAAATGCTCCAAGGCTTGTTTTGGGTTGGTTGGACTCAATACCTGCCCCGAACGCCACTCGAGAAAGGCGGTATCGCGTACCGAAAGGTTTTTGATTTTCTTGGCTCGAGCCAAGTGCATTTCGGCATTTTCAAAACGCTCGAGGGTTGTCTGACAAGCTGCCAAGCACAGTTCAGCATGAAAAGCCACATCCAAATCTTCGTTTTTACGGGCAATGCTCGAAGCCAATTCAAATGCCGCAATTGCCAACGACCAATGCCCCAGTGCGCGATTGACCACGCCAACCACATACTCGAGGTTGGCAGCCAAACTTGGCACAAAGCCCAGTTTTTGGCGCACCAAATCAAGGTCGTGCTGGGCGCTTGTGTAGTCGCTTTGGTACAAATGACAATAGGCTCGATTAAGTAAGACTCGAGCCGCCCGAGCGGGAACACCATTGCTTTCTAGCGCAGTAGTAAAGTGGTATTCGGCTCGAGCATAGCGGCGTTGGTTCATATAGATATGAGCTTGAACCTGTGCGATACCACAGCGCAATCGTGATAACTCATAGTAGCTTAAAGTCGCTACCCAAGCTATTTCAAGCGTTTCTAATGCTCCTTCTTGGTCTCCTAAGGCTTGTTGCTGGATTGCCAATTCATGCAATAACAAGGCGCGGTTAAGATTCGCTTCGGTATGGTTTGCAATAAACTCTATGGGTATGTCTAAAATAGCGGCTTCTATTTCGCTATGGGCGTGTTGATGTTCACCCAAAATACGATATGCAGCAGCCAATTCAGTGCGTGCTGCAAGGCAACCTCGAGCCACTGCTCGAATCAATAAATCTTTGGCTTTTAAGGGCTGATTGAGTGCCAACAAAGCACATCCAGCCCAACGGTCATCTGGTGCATCTGGTGTACTCAGTGCCTGATACAGTTCGAGGGCTTTGCCTTCTTGTCCATCCAAAATCAGGTTGTGTAAAGGATGGAGCCCCATATTGTCCAAGTATACACGTTATCAGTGCTTGTTCAGTGCTTGTTCAGTAACTTATCAGAACTTGTTCAGCAGCCAAACAATAACTTTTTGCCACAAAGGTATTTAGGAGGCTCTTATGCAAAAAGTAATTCGGTTTGTTGTGGCATTGATGGCAATTGGTGGTTTTTTCTCGATCGGATTTGCAAATCCAGAATCACATCTCGGTGGTAGTGGTGGCGGTGGTGGCATCACTTCCCGATAATTGAAAGTAGCCAACTCTTTTGATGGGCTTTTGTTGATTTCTTTGCAAAACCCCAGCAAACTTTTATTCGCACTCGAGTCTTGAGAAACCCCGAATGCCAGACCCTTTGTTGAGATTTCGTAATTATGTATGACCATAAAAAGTAATTTTGTGTACATCACTTTTTATCTTGAATAGCAGATAGAATAGACCTCTTACATAAGTCCATTACGTTACAAAAACAGGGCGACCACAAGGGTCGCGCCCTACGAAAAACCATGTTCCAAACGTAGGGGTGGGTCTTGTACCCACCCGCGTGAGAGAACTACTATACGCCTGCAACAAGTATCGGGGTAAATATGAAAAAGATTTTATCGGCTCTTTTGGCAGTAGCAAGCGTAGGATTTGTCTCGTGTGAAAAATTCCCACTGGCAAGTATCACATTTGATAAGCAAATTACTCGTGTTGGGGATACAGCCACTGGTAACTTTGAGTTCAATCTTAGCAGCTACTATCCAAATGGGTCTGCATTCGCCGCCGAATTTAGAGATGCGAAAAATTCCGTCTTTCTAGTCTTTTGTGACCAGAAAGCATTTGGTGGGGGTGTACCTAATGCAACTGTTGCAAGCAACGCTTGTATTAGGACTCCTGAAAATTTTCCAATAGCAGAAGAGTTAGAGTTTCTCAATCCAGCACAAGGTACAGATAGGCTTGCTCCTCGAGTAAAAATAGTTGTCGACCCAAAGACAGACACAATTACTCAATCCTTTAGCTTAAAGGGTGTAAAGCCAACTGCAACAAATAAATCAGCAATCATTGTGGTTCAGATATGCCGTCTATTGGCGGGACAGACAGATTTTAAGAATCAAGCTGAGTGTCTTCCAGTTGAAGCGGGATTTGGATTTTTTATAGCACCATAAGCTAAAAACTGCTCACAAGAACCAGAAACGGTTTTGACTGTTTCTGGTTGTTTAAGTGGTTTCTCGCAAAAGCCCAACAAACTTTTATTTAGGCTCGAGTATTGAAAAATCCCAATGCTTAACTCTTCCTCGAGCGTGCCAAACCCAAGTCAGTATTGTGTAGACTCTGCTGACCATGCACACCCATGAAATCGAGGAGGTTACACGTTTTATCCAGCGTGTTGCTCCTATTCCCAACGATGAAATTGCGGCTTTTTGCGAATCTGCTATCCCTAAACACTTTTCTAAACATCAAGAGTTTATTCGTCAGGGGGAGGTCTGTGAGCAGCTATTGTTTATTCATCGGGGTCTTTTAAGGTACGCATTCCTGACCCAAGACAACGAACACACCAAAGACTTTGCTGTGGACACTTCTAATCCCTTCTGTACAGCTTTTACCAGCCTGATGACCAAGTTACCTTCACAGATTAGCATTGAGGCACTCGAGGACACTCAGGCTTCGTGCTGGTCAAGTGATTACCTGCAAGGATTATGGGACGGTTCGCTGCTCTGGCAGACTTGGGCGCGGCGTATGGCGCAGGGTATGTACATCCGCAAGGAACAGCGCGAGATTACTTTTTTGCGTGACAGTGCGCTAGAGCGTTATCGGTGCTTTTTACATGAGTTTCCCGAGGTTGTCGAGCGCGTGCCTCAACACTATGTTGCCTCATACCTTGGAATCACGCCTGAAGCCCTCTCGAGACTCAGGCGCAATCTTTAGGCTTAAATGCCGACAACTCTGCATTGACCTACATCAATGCGGATGGTCTGGCGTTGCGACTAATCTGCTGTTGCCAAAGATAAGGAATTCACCGGTCAGCTTTACTGGTAATTTCTTGACCCGAGGCGAACCCTAAGGAGCTTAATCATGACGCAATTGATGACACAACGACCTATCGCAACGACCTTTGCTGAGTATTCCGCCGCGCCGAACAGTTACCTCAGCATTGAGGGTGTTCCCGCCGAGATTGCTGCCCGCCTGCCCGGTTTCGCCGATTTTGGCATCAATGGCGATCAACTTGTTCAGGCGGTGCAACAGGCAGGGGCGCTTTTGGGACCAGCTACGCCAGGTTGGGCGATAAGCCTGATGCGCCACGGTGACGCAGCCATGGCGCTTGGTGAAGAGGCTGAGGCTCGAGGGGATGGGTCGGAGGCAGAACGCGAATTCTTGCTTGCCTCGTTCTGGTATTTCTTTGCTCGTTTCCCGCATATCATCAATCCCGACGGCGCACAGGCGTACCGTTGCCACATTCAGGCGTACCTCAAAGCTGCTCGGCATTTTTCCTGCCCACTCGAGGTGCTAAAGATTCCCTTTGAGGGGGCAACGCTGACCGCTTATCTGCGCCTGCCAATAGGTCAGTCGCAGACAGGCTTTCCAGTCGTTGCCATCTGGGGTGGTATTGATGTTTGGAAAAGTGACCTCGAGATTCATGCCCAGAGCGAGGCACTGCTAAAAAAGGGTATCGCTGTACTGACCGTGGATATGCCCGGCACTGGCGAGAACCCCTTTCCAGTCTCTGCCGATGCTGAACGGGTACTGCTGGCGGTCTTGGCTGCTGTTGGTCAACATAAAGACATCAATGGTACACGGATGGGGTGTTATGGGCTAAGTTTTGGCGGTCATTGGGCGCTCAAGCTGGCATTGCTCCGACCAGAACTTTTGGGCGTGGTCAACAACGCCGGACCTGTGCATCATGCCTTCCAACCAGCGTGGGCGCAGACCTTGCCAATGGGTGCGAGAATTGCGCTCTCGAGGGTGATGGGTTTAGAGCCTCGAGCCGAACCACAAGAATTCCAGACTCGACTTTCAGCACTATCCTTGGTTGCACAGGGCTTACTGCCAACAACACAGCACGCGCCACTGTTAAGCCTCAACGGAGAATTGGATGAACTTGTGCCAATCACTGACCTCGAGTTCCTTGGACAAAATGGTGTCAAGCAAGATCGTCTGGTCTTCGCGCACGACAGACACGTAGCGAGTCGCCATTGGTCATTGCATGAGTCGTTTGTGGCAAATTGGTTTGCCCACCGCCTATTTTGATCATAAAGAGGTAAGAACTTGTCACCCAATAGTTTTGGTAAGTTTTTAAGTTTTCGCGTCAGTGACGCATTTGGGTTTCGTAGGGGCGAATCTTGTGTTCGCCCTGTAGGACGAGATAGTTTGGTATTGCTCGGAGAAGTGTTTTGAAGTGAAGCGATTACGCTAGCTACTAAGTATCTCCCGCCTACATTTTAGAATTTTCAAAAAGCGGCAATTCTGTCATTACGGCGGCAGATACGCTGTCCCTACTCCCATTGGTCGGAAATGTTTTAGCAAAGAACTCTAAAACATTTCGGGGTTGTACTTAATCAGCAATTTATCTCGAGACTTTGCGATTATGTTCACAAACCCCCTTTTCATCAGGTAGCGCTCAGGTGTAGACTCAACAGCGTTGTGAAACCACTTCAATTTTTGTTGGTGCTGCTGCTCGGGCTTTTTTCTGCCTCGGCGGTGGCAACGCGCTCGCCGCTCGAGTTGATTAGTTTGCACGCGCCAGCCACAACGGTGCGTCTGAAAGCAAATCGTCCCCAAGCCTCGAGCATTGTGATTTATCTGCGGGTGCGCCGTGGCGACAGCATCGGTGGTATTGCCAACCGCTTTGGGGTCACACCTCGAGCCATTAAGGTTGCGACTGGAATCACCAAAAACAGCATTCGCCCTGGCGAAATTCTCAAAGTGCCACTGCAAAAAACCGACCTCGAGCCAACTCGAGAAGCCCGCTTACCTCCAGGCGCGTTTTGGTATACGGTCAAACGCGGCGATACTTTATCCACGATTCAGTCTCGGTTTGACTTTACGCAAATGGATTTGGTCAATGCCAATCCAGCCTTACGCAGCCTCGACCAGATTCGGCTCGGTGAGCGCCTAATTGTACCGGGGTACAGCCAAGGGGCGTATGTGGTTCTTAAAGCCAATCAGGATTTGATGGACGTATCAGCCAATCATGGGGTCGAAATAGATGATTTAATCCGTGCCAACAATGCTGGAAATTTAAGCGCCTTACAGACTGGCGATTATGTGGTGCTGCCAGAGGTCAATGCTGATTCTACCCTCGAGCGCCTTGAGCAACGCCGCGATGCCGAAGAAGCGGTACGGATTCAGGCGCGTTTTGAACTGGCAAAAGAGCGGATTGCCTCGGCTCGAGCCGAATTAGCAGTGCAAGCCAAGAGCCGCGCCAAGGCTCGAGTTTTGGCTCAGGCTGCTAGCAATGCAGCGCGGGCGCGGTTGCGTACCGCTCAGCAAGCCAGCACTTCGCAGGTGCGTCGGGCAACGGCTTCGTTTACTTATCCAAGTTTTCGTGGGGGCTATATCTGGCCCATGCGTGGTGTGATTACCAGCAGTTATGGTCGTCGTGGCTTTTGGATTGGTAGCAGTAATTTTCATACTGGTTTAGACATTGCTGCTCCCTATGGCACACCAATTTATGCTGCCAAGGGTGGAATGGTGCAACAGTCTGGTTATGGGTATTTTGGTTTGAATGTTTGGATTAACACCGGTGGCGGGGTGCAAAATATCTATGGACACCTGAGCCGCACGGCGGTTTATGGTGGGCAGTATGTCGAGCGTGGGCAACTGATTGGCTGGGAGGGATGCAGTGGAATTTGTACCGGTCCACATCTGCATTTTGAAATCAGGGTCAATGGTTCGCCAGTCAATCCATTGCGCTACTTGCCATAATCCATGCCTGCGCTACTTGCCATAATCCATGCCTGCGCTACTTGCCATAATCCATGCCTGCGGTACTTGCCATAATCCATGCCTGTGGTACTTGACATAATCCATGCCTGCTTTAGCGATGTGGAAAATGCACAGCATCCTCAAACTTTTTCCAGTAATCTATTGCTTACGCCATGCAAACGTCTCAACTTGCCATACGTTCTTTGACTGCCCCGCCAGAAGCCCCATTGGTCTTGTTGATTGATGATGACTCGAGTGTCCGTGCCAGCCTTGCGACCGTCATGGTGCAGCGTGGTTATCGGGTCGAGTTTGCCAGCAGTGGTGTGGGTGGAATCAGTTTAGCTTGGAGTCTCGAGACCCCGCCATTTGCTGTTGTGATAGATGTGATGCTGCCCGACATGGATGGTTTTGAAGTGGCTTCGCGTTTGTTTAGGGGACAGCTAAGCCGTGGTGTTCACCTCATTTTAATCACCACGCCACATGGCTTAAAAGACCGGCGTAAAAATCGGCGCAACTTAAACTTTTTAACCAAGCCTTACCGCCCAAGTCAATTGCTCGAGATGTTAGAACGCTTGCTCGAGCAAAGCAGTTAAGGTGCGTACTTCATTGCCTAAAGCCGTGATGCAATGCTACTGTAGGTCAATGCGAGCTTCGGATGGCTAATGAGGTTTATAACATTGTTTGCGATGCCCTATCGCGCCTTGTCTCGCATCGGGCGGCGGAGAACATCGTCAGTGATGCCTTGCGTGGTGCCAAACTCTCACCGCAGACAGTGCGCCCTGAGCAAATGCAAGCCTTGTTAAAAAGTGTGGTTTTTGCTCGCTTGCAACAAATTATTCCAGTCGCCCAAGCCAAAGGCGAAATCCGCCAGATTCTCAATGCGCTCGAGGCGCAGTTTTTGGCGGCTCAGACGTTTTCACCAGAAGTTGAAGAAGGTTGGATTGCGCTGCGTGGGGAATTTGCTCGAGTCACTGACCAGCGTTCACCTCGGGCGCAGCGCCTCCAGAAAAGCATTGCCCAATTGCCACAAAGTAACGACCCAGTACGGATTCTCAACGACTTATGGGCAGAGTTGGATTTATTGCAACTCGAGTTATCGCCAAATTCAGCGATGCTTGAATCTGAGCCGCGTTACCAAGGCGATTTACTTTTAGAAAGCGGCGAGTTTTCGGTACTTAATTTTGAACTCGAGCATTTGGCGGGTCCAGCCGAAGTTCCAGCCTTGGGTCGTCCGGGGACAAGCGCTGTGTCACGAATTGACCAAGATTTGAACCTGACGATCATTGACGAAATCGCCCCAGTGATTCCAGTCTCGGTCAAAATACTTGATACCTCGCCAATCGCCCCGCTCGAGTTTGACTTTGAGGCTTTGGGGCAGATACCAATACAACCACTGACCGTACCACCTGCGGCTGGGCTGACCGTACCACCTGCGGCTGGGCTGACCGTACCACCATCAGCCAAACCAACCAAACCTATTTTGGCACTTTTTGAAACCCCAGCAGCACAAGAGGCGCTGCTGACCCGTTTTGCCCTCGAGGAAGGGGTGACGGGTGTGTTGCTCTCCAAACGCAACGGCGATGTGATTGCCTCGCGCTTGTCGAGTGGCAGTGCCAGTCATTTGGCTGGCGTGGTGGCAGCCACAACAATGTTATTAGCCAAGCGCCGTCATTTTCGGGTTTTTTATACCCACCTCGAAAGTGTCAGTGCTTTTATCGCGCCACTCGGAGAGCAACTCCTAACGGTACTTGCCGACGCGGGCGTCAACGTCGGACGGGTCTTTACTGAGTTAGAATCATTGAAGGAGACAGCATGACAAGGTTGATCATATGGGTTTTTGTAATCGCAGTCAGTAGCCTGAGTGCTGCTTTGGCGGCAGATTTGCTGGGCGGCTACCGCACCATCAATACGGGGTTACGTTCGGCTGCTTCGTTGCTTGGTTCTAATCCGCGGGCGGCGGTCAGTCAACTCGAGTCAGCCCGAGACACGTATCGCCGTATCAGCCCTGAAATTCGGGCGCAAAAACTGATTCCGGGTGGTAACAAAGCCTTTGAGCAAGCCCGCACTGCCATTTCTCGAGGCAGCCGCACCGACCTTGAAGCCCAGAGTTCTCAGATTCAGCGAATTCTCGAGCGAGCCTTGTACGAAGAATTATTCTTTGAAATAGCGGCAAAGCGCCCACTGGCTACCCAGTATGCGGGGGTACTCGGGCGGGCTTTTGAGTTGCCTGTAGTGCAGCAAATCGAACTCAAAGCCAGTGTTGCCCAAGGACAATCTAATCGTGTGCGGGCGCTGCTCGAGACTGGGGTCGCCAACCTGATGCAGCGCAGTTTACAGAATGCCAGCCGCAATAAAAATCAGGTGGCTTCGTTCTCGAGTACCGTTCGGGCTGCCAGTGCTTTTTTGGTGGTTCAAGATTCGCCCCGAGTTGGGGCGTTGTCGGTCAGCCGTTTTTCTGAGGTGCTGGGTTTACTAGCAACCGGAGATCTCGGCGGCTATCGCAGTGGCATCAATGGTTTATTGCAGCAAGTGACCCGTTTTGGTTCGCAAGCTCGAGGCTTACTTAAAGAAAGTCGTCTAGCCATCAATAAACCAAAGCCAGTCGTCAAACCAAAACCTGTTGCCACCACGCCAGTCGTCAAGCCAAAACCTGTGGTGGTTGCGGCAGCGCCAGTGGCGGCGGCTGCCAGTCAAATCAGTCTTGAACTGAGTAAAGCCGGTCTTTCCAAAGCCCAAGCCGAGCGGTTCTCACGCGATTTGAGCGAACAGGGCTACCGCAGTTTCTCGAGTGCCATAGACACGGTTGGCTTAAAGCTCTCGACGGCGCTTTCGGATATTCAGAATGCGCGAATTGATGCGGGGCGTGAAGCCATCAGCAGCGCCAAAGCCGTTTTTAATCAAGCCATCCGCCCAATCGTCGCCGCCGCCGACCAACCCTTGGCAACTCGAGCCAGCACCTTATTTGAAGCCACCGAGGCAGCCTATGGTTTACGACCAATTGATGTCACGACCCTACTTGGCGAAGTGGATGCGATTCGTCAGTGGTCGCGTGGCGAACCGACTTCGGCTTTGCAGGGCATTGTCTCGAGGGTTCAGCCATGGTGGATGGGTGGCGGGGTGCTTGGTAGCCTTGGTTTGCGTGGGATTGTTTTCTTGTTGGTCGCAATGATGTTTTTTTATCCGATTTACTTGCTGCGTTTAGCCTTTGGCGGACGTAATCCATATTGGAATTACATCGGCATCGCCATGGTTTTGTTGTTTATCCCGCCGCTTATCGAGGGAATAGCATGGTTGGGGTCGTTGATTGCCCAAGGGGCAGAGTTACCTGAACCAATCGAAAATTTCTTTAATGGCTTGACTTCTTTTTCGGTTCTGCAAAATCCATTGGCACAAATCACATGGGCTTTGACCTTACTTTTAACCGTTATTTTCGCCACGGCAGGTTTTCGTGGAATTGCTGCCCAGTTTGGTTTGATTCGCACCCGTACTCCAGTGACTGGCGAAGTTGCCAGCAGCACTTCTGCTAGTAATCCAATCACCAGCCCAACCAACCCAACCAACGGTGGCGCTGGACGTACCATTGTCGAATGGGATGAGGAATTCTAATGACCCCTTTATACGCTGCAATCAGCAAATACTTTGACTCTGAAAGCACCCTGAAAGCCACCAAAGGCAGTTTTGACGAGGGTTTAACGCGGCTTGGTAAAACTTCGGATACCGTTTCGGCAAAGGACATCGAAAAAGTCCTGAAATCAAATGTCTATAAGCAGTTGCAAGTGGCATTGCCGCCAGCCAGTGCAAAAACGGCGGTGCAAAAAATTTTAGATGAACTTTCAAAACTCGAGAAGCAATTTGGCAGCGAAGCACCACCCGTCAAAGACCCAGCCCTCGACCGCCAAGCCGAAGCCCTTGTGCCACTCGAGCAAGGCTTAAAGCGTTTTGCGCTTTATTTTGACTGGGCAGAAGTCAGCAAGTTTCGCAGTCAAATCAATGTCATCCGCGAACAACAAGCCGCCTCGCGCACTGCCCCAGAACTGCTGCGCGATGCCCAAGCCCAACTTGGGGCGCTCGAGCGCAAATTACAAGATTTATTGGTGCGTCAAGCCCAAGAAATTGCCGAGCTTCAGGGCGGTTTTGAAAAGGTCAAATCGGTTGGTGGACCGAGGGTCAAGCGCTTAGAAGGCTTATTGACCCAGATTACCGAAGCCCAAGAAACCCAGACACTGGCATCTGCCGAAGTTGAACGCGCCCGTAAATTGGTACTCGAGTTGCGTAAACTGATTGAATCAAGTGTCGTCCAAGTGCCACCATCGGTCAAAACCCCAACGATTGTACCAACCAGCGTTTCACAAATTAATTTACCAGCTGTGGATTTTGATGATGCGATTGTGATTGATGACAACAGTCCAGCCATGACCACACCCTCGGATTTGGTTGAAGTCGAAGGCTTAGACGAAAGCCTAAACATTGACCTTGATTTCCCAGAACTCGAATTGACCCCAGAGCAATCCGAGCGGGTCAAAGACATCGAACTTGCCGAAGATGCGCGAATTTTAGAAGCCCTAAGTCTCGAGTTTACGGCTTTAATAGACTTAAACCCACTTCGTAAGGAGCAGTTTTTAAGCCTCAAGCAACAAAATTTGGCACGCCAA
Source organism: Deinococcales bacterium (assembly GCA_043778225.1). Classification (GTDB taxonomy): domain Bacteria; phylum Deinococcota; class Deinococci; order Deinococcales; family JAAFIG01; genus JAAFIG01. The sequence continues at coordinate 13,022 of JAYWGM010000072.1, read as the reverse complement.
GTGCAAAGCGAGACAATTCGAGCTTTACGCCCAGAACTCGAGGTAGATTTTACGCTGCTTTTACAAGAACAACAAAGAAATTTAAGCCAGTACACCGAACTCTTGACCAAATACAGCAGCGAAGGCATAGACACCAGCGAAGCGACCGTAACCGCCTCGGTTGCTAATGGAATGCTGAGCGGTAATGCCTTAGCTGGCGACGAACTCAAAAAAATCGAAGATTTGCTGCGTTCCTTTGAGCGCCAACTCGAGCAACAGCGCCAAGCCAAAGCCGAAGAAGCGGTGCGGATTGAGCGTTTAATCGCACGACAGGCAAGTTTACTCGATGAATTGCGCGGTGCATTGGTCACCTTTGAACCACTAGGCATAGCCCAGACTTCTACCCTTTCGCAGCTTTTAACCGAACTCGAGGTGGCGACTCAACTGCGCCAACCGCGTGAAGATGTCACCAAAGCCCTGACCGAACACATGGCGCATTTAGAAACGGCACTCGAGACGTGGCAAGTACAACAGCGCCTCGAAGCCGAGCGAATTGCCGAACAGCAACGCCAACTCGAAGCCCAACAGCGCCAAGCCGAAGAAGCCCGTTTGGCGGCTGAACGTTTAGAATTGCAGCGCTTAGAGCAAGAAAAAATGCAAGCCATGGAACGCGCCCAAGCCCAGCAACTCGAGGCGGAACGCTTAGAGCGTGACCGTCTAGCTGCCTTGCAGCGCGAAGTTGAACGCCTAGAAGCCGAGCGGCTGGCTACCCAAAAACGCGAAACCGAGCGCCTAGAAGCTGAGCGCCGTGCTTTGGTGGCAAGGGAAGGCGGAATGTTGCGTGCCATGCGTTTATCTTTGGCGGCGTTGCCAGATTTGCCAGAGTTGGCAACCGACCATGCTTCGCTGGAAGCCCAACTGGGCATATCGGCAAAGCAACTCGAGACAGGTGTGCCAATTACGGGTTTACTCGAGAATTTTAAGCTCGGTTTGGAAAGCCTTGGCAAACGCGCCCGTGAGGTCTTTACACAGCGCATGACCGACCTCGAGCGCCGAGCCAACGAACTTGGGGCATTTGAAGTGGTGCATACCCTTTTAACGGCTCGAGACGGATTAGAAGTTGGCAATTTCCCAGATTTAGCCCTTTTAGAAGCCGAACTGCGGGCGCACCGCGAAGCCCGTTTGGCAGCCCAACGCCGCGAACTGACCGACCTTGAAGGGGCAGTCAAAGAATTTACTGGCAATCCGCAAAGTGTCAGCTTACAAACCCAAATTGCCGAAGCCCGAGGTAGGCATGAAGCTGGGATGTTGACCAGTTTAGCCCCACTCTGGGACGAACTCGAGGGTTTACGCATCAGCGAAGAAAATGCGGTCAATGCGTGGCGAATTCGGGCAGAAACGGTCATGCGTGAAGTCAATCTGTACCGTCAGATGGGCGGCGAAACAATCCGTCAACTGCTGCGCCTCAGCACTGTGCTTGCCACCGAACCGGGAACTCGCCTTGCGCCAGAAACCCGCTTAAAGCTCGAGCGAACCCTCGAGGAAGCCGAGCGCTTATTGCAACTGGCACGCCAAGAAGCCGAAGCTGCCAACGCGGTGGCGGCTGCCCTGCGCGACAGCGGACAAATAGACGACCTGCTCGGTATTTTTGGTGGCGACATGAGCGCCATGAAGCAAGCTGCTGCCGAAGCCAAACTGACCCCCGTGGAAGCCCCAAGACCCCCCCTTGTGGTCAGCGCCGCCTCGAGTGCCAACACCAACTTGGCGACCGCCTGGATTGCCGAGGTCAGTAAAGAACGTGGTGTTGCCCAAGCCGCCTTGATTGCCGCCAACGGCGAACTCCAAGCTGGTAGTATTCATGAACCGCAAAAAATTGCCACCTTGCTGCTCGAGATGGATAAATACCAACGCGAACTTGCCAAAGAACTCGAGCGCCGCCCAGCCCGAATCTGTACGGTCGAGCAAACCGGTGGAACACTTCTGACCATGTTTTTAGCTGGCGAAAACGACACCAAGCACTTTATTACGGTGCAAATAGACGACGTGGCGGTCATGAGCCGAATTTTTGCCAATGCTCAACGCGATTACGAAACCTTAAAAAATTGGTCACAGACGACTTAAAGGAGAAAGGAGAAAGGGTAAAAAGTAAAAAAGGTAAAAAGTTTCCTACTTTTAACCCTTTAACCTTTTAACCTTTTAACCCTAGCCCTCATGAACCGAGAACGCCTTAAACTGAACATCCAAGCTGGACAAGATGCCAACCTGACTCGAGTCACCCAACCGGGCGACCTTTTACCCGAGTATGTTACGCCAGGTAGCGAGGTTGAATTTGCTACGCCTCGGGTCAAGTTGATTCAAGAAGCCGACCGAGCGATTCGCCGCGACCTCGAGAAATACCCCAAAGCCCTACAAGCCTATGAATTGCTGATTAAGGACGAAGAAGCGCTTGCCAATTGGGACATGGCAAATTATATTACGGTGCGAAAACTGGGTTATAACGACCACGGGCGGGTGCATTCTTTTGTGACCGGTGCAGCCAGTCTGGCGCTGCTGGATTTATTGCTTGAAGCCAAAGTGCGCGGCGATGTGATTGAATCTGGCTCTGGCGATACCGACGATACTTACCTTGTGGTTTTGCTCGGTACAATGCTGCACGACATGGGCAATCAAGTCCATCGGGCTGGACATGAAGCCCATGGTGTGGCGCTGGCAATGCCAATTCTCGAGCGGGTGCTGGGCGCAGTTTACCCAAGTATTGCCCAACGCACCAAACTGCGGGCATTTATTTTACACAGCATCAATTGCCATGACCTCAACCCGATGCCCTTAACCCTCGAGGGTGGCATTACGGCTGTGGCTGACGGTACAGACATCACCAAAGGGCGCGGACGAAAAGCCTTTGCACTGGGTAAGATAGATATTCATAGCGTTTCGGCTTTATCAATCGAACAAGTTACGATTTCTCGAGGTAAAGTTAAACCAATCGAAATTCGGGTTCGTATGACCAACAGCGCTGGAATTTTTCAGGTTGAAGAAACCCTAGCCAAAAAAGTGATTAACACCCCACTCAAACAATATGTTGATATTATTGCCAGCGCCCTCGAGAACACCACGATGGACGAGCGCGTGATCGAAAATGTTCACTTAGAAGGCAAAGGCTTTGTCAGGGACGACGAAAATCTTTCCAAGAAACTCTAAGCCAAAGGAAAAAAAATCATGAGCGAAAAAATAAGATTGACCCAAAAAGGCTACGACAAACTCAAAGCCGAACTCGAGCATTTAAGCACCGTAGGACGTGATGAAATCAGTTCATTTATGTCCGATGTGATGGCAGAAGGCGATTTATCCGAAAATTCTGGATACGATGATGCCCGCCAAAAAATGGGAACACTCGAGACGCGCATTTTTCAACTCGAGGGGATTCTTGCCAAAGCCGAAATTGTGGCAGAAGTGGCTAATGAAAAAAAGGTTGGGCTTGGCTCGAATGTCAAAATTCGTATGAATGGCACAGAGCGGGTTTTCAACATTGTCAGTACCCACGAAGCCGACCCACAAAAAGGCAAAATCTCCGATGCTTCGGACATGGGTGCAGCCCTGATGGACAACAAAGTTGGCAAAAAAGTGATGGTCAAAGGGCGCGAAATTGAAATCCTCGAGATTACTTACGAGTAAACGGTACTCGAGGTTCTTAGGACTACACAAAAAGCGTCGTATAGCTAACCGCCTTGGACTCGTGCCACGTGTTCAAATACGAGCCATGAGTCTTTTATTTTCGCCGTTCACTTTACGCAGCTTGACACTCAAAAACCGAATTGTGATGTCGCCGATGTGCCAATACTCTGCCGAAGATGGCTTTGTGACTGAGTGGCATTTACTGCATTACCCGGCTCGAGCCTTGGGCGGTGTTGGCATGATTATGGTCGAAGCCACCGCCGTTGAAGCCAGAGGGCGAATCTCTGCCGAGGATTTAGGCATTTGGTCAGACGAACATATTGTTGGCTTAAAACAACTAACCAGCAAAATCAAAGCCAACGGTGCAGTGCCAAGTATTCAATTGGCGCACGCTGGACGTAAGGCTGGCTCGAGCCGCCCGTGGAAATCCGCTAACCCAGCCTTTTCGTGGACAGCGGTTGCGCCAAGTGCGATTGGTTTTTCGCCATCCTACCCAGAGCCTTTGGCGCTCGAGACTGATGAACTCGAGCAGGTTAAAACTGCATTTGTCAAAGCCACAACTCGAGCCTTAGAAGCTGGTTTTGAAGTGCTTGAATTGCATATGGCACATGGGTACTTGCTGCACTCGTTTTTGTCGCCATTTTCCAATACGCGCAGCGACCAGTATGGCGGGAGTTTAGAAAACCGGATGCGTTTTCCGCTCGAGGTGATTAAAGCTGTCCGAGCCGTGATTCCAGACCATTTGCCGCTGCTGGTGCGTATCTCGGCAAGCGACTGGGCAGAAGGTGGCTGGACACTCGATAACACCGTACAATTTGCTCGAGAAATTAAAATTCTTGGCGTGGATTTACTCGATTGCTCAAGCGGCGGCAGTCTGCCCAACGCCAAAATTGCGCTTGGGGCTGGTTTTCAAGTTGACTTTGCTGCCACGGTGCGCCGCCAAACGGGGCTGGCGACAGGTGCAGTGGGCATGATTACCGATGCCCAACAAGCCGAGCAGATTGTGCGCTCGGAGCAAGCCGATTTGGTGTTTTTGGCTCGAGCTTTATTGGCTAATCCCTTCTGGGCTTATGGTGCGGCTCGAGCATTAGGGGTCAAAGAAAATGTCTGGGCGGTGCAGTACGACAGAGCATTTCCAAAGTAAATTTCATCTTTGGTTGTGTAGACTACATCAATGGCATACAGCAATTTTACTTTACAAGAAGTCCTGAAAAAATTTAGCCTCAAGCTCGAGGAGGGTCAGGATTTATTTGCCAATGTGCCGCCTCGAGCGCCATCTGTTTTACTCAGAGCTTGGCTGGAGCAAAAAATCCCATTGGCATTGGCATTGTCCACCGAAAAAGCCCGCAGTGAATTTATCATTGCACCGATTCTCGCCGACATACGCGAACAACTCGGTAAACGATTCTCGCTTTTTTCGGGCATTGATTTTACGGTGGACTCGAGCTTAGGCTTAAATGGCGAGTGCGATTTTTTGTTCTCCAAATCTCCAGAGCAGTTGGTGCTACTTGCGCCCGTTATTAGCGTGGTAGAAGCCAAGAATGAGAGCTTTAAGAACGGACTGGCTCAAGCCTGTGCCGAAATGTTGGCGGCTCGAGTCTTTAATGAACGCGAAGGACAGGCACTCGAGAAGGTCTTTGGGGCTGTCACGACAGGTGAAAATTGGCAGTTTTTGTGTTTGCAACACAGCACTTTATTTGTGGATAGCCGCCGTTACGATCTTGACCAACTCGAGCAAATTATTGGCATTTTTTGTCATATGTTAGAAACAGCTTAAATCAGTGGTGCAGGTGCTTTGTACCACCAACGGCTTGAGACCACCAAGGCAATCAATGCCAGCCCAAGATACAGCCCAATCAGTGCCAAGCCATCGCTCGGACGGCTAATCACGCCCCATAAACCCCACGCCAGTGTTGCACAAAAGGCAGCCCCACCATGAAACCTTGCTAAAAAAGCAGCAATACCAGCCGCGACCAATGCCAACAGCATCGCCCAAGCACTCGGCTCGAGACCACCAGAAACACCAAGCCAGACGAGCGTATTGCCAGCATTGGCAATCGTTGCCACCGCAATCCAGCCCAAATACGCAGCAATCGGAGCGCGTTGCGTGATGGCAGCCCAGCCGCTTAAAGTCACAGGCTCGAGTTTGATAAAGGCATAGATTAAACAGCCCAAAATTCCAAGCATGGTTGGGAAGGCTAAACCAAGCAGCAGATTATGCCAAAAAACCAGCCACACAAAATTGAGGATATTCGCCCCAATCAGTGCAACTCGAGCCTTCCCAATGTGTGGGTCTTCGTTGTCCGAACGCCGCAAACTGTCGATCGCATTGACAAAAAGTAGGGTGTAAATCACGCTCCAGACACTAAAAGTAAAATTGGCTGGTGTAAACAAATGCTCGAACATTGCCGAGACATCTTGGGTTTTACGTCCCGCCAGTGGCAAGGTTATCGCCGCCGCATTCATGCCGATGGTGGCAATAAAAGTAATGAGATTCGCCCATTTCCAAGCTCGAGTAGTCATGACCTAATTATGCCCTACGATTCTGAAGAAAGGTTGAAATCATTTGCTTGGCTCGAGAATTTTCTTATTCATGTATGGTTGCAACACGGCTGGGATATTGACTGTGCCATCAACATTCTGGTGATTCTCGAGCAGCATCACTAAAATTCTGGGGGTCGCAAGGGCGGTGTTATTGAGCGTAAAACAAAAACGCGGTTTGCCACTGCTGTCGCGGTAACGCAAATTGGCGCGTCGGGCTTGCCAATCGTGCAGCGCACTGCAAGAATGTGTTTCGCGGTAACGATTTTCCGAGACCACCCAGCTTTCGACATCTACCATGCGGTATTTGCCAGTCCCCATATCGCCCGTGCTGGTCTCGAGTAAACGATACGGCAATTCCAGCGCCTCGAGAATGGAACGGCTATTACCGAGCATGGTTTCAAATAACTCGTCGGATTTATTTTTGTCGCTAGGTGCAAGCACATACTGCTCAACCTTATTAAACTGATGGACTCGAGTTAAACCGCGCGTGTCTTTGCCAGCCGCGCCAGCCTCAGCACGAAAACATGGCGAAATCGAAACGTACATTTTGGGCAGGTCGGTTTCCTCGAGTAATTCGCCACTGTGTAAGCTGTTCAGCAGTACCTCGGCAGTTCCTGCCAAAAAGCGGTCTTCGCCGTTTACGGCATACACTTGGTCTCGAGCGCTGGGGAATTGTCCGTGGGCATAAAAGGCTTCTTCTCGGGCGTAACTAGGCACAGTAATTAACTCAAAATTGCGCTGCACCATAAAATCCACTGCAAAACGCAACACACTCATCTCGAGCAACGCCAAATCGCCCCGCAAACTGTACGAACGAGTCCCTGCAATACGTGCCATCCGCTCGGTTTCTGCCCAACGATTCTTCTCGAGCAGGGCTACGTGGTCTAAAGGCGTAAAATCAAATTCTCGAGGCACACCAATTTTTAAGGTCTCGAGGTTTGAGTGTTCGTCTGGTCCAACTGGTGCGCCCTCCCACGGAATTTGCGGCACGGCATACATCAGGGTTTTAAGTTGCGCCTCGAGTTCGCGCAATTCTGGCTCGAGGGTGGTCAGGGCAGCTTTTGAGTCCTTACCGCGCAGAATTAAATCGCCCCTTGTCTCAGGGCTGGCTTTGGGAATTTCTTTGGCGACGCGGTTGGCTTCGGCTTGGAAATCTTCGGTTTGGCGTTTTTTTGCCATAATGCTCGAGTCGAGCGCCAGTAATTGGTCTAAGTTGAGGTTCAAATGTTTTTTGGCAATCGCCTCACGCACAAGGTCTGGGAATTCACGAATAAATTTGATGTCTAGCATGGCGAGATTGTACCGCATCAATCAAAGGCAGCACTAGACCGAAGATGGATAATCGAGAAAATTAGAATTCTTTCCTCAAGCAATAATACCAAATCAACTTAATCACTCTCGTTTGACCAAAAGCAGGTCAAACTGTCGTTCATGCGTAAATTTGGTATCGTTATTACTCCTGTTAGTCGGTTAATCAGTCAAAATACGCGACTGATTAACTTAATTTCTTATAAGACTGTCAGACGGTAATCACCTACTGTTATTGAACGTAAATCTTGGCGATACAAAGTCGTGTTCATACCAGCCGATTCGGGAAACAGATCGAGTTGTTCTAAAGCCTGCTCGAGTTCAGAATCGAATTTTTCAAGGGCGGCATCGGTATAAAATCCAAGACGAATTTCATAAACCTGTTGTTCTGCACCGACACTCCACTCAATCATTGGCGCGAACCCTTTAGTTTTTGCTGAACGGTTTTATGCGGCACGGTTTTGCCCTGTAAAGCATCGGCTAAACCATGAGCCATAGAACGCAACTCCTCGAGTTCAGAAGTTAAACGTTGATACTCAGCGATGCTTAAAAGCGCGGCGGCAGCCCGACCATTTTGAGTCAGGATAATGGTTGCATCGGTGTTTTGAACACGTTGCAGCACACTGGCGGTACTCGAGCGAAACTCGGACAGTGGCACAATATCTTGCTGATAATCGAGAACAGGCATACCTTAAATTGTACTATATTTTGTACTTTATTTCTACTCACACTTTGAAAAATCAAACTTGGCTTTGTACATCTCGAGTCCATATGGTTTTAGTTGCATAAAATATGTCATGATCGAATCAGATGCAAGTTTTAGACCACAGCACTGCCGTATCGCATTTGAGACTCGAGTTGCTGGGTACAGCCCGTGTTTTACTGAGTTCTCAAGCAATAAAACTAGGGGTTAAACCGCTTGCAATTTTAGCGATTACGGCTTTGCGTGGGCGAATTGCACGGCGTGAGCTTGGTAAAATTCTTTGGTCAGAAGCCCCCAATGCACTCAATAACCTTTCGGTGGCGCGTCATACCCTCGAGAAAGCCTTGGGTAAGGGTGTGATGGATACAAATCAAGATTTTTTTGCTTTGCAAACTGGTTTTTCTTGCGATGTTCTCGAGTTTAGGGCTGGTATGGCAACTTTGGATAGTACCGTTTGGGATTTGTGGCGTGGTGCGTTTTTAACGGGCTTGCGCTTAACCGATTGGGAAATGGGCTTGGGGGAAGAATTTGAAGATTGGCTATTAACCACCCGTGAAGCCTTGATTTTAGAGCGCCGAGAATTTGCGGCGCGGCTTGGTGTACAAGAACTTCGGCTTGGGAATTATAAGACGGCAATTACTTTTCTTTCCGTCAGTCAAACACTTGATAGCGACCCATTCGAGGATGCAGCTAGACATTTGATGTTGGCATTTGGGGCAATTGGGCAGGCTGACCAAGGTGTTTTGGTCTTTAGTCAAATCAGCAAACTATTGCTCGAGGAGCTTGGTGTTGAACCAAGCCAGCGCACCCTCAATGCTCTCGCAATAATTCGCTCAGAACAACCAGAAGTCTGTAAAAAGGCTTTGCAACTCGAATTAGGTGCTGCTACGGCAGCACCAGTTGCCGCCACCGAGTTAGCCCTGATTGGGCGTGAATCAGAACTCGAGCAGATTCTTGGTTTTTTACAAGCAGGTCAAACGGCTATTATTTTGGGTGAGCCGGGTGCAGGAAAAACACGTTTGGCACTTGAGGCGAGGCGGTTTACTTCAGGTTATACAATCTGCTTAACCTGTCACCAAGAAAGCCTTGGTTTTAGGCTGCTCGAAATGTTGGTAGAGCAGTGCTTGGCAGATTTCCCTGATGCCCTAAGTGTTTTGGCGGCAACCGAAAAAGCTATTTTAAGCAGTTTGCTCGAGTCGCGTTTCTCGAGTCAGCGAATTGTTTTGTTTCAAGCCATCAAGATTTTACTGACCAATTGTAAAGTAAGCCTACTACTGCTTGATGATGCCCAATGGTTGGACTCGAGCAGTCTTGAATTTCTGCTTTTTTTACTCGAGCGCCCAGTGGCTGACCTACGTTTACTGATCACCCAACGAAATACCGAAACACCGCGCAGTAACCTCAAAGCAGTCCTTGAAGCCCATCAGGCGAAATTCTTGACTTTGAATGCCTTATCCGAAACAGCCATGATCCAATTGGCTCGCCTGATTGGCGCTGACACAGACCTTGCGACTTTACAAAAACGTTCGGGTGGCAATGCTTTTTTTGTCTTGGAATTGTTGCGTTTTGCGCCAGATTCGCAAAACAAAACCGCAGAAATGGTGCGTTCACGCTTACAAAACCTGAGCCAACCCGCAAAGCAAGTTCTCGAGGCGCTGTGTATCCACGACCATCTGGCAACCGTGGCAGCCCTACGCACGATTTCGGGGCGTTCGCTGGACGAATTAAACGCGGCACTTGAGGAATTAAGGCACGCCATGTTGATAACCCAAAATGGCACACAGATTGGTTTTGTTCACGATATTGTGCGCGAGGTCTTAGACCAAGACATCTCGGCTTCGCGGCGCAGTTTACTGCATTTTCGGGCTGCCCAAATTAAAAACCACAACAGCGCACGGCATTATTGGCAAGCCCGCAGTGTTTGGGATGAAGGCGATGAATTAAACGCTTATCATACCTTTCTTGAGTTAGCTCAAATCCAAACCCAACGCGGCGATTTAGCACTTGCCCAAGTCTGGTTAGAACGCAGTTTAGGTATTGCCCGAACCCCAGAAGCTCGAGCCGAGGTGTTTTTAGAAACCGCCAATACCTTAGAAAGTTTTGGTCGTTATCAAGAAGCCCTCGAAGAACTCGAGACTGCCCAAAGCATCACTGCTATTTTAGAACCTGTGCTGCAAGCCAGATTACTCAATACCCGAGTCTGGATTTTACAACGCGAGTACCGTGATTTTGGGCAGTCTCAAACGTTATTGGAAACAGCCCTTGGTTTACTTTCGGGCATTGCCACCAGTGCGGCTCAAAATGCCATCAGCCAGACCTATAATTTACTGGGTTCGCTCGAGTACAACAACAAAAACTACTCAAGTGCGCTCGAGTATTACAAAAAAGCCCAACGGATTCGGCGAGTCCTTGGCGACCAAATTAAACTTGCCGATTCTCTTGGTGGGCTGGGCTTAGTCTACGCTGCCTTAAATGATGCCAAAGCCGAAAAACATTTACTTGAATGTCTGTACTTACGTGAAACCAATAGCGATCTCCATGGTGTTTCTAGAGCCTTGACTAACCTTGGTATGCACTACGGACAGCAAAAACAATTTGCGACCGCTCTCGAGTTTCAAGAACGTAGTTTGGCACTTCAACAACGGTTTGAGAATCCAACGGGTATTGCCATTGCTTTTAACAATCTGGGCGTAACTTACTTTCAACTTGGGCAGTTTCAAGTAGCCTCTGAGTATTACGAAAAGGCGATTGAGACGTTAAAACTCAGTCAATTACCAGTCCGCCAAAATTTTTATGATAACCTAGCCGAGGTCACTGCTAAACTCGAGTCACTGCGCTCTTAAACGCAGGTTTTTTGCTGTAATGGAGAAGATATGAAAAAAATTATTTGGGTTTTCCTGATGCTTGGCTTGAGTGCTTGCATCAGACCAGTCGTCAATCTTGCACCAAAATTACGTCCGAGTACCCTCGTTTCAAGCAGCAGCACTGAATTTTTAATCGAAGGTCAACAGCTATTTCCGCTATCGGTGCTGATTGCTGGGCAAACTACCCAGATTCTCGAAACCGACCCGAACGGCACTTTTGTCAAAGTCAAAATTCTAAGCGCTCTACCAAGCGGTTCGTACACCGTACAAGTTAATAACGCCAGTGCAAGCGCCACAGCCCAAGCTGGCATTACCGTTCTCGAGACCAATGATATTTTTGCCAATGCTGATTATGGCACGCTGGCAACGCGAAATCAGTACATCCTTGGTGGGCGTGGTGTATTGGCATTTAAGCCCAATGCCAACCGTGTGGCAGTTCTAGCCGCCATTGCCAATGCTGATTTTAGTGTCACCCAAACCCAAGAACCGTTTGTACCAAACAGCAACAGTGTATGTGGTCAAGCAATTGCTTTGCTTTCTGATAATAAGGTCAATCGTTCAGTCATAGAGGGCTTAAATACACTCCAAAAAAGTCTAGAGACACTCGAGGCTGATGTGGGTTTTGACTTAAATGCCGAGTACGTCGCCGATGAACCAAGCGCTGGGTTAAGCCAAATGCCATCCCTCGAGTCCGCTCCTTCTGTGCGCCCAGCCGCTATTCCCACCGATTTAAGCACCGCTCGAGTGGCAGTCCTAGATTCTGGGGTTAGCCCACATCCAATTTTTGCCATTCCAAGCGGAGGGAATTTTATAGATACTGCCGCCGCTCGAAATTTTACCACTGAAGGCACAATAACCGATGTTTCCGACCTTGCCACCGAACGCAGCCCCGATGGCACACCAATCACCTCGAGCAACATTGGGCATGGTACGGCAGTGGCTGGGATTATTGGCGCGACAATCTTAAAAACCTTTGCACCAATGGCAAGTGCTTACACCGCCCAAATGGACAAAATGGTTGTGCCAATCAAAACCTGTGAAGGGGCAGCCGGACGTTGCCGAAACTCGAGCGTGGTGCTGGGTGTTTGCTACGCTGTCAGTCTGAATACAGGAAGCAACCCAGTCAAAGTCATTAACCTCAGCCTTGGCTCTAAATACCCCTCGAGCCTACTGTTTAGCGCCTTAACCGAAGCCAGTGCGCGAGGCATGAGCATTATCACTTCGGCAGGCAATAAAGGCTTAGTGGTCAGTAAACCACCCAATTTTCCAGCTAACCACAGTATCGCCACTCAAGGTAGTTTTGAAGCCATTGCTGGTTTGGTATCGGTTGCCAGTGTCGAACAAATTCCAGCCACCACTATTTTTAAGGCTTCGGATTTCTCGAGCCAAGCCAATAGTGTCAGCATCAGTGCCAACGGCGTGGTGCAGTCCCTAGCCGCTAATGGGTTATCGTTAAGTCCAACCGCTTTACGGGTATTTTCGGGGACATCTTTTAGCGCCCCACAAGTCAGTGCGGCTGCCAGTTTGTACTATGCCCAGAACACGGGTTTAACGGCGATTACCCCAGAAACCTTTAAGCAAAAACTAATCAGCACTGCCATACCATCTGGCACAGCAAATTTTCAGAGCTGTCCAAGCAATAAATGCGGCGCTGGACTGCTTAACATCTTAGGAATCCTTGCGCTATAGGACTTGAACACCAAAAGCTCGAGTAACCCCGACGTTTTAAGGTCAGGATTTTTATTTACCTCGAGAAAACACAATCCAGCACCGACTACCCCTTTCGAGAATGCAGTGACCAGCAGAGTCACCTTTAAGACCCTTTTAAGACCCTAAAAAATATATTCTGACTTGTAATACCAAGTTATGTTAATCAGTCGTGTATTTTGACTGATTAACCGACTAAAAGGAGTGATAAAAGACCGAATTAACGCTTGAGTGACAGTTTGACC
>JAYWGM010000071.1:0-4958 GCA_043778225.1 Deinococcales bacterium | reverse complement strand
ACCGACTAAAAGGAGTGACAACGAAACCGAATTAACGTTTGAACGACAGTTTGACCGTTTTTTGGGCAAACGAGAGTGATTAAGTTAATTCGGTATGAACATACCCTTAACGCACTTGTGGCTGCCCAAGTTGCCCAGCTTGTGGGCTTTGTACCAATGTCCAAAACCTTCGCGTCTCGAGCGAGTAGATTATTGCTCCATCGCGGTCAGTCCGAAAAACCAAAGGACTATAAGGCTTTAAGCGCTCGAGGACATCTTTGCTTGGATGCCCATAGGTGTTGTCCGCGCCACTCGAGATGACCACGGCTTTTGGGAGGGTACGCCGCAGCAAGGTTGGGCTGGTGCTAAAGCGGCTGCCATGATGAGCAGTTTTTAGAATGTCCAGCACTCCCGGATTCATGGTTTCTTCGACTTTGGAAGGTGCATCGCCCAGAAAAAGCAGCCGTTGATTTTTGTACTCAAGACTGAATGCCACCGAATTGATGTTGTCATCGGTCAGGTCAAACGGTGGGGCGGGATGCAGAAAATTGATTGTGGCTGCGCCTAATTGCCAGCGCATTCCACGCCCGACGACTCGGGTAGGAATGTTGTGGGCTTTGGCACTGGCAATCATTTCATCCCAAACCGCATCTTCGCCAGTTGGTTTATCGTGTCCAATGATTAAACTCGAGACCTTAAAATGGCGCAGCACCGCATTTAAGCCTTCGATGTGGTCAGCGTCGCCGTGGGTCGCAATCACGGTTAGGCTTTTAACCCCAAGGCTACGCAAAGCTGGCACAACCACCCGCGCCCCAATATCAAAATCGGTTTGCGGTGTGCCGCCACCATCTACCAGAATATCGCCAACGGGCAAACGAATTAGGGTGCTGTCACCTTGCCCAACATCCAAATAAACAATCTCGGCTCGAGTTCGGTTTGGTAAAGCGGTCAGCAGTACGGATGCCAACAGCACCACCAACATCTGATAGGGGCGTAACCAGCCAAGCAGCGCTGCATAAATCGCCGCCACACTGGCATAAAACGCCACAAAACCCAAAATTGCTATACTGCCCCACTCGAGAACAGGTGCGCCCGAAAAAAACTTTGCGCCCTCGAGCAACAACCACGCCATTGGCTGCACCGCCCAATTGACCAGCCCGCCAGCCGAACCAAGCAATCCAGCCACAAAACTCGAGACCACAAGCGGCAGCATTAAAAGTTCGGCAAATAGATTGCTGATTGGCGAAACCACTGGAATTAAGCCAAAACTCGAGGCGGTCAAAGCTAAAGTCAAGGCTTGGGCAGATAAAGTTGCTGCCACAATCCCAACCACCCAATAGCGAACTCGAGTCAGGGTCAGGTATTTTAAGCCCCAGATATGCAAAAAACGCGGATTAAGGTCGTTTTCGTCTGGACTTTTAAGGCGCAGCAGTGCCATGAGTGGCGGTACAAAAAAGACCATTCCCAAGACCGCCAAATACGACAAAAGCCAACCCAAATCGGCAACCCAAGCAGGTTGGTAAAGCAGGGTCAAAATCGCACTCAGACCAATGGCGGCTAAAACCTCGAGCCTGCCACGCCCAAGCCAACCCGCCAGCAGCACCGCCACACCCATCAGCACGGCTCGAGTCACACTGGGCGAAGTTCCAACCACGGCTAAATATGCCAGCAGCACCACAATTAAAGTCGGATAACGCCAGAGCATCAAGCCACGCAAAGCAAAAGACAGCGCCAGCACAATAATCGTGACTTGCTGACCGCTGAGTGCCATGATGTGCGCCAAGCCACTTTGGGCAAAAACATCGCGCCACGCTGTGCCATCTTCGGAGACTGGAATGCCATTGAGTTCGTCTGGGTCGCCAAGGGCTACACCAGTCATCAGGGCAGCTTCTCGAGGCTGCAACCCCGTTCGCACCCCTGTCCTGACCCACGCTCGAGCCGCACCAAGCAGCCCAGACGGCAAAGGCACAACTTCTTTAGCCCGCAGAATATAACGCGCTCCTCGAGATAACATCCATGCACCAAGGTCAAAAACGCCCGGATTCCTATACCACTTTGGCAACTCGAGCTTACCTGTAATTCGGTAGATACCCATCTCGAGGGCTGGTTTGACCCGCAAATAAACCCGACTCGAGCCACCGCCAAAAAAACGCCCATCGTAATCACCCTCTAGGGTCATGGTTTGACCAACAAAAGGCGCAAGTGAATCTGGCAGCACTCGAGTGATGTGACTGCGCCACCACGCCAACGGGCAGAGCAGCAATGCCAGCATCAGCGCGTACCGCACTGCCTGTGGCAGCTTTGAAAAAAGTGCTACCAATGCCAGCGCCGCCACCACAAAAGCTGCCCAGAATGGCAATTCTAAGCGCTCAAGCAAGACCCCAAGCACCACGCCCAATGCCCCTAAAACTGGAAAATTAAGCAGACTCGAGGGTTTTGGCATATTTTTTATCTTATAAAAAGTAGACTTAAAACGACTGAAAACAAGTTGATTAGGACATAAATAGCTGCCGCATTACGAGTTTGTAACAAAGGTAAATCACTAGCGGCAACGAAAGTTCGCATTACAATCCTCAAATCAAGCTCAGCTTGGCGTGGCAACGTATCTGGTGTTGATTCGAGCTCGTTACTTAGCTCATCAAAAATGATTTCACCATCTCGGCGAAGCCTATCATGTTGAAAAGCGGCAGCAGTCGAAAACAACGCGATACACAAAGCAGCTATCGAAAAGACATACAATCCTATATTCATTCCAAAGTTTCTAACAGTTAGTGCAAGCAAAACAATAAAGACCCAAAAAAGTGTTGATTGGGTCAATAATTCGCCGACCCTAAGCAACTTACGGCGTATTTGCTCGAGGTCGTCTTGTGCCTTTATTGAGGCAGCGACCTGAGAAATAAGTTTTGTTTCGGATTCTTTCAAAGGCAGGGTATCAAAACTCGAGGTTGGATTCATATTTACCGCCTTGCTGCTAACTCGAGCAGTTTTTTGAGTAAATTCACGACTCACCTCTAGTGACACACTCTAACAGAAACTTATTGAATCGGATTACCAATTGCACCACTGCAAGAAGCACCCGGCTCTGGGGTTTGCTTACCCTGCATATAAGCGCGAATAAACTTATCTAAGCGCTTGTCGTCGGCTGTATCCACGCCAACCCGCACACCCCATGCGACTGCATAAATTGGTTTATCGAGCGCTCCAAAAACATACGGTGAAAGCAAAGTGTATGTCCGACCTTTGACCAAATCGCGTAGTTTTTGCACCTGATCGGCTGCCAAGTTGGGGTCGTAAGTAATCCAGACTGCGCCGTGTTCTAAACTATGGACTGCGTTTTCTTTGGCAATTTGGGTGTCGTAAACCCCACAATTTTGCCAAGCAGAATTATGCTCTCCACCGGCTGGTGGATTGGTTGGGTACGATAAACGCCCCTCTTTGTGTCCTTGTGTCACTGTAAAGGTCTCGAGACCCTCGATAGTTGTGTCTTCTGGAGCGCAAGCCGCAAATAAGGTGGCTAGGGCAATCGAAATAAAAAGATGCTTCATGCTTATATTCTACGGTTTTTATTGGGTGTGGAGTGTGTGGAATCCAAATAAATTTTAAGTTATTTCGACCCGATTACGCCCCAGTTGCTTGGCTTGGTATAAACCTCGGTCAGCACGCTGTAGAACTTCTTCTATGCTCGAGTCGGAAGGCAGCGAAACCGTTAAACCACTGCTGACCGTGACCGATTGTATTCCAGTACCAAAGACCGTGTTTTCACAGCTGACTCGAATCCGTTCTGCCACTTCTTGTGCCGTCTCGAGCGAGGTTTCTGGCACAAGCAATGCAAATTCTTCGCCCCCCAAGCGTCCAAAAATATCGGTACTGCGAATCTGTCCCAACACCAAGGCTGCAAATTGTTGCAGTATCAAATCGCCCATGGCATGACCGTAGGTATCGTTGATTTGCTTAAAAAAATCAATATCCAAGTACAACAGCGTAAATCCGTACTTTTGACGCAATAATTCTTGGTTGCCTAACTCGAGAAAATAACGCCGATTGGCAATTTGAGTGAGGGCATCGGTATTGGCAAGCCGCTCGATTTCGGCTCGAGCCTGTTGCTCGTTCAATTGGGCTTTATATTGATTGCGACGAAAAGTAAATAAACGAATCGAAAGGATATAGCCGATAAAATTAGCCAAGAGTATCATCAAGATACCAATGCCGACTTCGGTTGGGTCTGTGGCACTGCGCGAAACCACCGATATGGTGATTTCAGCGATGGTAAAAAGTAAGGTTGGAATAAAACGGTATATCAAAAGACTGGGAAACATTAAGTAGGTCAGCAAGACCGTCATGACTGAACCCGAGGTGTTGTACGTTGTGTGGGTATAATTGACCATTAAAGGCAATGAATAGGCACACACCGACCAAAGCAGTAAGCAATAATCCAAGGCTCGTACCGATTGGACAAGCGCCAAAAACCGATACAACCACAATGTAACAATCGTCAAAAAAACCTGAAAATACAACAAAACAACATTATGCAATTGTGCATCAATGAGTAAGGACAACCAAATAGCAACGACATAAATAGGTAGGGTCACGCGAATTTGGTTGGCATCAGCACTTAAAAAATGTTTTCGGTAGGCGCTCTCGAGTTGACCCAAATCAGGTTCGGCTCGAGCCAAGAAACCAAGAAATTTGGGGTTTGGATTCATGGCACAACCTCGGTCAGAACTGTAACATTCTGATGCGCTATAAAAAAGGCAAAGGGTAAAAACCCTTTGCCTGCTCATACCGAATTAACTTAATCGCTCTCCTTTGACCCATCTTGACCCTGAAAGCAGCACCTTACGGGCTTGGGTCGCAAAAACGGTCAAACTGTCGCTCAAGCATTAATTCGGTCTTTTATCACTCCTTTTCTTGACCCTAAACACGCACCTCACGGGCAGGGTCGCTTAGTCGGTTAATCAGTCAAAATACACAACTGATTA
>JAYWGM010000070.1:0-79830 GCA_043778225.1 Deinococcales bacterium | reverse complement strand
CCGACCAACGGGAGTATTAACGATACCGAATTTAACGCGAGAACGGCAGTTTGCCGTTTTTTGGCAAACGAGAGTGATTAAGTTAATTCGGTATGACTCGATGATTGAAATGCTAACCGATTTACACCAAATGGGAAGAGACTCGAGATTTCTCAAAAAAATGAAAAACAATTTGGTCTGGGCATTAAAAACCCGTTCTCGAGGTGGACAAAAAGGTGGCGCTCGAGTGTACCTATTTTTTTACACACCAGAAACCAAAACGGCTGCGGTCATCGTCAATGCAGAAATAAAAGATGGTGACGAACCAAGCGAGGCAAAACTTATTGAAGTTCTCGAGGTTGCCTTAGCCTTCAAACACAACCCTAGAGTCATGAAAGAGAGGTCATCATGAATAAACTAGCTGCTTTACTAGCCGAATTTAGTGCCGAAGAAATTGCCACTGGCGAAATCAAAGGAACACCACCAAAAGGTTTACTCGAGGTCAGCACCCCACAAGAAATTCGCGCTCGAGTTGAACAAATAACCATTGGCAAACAAATTGGTGCAATGCTCAAAGAAGCTCGAGTCAAACGTGGTTTAACGCTGGATAATGTGGCAAAAGTTTTACAGGTCAGTAAAGCCAGAGTTTCGCAACTCGAGCAAGCCCATGCGAACCTCGAGTTAAAAACCCTGACGCGCTATGCGGCGGCTTTGGACTTAGAAGTTCATCTTGAGTTGCGCCCACGGTGAAAGGGCTTTAGGAAAACCGAATTGAGTATTATTCAAAGCAGCTATTTTGGGATTTTAGAATTTTTAATTGGTGAATCTAAAATTTTAGCTATAGTTGAGCCTAGATTTGCGTTTTTAAGCGCTTTTTCGGTCTTTCTATTAAGTTTTTTAATTGCTTGACTTAAATCCAAAGGTTTTTTACCTGAGTCGTTTAACAGTATGTACCTAATTTCCATAGGAATATTTTTAATATTAGATATGAACAAATTTAAAGCGTCCTGCTGTTTTTCAAATGAAATACTTGCTAGAAAAAAAGCTGCATAAGATTTTTCATCATCAGACGAATGAGTATCAACGGCAATCCGAAGAATGGCTTCTTGAATAGCCTGTTCAAAAAATTTAAAAGAATAGCTATGTTTAATTAAAAATTTGAAGAATCTTAATAGCTGCCCTTTAGTTATTTCCAAATTGGCAAATAAATTATCAAAAAATGTCTGCGACCCATCTGATGAAATTGCTAGGTATAAGTTTGAAGCCCTCAGAGCAATAAATTTCAATGTTTCAATGACTTCTTCATACGGAGTTGTGTAGGCAGCCATCATGTAATTTCCCAGATAGACAATTCTAATAAACTCCGAGAATTCATTTTCAAGAACTAATTCTCGAAGCATTTTTATCTCATTTGGAGCATCTTTGATTAGACCCAAGTAGAAAAAATATACCTCTCCCCAATAGAAATCAAAGGCTTTTTGGTCAATTGAAATTGCTTTTGCACCTAGCTTGCTTTTTGCATAAAAAAATTCCGCAAAGGTCTTATGTCGAAAAGTGAACATATTGGTAGTTTGATCCTCAAAAATAATATCTGACCTACTTACTAATTTGTTATGTAATTCTTCGGCAGTAATTCCTAAGTTTCTTTTTGCCAAATAGTTTACAAAAAAACCTTTTACTTCTTCTGAAGATATAGGGGGGAATTCGTTATCTACACTATAAACTGAAATTTCTTGAATGATTGCAAATATCACTTCATACTCTTTTTGAGACTGTAGTCCTTTATTTAAGTCCCAACGCCCTAATGACAGCTCAGTATATTTTGAATAGAGTTCAGTCAAGTTTGAAGGAATATCTTGAGAATTTTCAGTTATTAACTTTGCCAATAAAATTGCTGCTATCGGGCTTTGAGGCAGATTAAAAAATAAAGGTGAATTCTTTATGTCTTCCAGAATATTCTCGCTTATGTTGAATTTTTTGCAATATCGATTGATGAACTGCAATGTCGACCTTAAAGATAGTGGTTGTATTTCTAAGCGGGAAGACTTAGGTAAATCAAGCGTTGAAATATCTAATCCCCTTAAACTTCTTGTACTCAAAAGTATTTTCCCGAATTCTAGTTTAGCTAGGTCTTGGCGCAGTTCTTGGATTTGCTTGAGTCGGTCATGATTTTCGCTTCTTTTTTCGTCAAATCCATCAATTAAGAATAAAAATTGCCCACCTGAAAATTTTTCAATTACATCCTTTGGCACTAAAGCAGAAATTAGATTTTCCAACTTCATTTCATATTTATCGAAAAAATCTTTGAATGGGATAAGTATGGGAATTATATTTGAAGCCAAAAAAATTTCGGGTTTCAAATAGTGGCTACACACTTTTCTGAGAAGTTTGGATTTGCCGAAACCCATTCCTCCTTCTACAAGAATAAAATCTTCTTTTTCAATAATGCTAAAAATGTCAATTTTTTGATTCGTAGGCTTGAATTTAAAGGTCTTTCGTTTAATTTTCGGATTTTCTGGCAGCAAGTAAATATCTTGTTCAATGTAAAATTCATCGTCAATCTCACTAAGTAGACTAGCTTTTTCGTCATCAGAAGAAACTTTAGACAAGGATATGGAGAGGAAATTACCAATGACATAATCGATGTTTGACCAATAAGACGGTAGATATTTGTCTATGAGTGATTTGATACGACTACCATCCACAAATTCAACTTTTCTACTTGCAAACTGAGAATTGATTTTTACTTTTGCATTATGTTCAATTTTTGAGTTCGTTACAACCCACACAGTAGAAATCCTGATGTTTTCTTTGCCATTCTTAAAAGTTCTTGGAATTTGGAAGCACTCGTCAATTTGCCTGATTATTTCAGCCAAATCTTGTTTAATCGGTTTCGACTTGATAACAATACCAATATATTCTGAATTACCAAGAATCTCTTCATCGCGCTGAAGTATAATGTCAGCTCCAAATTCTTGAGTTCCATGTGTATATTCAACATCCAGTACACGAGGGAGTTTTTGAAAAAGCTGCATCAATAATGGATGGAACTCTTTAACCTCATCTTTAATTTGGTCTAATCGAATTTCTTTGTAATTCTCTGTTAAGTCAAAATCGGGCATGGGCAATTATATCTCAAGCAAAGGCATACAGCGCCTCGAGAATTGCTCTTGCGTACTCCTCGGGTTTTAAGCCTTTCTTCTCGAGCGTAAAACCCGGCGGGTACTTTGTGACCAGTAATTTATTCGGGTGGTTTTTGGCTGCCCTTGCATCATAATCCAAACTGCCACGATTTGGCGCAAACTGCACCACCAATTGGGTCATGGTTTCGCCGACGCTCATTGCGCCTTTGGCTGTACCAACCACACGTAAACGGGCTAACTCGAGAAAATTCTGCACCTCGAGCGGCACAACCCCGTGTTTAGATTTCATTTCGCGTTCAACTCGGCTAATTTCGCCAAGGCTGGTGCTTTCGGATAAGCGCCCATAGTATTCGATTCGCTCGAGTTCTTCGGGAATATACTCTGGCTCGAGTCGGGCATTGACTTTTAGGTCTATCGCAAGTCGTGGTGGAATAACTTTTTCTTCGCCCTTGAGTTTTCCAATCGCTTCGCCAAGCAGTTCGGTGTAGACCTCGAGTGACACATTTTGAATATGCCCATGTTGCTCTGCGCCAAGAATATTGCCAACCCCGCGAATTTCCATGTCTTTTTCGGCTAATAAATGCCCACTGCCAAGGTCGGTTAAATCCGCAATTGCCCAGAGACGACGCTCGGCATTTTCGGACAGGCGCGGCGGATAAAAGAAATAGGCGAATGCCTCGGTTTGACGGCGACCCACACGTCCGCGCAGTTGGTAGAGTTGCGCCAAGCCAAGGCGGTCTGAGCGTTCTATTAAAATTGTATTTGCTTCTGGAATATCCAAGCCCGATTCAACAATCGTTGTGGCAACCAGCACATCAAACGCACCTTCTTCAAAGCCCTGCATGATTTCTTCGATTTCGCCATCGGGCATTTGACCGTGCGCCACCGCAATCCGAGCTTCTGGAATCAGGGTTTGTAGGTACTGGGCGCGTCTGCCAATGCTTGCCACGCGGTCATGAATATAAAAGCATTTGCCGCCGCGTTCCATTTCGTGCAGAACTGCGTCTCGGACTGTGAATGGGTCAAATGGCGAAAGGACGGTCTGAATCGGTTTGCGCCCCGCAGGTGGCGTGGCAATGTGGCTCATATCACGCAGACCAACCATGCTCATGTACAAGGTGCGCGGAATCGGCGTGGCAGAAAGGGTCATGACATCTATGGCGTGTTCGGTCAATTCAACTTTGCGTTCGCGCTTGACCCCAATCACATTGCCCATAATGCTCGAGAGGTCGTGGGCAATGACTGAGGCGGCTTGAGCCGTTCTCGAGCCACTTTTTCGGGCTTTGGGCTTGGAGTCTTTTTCATTCTCGAGGACAACATCCCGAAAACTCGAGAGGGAGAGTTCGCCGGCTTTGAGGGCTTTGAGTTTTTCTTTTTGCATCACACCAAAACGATGTTCTTCGTCAATAATCAGTAATCCAAGGTTTTTGAAACTAAGCTGCTCAGCAAGAAGGCGATGCGTACCGATGACAATATCAATTTTACCTTCGCGCAGGTGCTTGAAGACACCCTCAACTTCTTTGTTTGGCGTAAAGCGGCTTAATCCCGCCACGATGACTGGCGTATCGGCAAAGCGCCGCCGTATTGTCTCGAGGTGCTGTTCGGCTAGAAGCGTGGTTGGCACGAGAATCGCAACTTGGCGACCATTGGCAACAACTCGGTGGGCGGCACGCACCGCCACTTCGGTTTTACCAAAGCCCACATCGCCTGAAACAAGTCTATCCATCGGCATGGCACGCTCGAGGTCTTTGTAGACATCCTTAATGGCTCTGCCTTGGTCTTTGGTAAATTCAAATGGGAAGTTCTTGTTGAAGTCCGTGTCCCATTCCATCGGGGCTGGAGGGTACGAAATGCCCGAAGTGGCTTGCCGTGCCGCGTACTGAATTAAGAGTTTCTGTGCCAATTCCTCGGCGTTCTTCTTGGCTTTTTCTCGAGCCTTTGCCCAGTCGTTTGTGCCTAAGGTACTTAAACGCGGCGGGTCGTCGGTCGTACCGGGATGGCGTTTGAGGAATGGCAGTTGCTCGACAGGCAAGTAAATTCGAGCATCGTTGGCATAGCGCAAATGAATGTAATCGCGCATCACGCCCAGCACCAGCCGTGCCTCGAGTCCGAGGAACTGCCCAATGCCGTGTTCGGGGTGAATCAGGTAATCGTTGACGGTTAATGCCATCGTGTCCGAAACTGGATTGCCACGCAGCTTTCGCATTCGCAAACTCGCGCCACCGGTAAAACCGTACAGCGCATCTTCGGTCAGGACAACCAATTTATTTTCGCGGTCAATAAAACCAGCTTCGGCAGTCCCGAGGGTCAGTGTGACTTTACCAACTTGCGGCTCAGCCCGCCATTCCCAGACCATCGGCACACCACTTTCGGCATTGAGGACATTGGTTTGCAAATACGCCCCAGTGCGCTCGTGTTTCAGCAGCACTTGCACACGGTAGCCCTCCTCTATCCAGTTCTTGGCATCCTCGGCAAACATTTTAAGTCTGGCACGATAAAACGCCATAGGTTCAAGCAAAGATTGTTTGGTCTCGAGGAACAGTGGTGTTGCCCCAAAAGAAATCACGGCTCGAGTGGCTAAATGCGCCCATAAACGCTGATGCTGCTTGGTTGTTAAATAGCCTTCAAAAAACTCTGGCGAATCCAGATAGACCCGCCCAGCAACTCGCTCGAGCCGTGTACTGTCCCACGCCACTTCTGGCACGTAATCGCCAAGCGGCGCGAGGCTAAAATGCTTAATTTTCTCGTTGTTGAGTTTTAAGGTCTCGAGGTCATCGCCAAAAAATTCGGCTCGGACTTCTCGCCTTGTTTTATCCTGCCCAGAGCGGTTAATGGTAATTTCTAAAGTATCGCCCAAAACCTTAAAAAACCCATCGGTTTTTTCAAAATCGGCTTTGTCCAGATTTTCTTCGCGCTCGTAGCCCAAAGCCTCGAGCCGCGTTAAAAAATCATCTCGAGTGTAGCTTGTACCAACCCTTAACTCGAGCCTAAAAGCATTTGGTTCAGACGGAAAATCCTCGAGTGCCGTGGCAATGTCTAAGACCACATGATTCTCCAGTTCAGCCCAATCAGCAATTCCAGGATTGATGCTCGATTGCCGACCCAGCACCGCTAAGTCCTTGTAAAGCCGCATCCGTTCTGGTGTGGTCAGCAGCACCGCTTGGTCATCTCGAGCAAACAGCATTAAACGTGCCACTTGGGGAAGCCCAGCGTATAAGCCAGTCTCGAGTGGTTTTAAGGAAAAAATGGCGAGTTGGGCGCGGGCAAGCAACCGCGCAGCACCAGCAGCAGATTTGGCTGTTGGTTTGCTGACTGGTTGTAAAACGCCCGACGACCCCGCCGCTTGTGCGGTACGTCGCGTCACGCCATGTAGTATACCGTACTCGAGGCTTTATGCAAGAGGCGTATTTTTGGGGGTGACGCAGGCATCTTCAACTATTTTCCAACAATCCTGCTCGAGTCCGCCCTAACAACTTGATTTCTGAAATCAAATCATCTTTTAGCACAGATACCCGCCCCACTTCGGCACTTTACAATCCAAAATCAATCAAGGATTTTATTGTCTCGAGTTGCGTGTCTTGGGGCTTAATTTCATACACACTTTGCACCAAGCCGTTTACAAAAGACTTTGTTTCAATGTGCTGCAAGGTAATATCAGCACTTAAAGCCCCAAAAAGAGGAATCCCAGAACCCAGCAAGACTGGCACTCGAGTCAGCACCAAGCGGTTGACCAACCCAGCCTCGAGTAATGCCGTAATAATCTGCCCACCATCAGCATAAATGTGCTTTGCACCGTCTGCCTTGAGCATTTTTACCAAGTCTGGCAGTGGTTCAGCCCGAAACTCGAGTTTGCCAATCAAGTGGTCTGGCGCTGCGGTCAGGGTGCGGCTGCACACCACCACGCGCTTACCCTCGTATGGGAACGGCGAAAACCCAAGAATTGTCTCGTAAGTTTTGCGACCCATCAGCATTGTATCTATGCTCGAGAAGAACGCATTGTATCCGTGGTCTTCACTTTGGTCTTGAGGCAGCCAGTCCAAATCGCTGTTTGCTCGAGCAATAAAACCATCTAAGCTGGTGGCAATAAAAACCGAAATTTGCATGAGTAAAATCTACAGGTTTAGGTTTGGTTGGGCAATACGCACAAGAACTTATTGGCGCTCGAGTATGGTTTGTCGGATTTGTTCAAACGAGAGATGGTCAGTCAGGTGATTGGCATAATGTGCAATTCGCAAGTTACCGTTTGGGTCTATTAAAAAATCGGCTGGGATGCGGTAGAAATTACTGCCTTCTTCTGGGATGAGGGCATAACCAAGATTGGCGGCTTGTTGAATGGCAACCTGAGTTTCTGGCATTTGCATGGTCAATGCCACTTTTTCTTGGGATGTTTCAACACCGTACAATTCGTACAATTTGGCTTCTGGGTCGCTGAGTAAAGCAAATGGCACATTCTGCTTGGTAACGTTTGCGCGGATACTCGAGACTGGAGATTCAAAAATGGCAATCATCTCGAGTCCGAGGTTCTTTAATGCTGGGTACTGGGCAATCATCATGTGGATTCTGAGGTTACACATGGCACAAGCCCCATTGCGTAAAAATGAAATCAGTGTCCAGTGTTGTGAAGTGCCGCCGATGGTGATGGTCTGGTCAAACACATCTCGAGTCTCGACGCTTGGGGCGGGTTTTCCTGTTTGAAGCTGCATTTTTTCTCCTTGTGCCAGAATTTACTTGGCATTGCGAATATAGTAAACTTGATTGTCTAATTTGTCAACTAGATTTACCAATTTCTTGATTAGCAAACACGCTAAACTAACGCCAATGAACCCCGTCAGCACCCAACAAATCCAAGAACTCCGTCAAGACCACATCGGACGGTTACTGCTCCGTGCCTACCGGCAATTCGCCGACACTGCCAGCCAAAAACTCCAAGCTCGAGGACACCAAATAAGCTCGAGTGCCATTGGACTGATAGCCCACATAGACTTAAACGGTACTCGAGCCTCGGAACTGGCAGAACGCGCAGGTATCAGCAAACAAGCCATTGGGGTTTTAATTACCGAACTCGAGACTGCCAAGTACGTGCAACGCCAACCCGACAATACTGACGGACGCGCCAGCATTATTACCTTCACCGAACAAGGCTGGGGATTACTGCAAGATGCGTATGAAATCAAAAAAGAAATCGAGAACAACTACGAAAGCACATTGGGCAAATACCGCATGGGGATTCTTCGCAATGCACTGCGCGACCTGCTCGAGCCAGACCAAAAATAATTCATGGTGATTTCCTCGAGCGGTTAGCCTTCTTAGGCATGAATCCTTGGACTGTATAAAATGCTCAATCAAGTCGCTGCCAAACCAGTGTATTTTGCACAATTGCGTGTCGTATCAACCCACGTTCCTCGAGATTGGTTAGGTGCGCGATGACCGCCGTTTGATTCAGCACATACCCTGTTAAGTCGGTCATTTCAATACCGAATATGTGGCAAACTCGAGCCAGTATTTCTGGGGTTGTTCCAGCTTGAGCGCAAGCCCTAAGAACAGCTTGGTTGGCATTTTCGAGGGCAGCTAAATTCGCATCACAAAGCGCAGCTATTTCGGTGGTTGGTTCGCCGTGTCCAGGCAGCACAATTTTTGCACCACTGTAGCGCACGTTTTCGATTGCATCTTTGGCATTTTGTATATCCACCATAAAACTAAGCGGGTATTTCTCGAGAATGTTTATACCAAAAACCGCATCGGCAGCAAAAAGTACATCGCCTGACAAAACCGCAAATTGAATGTGGGCATGACCCGAAACCTCGAGCAGTTCGATTTCTAGCCCAGCGATTTTGCGTGTCCCAGCTTCGTTTAGTACCTTGGCAGGGCTTGGAGCAGCCAGCAAAAATTTATTGTGCAGTTGTTTGTGCGCCCTTGCGCCACTCCACAAATAAATTGGCTCGAGAATCGGATAACGCAAAATGCTTTCCTCAAAAATCGGGGCATAGACTGGAATCTCGAGGTGCTTGACCAAATACGCATTGCCGCCGTAATGGTCGGCATGAGCATGGGTATTGATAATTGCCCTTGGCTCGAGGTTTGCAGCCCGAGCAGCTTTCAAAAGTTTTTTTCCACTGTCTTCAGAATTGCCTGTATCCACGAAAATACAGCCACCATCAGGAGTCTCGAGAATGCCACAGTTCACGCCGCCCGCCAGATAATAAATGCCTTGTGCAAGTTTAATCATAAATAAGAGCTTAGGGTGAAAGGGTCAAAAGGTTAAAGGGTCAAATCCGTACTTACTTTTAACCTTTTGACCTTCTCCTTACCTTTTTACCTTCTCAAGCCTGATGCTGTACTCGAGTCGTCTCGAGCGACGCTTTGGCACATCCACATCCCAGAGCGGCATAAAAACGCTGGACTGATAGTGCTTTTGCCCTTCTGATTCGGTGTAAACAGGGTGTGTCCAGAGCGTGGTTTCACGCGGAAAATCAAAAATTAGTTCTGCGCCAAGCCATTCGTCGCGCCAACCTGCCTGAAGCACATTGCGATGCTCCAAAGTTGCGCCGAGGTCGCTGACGGCTTGCCCAGCCACGGTAAATTGGCGTTGGCTCGAGTGTGGTGCAAGCAATGCAAAGTTCCAGAGGCTACCAAAGCGCAGCACAATATCCCAGTCGCCTTTATTGTGAATCTGGTACTCGATTTCAAGGGTATTTTCTTTGGGTTTTAAGCGCACCGCTTTTTTAATTTCGACCGCCACAGGTGCGCCAGCCGGTCCACGAACTGTGCCAAGACGGGTCAGGGTCACGCGGTCGCGGTACTTGCCGATTTCGTACAAGCCATCGGTAAAATCGCCCAACTCGAGGTATGTACCGTTGGCAAAATTCTGGACAGTCGTGGCTTCGGGTTCTAAAAAGTGGTCGGTCAAAGAAAGTGGGCTGCAAAATGGGTCGCACAAGTTGGCTGCCACTTCTCGAGCATCAAACTCGAGAATCCCGCCACCTTGGGCAGCACTAAAATAGAGATTCATGGTGTGAGCTTCGGCAATCACATCGGGTACGCCGTCAAAGTCTAGGTCGCGGTAATCAATCTCGAGCCAGCCATATTTGCGTGGCTCGAGCATATTCTCGGCTTGAATCAGGTGGCGGTAGGCTTCAAAGCGCAAATAATTGCGCTGTGCGCCAGCCTCGTGCAGTACAGCGCTGTCTTGGGCGCGCCAGAGGTGCAAAAAAGCCTCTTCGGGAACTCGAAAAACGGCATTCAGTTTTTCGGAAACATAAGCAATCCGTTGTTGTAAATGCCCAATGCCGCGGTGTCGGTGCAGGATTTCTCGCCAACTCGAATACTTTTCGGGCTTAGCGTTGGGTAAATAGACCAAATCGCTGCGGCGACTGGCATCGAGCATGGTCGATAAGCGCATTGTTTCAAAGTGTTCTAAATGCTCGAGCAGGGCGGCAAAACCCTTAACCCGCCCTGCCAAATCCTCGAGTTTAACCAGCAGCACCAAATCGCCCGTTAGGCTTGGCAGACTTTCCAAGTTGGCTTGCGAAGCTCGAAAAATCCGCAGGCTCTGACCAAATTCTTCGCTCGAGAACAGCACCCCATTTTGGATGCCAACGGCTGCAAAAAGTGATTCGGGCAGCACCGTGTACGCTAAGCCAGTCTCGGCAAGATGGGCTGGCAGCTGCGCTTCCCAAGCAAATTCTGGAATCCAAAGACCGCGTGGTGTGGCGTTAAAAAACTTTTCGAGTAAGCCAATATGGGCTTTGACTTGCCCTTCGACATCAGCTTTGGGAGTCTGGGCTAAAAGTGGGTGATACATTGCCCCAGCCAAAAATTCGACCCGTGCGCGTAAGGCAGCTAACCTTGAAAGGGCAATCGGCTCGAGCCGTTCGAGCCATTCGAGCAATGCCCCAGACAAATATAAATTACTTTTGAGCTTGGTGTGTGCCTCGAGTGCCGCCAAAGCCGGTAAATAGGCTTCGCGCAACGCCCGTCGCACCCCTTCCTCGAGATTACCGACGGGTTGATGGGCGTACAAAACAAGTGCGATGCGTGGTGTGTTCAAATTCTTCCTCTCGAGTGTTGAGATTGATTTTACAAATGGCACATCAATTCATGCCCAACAATTCGTAGCCAATTTGAGATTACTCGAGCAATGCCAAAACAACAAGAGGCAGCAATTTCCACTTGACAGTCTTGGCGTTGACAAGTATTCTGCACACGTTTAGACAAACGTTTACAGAAACCCACCATGCGCCTCCAAGGGCATTGGTTCTTTCTCTCAAGGATTACCCTATGACACTGGCTCGCCGCCCAACGATCAAAGATGTTGCTAAAGCTGCTGGGGTTACTTACCCAACGGTTTCGCGGGTCTTGTCGGGTAAGCCTTATGTTGCTTTGGAAACCAAAGAACGGGTTCTGCAGGCGATTTCTGAACTTGGCTATCGTCCATCGGCGGCGGCTCGCAGCATGGTCACACAGCGCACCCATTTAATCGCCATGCTTGTACCGCACCTAACCGACCCAAATTTTGGGACGCTTTTTTCGGGTGCAGAGCGCGAAGCTCGAGCCTTGGGGTACAGTGTTTTGGTTGCAGATTTTGAATCAGCTTCGGATAAGGGCGGGATACTCGCCGAACACCGCGTAGATGGAGTCTTGGTACTCGAGCCTCAGAACTTTAGAGCCAGAGAATACCTAACCCAATTACCGCTTGTTGAACTCGATGATGTCCCGATGGATCACCGAACTGGTGGCTGTTTGGTGGCGCGGCATCTCTTGGAGTTTGGGCATACAAAAGTGGTCTTTGTCGGCGGTCCAAGCGCTGCACCACACGCCACAGGGCGCTATACGGGTTTACTCGAGCATTTCCCAGATGCACCTTGGTACGCCGGAGATTGGACAGTCGAAAGTGGTTTTGCATTGCTCGAGTCTGCCTTAGCGCATCGTCCAACGGCGCTTTTTGCTGCCAACGATTATATTGCGCTTGGTTTACTTCATGGGCTTCGCAACAAGGGTCTGCGTGTCCCCGAAGATATTTCTTTGGTTGGTTTTGACGATATTCCACTTGCCAAACACTTCACGCCAGCCCTGACAACTGTCCAGCAACCGCTCGAGCAACAAGGCGCAAGGGCAGCCAGTCTTTTAATTACCAAACTGCGCGGCTTTCCAATGCCACCAATTGAAATGATTTCCCCACGTTTAATTTTACGCGAGTCAACTGCACCAAATTTGAAAGGAGGTTAAAGCCAAAAAAATCTAATTGATATGGCGCAATTTTATGTTAGGCTGTGGTTCGCAATACAACTTAGGAGGAGTAAAGATGAAAAAGTGGCTTTTAGTGGCACTCGGTGCTGTTGTCGCAGGTGCGGCAGCAGTTATGGCTCAAGGTGGCGGTAACTTGGTCTACAACTCGCAGGCATCAGACCCAGCCCCGCGTAAATTCGACGAAGAGCAAGTGGCGCTTTTTAAGAAGGCTTACCCCGGCATCAATTTCACCCACAACACGGTAGACATTGAAGGTTTCAAGACCGCCATCCGTACCTACTTGGCTTCGGATAATCCACCAGACGTGCTGACATGGTACGCCGGCAACCGTATGCGTGCTTTTGCCGAACGTGGCTTGGCAGCTGATATTGGTGATGTCTGGAACAAGAACGGCTGGACAAAAACATTTCCAAAGGGTATGCAGGAACTGTCTAAGTCCGATGGTAAGTTTGTTTTTGTACCAACCAATTACTACTGGTGGGCAATGTACTACCGCAAAGATTTGTTTGCCAAACTTGGGCTAAAAGAAGCCCAAACGTGGACTCAACTGCTGACCCTCTGCGACAAACTCAATGCCGCCGGCGTGACCCCAATGGTGACTGGCAGCAAGTTCTTGTGGCCTTTGGGCGGTTGGTTTGACTTCTTGAATATGCGCGTCAACGGACCAAAATTCCACTTTGATGTGACTGACGGAAAAATCCCGTACACCGATGCTCGAGTTCGTAAAGTCTTTACCTACTGGAAGCAGTTAATGGACAGAAAGTGCTTTAACTCCGACAGCGCCAGCTTGGATTGGCACGAAGCGGCTGCCCTGATGACCGCTAACGAGCCAAAAGGCGGTATGTTCTTAATCGGTGATTTTGTGCGTGACCAATGGAAAGACGGACTCGAGAAAACTCAATTAGATTTCTTTAGATTCCCAATCATTGATTCCAAAATACCAGTTGGCGAAGAAGCTCCAACCGATGGTTACTTCTTGCCAGCCAAAGCCAAGAACCTCGAGAATGCTAAACTCTTCTTGGGCTTTATTGGTTCTAAAGAGCAAATGGAAAAAGGCGTTAAAGAATTGGGTCGCCTTGCCCCACGTTCCGACGTAGATGCAAGCCTCTACGCCTCTAAACCACAAATTGCCAAAGCCCAAGCCACGATTATTGGTAAAGCCGACGCAATCGCTCAATTCTACGACCGCGATACCGACCCAGAAATGGCAAACATTGGCATGAAAGGTTTCCAAGAATTTATGTCCAACCCAGCCCAACTCGACAACATCTTAAAGCGCCTTGAAGTTGCTCGTAAGCGCATTTTCCAATAAATTTGTGCTGATTCAATGCCCCGCCCTTAGATTCGGGCGGGGTTTTACCTTTAGAAACTTTAAGCTCGAGAAAGGGGATTTCATGGTGCAAGCACCTGTGCGAACAGTCAATCGGCAGCAACGTGCCTTTAATCAATTCATAACGATCATGTCGTTTCTGGGTGTGCCATTACTTTTGTATACGGTCTGGGTGATTTACCCGACTTTTCAGACACTTTTACTGTCCACCACCGACTGGGATGGTCTTTCGGACACTTGGAACAGTGTCGGTTTTGCTAACTTCGAGCGGCTTTGGAGCGAAGAGCCGTTTCGCAAATCAATTGTCAACAACATTATTTGGATTATTGTTTTTATCACCATTCCACCGGCGGCTGGGCTTGGTTTAGCGATGGTCTTAAACACCGATGTGAAATTTGATCGCTTCCTAAAAATTGCCTATTATTTGCCTTTGGTTTTAGCCACCGTGGTGACGGCTTTGGTTTGGGCGCAAGGGATTTACAATCCGCGTTCGGGCTTACTGAACACCTTTTTATCGTTGTTTATTGGCAATAAAGCCTTTGAAATTCAGTGGCTGGGCGACCCAAACTTAGCTATTTTTAGTGTCATTGCCGCCGCCGTCTGGCGACAAGTTGGTTATGTGATGATCTTGTACTTGGCGGGCTTAAAAACCGTAGACCAAGAAGTTCTCGAGGCAGCCAAAATGGATGGTGCAGAAGGCTGGACACTGTTTAGGTACATGGTTTTCCCAATGCTTGCCCCAGTTACCACGATTGTGGTGGTGATTAGCGTTATCGACAGCTTGCGTTCGTTTGATATGGTCAACATCATGACAAGGGGCAATCCATTTGACTCGAGCAACGTACTGGCAAATTATATGTATTTAAGTTTCGAGGATTACCGCATGGGTTATGCTGCCAGTATCGCTGTGGTGCTATTTGCGATTAGTTTAATCTTTATTTTCTTGTACTTACGAGAAGTGATGAAACAGGAGGAAAGCTGATGAGTGCCACTGCCCAAGAAATTCCAGTTGTCAAATCTAAACCAAAAACAAAAAAAGGAGTGCATCCAGTTATTTTGTTTATTGTTTGGTTTGGTGCATTTTTGTGGCTTGTGCCAATTGCAGGTTCTGTTCTGACCAGTTTACGGGGCTTTGATGACTTTAACGCCCGTGGTTTTTGGAGCATTCCCGAAACCATTTCGCTCGATAATTATATAAGAGCGTGGGGTAAAATGGGCATTGATAAATACCTCTTAAATAGCTTTATTATTACCTTACCTTCGCTTTTTGGTTGCATTATGCTCTCTTCGATGTGCGCTTATGCCTTGGTGCGCTTTCAGTTTAAGTTAGCCAAACCAATTTACTTTATGTTTGTTGGTGGCTTATTGCTGCCTTTTCAGATGTTATTGCTGCCAGTCTTCAAGCTCAGCAACGACCTCAACATTTACAATACTTATTGGGCGCTGATTTTCTTTCATACCGCTTTTCAATTGGCTTTTAGCACCTTTGTGCTGCGTAACTTTATGAAAACTGTTCCAGCCAGCTTGTTTGAAAGCGCCCAGATTGACGGTGCAACCGAATGGACGATCTTTTTACGGATTGCTTTTCCGTTAATGATGCCCGGTATTGCCAGTTTAGCCACCCTCGAGTTCACTTGGATTTTTAATGATTACCTTTGGGCATTGGTACTGGTCACAGACAACGCCTTAAAGCCAATCACTACTGGCTTATCCAATTTGCGCGGTCAATTCACCACCGACTATCCACTGATTGTGGCGGGAAGTATTCTGGCGTGCGCTCCAACTTTAATTGTGTTTTTTGCTCTACAACGCTACTTTATTGGTGGTTTGACGGTTGGTGCGACTAAAGGTTAGGAGGAAAGAGGAAAGAGGAAATTCCAACCCTCCTCTTTCCTCGGCTTTAATTTTTTGTTTTCTTGGCATCGCCAGCGCTGCAATAAGTACCATTCATATGGACAAGATGGGCTACCTTGAGTTCTTCTTCGGCATTCTCGAGGGGTGTTGGGCAAAAATTCTGGCTGACTTGCCAATCGAATTGTGGCAAGTTTGGAAAGGTTTTTGCAAAAGCATTTAAGCCAAGTGGCACAAGCCTAAGGCGTTTTTCAATCCAATCAGCATCCCACGGACCATCGGCAAGAATTTCTTCAGCGGCTCGAAATTCATAGTAAATCGTGCGCCGCAACGCTTGTCCTTGGGTACGTTCAGAGCCATGAAGCACCATGACATCGTGCAGCAATACATCGCCGGGTTGCATCTCGACTTGAATCACACTTGGCGCATCCCAACCAAAGCGGTCTTGAATTTCACAAATATCAAGAATTTTATTCTGTGTCCCCGGAACAACCCGCAATGCACCACCATCAATACTCGAGCGATCCAAATATAAATCCAAGTTAAAAACACGGTACTGCCGTGGATGTACCGCGTCCTGATGCCAAGGAATTTGCTCACCATCGCCAGCTTGCTTAAAAACCATGCTCTCGTAAGTTGGCACAAAATTTTGACCACAAAGGCTTTCGGCAATCCCCAGCACTTGGGGGCAACCAAGCAACTCGAGCGAAGCCACTTCGGATTTATTGTGTAAGTAGTCTACGCGGTAAAAGACTTGTCCGTAGCTGCGCTTGGCAAATTGATAATCGGTGTAGTGTGGGTCTTGTGGGGTTGTCTCGAGTCCACGTTCAATCCAGCCCGAACCTGCGGCTTGTAAACGCTCGAGTAACTGCCCGCTAATCAAGCCGCGCAAAACCAAATAACCGTTATCGTCAAAGAACTGGATTTGTTCTGGCGATAAATGAAATTGGCTGCGCTGCTCGGTTGGTACGGGCATTGGTGGCACATGAACAACACGAACATCTGGGTTTGAGACTTCTGGCATGGATGACATGATTTTCTCCTTAGGAATAATCTAGCGCAACAAAACAATAAAAACATCCCGAAAAATACTGTTTTTGTCCTGTATTCTCAGGCAGGCGATACTCGAGTACCTGACCCAGCACCGCCTTGCCCATGCCCAGCGTTTGTTGGTCACAACCAAGCAAAGCATCCTCGAGATTGCTTTTGAATCTGGTTTTGGTTCTGCCAGCCGCTTTTATGCCGCCTTTGAACAAGCCTGTGGTACATCGCCATCAGCGTACCGCAAGCATACCCGCTCATGATGCTAGACTGCCTAGAATGCCCGAATTCGTATTCCAAGACTTTGACCCGACCCTGAGTGAGCGTCGGTTTCATAAACAAGACTTTATTGTGGCAGCTGCCGATATAGACGAACTCGAACACGTCAATAACAGTGTGTACTTGCGCTATGCTGATACGGCTGCGATTATTCATTCGGCGCGGCTAGGCATGGCATTTAACAAAATGAAAAGCCTTGGGATTGTGCCAGTGGTTCATGGTCACATCATCAAATACCACAAATCGGCGGTGCTGGGCGATACACTCGAGGACACCACTTGGACAGCCGAATGCGCGGGTTTTAGAGCCGTGCGTTACCACGAAATGCGGCGACTCGAGGATAATGCGCTGCTGGTGCAAATCAAAACCAACTGGGTTTGGATAGACCCAATCACCAGCCGACCAAAACGAATTCCATCCGTGGTTCTCGAGGCATTTGGTTTTTGATGCTAGAATTTTAGCTATGGATATTGCTGCCCTTAAAAAAGAAGCCAAAAACAGAAAAACCCTTGCAGCGCGGTTGCTCGAGTTAGCCAAAACTCCAGACCCAACGGTGCAGTACGCTGTAGCAAGTCATCCCAACGCGCCTGTTGCGGCACTCGAGTATTTAAGTGGGCATGGCAAATGGACAATCCTCAAAGCCGTGGCACTGAACCCAAATGTCAGTGTAACCATTCTCGAGAAATTGGCTAAACACAAACAGTTTTCGGTTTGTCTAGCTGTTGCCCAAAGCCGTAACACACCCGTGCAACTGCTCGAGCAACTGGCAAAGCATCCAGATGCTGAGGTGCGCCAAGCCGTGACCAACCATGCACTTTGTTCAGATGCCATTTTTACCTTGCTCAGCCAAGATTTAGAAACCTATGTTCGTTCGGCAGTCGCCATGAGTCATGCCTGTCCAGTGGTGGTACTCGAGCAACTGGCTTACGACCCAGAAAGCCCTGTGCGGGATATGGTCGCCTGCAATGCCAATGTACCAACCAAAGAACTGCGAATTCTAGCCACTGACCCAGCAGCAGCCGTGCGTGCCTCGAGTGTGGATAACCTGCGACGACGCGGCGAAGTTACATTGCTTTTGGCTTTAACTCAAGACCCTGCCCCCGAAGTTCGCCTGAAAATTGCCGAACTTTTTATCTGGGTTAAAGAATTTCATGGTCAATTGGTAGCTGATTCCGACGAAAAAATACGCCAAACCTTAGCCGAGCATCATGAACTCCCTTTAACCTTGATGGCAAAATTTGCCAATGACCCAATAGACCAAATACGCTTGTCTATTGCCCGCCGCGAAGACCAAACCAAGGCTATTTTTGAGATTCTACTGCAAGACACCAATCCAGATATAAGGCGTGCCTTGGCTTATGCCCGAAGCAGCAAATTGCCAGAGTGGGTTCTCGAGCGACTGGCAAACGACCCACACGAAGATGTTCGTTACCAAGTGGCGTATGTCGGGGCAGTTTCGGATAAAATCCTTGGACAACTCAGCCAAGACCCAAGCCAAGAAGTGCGCCGAACGGCAGAATACACGCAGCAACAACGCAAATCTTGGACACAGACTTAGGACTTTTAATACTCGAGCAGAAACTTTTGCAGCACTTTGACGTGTTGCAAAAGTTGTTCAACTTCGATGCGTTCTTGGGTGGTGTGCGCCAATTCTTCTGCGCCCGGTCCAAAACCAACACAAGGAATTCCAACTTTATGCGCCCAACGCCCATCAGTGGCAAATTGCCAAATACCCGTCTCGGACGTGCCAAGCAGCGAATCTCGAGCCTCATGAATCGCCGTTACCAAATTATGATTCGGTTCGGTGATAAAACCAGGAAACTTGACTCCATCCACACCACCCTCCCAATCGTTAAACGAAACAAAAGAAGCTGGTAAACCCTCGAGTAATTGCTCGAGAATACGCCTGACCTCCGCGCCATCTTCTGAAGTGGTACGCCAATCCAGCGTTAAAGTAATTGTGTTCGGCGTAAGATTATTGCTGCTCGTATCGGCATGAATCATGGTTGGCGAAATACTCGAACGCCCAAGAATGGCATGACTTGACAACTTCTCGAGCCGCAACCGCTCTAAAAACACTGCCAAAGCAAAATGCGGATTTTCGCTATGCAAAGCCAGACTGGCATGATGCGCCCGTCCATGAAAACGCACTGTACAACGACACCCCCCACGATGCCCAAGCATGACCTTATTGCCACTTGGTTCACCAACCACGCACGCCCCGAGATCGAGCAACCCAAAAGGAGTTTTAACTGGCAAGTTTGCCATCAGTTCCGCCATGCCACGCCCACCCGTTTCTTCTTCCACAGGAATCGCCAGCAGCACATCGTGCTTAGGACGTAAACCCTGCTCGAGCAACCCAGCCAACGCAAAAAGTTGTGCTGCTAACGGACCTTTAATGTCCACTGCACCACGCCCATGCAGCACCCCAGCCTCGAGAACACCCGCAAAAGGCGGATGCGCCCACAGGGTTGTATCACCAACATCAATATGATCAAGATGCGTTAAAAGCATCGTAGCCGCACCACGTTCCGAACCACGCACCAAACCAAGCGCATTACCAGTTGAATCAATCCAAGCAGCATCAAAAGAACGATGCTGCATTTCAGAAACCACTCGAGCCGCCAAAGCAGCCTCAGAACCAGTTCGACTCTCGAGCCGCAGAATTTCTTGAAGGAAAGCAATCATGTGGCTGATTATAACGGATGGATTTGAATTTCACCTCGAAATTTTAATAATGAACTTCAAGACCCTCCAAAAAATGTGGATTTTGCTGCCCATTCCTAAACTTTTTTAGGTTAGAACTCCTGCCCAAGATGACCTCTTCTCGAAGCGCCATTGTGATTGACAATATCGGAATGGTTTTCGGTACGGGTGCAGATGCGGTCACTGCCTTGGCTGGGGTCAGTCTCGAGATTGATTCTAACGAATTTTTTACCTTGCTTGGACCAAGTGGCTGTGGCAAAACCACGCTGCTGCGTTTAATTGCTGGTTTTGAACAACCCACCAACGGTTCGATAAGTCTGTATGGGCAGAGGCTCGAGGGTTTACCGCCATTTAAGCGCCCTGTGAACACGGTTTTTCAGAGCTACGCACTTTTTCCACACATGAGTGTGGCGCAAAATATCGCCTTTGGTCTCGAGATGCAGCGTTTTTCTAAGCTGGAGACGCAAAAAATTGTCTCTGGAATGCTTGAATTGGTGCAATTAAAGGACTTGGGAGCGCGTAAGCCTGCTCAACTCTCGGGAGGGCAGCAACAGCGTGTGGCATTGGCTCGAGCCTTGGCAAATCGTCCCAAAGTGCTTTTGCTCGATGAATCGCTTTCGGCTTTGGATGCCAAGTTACGCAAAGAAATGCAGCTAGAACTCAAGCGCTTACAACTCGAAACTGGCATTACTTTTGTGTTCGTGACCCACGACCAAGAAGAGGCTTTAACCATGTCTGACCGAATTGCGGTCATGAAAAACGGCAAACTCGAGCAAATTGGTACACCGACCGAAATTTATGATTTTCCGCGCACCCGCTATGTGGCAGATTTTATTGGCGAAACCAATTTCTTAACTGGTATTGCACAAACAAACGGCTTACGTTTATCAGACGGTCAATTGCTCGAGACCCAGCACAACCGAACATTTGGCTCAAGTGTGGATGTGGCAGTGCGTCCAGAACGAGCTTTAATTGCTCGAGAAGGCAGGGGCTTAACTGCCAAGGTACGCGAAGTGGTCTATGTTGGCACGGATACTGTGGTCTACCTCGAGTTGGCATCTGAGGTTTTTAAGGTGCGAATGCAAAATTCGGGTGGAGCAGCCAAAATGGTTAGCCTTGGCGAAACTGTTCAATTGCTGATTCCAGCCGATGCGGTGCGGATACTTGAACCATCCGAGGCATTGGGAACGCACGAACCATCCGAGGCATTGGGAATACTCGAGGACAAAAATGAAAAATAACCTTGGGCGCTGGGCGCTGCTCTCCCCTGCTGGACTTCTGATTTTGGTTTTTATGGTTTTACCAATGCTTTTAATGGGTTTGATGTCATGGCTCGAGCCGGGGCAATTTGGTGGCGTGAAATGGGGGCAATACATACTGGTGTGCGGGTTAATTTGGATGTTTACGATTCTAACGAATCCCTGCTGGCAAAACTTCAAGCTGGGGCAACGGGTTATGACATCATTGTGCCGTCCGATTACATGGTTAAAATCATGATTGACGAGAAAATTCTCGAGCCAATTTTTGCCACAAAATTATCCAATTGGAAGAATGTACAAGGCTTCTCGGCTAAACCACCATTCGATGCGGCTCGAGTCTACAGCGCCCCGTATATGTGGGGCGTGACTGGCTTTACTTACGATTCGGCTCGAGTTTCGGGCGGCAAACTCGATGATTCTTGGAAATCGTTTTTTGAACCACCCGAAGCCTTACGTGGGCAAATTGTGGCACTGAACGACCCGACCGAATTGTGGAACGCTGCCACAATTTACCTCAAAATAGACCAATGCACCACGGTTGCTTCCAATGGCGAACGGGTCTTAGCGCTGCTCGAGAAACAAAAACCGTTTTTGGCAGCTTATAATTCTGACGGTACAATCGAGCGGATGCAGGCTGGCGAAGTGATTATGCACCACCAATGGAATGGCGCAGCCCATCGCACCAAAGAAAAACTCAAAACTGGTGTGTTTGTGTACCCTCGAGAAGGAATTCCTTTCTGGAATGATAATTTCGCCGTGCCAAAATCTTCCAAGAACAAAGCCGAAGCGATCAAATTTATCAACTGGATGATGACCCCAGAAGCCATTGCAATTGCCAGCAATTTCACGGGCTACAACAACAGCATTAAAGGCGCAGATAAATTCTTTGACGCTGCCTTAAAAACTGACCCTGCGGTCAACACACCAGCCAACCTGACCAATCGTTTCCGTGCCAATAAACTCTGCTCGAGTGCCAATATCGCTCTGCGGGACAAGGTTTGGACTCGTTTGAAAAGGTAGGTGATTTATACGTCTTTGTAGGGGCGAACCTTGTGTTCGCCCTGTTTTTTGGAATACGCGAGTTCGCTATTTTTTGAAAGGAAAAACATGAAAACCATTTACTCTCTAGCCCATAAACTCCATCATGGCGATTTTGAACTGGTCGCCGATGGGCTTGTGCCAGTCTTTGAAATGCCGCGTCGGGCAGAAATTATTCTGGCTCGAGTCCAAAAAATGAACCTTGGCGAAATTCTCGAGCCAAAGGATTTGGGAGTCACACCAATTACGCGGGTGCATTCGCCAGCCTATGTGCGCTTTCTCGAGAATGCGTGGGCGGAGTGGATTGCGGCTGGTCATGCCAAGCACGCGCTGCCGTACACATGGGCGGTGCGGGGCATGAATCAGGCTCGAGAACCGGTGGCAATCGAAGCCAAACTTGGGTTCTACAGCTTGGATGCGGCTGCGCCAATTACACCAACCACTTGGACAGCCATTTTAAGCAGTGTCAATGTGGCGCTCACTGGTGCTGAGTTGGTGCAATCTGGCTCGGGCAGCGCGTTTGCGCTGTGCCGTCCGCCGGGGCATCATGCGGCAGCCGATTATATGGGCGGGTATTGTTACTTGAATAATGTGGCAATTGCAGCCCAGTATTTTCTGGATTCGGGCGCGGCTCGAGTGGCGATTCTGGACATTGATTATCACCATGGTAACGGTACGCAAAGCATTTTTTATGCTCGAGATGATGTGCTGGTGGTCAACCTACATGGCGACCCGAGTGTCGAATATCCATATTTTCTGGGGTACGCCGACGAAACAGGGGTTGGTGCTGGCGAGGGCTTTAACGTCAATTATCCGATGCCGCATGGGACAAACTTTGAAACGTGGTTTTCGAGTCTCGAGTTGGCGTGTGCGCGGCTTTTAGCGTATGCCCCCGATGTGCTGCTGGTTTCGCTGGGCGTGGATACCTTTAAGGGCGACCCGATTTCACAGTTTTTGCTCGAGAGTCCCGATTACCTACACATTGGCTCGAGAATTGCCAAGCTGAATAAGCCAACCTTATTTGTAATGGAGGGCGGGTATGCAGTCGAGGAAATCGGAGTCAATGCGGTCAATGTGCTGCTTGGTTTTGAAGCGGCATAGATTGCCCTATATTTCTAATTGATAATAAATTATCATTAAGCTATGAAACGTGTTATCACTCTTATTCTTTTTTTGCTCTCGAGCCTTAGTTACGCCCAAACCCTGCAAGTTACCACCAGTTTCTCGATTCTCGAGGACTTGGTTAAGAATGTTGGTGGCGATAAAATCAGCCTGACCAATTTTGTCCCTCGAGATGGCGATGCCCATGGCTACCAACCCAGCGCTCAAGATGTCAAAGCCCTTGCACAAGCCAAAGTGGTGTTTATCAGTGGACTTGGACTCGAGACATGGTTTGCAAAACTGGCTAAAAATGCGGGTGGCAAAGCCAAGATAATCGAACTGTCTAAAGGCTTAACGACCCGTAAATTCACCGAAGGCGACGAAATTGGCGAGTCCGACCCGCACATCTGGTGGAATCCAATCCATATGATGAGCTATATCAATAAAATCCGCAATGCCCTGACGATTGCCGATTCGAGTAACAAAAATACGTATTGGAACAACGCGGCTTTATACAACCGCCAATTGGCAAATCTGGACGCTTGGGCAAAACTCGAGGTGCAAAAAATTCCAGTCTCGAGCCGCAAAATTGTGACCAATCACGATGCACTCGGCTACCTCGCAGACCGCTATGGTTTTCGGGTGGTGGGAACAGTGATTCCTGGCGGCAGCACCGAACGCGCCCCAAGTGCTAAAGAAACGGCTGATTTAATCCGTATTATTCGCCGCGAGAAAGTCAAAGCTATTTTCACCGAGAATGTACTTAATGCTAAACTTGCCCAAACCATTGCTCGAGAAACTGGGGCTAAAATTGCCCCAGCCTTATACACCGATGCGCTTGGTGCGGTTGGCTCGAGTGGCGACACTTATTTCAAGGCTTTTCAGCACAACATCAGCACACTCGTGACGGCGCTGCGTTAGAAATCGAATTCCCCGAGTGCGGTTGCACTGTCTACTAAACCAACTTTTGTCAGCATTTTCAGCATTTGCAAGGTAGTGATGGGTGGGTTACGCAGAGTAGCACGTTGTTGGCGTAATCCCGCCAATAAACCAGTTGGATTGGTTTTAAGTAAATACAAAACCAATTGATTCGGATGCCATGCCATAACCGAAAATGACACCAAGTAATCATTTGGAAAATGCTTTAGATTACTGGTCACAAGCAGTTTGGCTCGAGCCTGAATTGCAGCCGCTAAAACATGGCAATCATTTGGGTCTGGTAACTGCAATCCAGTTTGCAGATGTTCGTACCCCGTTACCAATGCGTCACGCACATGAAAATCCATCAGGGTTTGGGTGCGCTCGAGTTGACTGCGTGTTAAATCAGGACGATTCTTGAGGACATTACGAATCCATTCGGTATGAATTTCGCTTGTCCAACGTGCTTGTATCACATCAAGCAATGCCAAATTCATCCATAAATCACGCAATGGAGCAGGATATAAGACACTCGCATCCAGCAACACAATCACAGTTCATAACCCATTCCGAGTTCCTGAGCTTGGGCGGACAGTTCACGCAATACCTCAAGCCGCAATGAATCAGTTTGCTGCTTATAGTGAATCACATCGGCTAATTGTATCCGCCGATGCTTACCGACTTTACGAAAAGGGATTGTGCCACGCTCGAGAAGTTTAATGAAATAGGGTCTTGAAACAAAAAGCAAATCGGCAGCTTGCTGACTGGTTAATTCGGCTTCGAGGCTGGTGAGTTTGACCGCCCGACCACCTGCCATTTCTTGTAGAATCTGCTCGAGTAAATTTGTTGCAGCCACCGAAAGCGTTAGTTTATCGCTTGAACCTACCACTTGCAATTCAAGATTTTTAGTTCTGTGCTTGGCTAAGACCGCTTGGGAATCCTGAGCGATTTGGCTATCTGACGGACTTGGGATGTGCAAAGCAGCAATCATGCCTGATGATAGAATTTCATCGAAATAAATGCAACAAACAAAACGTACTTAAATTCGCCAAAACAAGATTTTAACTACTCCGTTTGACCTACGCCATAATGAGAATACAAACTACGCCGTTACGCGCATTCTTTTTGTGGGTATGGGATTTATAATCCTCGGCTGAGATGTTATTTTCATCTCGAGTGGAGTATTTGTGATAACCAACCGAGCCTTAGAAGTTCTAGAGTTTCAGCCGATTCGCCAAGCGATTGCGGAACGCTCGAGTACCACCATGGGACGCGAACTGGCTTTGGCTTTAATGCCAACTTCTGATGCCTACCAGATTCGCACCATGATTGAACAACTCGAGGATGCCCTGATTGGCTCGAGTTTACACCTTGGCGGGATTACCGATGTGCGTGGGGTGCTGAGTAAACTCAACCAAGGACAATTGGTCGCCGCGCCAGAATTACTCGATGTGGCGTATACGCTCGAGGCTGCCATGACCTTGCGGCGCAGCATCGGTCAGCATAGTGTTGGTCCATTGATGCACGTTGCCGAACGCATCGGTCAGCACACGATTTTAACCCGCAGTGTTCTCGAGAAACTCAACCGTGATGGTACAGTGCGCGACGATGCCAGCCCAAAACTCAGGCAACTGCGCCGCCGTATCGAACCGCTTCGCAGCCAAATCCGCGACAGTTTAACGCGCATCATGGAAAGAAACGGCGAATACCTGCAAGACAAAATCATCACCATTCGCCGCGATAGATACGTGATTCCAGTCCGCTCGAGTTTTGAAAATCAAGTCCCCGGGATTGTCGTGGACTCGAGCGCCAGCCAACAAACGGTCTTTATCGAACCCGCCAGTGTTGTGCCACTGAATAACGAACTTGCCCGCACAGTCATCGAAGAAGAACAAGAAGTCGCCCGAATTTTGCTCGAGCTTACCCGTATGGTTGCCGACGAACCGGGCTTGTGGGAAACCTTGCGGGCGATTGCCGAACTCGATTTGATTGCTGCCAAAGCTGCTTTGTGTAAAGAATGGGATTTAACCCGCCCCGATGTCAGCCCAGAAGGCGACTTTGAAGTTATCGATATTCGCCACCCTTTAATTACAGATTGTATCCCCAATTCGTTTCGCCTTGACTCGAGGCGACGCTTACTTTTAATAACTGGTCCAAACATGGGCGGTAAAACCGTAACCCTAAAAAGTTTGGGCTTAGCAATTGCGATGCACCAAAGCGGCTTATTTGTCAAAGCCTACAGCGCCAAATTACCGATTGTTGAAGAAATCCTGTGCGATATTGGCGATGGTCAGAACTTACTCGAGAGCCTAAGCACCTTTGCCGCCCACCTGAAAAACCTAGCCACAATTCTCGAGCGAGCCAAATCTGGCACGCTCGTTTTAATTGACGAGCTAGGAAGCGGCACAGACCCTGCCGAAGGCGCAGCACTTTCTCAAGCGATGATAGAACAGCTTTTAACCCAAGGCGCAAGGGGGATTATCACAAGCCACCTCACGCCCCTAAAAATCTTTGCTTCCGAACGCCAAGATGTGGTCAATGCCAGCATGAGCTTTGATGTTGAGAATCTTCGCCCGACTTATAAATTAAGCATCGGCGCACCCGGACGCTCGTATGCCTTGGCAATTGCGCGGCGCTTGGGATTTCCAAACAGCGTCGTGACCAGAGGCGAAACGATTTTAGGACCAGAAGGACTGCAAGTCGAAAAGTTACTCGAAGCCCTTGAAATAGAACGCAAGAACCTCGAGACCGATGCTGCTGCGGCTCGAGTTGCCAAAGAAAATGCCGAACGCGAACAAAAAGACTTACGCCAGAAACTCGAGAGTTTAGAACAGCAAAAGAATCAGTTTCTGACCGATGCCCAAGCCAAAGCCGATAGCGTTTACCGCAGTGCCATCGAGCAAGTACGGCAACTTAAAAACCGCACCCAAAACGACTTACAAACCGAACGCCCCAAAGTGATGCAGGAACTGCGCGACCTCAGGGCGGCTGCCCAAGCTGAACGCCCACAAATGAGTGCGGTGCAACGCGAACCAGAAGCCTTAAAAGCCGGCGCAAGCGTCGAAGTGCCGAGTTACGGCACAAATGGCAAAATTCTCGAGTTGCG
Source organism: Deinococcales bacterium (assembly GCA_043778225.1). Taxonomy (GTDB): domain Bacteria; phylum Deinococcota; class Deinococci; order Deinococcales; family JAAFIG01; genus JAAFIG01. Next base: position 52,833 of record JAYWGM010000070.1, on the reverse strand, counting down.
CGGCGACGATGTGCTGGTACAGATGGGGCTCTTAAAAGTAACTTTGAAGCGCCGCGATGTGCGCCTCAAAAACCCAACAGGTGTAACCGTCAAGGCTGCCAGTGGCGGGGTTTATATCTCTCCCTCGAGTTTCACCAAAGAATTGAATTTACGCGGCGCTCATGTTGAAGAAGCGATTGAAGAAGTTCGCAATTTTATTTCAGAAGCCCAAGCCCTGCGCGAAGGACAAATCAGGATTTTGCACGGCAAGGGCGAAGGAATACTGCGGCGTGTGGTGCGGGATTACCTAAAAACCGACAAGCGTGTCTCGAGTTACAGCGATGCCAACCCCAACGAAGGCGGGCATGGCGTGACTATAGCCAATATAAGGGTTTAGCTCGAGACAGACCGCAATTCCAAATCTGCAAGATCAATCACTGCACGGGTTTTCAACAAAAAGTCTAAACCCACAATCCCTTGAAGCGAAAAACCATAATCCATCCAACCAATTTCAACCTGAAAATCAAAAGCACTCATACCAAGTTAAGGTGTACGTTTCACTTAAAAATCTTTCATGAATTTTACGAATGCGTCAGTCAAGCAAATATATTCTCATCGAGATGAATCATACGAGACTGATTAGCTTAACTTGGTATAAGTTAATTCGGTATGACTCGAGTTTAGACGAGATTATTGGGCAGTTAATCAGACTCGAGCCTAAAAAAGTAATTCCATACCCAGCCATGCAAAAATTCGAGCCGCACCTACCAACCACTATTCCACGCAACAGGAAACTGGTCAGCACGGGTATCCGAGAATTACGAGACAAACGCGAGGACAATCTGTGAACTTATTCCGCACCTTTCTTCTGTGAGCCAACAGCCAGCTAAGCCTTGGGATTTTCTGCAACGATTGGCTGATGCAGTTCGACCGGCTTGGCTTTACGGGTACTGGCACGAATGTTGAGGAATTCAACCATCACCGAGAAGCCCATGGCGAAGTAAACATAACCTTTAGGAATCTTGACTTCAAATGCTTCAGCAATCAGGGTAAAACCAATTAAAAGTAAAAATGACAACGCAAGAATCTTGACACTGGGGTGCTGATTGACAAAGTTAAAAATGCCACCAGAAGCAAAAAGCATAATCCCGACCGAAACCAAAACGGCAATCACCATGACTGGCACGATTGTGGTCATGCCAACAGCAGTAATCACACTGTCAATACTAAAAACCAAATCGAGAATTAAAACCTGACCAATCACGGCTGCAAAAGTCGGTGCTACCCGACTCGAGACTTCGCCGTGTTCGCCCTCGAGTTTATCGTGAATTTCTTTGGTGGCTTTGTAAAGTAAAAACAAGCCTCCCGCCAGCAAAATCAGGTCTTTACCTGAAATACCTTGCCCCAATACAGTAAATAAATCCGATTTGAGTTGTAAAATTAAGGAAATCGAAAATAAGAATAAAATTCGCATTCCACCCGCCATCAATAAACCAGTTTGGCGAGCTTTGGCTTGTTGTTCTTGCGGTAACTTGGCAGCCAAGATACTGATAAAAATGACGTTATCCACGCCAAGCACAATTTCTAAAGCAGTCAGTGTTAAAAGAGCCGTCCAAGCGGCGGGGTCTGAAATCCATTCCATATTTAGGAGTCTAAAGCGCCAACGATAGAATAATCAAGTTGCACTCGTAGACAAAGCTCGAGTTGCTTGAAATTCGAGGTGTCGTGTCCAGATTTTTTCCCACAGCACAGGTGCTTGAAGCAGTTCGAGCTTAAAATGCTCAAGCAGCACTTTTTGGTAATCCTCAAGATTCTCAACGGTGCGTCGGCTTTCACCTGTCTTGGTCAGTATGGTCAGCACCGCACCACGCAGAGTATACAGCGCTTCTTGAGTTATGCGCTGACAAACAGTGGTGCGAACAAAACCACTGTCTGGGCTGGTTTGTAAATCGGTGCAGCGCTCTTGGAAAAACTCGAGTTTCCGAGGCTCGAGCGAAAAAACAAACCCAGCCGTGTTGCTTTGGGTTGGGTTGTGCATTGTCCAATTGTCTTCTAGGCTGATGCGGTACTCGAGAAAACCAGCTTGGTATGTGCCTTGAAGGATTGGCAAAGCACAAATCGCCCCATCGCCAAAACCGACATCGGCAAGGTATGCCTGATTGACCAATAAAATCAGGTGGTCGCCATCTGGGGTTTGTCCATTGGGGCGCAAAACCCCCGAAGAAAGGTACTGGACTTCAAAGCCAATTTCTCGCAATGCCCATGCAAAAAGTACGTTCATTTCGTAGCACCAGCCACCGCGTTTTTGCAGTACGATTTTTTCGTAGGCTCGAGATTGGTCTAACAGCACAGGTCGCCCAAGGTGAATATCGAGATTCTCGTAGGGAATGGCACTTAAATGAGCTTCCTGCAAGGCATTCAAAACCGTCAGCGTCGGTTCTCGAGCGCCCGTGTAAGCAATTCGATTGAGGTAGGTCTCGAGCTTCATATCCTTAATTATGGCACAGGCTGGCTTTACCAACCCGCAGGGCTGCCCAGTCAAAACGCGGAGTCTCGGCTTCGTTGGAAACATTGGGTTGAGTGGCTTGTGGCAGGTGTAGGGCTGCTAGGCGCACACACCAGAGCAGGAGACCCTGTTTAATCAACACATTGCGCTCGAGTGGCAGGGCGGTGGTTTTCTCGAGCAACTGCACAAAGGCGGTTTTTTCGGCAATGCGGCTGGTGAATCGCCAACCACCGAGCAATCCAGAATTTGGACTGGTATGTGAACCAAGAATCAAAAAAGGCGAGTACGTCCGTGCAAACTCTAAACGAGTTTCGGGACCATCTGGGCGCAACCAAGAATCGCTGACCAAGGATGTCCCCGCCAGTTGTTGCCGCTCAAGCCAAACAGGGTAGCCAATAATGCTGATTTGCCCTGTGTTGGTCTCGAGGGTCATGGTCTGCTGCTCGAGCCGCATACTTTTGACTTGGCTTCTGGTTGGCTCGGAATCTACACCACGCACTACCATACTTTGCCCTATGGTGTCGCGTTGCGCTAACGCCAACGCCGAAAACAGCAGTAGGGCTGAGATGTACTTCATTTTGTCTCTTGGTGTAAATTCAAAAAGTATTCAGGACTTGGCGGTATTTCGTCCGAGACCTCTTGATTGAGATTCGATAATGGTTTTTGTAATTGTTGGGTACTGAGTTGGCGTATGTCGACTGCCTCGAGATTTGCAAAGCCCAGACGGATATTTGTCCAATCATCGTGGTCGGCGTGGGTATCTTTAATGGTGTCGCCGCCTTGGTTTACCGGTTGCGGATTTAAGTTTAGGCTTAGACTATTCTGAACTGTACCATTGTCATTCCAATCTACAAAAACAGCCCCTCGTCCCATACCAGCATTTTCATTGAGTGTTTCTTCATTTAAGGTACTCGAGCTTCCATTTGAAAAGTCGATTGCACAACCAGCACTTCTGGCATTGTTGACCAAGCTGCTTTCTGGGTACTTGACCGAATTGAAATTGCGAAAATAACGGTCAGCCACCCCTTGCCCACTGCTTGGTCCAATGCAATCAAGTTGGTACATATAGTTCATGATGCTGACGTAATTGGTCTTATAGTTTTTGTTTTCGTTCCCGCCGTGGCGTAATCCAAGGTTGTGCCCAAATTCGTGCATGATTGTGCTTGCCACGATGTTGTTCAATTGATTGATTTTAGTCTCTGAGGATTTATTTAATGCCCAGTTACCAAAAGTCACCATGCCGTCATTACCCAGAATCTCGGCTCTTCCACTCGAGCCAGCCGAACCATCGCTGTTTTGAGAACTCCCCATCACCATGTAGTAAAAAATTTGATTGCGTTTGGGATCAAAATTTTGGCTTTTGAGTTCTTGAACACTGGCATATCCAGCTTGAGGGGTTAAAGCGATACGTGAATTGTAGGGCAATAAGCGGTCAGTATTGCCAAGGTTGTAATTGCTTGGGTCAAAACCAGCACTAAACACATTACCCGCATCAATGTGCAGCACAATGTTTTTTGCTGCAAAAGCCGCCACAATTTTATCGAAGGCAGCTTTTTGTGGATTTAAGCCAGCTTCGCTTGAATCCATATGGTCAATTTCTAAGAAAATGTCGCGCTGACCAACTCGAGCGCCCAGAGCGTATAAATCTAAGCCAGCAAAGGTACTGCCCGGCATTTCCGCACTGTCTGGGATACCATCGTTGTCAGGGGGAAGCACAACAGGCTCAACAGGTGTGGGACAAGCCACCAAGCCTGCGAGTAAAAAAAAACTGAGAACCCCAGCGTGCCAATTATGTAACTTAGCTTTCATATTCTACAGTCTAGCACCAAAACAAAATGATGCCGCGAAATGGGGCTAGAACCCTGTTTTTGACAGGTTATTTATAAGTACCGACGCGCCCCAAGGTAACGACTGAGGTAGTAGCGTTCCGATAAACTCGAGATAATCACACCTGTGCTTGGGGTGCTGGCATGAACCATTTTATTGTTGCCAATATACACACCAACGTGTCCAACTCCACCGCGTCCATTGAATCCTTGAAAAAAGACCAAATCGCCAGGCAATAAGCCATTTCTCGAGACTGCCCGACCACCATTAAACTGAGCGCGGCTCGAGCGTGGCAAGGTTACACCCATTTGCTTCATCACATAGCTGCTAAAACCACTGCAATCAAAACTATAAGGTCCACTTGCACCCCAACGGTAATTTGCCCCAATTTTGGCGAATGCCACACGCACGACACTGCTGCTTGAGCGACTACTGCTGATTGTAGAACGACTGGCTACACCACCCAAATTGATTTGCTGCCCAATTCGCAGATTTTCTTGAATGCCCGGATTAAGCATCAAGAGCCGCGTGGTGCTAAGGCTGTTTTTTTGTGCAATACGATAAAGTGTATCGCCAGATTGAACAGTATAGGTCTTGGCAACCGCCGCACTCGAGCAAAGCAAAGCAGCAATCAATAGGCGTTTAAGCAACATCGCCAGACCATAGCAAAGCCAGTAGCCGATTGCCTGTGAACTTTCTGAGCTAAAGTTGTCACCCGACTCGAGACACGAGACATTAAAATCAAGACCTAGACCGTCCTTGACAAGAAACAAGTAATTTTTGTACTCGAGACCAGACTCGTTTAGACCAGATACTCGAGTGGTGGATGGACTGAGCGTTGAATTGTAAAGCGCTCAGCGTATTTGACTCCAACGGCTTGCCCCCAAGTGGCTCGAGACGACCTAAAATCGTCGCTGCTCCATGTCCATTTGTAAAACTCGGCGTAGTAATCACGAATTTTTAAGGCAATATCGAAAGTATGGCTGATGTCCACATGAACCACAGGGCGGTTAGAATCTGAACAGACATACTGATAAAAAGTAATCGCTGCTCGGTGTGGCTCGAGTGTGTCGGTACGCCCTTCGTTTAAGATTTTGGGAATCCGCACAAAGGTCAGGGCATCAAAAGCAATTTTTGCGGTGGCGCGGTGGTCTGGATGACGGTTAAAGTCATCCCAAGTGATGATTGCATCTGGCTTAAACTCAGCATACAAACGTGCCAATGCCAGCGCTTCTTCTCGAGAACCAAGCATTTTTGAATCGCCCATATCAAAAAACTGATAACTTGCACCAATTGTTTGTGCCACAAAACGTCCATGGGATTCTCGAGTGGCTTGGACTTGGGCGGCTGGTGTATTGCCAAATTGCGAAGCCAGTTCGCCGTAAGTTGTCCAGACCAGTTTTACATGGTCGCCTCGAGCCGCGTGTTTAGCAAGTGCGCCAAGGCAACTGATTTCGTCATCGGGATGGGCAAAGATTGCGAGGATATTCACTATGCTGTAACTATAGCTATAAAATGTAAGCAATAGTGTGCGGGAATTGACCACAGATTTGTAATTTATTAAGATATACTACAGACGTGCCCTAATAGGCAAAATTAGTGAGGAGAACAAAATGAATAAACTGAGAATTGGTGTTGTGTTTGGAATTGTAACATTCGCGCTAACTGCTTGTACTTCGACTGAACCAAAGCCAGAACCACTTAAATTAATTGGTATTGTTAATGGTTTTAATCTTGATTCTGCTAGTGTGGCGCAACAAGTTAATTTGAGTGTCAGTGCAGTGAAACCAGATGGCAATTTATTGGAAAATGCTGTATTGCTCAACCCGAATGTGCCACTAGGTTCTGTATACCCATTTACTGTTTCTAATAACATAGTTGGAGGAACTGCCTATAAACCAACTAAAGTCACAGCTACTACGTGTGGTTCTATTTCGGGTATTTCGAGTGGAGCGATTGCTGCAGTCATCGCATTAGATGCGACTGGTTCAATGTCAACCAATGATCCAATTCCTAATAGCAACAAAACCCAAACCAGTCGTAATGCTGCCAGTAAACTTTTCGTAAATCGTATGAGTGTATCCGATACTGCACTTATTGGTTCATTTTCAAGCGGAGGCGACTTTCCTGCGACATCCCCTAATCTTGCCCTGAAACTGTGGCAGGATTTTTCATCAGATAAAATTTTACTAGGGACTGCTATTGATAACGCCACTTCCGAAAATGGTGGTACTAATCTCTGGGATGCAGCTTATGATTCTGTCAAGCTTGCCATGACACAAACAGCACCAAACAAGATGGCAATTGTACTCACTGATGGTGAAGATAATTCGAGCATGAAAACACCTACTGAAGTCATTGCTTTAGCTAAAGCCAATGGTATCAAAGTTCATATGGTTGGCTTAGCAATCACAAACGCTGATATGCTTAAAGTTTCATCAGGAACAGGCGGAACATACTCATTTGCTGGAACACCTCTTGCTCTCAAAGGTGCATTTAATGGTATTTTCAACTCAACCCAAGGTGCAGGTTGTATCAAATTGGCTTTTGAGCCACCAGTTCCTGAAGGTGTATTTATTCGTGCTAATCTTAACTTCACAACCAATAACGAGTCACTCACCACATCCTTTCTATTGATTTTTTAAGTAACTAAGAGAAGGGGTCTCATTCATCGCAAAGACCCCTCCTCTATAGTTAGAAGATATTTATTACGGATTCATTGGAACAAGAGGTATTTGTCCAGACCAAACAATATCCTTGGACAAACCATTAAAGCCTTGTACCTTGATGCCTTTTATCCGTAGTGTTTCAATACTACCTGGAGCGCTAAAGCCAATATCACCACTGGCAGCCCCATCACAGGGGTCTACTCGAGGAACACTGCCAAGCATAACTGAGCAACTTGGAACAGACACCCCCAAGGGTAATAACGTACCATCGGCGGCAGTAAATGCTTGAACAACACCGCCTGGGGAGCCAGGTGCAACCTTGAAAGAAACTTGATAGGCACCAGTTGTCTGGTTTGTCAAAGGATTGTAAGTACCACTGGCTTTCGTAAAGGTTGGAAAAACGGTTGGTACGCCAACCACATAATTACCAAGGTCGTTGTTACAAGCGGTCAAAGCCATCGGTACAACCAACATTAAAACAGCTAAAATCTTTTTCATCTATTTATTCCTCCTGATCAGAAAGGGCTTTGAGGTGCGGGTTTAGGATATAAAATGCCAATCGTTTCATACCAGCCATAAAATCCACTTGCTCGACGGCGATTTCTTCGGAAACCTCGAGTACAGTCGGTGCGAAGTTGAGAATACCACGAACTCCAGCTTTGACAAGCGCATCGGCAGCGTCCTGAGCTTTTTCAACTGGAACAGTGATAAATCCCATGTCCACGCCGTGGCTACGGACGCACTGCTCGAGTTCACTGATATGTTGCACACTGATGCCACGCAATTGCATCCCCACCTTGTGGGGGTCAATGTCGAATAGTCCTTTTAACTCGAATTCATACAGGTTCGACTCCATATAACCGGGGTAATCTGCGAGGGCTTGTCCTAAACGACCCATACCGATAATGACGCAACTCCAACGCCGATTCAAACCAAGAATTCGTTGTAATTCTCGGCGTAAGGTTAAGACTGTATAGCCCATACCTCGTGTGCCAAAACGTCCAAAATAAGCAAGGTCTTTGCGGACTTGAAATGCCGAGACTTGAGCTTGTTCGGCAAGCAGTTCGCTCGAGGTACGATTGATTCCATCTTTTTCGAGGGTCGTGAGGATGCGTAAATAGGTGACCATCCTCGAGATGGTGGCATTGGGAATGCTCAGAGGGGGTTTTTGGCTCATAAATTAACCGCAAAGGCTTCAAAGCCAGAATTCTTGAGGTCGGTGCGGGTGGTTTCTAATTGGCTGCTGCTGAGTGGACCGACCAGAACTCGCAGTAAACCACTGATGTTTTTGGTGAGTGGCTTGAAACCAGCATTTTGCAATTTCTCGAGCAAGGCAGTTGCTCCTTTGACATCCTTAAAAGCTCCAACTTGTAAGTAGCTCGTATCAGCCGTCAGTGTGGCTGGTGTACCCGCACCACCCGCAGGAGTTTGCGGCGCAACCACTCGGGCAGAGGCTTCTCGAGTTCCATCTGGGCGATACAAAATAGCGTCTGGAAACGATTGACGCACTTGCTTCAAAGCTGACCGCGCCGAGGCTTCGCGGGCATAAGGTCCAACCACCACCACATGGGAATTCCCACTTGGGAAGGTTTGAGCGGGCAAGCCACGACCGCGCAATTGGGTCACCGCTTTTTTAGCTCGCTCAAGACTCGAGTATGAGCCAGCCGCCACACGATAATTACGTAGAAAATCGGCACGGGCATAACTGCCTTTGGTGCTTGGTGGCTTGGTGGCTTCTGGAGTTGTTTTTTGGCTGCCAAGACTGGGGGCTGTGGCAATCGCTGCTGTTGGACGAGTTGGTGTGGTCGTGCTACTCGAGTTGGTCGTTCCTGTGCTTGAGTTGCCTATGTTTGAACCGCTTGCATTTGAAGTTGAACCACTTGTACCAGTAGCCGACGGTATGGTCGCAGGGGCTTCTGGAATATCTGGAACATCGAGCGGAGTTGTGGGCTTAGGCGATACAACTGGTTTTGAGGTACTCGAGCTTGGCGTACTCGACGTGGGGGTACTGGGTGTCCCTGTTGGGGCTGGAACAGTGGTTAGGGTCGTGGTGCTATCTACAGGTTGGGAATTATTGACAAAAACACCACCGCGCAACAAAAGGGTGAGAAAACCACCGACGACAGCAAGGATTAATCCTGCCATCAGCACATCCACCCAGTTGCGTTTTAACCAGTCCATATATAGCCTAGAGTTTCTTGAGTAAATTTTGGGCAGCTTGATTGCCAAGTTTGGCAGCGCTCTGAACAGCTTTTTTGCCTTCGGCGGCACGTCCTTGGTTGAGCAGCGCCAAACCTAAGTTAAACCACGCATCGGCATTGTTCGGCGCAGCTTTGACCACGGCTCGAGCCACAGTTTCAGCATCCGAGAAGCGCTTTGCACCAATATAAGCAGCACTCAAGGCAATCCGAATCTCGAGGTCGTTGGGCGCAAGTTTGACGGCTTCAATCAGGCTTTCAATGGCTGGCGTGTAGTCTTTACGTTGCAGCAAGGTCAGACCCAACCAATACCTGTACTCGGCACTGCTTGCATCTTGAGCCACCAAAGCTCGGAATTCGATTGTGGCTTTACGCAATAAATCAGCTTTGGCTGCCGAAGCCGTTAAGCCAGCCAAGTAGGCACTGCGTCCCGCCACATAACGGGCGGCAGCAACTCGGGAAGGGTCGGTGGCTAACAGACGAATCGCAGCTTGGGCATTCTGATAGGCAGAGACATGGTTGCCCAGTTGGCTTTGGGCATTGGCAAGCCCAAGTTGGACTTCACCATCGCCAGCCCGCAATTTATTGGCTTCGATAAATTGGCTGTAAGCGGCTCGAGCGTTAGGCTTGCTGCTCGAGAGCAAAGCTGAGCCGTAAGCATAGCGAGCCTCGAAAAGTGTGCCATCGTTACTGACCGCTTGGCGCAAGGTCTCGAGCGAGGCATCGGCTCTGCCTTGGGTACTTTCGACCAAACCGCGTTTGAGCAGCAAAACAGCGCGGTCTTTTGGTGCAGTCACCACCGCCAAGGAACGATTGAGTTCGCGCACTGCTCGGTCGAGTTGTTTTTCTTTTTCGTAGATGCTGGCAATCAGCCAAGCCGCTCCAATGTTGCCACGGTTTTTTGCCAAGACCCGATTGACCACTTCAAGGGCTTCGGTGTTGCGACCCGCATCAAACCAGGCTTGGGCTTCGCTGACCTGCAAGTCGATTTCATTTGGGGCAAATTCTTGGGCTGCCTTAAAAGCGGCGGCAGCACTGGCATAATCGCGTTTGGCTAAAAGTTGCCCCGCCAGCGCAACATTGACATCGCGCTGAAAAGCAATCTCGAGCCGACCACTTTTTGCAAGTTGGGCAGCATTATTAAAGGCAGCAATCGCATCATCGGTTTTACGGATTCGGGCATGAACCACACCCAGTTGGTAAAACGCATCGGCGCGGTCTGGGAAAAGTTTGGTCAGTTGGGTAAACTCGAGGATGGCTGCATCAAAATCGCCAAGTTCGTAATAGGCTTGCCCCAATAAAAAACGGGCTTCAAAGTTTTTACCATCTATATTTGAAGCCGACTCGAGGTTATCGCGGGCAGCCACCAAAAAAGCTCGAGACTTTTGCGTTCGCCCCAGACACAACTGGGCTTCGCCAAGTTTGACCAAGGCTGATACACTTTGCGGACTTGACGTTAGCGAGGCTTGTAAAGCCCTCACGTCGCCGCAACCAGAAGAAGACGAGGCAGTTTGCGCCAATGCGCTGGGCAGCGCAGCAACGCCAAGAACCGCTACAAGAAGGCGCAAAGAATTGAATCGCATCTGTAGAATCATAGCACACGATTTTCACAAGCGTTGCAAGTCGTCCTCGAGCCTTAAAATCTTGAAATCCGCAAAAACTTGTGTCGGTCAAGTCGTTTATAATTTTTGATGCCTAATTTTTACTGTTGGAAACGTTCTAAATTGCGGTTTTGGACTCGAGTCTGCCCAAAGCCAACTCAAATTCTCTCGAGATATTGAATGTCCCTCCGCCTGCCGCTATGCTGATGCTCATGCAACCGTCTGACGCTAAAAAAATTGCTTTCTTAAACATTCCATCTGACCCAAAGCGCCTAGCTGGCTGGCTGATTGGCAATGGCACATTTGCTTTTTTTGTCTACTGGACAGCCGATTCTTTTTTTCCCGGCAAAGAATTAACAGCCGAAGCGATGCTCTGGAAACTAGGAACAGCCGCCGTGAGTTTTGCGATTGGAACTTGGCTAATGCACATCAATCACGAGTGAAAGCTAGGTCAAAAGGTTAAAAGGGTCAAAACTTTTAACCTTGCCTTTGTCCGCCAATGTAGACTGCCTCGAGACTCAGGTCTGAGCGCAGCACCACCAAATCGGCTCGAGCGTTTTTGCTTATTTTGCCACAGTCGGTCAGTCCTAGGTACTGGGCTGGGTGGCTCGAGGCGAGTTTTAAGGCGACTTCGAGCGCCAGTCCAGCTTTGACTGCATTTTGAACCGCTCCGAGCATCGTTAAAACACTGCCCGCCAATGTGCCATCGGGTAGGGTGACTGCGCCATCTTTGAGGGTTGCCATTTGCCCGCCAAGGTCGTACAGACCATTTGGCATTCCGGCGGCACGCATCGCGTCAGTAATCAGCATCAGTTTTTCGGGTTTGGCAAAAAAAGCCGCCCGAAAACTCGAGGCATGGACGTGCTGAAAATCCAGAATCAGTTCGCCATAGGCATTGGGGTTTGCCAAGAGCGCTCCAAGTACGCCGGGGTTGCGTCCCTCAAGTCCGCCCATGGCATTGTAAAGATGTGTGCCGCTGACTTGAGAGGCTCGGGTTAAGCAGCTGGCAAGTGCAAAAATAATGTTGGCATCTTCGGCAGTACCGATGGTGTGTCCAAGGCTAACCCGCACATTGTTCTCGAGAAACATCTGGGCAGCTTGCAGCGCCGAAGGTATTTCTGGGGCGAGAGTCACGACTTTGACCACGCCCAACTCGAGAATTTTTTGCACCCGGTCTGGCGTTGGCTCGAGCGTAAACGGCGGTTGTGCGCCAAGTTTATGCGGCGAAACAAACGGTCCTTCGAGGTGCGCTCCAAGAATTCTTGCGCCTGTTGTTAATTTCATGGCTTTTTGAATGTTTTTGAGGGCGCTGATAATTTTTTTCCAAGGGTTGGTGATGGTCGTGGCTAAAAGCGCCGTTGTGCCATGCTGGGCATGAAACTCAGCTAGGGTTTTGATGCCCTCGAGTCCATCCATGGTGTCGCCACCGCCACCGCCATGGACATGAACATCGATAAAGCCAGGCGCGATAAAACGGTTGGGGGCACTTAATTTTGAACGAATGCCCAGAATTTGCGAACCAAATTCGAGTTCGCCACTGTGCCAACCTCGAGGGGTCAGGATTTGACCAGCCAATTTCATGCCCTAGAGCATACTCGAGTTAATGAAGTACAGTACAGCCATGATGTCCACACTCCATCCTGCCTTGGTCTCGAGGGTGCAAGCTGATTCCGCCGCCGCTAAAGCTGGTGTCCAAGCGGGCGATTCTTTGCTGCGGGTCAACAACAAAGCCATCACCGATATTTTAGCCTACCGCCGTGAACTTGAGGTTGGCGATGTGACCCTCGAAGTGCAACGCATTGATGGCTCAAGCCTACATTTTGCGGTTTCTTGGGAAGACCCCGGTCTCGAGTTTAGCGAGGTTTTGTTTGACGGCATAAAAATTTGTGCCAACAAATGCGAATTTTGCTATGTCCATCAGATGCCCAAGGGTTTTCGCAAAAGCCTTTATGTGATGGACGACGATTACCGTTTGTCGTTTTTGTATGGCTCGTTTGTGACCCTGACCAATTTAGCCGAAGAAGATTTTGATCGTATTTTGTCCGAGAATCTTTCGCCGCTTTATGTCAGTGTTCACAGCACCGACCAAGCCTTGCGTGCCGATATGATGAAATGGTGGCGCTTAAAGGTCAAAGACCCCGAAAGCACCAAAATTCAAGAAACCTTAAAGCGGCTCGAGTCTATAGATTTGTACACCCAGTTGGTGCTGCTACCCAATCGCAACGATGGGGTGCATCTCGAGGACAGTTTAACCTACCTGAGCAGTTTACCCAACGTTTTATCAGTCGCCTGTGTGCCGCTTGGTTTAACCGACCACCGCCGCAATCTGCCCGAACTGCGCCCATTTAACCAACAAGAAGCTGCCGCCGTGTTGCACATTGCCCACAAATGGCAAAAGAAAATGCTTGCTGAACGTGGCACACGCTTTATTTTTCCGTCCGACGAATTCTATATTTTGGCGGGTATACCATTGCCGCCCGAGGAAGCCTACGAAGGGTATCCGATGCTCGAGAACGGAGTTGGCATGGTGCGCGACTTTTTAAGCGGCTCATTACCACCTCTGCCTAAAGCTGTTCCCGGTACAAAAGTGATTCTTGGCACAGGTAAATTGTTCGCGCCAATCCTTGATTTAGCCCTCGAGCCTCTGCGCCAAATTCGTGGTCTGCATCTCGAGGTGCGGGCTTTAGAAAATAAGACCTTTGGTACAGTCACGACTGTTTCTGGCTTACTGACGGGGCGCTGTTTTCTCGAGAATGTGCTGCCAGCCGAAGCCGATTTGCTGCTGGTCAGTCCAAGTACCCTGCGCTATGGCACAGAACTGATGCTCGATGATGTCAGCCTGAGCGATTTACGGCAGAACTTAAAAATGGATGTTCGGGCGGGTGGTAAAAACTTAGGCGAACTTGCCCGTGTGATTCTCGAGAATGCCCAAAGCAGTCTGCCACAGTTTGGTTATAGCGCTCATGCCCAAAAAGAGCGCCGCGCTTAAACTGTAATTTAAGCTAAACTTTAGCACAGTTTATTTTAGGCTTAGAACTGTTTACAATCTTTTTGTACGAAAGGGAGTAAACTCATGATTGAAGGTTTTAAGAATTTTTTGATGCGTGGCAATGTGGTTGATTTAGCTGTTGGTGTGATTATCGGTGGGGCATTTGGAGCGGTTACGGCTTCTTTGGTTGCCGATGTTTTTACGCCGCTTATCGGGATGTTGTTTGGTGCGCCAGACTTCTCGAGTATGGTGCTTGGAGCGGGAGCAGACGGAAAAGGTGGAATCATGATTGGAAAATTCATCAATTCAATCATTAGCTTTATGATGGTGGCAGCCGCCGTTTACTTTTTTGTGGTTGTGCCAATGGAAAAAATGCGAAAGCCAGCCGTGGTCGCGCCAACTGGACCGACTCCAGACCAAGCCTTATTGGCTGAAATCCGCGATTTATTAAGAAAATAGTGGGTCTATAACAGACGAAGTGGAGATTTTAGTTTAATTTATTTGGGTCTTGTGACTTATCTCTCCAAAATTGTGACTGGCGCTTTGTGGCTTCGCAGGACTCAAAGCCTGTAAACTGTTGTCGTGTTACTCCGTTCGCTTTCGACCCTCAATTTCCGTAACTTAAAGGCGGGTAAACTCGAGTTTAAGCCCGGTATTACTGCCATTGTGGGGGGCAACGGCATGGGAAAATCCAATTTACTCGAGGCGATTTTTTTGTGCCTAACAGGTGTGCTAGAAGTTTCTAAACTCGAGACCGTGGTACAACTGAGCGAAAAAGAGGCATTTGTTGGCGCAGAAATTGAGCGTCAGGATGGTATTTCTAAACTCGAGGTTGGACTTGCGCCCGGCAAAAAACGTGCCAAAGTGGATGGTGTGACGGTGCGGGTGGCAGAATTGGCACGTCATGCCAGTGCGGTTTTAATTCGCCCCGAAGATGCTGATTTGATTCATGGCAATCCAGGGCTGCGGCGTGGCTTTTTGGATGCGCTGGTCTCGAGGGTGTCGCCGCGTTACGGGCAGTTGTTAGGGCAGTACGAACGGGTCGTGCAGCAGCGCAATGCGGTCTTAAAACTCGAGCGAGTCGAGGATTGGATGCTCGAGGTCTGGGATGAAAAACTGCTCGAGTATGCCAGCGAAATCATGCGTTTGCGCCGCCGTGCGATGAATCGTTTAACCGAAATCGCCAAGGAATCGCACACCAATTTAGCTGGCAACAATAAAATTCTGGAATTAAAATTACTCGAGACCGCCCGACTTGATGATTTACAAACCCACTTAAAAGAAAAACGCCGTGAAGAAATCGCCCGTGGCAGCACGGCTATTGGACCACACCGCGACGACCTCGAGATTAGGCTGGCGGGTACAAAAGCTGCCGATTACGCTTCTCGAGGTGAAGCCCGAACGATTGCGCTGGCGATGCGCCAAGCCGAATTTATACTGCTCTCCGAGAAATTTAAGGAAGCCCCGATATTGCTAATCGACGACTTTACTGCCGAACTGGACTCGAGCCGCCGCGATTATTTACTGACCATGGCAGCCGCCGCCCCTCAAGCGATTGTGACCGGCACAGAAGCCCCACCACGAGCCGACAAGTCTTTGCATATCCAAGATGGCGCACTCGAGGTGATTTGATGCCTTCTAAAGTTATTCAGCGCTCCAGAGCCGGTGGTGTACGCCAGATTTCTGGGGTGCTTGACCGAATTGTAGAGCGCAAAGGCTGGAAACGCAGTTTTGAAAAAGCGCGGCTTTTAGCAGCTTGGGATGATGCGGTTGGGCATCAGTTGGCACGCACCACCAAAGCCATCGAATGGCGTAAAAACCGTGAATCCAAAGAAACAATCATGGTCATTCGGGTACAGGATAACACCGCCGCCAGTTTCTTTAGCCTCAACACCCCGTTGTATCTCGAGAAACTGCGTGGGGTCTTAGGAACGGCTGCCCCAACCCAATTGCAATTTACGGTTGGCGCACTCGAGAAAATCGGTAAAATCACTAAGCACCGCCCAATTAAATTAACACCTGCCGAACAAAAACGTATTGCCCAGAGTCTCGAGAATACACCAGAGCGCCTTCGCAGCACCTTACAAGTTGTGGCTGAATCCATGACTCGAGCGCGACTCGAGCGGATACGGGCTGGTTTTGTGCCATGTCCAATTTGCAGCACCCTGACCGAAAACCATAAACCGTGTACGCATTGCCGAATAACCTTGCGCCAACCCTTGACCCAACAATGGAGTTCAAAAATTGTCCGCAACCCAGATGTTTTACTAAGGCACAGCGAGCCAGACGACCTGATGAACTGCGCTAAATTTTTGGCACTCGAGTACCTGCAAAGTCAACTCGAGACGCTGGCACTACAAATTCTAGCCCAGAACGCCAGCGAAATGCGTTTTTACCTTGAGCTAACGGCTAAGGCGTACTTAGCGATTCGGCTTGAGCAAGCATTAAGCAGCATCACACCCAAAGAATGGCGGCATTTACCAGAACGGATTCGTGGGGTTCTCGAGGGGTAAATGATCATTTTGAAACGATTTGAATGTTAAGGCAGTAGCTCAAAATAATCGAGGTTACAAGGTTTCACCGCTAAAAAATGTCGTCGGTCAAATGTAAATATCCGCCGGTTTCGCAGGCGTTCGGCAATTGCCATCAAGCTCGAGTCCACCAGTCCTAATGCCAAGTCTTGGTACTGCTCTTGAATTTCGAGCGCTCGAGCGTAATCGGTGGCGGTGTTGTCTATAATTTCAAAATCACCGCGTACAATGGCTCTTTGGAATGTCTTAGCAACAGTTGTCCCTAATCTTGTTGATGTCAAATAATCCACTTCGGGGAGAATCAGGCTTGGTAATAAAAATTGAATTGGCAGGACACCCAAGGCTGCTTGGTGATTTGGGTCTTGGCTGTTTAGCAACGCTAAAATGGCATTGGTATCCACCAAGACTTTCATTTCCACTCTGCTTTAAGAATTTCTTCGTCTCGAACCGATAAGGCTTGGGCAGATGCGCCAATGCCGACCCAATCTGGGATTTTTGGTGTGGTGTAGGCTTTAATTGCCTCAAGAATAATTTCTGTTTCGCTGCGTTGCTCGAGTTGCGCTAAGTCGGTTATGCGTTGTTCAAGTTCGTTCTCGAGTGTTACGGTTAGGGTTTTCATACAAAAAGTATAGCAGTGTTGTCTGAATACAAAGAACCCCCCAAGCCGTAACTTGGGGGTTTTCTCGAGCTTATTTTTTAATCGCTGGCGGCGGCTGGCATTTTGGCATTTTGGGAAAGGCGCATGGCACGGTCGTTGCCCTCGAGAACTTTAGAGCGCTGGGTTTAATTATTTTGTGGGTATGATTCCAATTTTGGCAACATCTTTAATAATTTAGCGCCGTGACATCAAGGGCAAATGCAGTTTCGCAAATGCCTCGCGGTATTCGCTCTCTTCGAGTCCGCGCCCAATCACCACCAAACTCGAGCGATTTTCATGGCGTTGTGCGCCTTTGGTGACTTTGACAATTTCGCGCACCGCCTGAAAAATAATTTCATCGGGAATTTGCCGAAACGCCAAAAATCCTTTGGCTCTAAAAACATTGCCTGGTCGTGCCAAAATTTTTTCTTCCATAAAAGCATTCCACGCCATCGCATCCAAGGGTTCTGATTGGTGCAAAGTAAAGGTAGCGATTCCTTGGGTGTGGGTGTGTTCGTGGTTGCTCGGTTGCCATTCGGAATCAAATGCGCCCTGCTCGAGTTGGGCAGCCGCCGCCACAGTCGCATTGATGCTTTCAGTGACCACCCCAAGCGGATTAAGTTGACGCAGCAAGCCACGCGAAACCAGCAATTGCTCGGGACTGGCAAGGTCGGTTTTATTCAGGATAATGCTGCTGGCATAGGCAAGTTGGACTGCGCCTTCGGGAACTTCTTGCAGTGTTTGCTCGAGATTGCGGGCATCGGCAACCCCAATAATCCCATCCAAATCAAAAATATGGCGCAGTTGTGGCTCGAGAACCGTCTGTGCCACGGGTACGGGGTCGGCAAGCCCAGAGAGTTCAATCAGTAAATGCTGTGGCGGATTTTTACGCAAAGATAACTTGAGCATCGCTTCGGCGAGGTCATCGCGCCCAGCACAACAGAGGCAACCATCAGAAAATTCGGTCACGCCGTCTTCGTCCATATTTTCGATCAGTGCGCCATCGACGTTAATATCGCCAAACTCGTTGACGATTACACCAAAGCGTTTACCGCCCGTTTTGATTAAATGATTGACCAAAGTGGTTTTACCCGCGCCTAAAAAGCCACCCACCACCGTGACTGGAATTTTTTTCTTAAAAGTAAACATTTTTCTAGCCTATTGGACAAAGATGTGAGCAAAGCAATAGAATAGCCATGGGAGGCAGAACGAATCTGGTTCTGTTTGGCTTTTTATCAAAAGGAAAGACAGGTTGTCATGAATTGGCTCGAGTTACTGTACGCAATCAGCGCTTTGCTGGTCTTGCTTTGGTTACACAGCCGTCGGGTCAGTTGGGGGCGTGTTCCGTTTCTTTTCGGGCTGACTTTTGTGGTCACGGCTGTCTGGTTACTCGAGCAACTGTATCCTCAAACTTGGCTGACTGATGGTCTGTATTTTATTATGCAGGCGGCTTTAATTGCCGACTACTTACTCGAGAAAACAATTTCTTGGCGCATCACGATGCTGACCACGGCATTGGCTGGGGCTGTTTTTGCCTTACTCGAGCAACTCAACTTTTTAGGTAGCCTGTCCATAACCATGCCTTTTGAGAGTTCAATTGCTTGGCACAGCTTATTTTTAATCGGCGTTGCTTTGGCGGTCACAGGGATTGATTTGGTTCTTAAATCGCTGGGGCTGACTCGAATTATCAGTCTGTTGGCAATTTTACCTTTAGGCACATGGGTTTGGTGGAGTTTATTGGCACGTCCTTACAGCCTCGAGCCACAGCTATTGCTGCTTTTGGCAACTTTTGTGGCACTTTCGATTTATCTTGAGCGCAGTAACCCACGGCAAACCATGCCCGCCGCCGAAGTCGCCGCCTACCAAAATTTACTTGGCACACTCGAGCAACTGGCAAATCCAACCCAGCATCGCCAGAATGTTGAACGCGATTTGGTGACCACCCTGTTTGGTACGGCTCGAATTATGGCGAGCGGCAGTCAAGACAACGACCTCTGGACGCGGCTCTTGAGTACCGCCGTGCTGCTTGTGCCGGGGGCAGAAGGGGGCAGTTTGCGTTTACGGTCGGGAGTAGGTTTTCGATTTGTTGCCCAACAAGGTTACGACAATGCTTTATTGGCACTCGAGCTCAACGAACAAAATGCCAAAGACTGGCATGGCGATGTGTTGGCTTGGCATCGTGGTGAGCCGCGCATTGCCCGTATGCCCGAAGTTTTTTTTGGTTTGGTCAAAAATCAGCAACAAATTTTGCAGAACAAGCGGCTTCGCTCCAACCTCTATTTACCTGTGGTGGTTGGTACAGAAGTGGTGGCAGACTTAAACCTTGACAGTTTTAGCAACGAAACCGCTTTTAGCGAAGATTCGATTCGGGCTGCCCGACAATTTGCAATTCAAATGGGGGCTTTGATGAGCGCTCAGCGTGAACGCAAAGAACTTGAGGCGAGGCTGCGTGAATTTGCTTCGCTCGAGGCGGTTGCCGAAGCCCTGCACGATGCCCGAACCCCTTATCAGATTGCCGAAAGTGTTCTCGAGCAAGCGATTCTGCTCTTAAATGTACCGCATTGCTGTTTTTTGTTGGTTTCTACCGATAACCAAGTGCTGCGGATTTTGTCGGCTCGAGGTTTATTTCAAAACATGATCAATGGGGCTGTGCCACGCGGTTCTGGTTTATCGTGGGCGGCGCTTGAGGCTCGAGGTACGATTTATTCTGCCGATGCGCTGCACGACCCCCGCGCCCATGACCCTATGCCCGAAGAAGTGGCTGCCCATTGCCAACTGACCGTGCCGATTCTGGATTCGAGCGGTGCGCCTTTGGGAGCATTGTTGGTGGCTCGCAATTTACCCGAGCAATTTACCAACCTGGACCAACGCCTGACCGAAGTGATTGCTAAGGTATCAGGTGGGGCATTGGAGCGCATCCGTGCATCCGAAAACCTTGAGCGTCAGGTTTTTGAAAGCCGTAACCTCCTCAATTTAGCGCGTTTGCTCGAAGGCAACGATACCCAAGCCCTTGAAAATGCGCTCGAACGGGTGCGGCAGTTGGCGATTGCCGACGTGGCGCTGTTGTTGCGTTTAGATAATCATGCGATTAAAATTCAACTCGAAGTTGGTAAATCCCCCACCTCCGAAACGATTAAGCAGAGCCTCCAACTCGAGCCTTTGCTGGTCTGGGTGCGCCAACCTGTGCAGCGTCGGCTCGAGCTAAGCGCTGAGGTTGTCGGTTTAACGATGCGCCAAATCGGGGTGCGCTCAATGCTGGCTTCAATGCTCGACAGTGGCGGCGTGCTGATTGTCTACCGCTTTGATCAACTCGGCTGGAATTCTGGCGAAAAATTTTTAATCGAAGCGGCTGGTGGGATGATTGGCGCACTGTTATCGCGTTTAGAGCGCCTAGAAACCCTAGAAGCCGCCTATGAGGGTTCACTCGCCATGATTGGCAAATCCTTAGAAATGCGCGACCTCGAGACGGGCAATCACACCGACCGTGTGACCCAAATGGCAGTCCAGATGGCACGCGCCTTGGGTTTATCCGACCCCGAGATTCGGGCGATTCGTTGGGGGGCATATTTGCATGATGTTGGCAAATTTGCAATTTCGGATTCGGTCTTGCGTAAGCCCGGAAAACTCGACACGGGCGAACGAATGGTGATGCAGGAACACCCACAAAATGGTTATGACCTGATTAAAGATATTCCTTTTTTGCCTTTGACCACCAAACACGTTGTTTTGTACCACCACGAACGCTGGGATGGAACTGGCTACCCAACCCGTTTAGCTGGCGAAGATATTCCGCTGGCTGCTCGAATCTTTGCGGTTTGCGATGTCTTTGACGCGCTGCAAAGTAAACGCACCTACAAGGAAGCCTTTACGCTCGAACGCGCCCTTGCCGAACTTTATGCCAGCGCTCACAGTGGGCATCTGGAATTGCGCTTGGTGCGCTTACTCGAGCGCACCTTAAAAGAAAGCAGTACCTTAGCTCGTATCCTCCAAGTATGAGAGGTGGCTATCGTATACTCCAAGTATGATTGTGGCTATTGGCGTTGACTTAATCGAACTGCACCGCATCCAAAAAATCCTTGATTCAAGCAGCCAAGCACGTTTTTTAGAGCGCACCTTTACGCCTCAAGAACTCGAGTATTGCTTGTCCAAAAAAAATCCAGTGCCAAGCCTTGCTGCCCGTTTTGCCGCCAAAGAAGCCTTTCAAAAAACATGGTTTGAAGCCCATGGCTGGCAGGATGTCTGGGTTGAATTTGAAGGGGTCAGACCAGCTATTCGGGTTTCTAAGTCACTCCAAACAATCATGCTCGAGAACCACTGGAAAGCCCACCTGAGTCTGTCGCACACCCTCGAGAATGCAGTGGCAACTGTAGTTTTAGAATCGTGCTAAACCCTTGGAACATTCTTGGAACGCCCCACTTTGTACCTTATGTCTACCGAGCCAAGCGGCTTAGGAAAGGTGGTACTGATATGACCGTATTTGGTAAACAAGCATTTCAATTGGCATTGGCAATCGCGTTTGGTGCAACCCTGATGGCGTGTGGGCAAAGCACCCCGAGCGAAACAAACTCGAGTCCTGTGGTTCTCGAGGAAAGTCTGGCTTCGGCAGATTTGGCAGCCGACGACAGCGAAGAATTAGCCGATACCTTGGGGTTCTCCGAGAGTTTTACAGTTGGTTTTAGCACGGGTGTGACGGTTCAAAACATTGGTCTGTTGGCATTGCCCAGTGGTTGCCGCTCAGTCACGGCTGGTTCTTTTGCGACCGACACCGATGCCGATAATATCCCAGACAGCGTAACGGTTTCATTTGACAAAACCAACTGCTTACGCACCTTGCCCGGAGGTGGCACAATTACTCGGGGCGGCAGCAAAACCATTGCCGACACCAGCAACAGCAACGACCGCAACCACTCCGAGACCCTGACCAACCTCGAGACCATCTGGACACGCACGATCAACGGCAAAAGTGTGGTTTGGACAACCAGTCGCAATGGCTCACGCAACATCACCCAAGGCACAAGCACAACCCTGTCTCGAGTCCATAAGGTGACTGGCTCGTCGGTTCGCAGTGTGGACGGCACAAGTGGGGTCGGCATCGCTTGGACAAACCAACTGACCTTTGCCTACACCGCCGATGCGGGTGGCACAATCAGCAACAACGCCCAACTGCCAAATGGCACAGTGGTCTTGAGTGGCAACTGGAAATCGACACGCGGCATTCGAGCCGAACGAAACTTTAGCGCCTCGAGCAGTGGCTTGGTCTACAGCAATCGTGCAACTTGTGCCAGCAATCGTTTGACCGCAGGCTCGATTAGCTTTGAAGACAGCAAAACCAAAATTGTGATTACTTTCCAAGGTTGCGGTGTTGCTCCAGCCATCAACAACACGCCAAAACCATAAGGCTCGAGATGGCAACCCCCCAAAGTTGTTGGGGGGTTTTTCATTTCATGCTAGGCTAAAACCATGAAAAAAATAATCTTTGTGGCTTTGTTTGGACTTGCCGCTTGCGCCCCAGCCAGCAATGGAAATAGCCCAGCCGAACAAGTCTTTAATCAGGTCAGCGAACTGATGCAGCAACAATACTATGGGTTTTCGTTGCCGCAATTACCCACCGTGCTGAGCCAAGGTAAAAGCAATTTGCAAAAAGCCTGCTCGAGTCTTGGCAGTGCTTGTAGCTCCGAAGTGGCTCGACCAGTTGTCGAGGCGATGCTCGACCAACTCCAAGACCCGCACACTTTTCTCGAGAACCCAGCCCAATTTGCCGAATCGCAACGCGCCAGAAGTGGACAAGGTGGGAGCTTTGCGATACTTGGCATTCGTAGTATTTACCGTGAAAGTGGGCGTTTAATCACCGAAAGCCTGCCCGGTATGGCAGCCGAGAGTGTTGGATTAACCCGAGGTGATGTCATCCAGAGCCTGAATGGAAAATTGCTGCCCAAAGGCGATGAAGCCAGCGCCCTTGCTTTGCGTGATTTGGTTCGCAGTGGACAAGAATTTAGCCTTGGCATCAGCCGTGCAGGAAAAATCCGAGAAGTCAAAGTGACTGGAAAATTGGCGACTGTACCCGCCTTGCCAAGCCTCAAAAGTTGGACTGGTCTACCCTCGAGTATCGCCCTGCTGCGTATCCCAGATTATTTGCCACCACAAGTTGCCGACCTGAGCCACAAATTAATCAATCAAGCGATTAAAAACGGCGCAAAAAACCTGATTCTTGACCTTCGCAGTAACTCTGGCGGCGCAGCCACCAACTGCATCAGCGTGGCTGGGGCGTTTATGGGGCGAAATGGGGTTATTTTCTCGAGCAAAACCAGCCGTAACCAATACACCTATGAAAATGGCACAGTCAGCGCCAGCACAGGTGGTCGGACGGGTATTTCCGAGGTTGCCAATTTTACGGGCAATGTGGCAGTTTTGACCGATAAGGGCAGCGCCAGTTGTGCCGAAATCACCCCAGCCCTGCTGCAAAACGCCAAACGGGCGGCAGTGATTGGCGAACCAAGTTATGGCATTTTGAATACGGGTCTGCTGACTTTTGCGTTGCAAGATGGCAGTGGACTAAGCATCACGACCGTTCGTACCCTCGACTTAAATGGTATCGCTCTACCGGCTCGAGTGACCCCCAATTTTGCCCAAAATGAAGATTACGATGCCCTCGAGACCAACGCCCGTGACCTCATGCTCGAGAAGGCAATTCGGGTGGTGCAAGGCATAGACACGACCTTTGAGAAGACTGATATGCCACTCCAGACCCGCCCACATTTACTCGAGTTGCAACAGAATTGGAATTAGATTTTTCTTGGGAAAATATAAGATTTTTTGACCTTCAAGCTGCAACCCCTCGAGACGGTCTCGAGGGGTTGCAAATTTTACTTATTGATAAAGAATATAAGCGCTCAGTGGCTCGAGCTTGAGGCTACCCGAGACTTTACCAAGGCTGCTGTTACTCGCATTTGTGCCGTTGGCAGCGATATTCCAAGTGCCGGCTGGCAGCGCCATGGTCTGTTCGCTTTTCGTGCCATGCAGAATCACCACAATTCGTTTCCAACTGTCCTTGGCGGCTGTACCATCGAGGGTATACGCCACCACGCCACTGGGCAGGCTCGAGTCGGGTAAGAATTTGAGGTGCTTACGAATTTGCTCGGCGGTGGTCAGCTTAAAAGCTGGGTGGGCTTTACGAATCGCGATTAAACCTTTGTAATACTTTTGCACCTCGGGGAACTGCGCGGCTCTGTTCCAGTCAAATTTATTTGCACCATCGCCAGCGTTATAACTGTTGTTGTTGCCGCCTTTGGTGCGCCCCATTTCCACACCGCCCTCGAGAAATGGCACACCCTGACTGGTCAGCACAATTGCGCCACCAAGTTGCACAGCTCGAGCTTTTAAGGCGATGGGGGTGTTTGGCATGGCTTTGTCCATTTTATCCCAGAGCGTTAGGTTGTCGTGTGCCGAAATATAGTTGATCGTCTCGAGTGGGCTGTCGGTAAAATCCGCGATGCTACCTTCGTAATTAATGCTGCCGACAATGCCTTTTTTGATGGCTGTTAAGCTGGTTAAGCCACCCATCACAAAGCCAGCTTTTGTACCGTCCAAATCGCCACGCATCGCATTGCGGATGTTGTCGTTAAAAACTGCAAATTCTGTGCCGCGCTGCGAACCCTTGCCAAAACGGGTCGGTCCGCCACCCGTCCAAGGTTCGCCATACAACACAATGTCTGGGCGGATTTTGCGTAAAGCAGCCGTGAAATCGGTTACTGTACCTTTGGTGAACATCCCGATTAAATCAAAACGGTAGCCATCTACGCCGTATTCTTTTGTCCAAAACAGAACACTCTCGCGGATGTACTTACGGACCATTGGGCGGTCATCGTGCAGCGCGTTGCCGACACCAGATTCGTTCAAGACTTGCCCTTGGTCGTTGGTCCGAAAATAATAATACGGCACAGTTTGCCAAAAAGCGCTTTCTTCGCCCCGAGCCGGAACAGTATGGTTATAAACAACATCCATGATCACCCGCATACCAGCTTCTCGAATCGCTTGGAACATGGTTTTGGTCTCGAGAATGGTTTTGATTGGGTCGTTTGGGTCGGTGCTGTACTGTTCCTCGGGCATATTAAACAAATTGGTTTCGTAACCCCAGTTATAAACACCACTGTTTTTTGGATTAAAATTCTGAATCGGCAGGAGGTGCAAATCGGTCACACCAAGGCTTTTGAGGTAATCCAAGCCAGTGCTTGCGCCGCTCGAGGTTTTTGTGCCACCACGGGCAAAGCCAAGGTACTTGCCACGCAGGCTTTCGGGTACACCACTCGAGGAGTCGCTCGTCAAGTCCCTGACATGAAGCTCGTACAAAATGCTTTCGGTTTGTGGGCGTTGGGTTGGTTTAGGCAATGTCCAGTTTTTTGGGTTGGTGCGCGTTAAATCCACCACCATGCTGCGGCTCGAATCGCTACTGGCAGCATAAGAATTGACATCGGCAGCCACTCGAGTTTCGCCATAAGACTTAAAGCGGTACTGGTAATACTTGCCGTGCAAATCGCCTTTGGCGACTGCAAACCAGACCCCAGCCGAGCCACGTTGTAAGTCTATGATTTCGCTTGGTCCGTCGGTTAGATTATCAAAAATAAACAATTCAGCACTGCTCGAGACTGGCGACCAAACCTTAAAGACCGTTTGGTTTTTGCTGTAGCGATTGCCAAGGTCGTCTTTATTGTACTGGTACTCTTTGCCGTCAAGGATTTCTCGGGCATAGACCGTGCGCGGTAAATCACCTTCAATTTTCATTTCGATCAAGCCACTGATTTCTTTGGGGCTCATTGGTTTCTCGAGGTTGATTGCCAGCACTTGGACTGGTCCTGTGCTTGGTTTAGCGATTATGGCTCGGGCTACAACAGTGGCAGGTGCAATGATATTTTTGTTGTTTAGGCTGTCTTGAATGGTTTTGGTATTAAAATCCACCACAAAGCGCACAATTGTGCCATCGGTTGCCACCGCTAAACCGATATTGCCACCGTCTGGCGCAAAATCTGCTCCATAATTTTCAGTCCAAGCCCCACCTCGAGCCACTTTGTACTCGTAATTACCTTTGGGGAATGCCGCCACAAATTCAAAGACACCCTTAGCAATTTCGGTCATGCGGGTGATGTCGCCGTTGGGATTCCAGTCTGTGCCACCCAAAGCGCCTTGGATTGTGCCAGCCAGCACGACCTTGGTGGGGTCTACACTGTCGGTATTAGCCAGCACAGGCGCACCACCAGCCCCAATGGATTTAATCGCCAGTGGTTTACCATTGATGGTTAAGGCAATTTTACCGTTGAGACTTTCTGGGGTCAGTGCCTTTGGAATCCAGGCTTTAATCACACTTGGGCTGTCCAAAAAGGCAGGTTCGCCACGTGGCGGGGCAGCACTGGCTGCAAAGGTATCTACTTTGGCTCGAGACTCAAAAACCTCTTTGTTGCCTTGCAATAACCAAATTTCGGCTTTGCTATTTTGTACCGTTGCAAAGCGATCGCTTTCGGTGTCTTTGGCTTGCCAATCGCCCAAACGGACAATAAAATTGACTTTTGCCACCGCCACAGGTAAATCAAGCGTGGCAACCAGCCCAAAATCATCCGAGCCATTGAATTTATAACTCTGACCGTCGCTGCCATCTGCCCAAACCCACAGATTCCAGCCTTCATAATCGCCTCTGGTGCGCTTGTAATGCACAATAAAGCGAGTTGTGCCTTCGCTAATCGGGGCAGAAACGGGGGCGGCTCGAGCAGGAACGGTCGCGGGTGCAGTGACTTCGGTGGGGTTGTTTAGGCTATCCATAATTTTTTTCGTTGTGTAGTTAAACACAAATTTAACAATCGTATTGTCGGCTGGGACATCAAGTGTTAAATTTGCGCCGCCTTTTTCGCCGTTTTTACCGTAATTTTCGTCCCAAGTGCCACCAACCGCCACTTTGAATTCGTATTTGCCTTTGGGGAAAGCCGCCACAAATTCGTATAAATCGGCACTGACTTCGGTCATGCGGGTGACTTCGCCGCCCGGATCCCATTCTTTACCCCCAAGGGCTTTTTGAATGCTGCCGGGCAGCGTGACGACGCGGTTACTCTGGGCGCTCGAGAGCGCAAAAGCCAAACCAAGCATCAGGGCGATGACCACCAAAAATTGTTTCATAAACCTCCAAGACTCGAGTCAAAAGCACTCGAGTTTTGGCTCGAAAGCTGGATATTTGACAAGGGATGTACCAGTTTCCCGAGGAAGCGCTTCCATGTCAAGGGGCTTAGAGAACAATTCTCGACTGAGCCGCGCCTTGCCTAAACAGCAACAACCTGAAAGCCTACCGCCGCCAGTGGTTGAGGCTCGAGAATAAGGATTATCTTGGCTGGTTCACTCAAGTGAAAATCAACTTGTCTTTAGCGTTTTGACTTAGCTTAAACCGCCAAGCCATATTTTTGGCGCAGCAACTCTTGGTGATACATCAGATGCCCAACAATAATATAAGCACACGCCCTCGAACTCATCGGATGACCACTGGCAGTCCCACGGCGTAACCACGCAGCACCATCTAAGCTCGAGAAAAGATAGACTGCCGACTGCCGCACACTTTGCCACTCGAGCAACAACCTATCGAGGTCTTGGCTGGTGGTCTGTTTGAGCCATGTATCTTGGTCAAAACTCGGCAATGGGCTGCTGTCGCCTCGAGCAAAGTGGACGGCTCGATACGAAAAAACCCGCTCGGTATCCGACAAGTGCTTTATGATTTGTAGCGTATTCCATTTTTCTGGGGCGTAACGGTGCTGCAACTGGTCAGCACTCAAAGCTCTGAGCTTGGCTTCAAATGGCATCAATTGCGACTCGAGCAGGGTATTGATGTCGCCTTCCGGCACAAGGTCAATGTACCTCGAGAAGTAGGGCAAGTGTTCTTCTAGCGTTGGGCGCTCTGGGTTCATGTTTGTTAGTCTACTTTTTGCGCTACGCGGTGACAACACAAGGTAAACTAGATATCGCCTATGCCCAAAATTCTTTTTATTTCCAACGGTCACGGCGAAGATACCCTTGGCGCTCGGTTGGCAAAAGAATTTCAGAGGCTACGCCCAGATTTTGAACTCGAGGCTGTACCAATTGTTGGGGCTGGTAATCCTTATGAGCAGCTTGGGGTGCGCGTTTTGGGTCCGCGTTGGTCACCGCCGTCAGGCGGGTTTACCTTTACCAGCTTGGCGCGGTTGCTCGAGGATTGGCGCGACGGAATGCGCCAACAGACCCACCAACAACACTGGGCGGTGCGTCGTGCCAAAGCCGATGTAGTGATTGTGGTTGGCGACATTTATGCGCTTGGTGTGACCAAACTTTTTGCTTTTAAGGAAGCCAAGCCAATTGTTTTTCAGGTTCAGCCCTTGGTCAGTCGCTACTACCAAGACGGAATGAGCGCCAAGAATAAACTCGAGCGCCTCAACCGTGTAACGGTAGACAGTTTTACTGCTCCAGAATTATGGCTGATGAAAAATATGGTGCGCCATGTCTATGCACGGGATAGCCGCACCGCCCAATGGCTGCAAGAACTTGGGGTAGCCCACGCAAGTTTTTTGGGCAACCTGATGATGGATTGCCTCGAGCCAGAATTGGATTTAAGCCCTATTTTGAATGGTCAGCCAGTGCTGCTGCTGCTGCCCGGAACACGTGACGACCACCTCGAGAGCCTGCCAAAAATGCTTGAGGTGGCGGCACTGCTGCCCGAATACCAGACTTTTGCAGCCCTGACGCAATTTGATTCACGCCTCGAGTTATCCACAAACTGGCTGTGGATAACTCGAGATTCTGTGGATAACTCTCGAGCAGCCTTGCACACCAATGGAGCACAGGTTTTAATGCACACCCATAGTTTTGCAGCTTTGCTGCACCAAGCACAGGTCGTACTTGGCACGAGCGGTACAGGCAACGAACAAGCTGTGGGACTTGGAAAACCCGTAATTGGCTTTGCCACCAAAGGACCACAGTACACCAAAAATTTTGCCCAAGCCCAAGCTCGGTTACTTGGGGCTGGATTGACCTTACTCGAGCAACCAAGCCCTTTGGATTTGGTCAGGGCAATTCGCCAAGCCGACCAGACAGCGGCTCGAGCGGTTGGGCTTGAACGCATGGGCTTAGCGGGTGGTGCAGCCCGAATTGCTGCTGATATACTCGAGAAAATTAAACCTTAAAAAGCTGTCCATTTCTGGCGCGAGCCAGCGCTTTCTACGGTGCGTTCAATAAATTTCACACCTCGTGCGCCGTCCTCGAGGGTCGGGTAATCGCCTTCGAGTGCGCCAAGGCTGCGCCCTTCGAGTTTGGCATGGATGGCTTCGGCAGCACCAATATAAACATTGGCAAAGGCTTCTAAAAAAGCTTCTGGATGCCCCGCCGGAATCCGACTGGCTTTTTGGGCGGCGGCACCGACATAACCAGAGCCTCGAGTCAGGATTTGGCGTGGGGCATTAACTGGGTTGTACTCGAGATAATTTGGGTTTTCCTGATGCCACTCGATGCCGCCTTGGGTACCAAAAACCCGCAAACGGACATCGTTTTCGCCACCAATCTGGATTTGCGAAGCAATCATTACCCCTTTTGCGCCGCCCACAAAACGCATCAGCAAATTTCCATCGTCGTCGAGTTGCCTGCCTTCAACAAAAGTTGTTAAGTCGGCACAGATGCTTTCTAGCTCGAGTCCAGTCACGCAGTGCATCAGGTTTTCGGCGTGCGAGCCAATGTCGCCAATGCAGCCAGCCGCGCCGCTTCTGGCTGGGTCAGTGCGCCAATCGGCTTGTTTTTGCCCAGATTCCTCGAGTTTGGTGGCAAGCCAGCCTTGGTTGTACTCAACAATAATTTTGCGGATTTGTCCAAGCTGCCCAGATTGCACCATTTCTCGAGCTTGCTTGACCATTGGGTAGCCCGTGTAATTGTAGGTCACAGCAAAGACCACGCCAGACTTTTTGACGGTCTCAAGCAGGCTTTGGGCTTGCTGGGAAGTGTGGACAAGGGGTTTATCGCAAATCACATGGATGCCGGCTGATGCAAAAGCCTGTGCCACGGGGTAATGCACATGGTTAGGGGTAACAATGCTGACAACATCAATCCGCTGTTCGGTGGGCAGTGCCATTTCGGACTCGAGCATGGCTTGCCACGTGCCATAATTTCTGGCTAAACCCAAGTCTTGCCCAGATAAAATCGCTTTTTCGGGGTGGCTCGAGAGTGCGCCAGCCACCAGTTCATACATTCCATCCAGTGCCATGACTTTACGGTGAACTGCTCCAATAAAGGCATCGCGCCCGCCACCGACCATTCCGTACCTGAGTTTACGCTGCATGATTTATTGCTCCTTTTCAAAAGCACTGTCAAAAGCTCTGGTGCTTGGCTTAAAATCGAGTTTTTTACAGTAGGCGGCACTTTCGGTTGCGCCATGGATTCTGTCCATGCGGCTATCTTCCCACTCGACCGAAAGCGGACCTGTGTAACCAATGTCGTTGAGCGCCACAATAATTTCTTCAAAGTGAATATCGCCGCGCCCAACACTGCGAAAATCCCAGAAGCGCCTCGAGTCGCCAAAGCTGGTGTGTCCACCAAAAACCCCAGCTTCGCCCGTGCCATGTCCCCACCAAACATCCTTCATATGAACATGGAAAATTTGCTTGGCAAAGGTGCGAATGAAACGCACATAATCCACGCCTTGATAGCCCAAATGACTTGGGTCGTAATTAAAACCAAAGCGTTTGTGGTGGTTTAATGCCAATAAAGCCCGTTCGGCACTGGCGGTGTCAAAAGCAATTTCGGTCGGGTGAACCTCGAGTGCGAAATTGATCTCGTGCTGGTCAAAGACCTCGAGAATCGGTAGCCAACGCTTAGCAAAATCGGTAAAACCCGCCTCCCAATAGGCTTGGCTGGTTGGCGGAAAAGCATACAAGGTGTGCCAGATGCTCGAGCCAGTAAAACCATTGACCGTCTTGACTCCAAATTTTGCCGCCGCTCGAGCCGTATCGGCAATCTCGAGGGCTGCTCTTTGGCGCACACCTTCGGAGTTGCCATCGCCCCAAACATGAGGCGGCAAAATAGCCTTGTGGCGCTCGTCTATATGGTCGCAGACGGCTTGCCCGACCAAATGCGCCGAAATTGCGTGGCAGGTCAGACCATGTTGTTCCAAAAGAGCGTGTTTTTGCTCGAGATAACTCGGACTAGCCAAAGCCGCTTGGACATCAAAATGATCACCCCAGCACGCTAACTCGAGACCATCATAACCCATGCTTTTTGCCAGTGGCGCAAGTTCTGCCAGTGGTAAATCTGCCCATTGCCCAGTAAATAATGTCACACTTCTTGCCATAAGACCTCCTACTGCTCGAGAATCGCTTGTATTTTAGCTTCAATTGGGGCAACTTCTTGTGGCTCGAGAACCGCAAAATGGTATTCGCAAGACCAACTTGCCTTAGCCGCGACTTCAACGATTCGCCCAGCCGCTTTTTGGCTGCTGTAACCAGTTGGTTCGGCAGTGGCTGGCAGCACCAGTCCTAGCCCATCTTGGTCTGGCGTGCGGGTCAGCCAACGCACTCCTACAGGTAACTGGCTCGGGCGGTGCATCACATGGTCGGCAGTGCCATCCGGGTGCTGCTGCAAGCTGTGCGCCCAGCCGTTTTGGTCGGCTTGGTAATCTATAAAAAAGACAATTTCGGGGTCGTAAGTTACGCCAGTTTTAAGCTGATGATGCCATTCTGGGTGCTGCTCGAGTTGCTCAAGTTGTTGCCACGCTTGGCTCGAGAATTGGGCATGAGCCGGTATGGTCTTGCGAATTCGCACCGTTTGTGGCGAAACCTGAGCGCTGTACAATAACTCGGCTTCGTCTTTGGGGCGCAGGTTTAAGTGCGCCAGATACATCAGTTCCATTGGGCTGTTTTTGAGGTTTTGAACTGCAAAATGTACCGCCACATGGCTCGAGTTGGCATAAAAACGCACTTCGGGCATGGCTTGGTAATTGTGGGCAAAGGCAACCGTGTGCTGGTATGTGCCGCCAAGTGCCAAATATGCCCCGTGCTGGTCTTGGGATAAACGCAAATAAGCACTTTGATAGGGTGCATTGGGTAATTCGCCATGAAGCGGGTGGGAGTCTGTTGCGCTTGGCACACCCATGGCGGTGATTCCACAGTGCAGCAATAAACCACCATAATTTTCTAAATAGCTCAGGGTTGGCTTTGGCGCTTCAAACATACTTTTCATGGTTAAGCAGCGCCCATGCAGCACCGCATCCCAGATTTGCTGCCCTTGAAACGGCAGCATGATTAAATGCCCAAGAGCGTTCTCGAGCCGCAGACCATGCACTCCGCTGGGGTATAAAAAAGTCTCGGCTCGAAAATCTGGAGTCTCGAGCAGCTTGTGTTGAGTTTGGCTAAACATTTGCTTATGTAACTGAATTGTAATTGCCATGCGGTCTCTAATCTAACACCTTAATCGTTGCCTTGGTACATGGAATCAATCAAACCCGCATAGGTTTTTAGGATGCTGGCACGTTTGACTTTTAAGGTCGGGGTGACATCACCGTCTTCTTGGGCTAATTTTTTTGGCAGAATCCTAAATTTTTTGACCTGTTCGGCTCGAGCCAGCGTTTTATTGACCGTCTCGATTTCGCCCTCGATGAGTTTAACCACGTCTTCGTTTTGTACAAGGTCGGTGTAGGTCGTGAAGGGAATTTTTCGCGCTTGCGCCCACTCGGACACACTGTCTTCATCCACAATAACAATCGCGGTTAAGAATTTTTTAGCGTCGCCAATCAATACCGAATCGTTGATAAAACTGCTGGCTTTGAGCTTATTTTCGATATAGGCTGGTGCGATATTTTTACCTGCGGCAGTGATAAAAATATCCTTTTTACGCCCTGTAATCGTTAAATTGCCAGCTTCGTCCAGTTCGCCAATATCGCCAGTCAGTAACCAACCGTTTTGAACCGTTTCTTGGGTGGCGCGTTCGTCTTTGTGGTAGCCCAAAAAAACATGGTCGCCACGCAGTAGAATTTCGCCATCTGTGGCAATTTTAATCTCGATACCCAGCAGCGCTTGCCCGACTGTGCCGAGCTTAAACGGAAAACCCTGATGGATTGTGGCGGCAGCCGCGCCTTCGGTCTGCCCGTAACCTTCGCGGATTTGGACTCCAAGCCCATGAAAAAACTCGAGGACACTGGGCGCAATTGGTGCAGAACCCGACAGCACAAAACGCGCTCGGTCTAAGCCAAGTTTTTGTTTGAGGCTTCGCAGTACCCCCAAATAAGCAATCTGACTGGCAACACTTGGGCTGCGCGACTCGAGTTTGGCACGTCCCATCTCACGTCCTCGAGCCGTCGCCCAGCGAAAGGCAACCCGCTTTAAGGCATCAGCTCGAGTCATGCGAATTTCGATACCGCTCATGATTTTTTCCCAGATGCGCGGCACGGCAAAAAAGATTGTTGGACGAACTTCATAGATATTTTGCAGCACCATTTCGGGGCTTTCAACAAAATTGACCACAAAGCCATAACGGCTTGGAAACGCCACACTGAGCATTCGTTCGGTGATGTGCGACAACGGCAAAAACGACAGCACTTCGTCGCTTTCGTACATCGGATTCTGATTGGACATACAACCCGAAGCAAAGACCAAATTTTTATGCGATAAAATTGCGCCTTTGGGTCTGCCAGTCGTGCCAGAAGTATAAATAAACAGCGCTGGGTCGTCGGGCAAGCGATTGGCAATCCGTGCCTCCAGTGTGGCGGCGTGGCTTGGGTTTTGCAGCCATGCCAGACCGATTTGTAAAAAATCTTGCCAGAACAAAACCATGGGGTCTTTGAAACTTTGTAAGCCCTTAACATCCATGACGATAATCCGCTCGAGTTTTGGCAGACTGGCACGCACTTCTAGGACTTTATCAAGCTGTTCGATGTTCTCGAGAATCACAAAGCGCGAATCAGAATGCTCTAAAACATACTGCACCCCCTCGGCGGCATTGGTGGCATAAATACCTGCCGTTACGCCAGCCGCCAACATGATGCCTTGGTCAGCAATCACCCATTCTGGACGGTTCTCGCCCAGCACCGCCACACTTTGGTTGGCTTCTAAGCCCCAAGCCAGCAGCGCCCCAGCCACGGCTCTGGCTTGTTGCTCGTACTCGAGCCACGAAATACCTTTCCAGACCCCAAATTCTTTACGGCGCAGGGCGATGGCATTCTGGCGGCGCTGGGCAGTGGCTAAAAACATCCTCGAGAGGGTTTGACCGACTGGCATGGGTAAGACGGCTTGTACCGATGGAGCAACAAATTGAGTCATGATGTGACTATTGTACCCGAGAAATAGGTGGCTCGAGAAGCCCATTGCTCGAGCAAAAAAACTGTTAATTTATAAGCCATGGCAAATACTGATTTTTTGGGTCTGATTCATAGCTTAACGGCGGCTGCCGAAACCAGCCTTGGACAATTTAACGCCCTGACCGCCCGAATGAACCGCGATGGTCTGAGCCGCAATCGAGCCACCGCCGAACGCAGTTTGCGCTTACTCGAGATGTTGAGCCAAAAAACCCGAGGTAACTTAAACGCCGAAGAAGCCAGCACCTTGACCAGTGCGGTGCAAAGCCTGACCCAGCTTTTGGCAGAAATACCACTCGAGAGCGGCGAGAAAGCCCAAGCGTGAGAGCGGTGGTGCAGCGCGTTTCGAGTGCCAGTGTGACCGTAGACAACAAAATTGTCTCGAGCATCAAACAGGGCTTTTTGGTGCTGCTTGGGGTTAAAAAATCGGATACTCGAGAAGATGCCACTTATTTGGCGCGTAAAATTGCCAAGTTGCGGATTTTCAACGACCCTGCTGGCAAAATGAATGTATCGCTCGAGCAAGTTGGCGGCGCGGTCTTGGCGGTTTCGCAGTTTACCTTGTACAGCCAAACTCGCGGCGGTAATCGCCCAAGTTTTCTCGAAGCCGCCAGCAGCGAAGACGGACGGCGTTTATACCGTGAATTTTGCGAGGCACTGCGGAATGAAGGTTTGGAAGTACAAGAAGGGATTTTTCAAACTGATATGAAAGTTAGTTTACTCAACGATGGTCCAGTCACGATTATTATGGACTCGAGCGACCGCCAAAAGCCGTAGAATGGTTTATGCCTGAAGAAACCCAAGTTGTGCCGCCACTCGAGGATAAAATCATCACCACCCAGCACAGCCTGATGCTGCATGGGCAGAAACTCGAGTACACGGCTCGAGTCGGCACGATGGTGCTGCGTTCGGAAATCGAAAAAGAGGGTGTCTCGGAAGGCGAACAAGCCCAAGCCCAGATTTTCTTTGTGGCGTACACCTTAAATGGCACAGAGACCGCCAAGCGTCCGATTACTTTTTGTTTTAATGGCGGACCCGGAAGCTCGAGTGTCTGGCTGCACATGGGTGTCTTTGGTCCGCGTAAAGTGGTCATGGGCGATGTTGGCGCACTGACCCCGCCGCCATTTGGTCTCGAGGATAACCCACAAACTTTATTGGCAGATTCGGATTTGGTCTTTATAGACCCAGTTGGCACTGGTTTCTCGAGGGTCGTGCAGGGCGGCAAAGCCAAAGATTTTTATGGTTTTACCAAGGATATAGAGTCGGTTGGCGATTTTATTCGCTTGTTTATCAGCCGCGAACAGCGCTGGTTATCGCCTAAATTTTTGGCTGGCGAAAGTTACGGCACAACCCGAGCCAGTGGTTTAGCGGGTTACTTGCAAGAACGCCACGGGGTCTACCTCAATGGCTTGGTGCTGGTTTCGACGGTGCTGGATTTTTCGACGATTCGTTTTGAACTGGGTAACGATTTACCGCACACCCTTTACTTGCCCGCTTTTGCTGCCACGGCGCATTACCATGGTCAGGTTAAAGGCGCATCGCTCGAGTCACATTTGCGCCAAGCCGAAGAATTTGCCCAAAGTGCCTACCAAAGCGCCTTATTTAAGGGGCATCGGCTCGAGGGCAACGAACGAACGCGGGTCGTCAAAGAAGTGGCGCGTTTGACCGGAATTTCTAAAGAATTTGTTGAGCATTCGCACTTACGGCTCGAGATTATGCGTTTTTGCAAAGAATTATTGCGTCATAAAAGTAAAACTATCGGGCGCTTAGACTCGAGGTTTACCGCTTCTGACCGTGATTCAGCAGGACAGCACTTTGAATTTGACCCGAGTTACGCCGCGATTTATGGTGCATACACGGCAGCCTTTAACCAATATGTGCGCTCCGAGCTTGGGTTTGAAACCGATGTGGTCTATGAAATCTTGAGTTGGAAAGTTTGGCAACCGTGGTCATACAAGGAATTTGAAAATAAATACGTCAATGTTTCCGAGACCTTGCGAAAAGCCATGAACATGAACCCAAACTTACGGGTGATGGTCTTAAACGGTTATTACGACCTCGCCACCCCGTATTGGGCTTCGGACTATGTATTTGACCACTTGGCAGTCCCAAACCATTTGCGTCAGAACCTCGAGACCAAGTATTACGAGGCTGGACACATGATGTACGTTCATAAACCAAGTTTAGAACAAATGGCGCTGGATTTGGCTGGGTTTGTCTCGAGGAGTTTTTCAGTCCAGCAGCGTTAAACCAATCAGAATTGGGTTGCTTTGTAGCCCTGCACTCTCGAGGGTGATGCTTTTGATGCTTACGTTCGGCTTGGGGTTTTGCCACGGCATGACCACCAAGCCAACTTCCAAGCCGCCTTTGGTTTGTCCAGACCATACAGGGTCAAAAAGCGTGGTTTTAATCAGTGGCTCAGTCCAAGCGCTGATGTTGCGTCCGTACTCGAGCGGAATGGCTGTACTTGTGCCATCGGTGTACTGCACGGTGTACGCTCCGATTTTGGTGCGTGGGCTGGTTAAAGGCGATAGCCAACCCGTCGTATGTAAAAAAGCAATACTCGAGGCGCTTTGGTTTAACTCGAGGCTGACTTTTTTGGGGAGGTCTTGGCATTCGCGTCTTGCCCCCCAGAGCATGATGCTTTTTGAAATATCAAAGGCATATGCGCCCAGCCGAACATTTTTACCGATTGGTAGGGCAGACAGGTCTATCTCGTTGCCACGTTGAATCCATTGTGTTCCGTCGGGGTCGGTCAGCCCTCGAGTGCCAAGGCTCGAGAGGTCAATCAGTTTGCCGCTCACTGGTGCAATTTTAGCTGGAAACCGAGCATCGCGGTAACGCGCCGCACTATCTTTGGGGGCTGGGGCGTTGGTGTTCCAAAAAGCATTGCCCGCATGGACATAAGCAATCCCCTGTTCGACTTGACCATCCAGCAGCGTGGCATTGCCAAAGTAACCGCTCCAACGGGTTTGCAGTGCGCCAAACGCCCCAACTCGAGCCACAGCGCTCGCCATGCTTTCGGGGTTGCGAGCCGCAAACCAACTCGAGCCAATGACCCGAAAACCCTGTTTTTGAATGTAGTCTAGAAGTGGATAATCGGCGGCTGGGCTGTAATTCCAATAAGTGATAATCATGTCTTTTGGCAAGAGTGGCAAAATGGTCTCGCGGTGGCTTTCGGTGGCAGCGACATCATGCCAAATCATTGAACCTACCCCAAGGCTTTTAAGGTGGGTGTACAAGCGCACCGCGTGGTCAGCAAAAAGTTTACCAAGCCCAAGCGCCATACCGTCGGGTCGAGCAGGGAAGCGGTCTCGAGCCGCCAGTTCATCGTGTCCAATATGCACAAATTCGGGCTTAAAAACCTCGACCGCTTCGGACAAAATCGGCAAAATAATCTGATAAACCCGCTCATCCAAAGTGTTATAAGCGTAAGGGTCTTTGGAGTCTGGGTCTTGCATCAGGTCACGGTTTTGGTTGTTGTAAAAAAACCATTGGGCATGACCGGGCGTTTCGATTAAAGGAATGGCTTTCATACCGTGGGTGCGAATCAGTTCTGCCACGCGTCGCGCCTCATCTTTGCTTGCACCGTTGGGATGCCAGATGTTTTTACTGCTCTCCCAGCGCACATAATTAGACATCACCAGCAAACTCGAGAATTTAAGTTTAGCCAACAAGGGAATCAAAATATCGTTGACACCTCGGCTGGCTGCATCGAGGTAAATCATCGCCGTGCGGCTTTGTAGGCTTGGATAATCCAGAATACTGGCAAACCCAAAACCGTCTTTTTGAAGCAATTGCCGTAAACTCTGCGCTCCACGGTATGCGCCAAGCGCATCAAAACCAATTAAACCAACCCCCGTGCTGTCCACCCAAAGCCCGTACCCCTCGGATTGGGTTGGGACTAAACCTCGAGCCACAGCTTCGGCTTTGAGGGTTGCATTCTCGAGTGTGCCAATGCGAATTTGTTTTGTACCGCCCGACAGCGCGGTAAAACCACGCATACTCAGTTCTGTATTGATGTCTCGGGCTGCCCAAGTTAAAAGTTCGTTGTTGCCCTCGAGTTTGATACCCAAGTCTTTAAGCGCCAAAAATCCAGTCTCGAGTTTTATTTTTTGTGGCACTGGCAAAATCTGCGGGTGTGGATTACCCAAAAAAGCATTCTCGAGCCGAGTAAAAGCCAAGTTCTGAGCAGTAGCACTCGAGAAAACAAGTGTTATCAGTAAAGCCAAAATTCTTAAAAACATAAGTCAGCATAAAAGCCAAGCATGAGAACAAAGGCAAGGTGAAATTAAATCCTAACTACCTTTTGACCTTTTAACCTTTTAACCCTTTGACCTTTTAACCCTAGCTCTTAAACCTTAAAGGTTTCTTCAATGTTGACCACAAAGGCAATTGCTCCACCAACAGGTATTTCAACTGGCTCAGAAAGCATTGGTTCGGGGTGTTCCGCCACAGCTGCATTTGGCATGACAAGGCGTTTTCTGGCACGGCAGGTTTCTTTCAGGATTGTTTTGACCGCTTCAACCCGTTCTTCTTCGACCCCAATCAAAAGTGTGGTGTTGCCTTCACGCAAAAAACCACCAGTGCTGGCGAGTTTTGTGACCTCGAGCCGCTCTTTACCAAGGGCTTTGATTAAGGCATTGGCATCGGTATCTTGGACAATCACCACGATTAGCTTCATGGCGCAGAGTGTAGCAGAATTTACCGACAAGAATCAGGTAGCGCCCAAAGTCCAAAAGCCTCAGAATACAAACCATGAAACAAGACCTTTGGCTTTCCCGTGCTTTTAGTGGTGACTCGAGCCTCGATGGTTTATTTGTGGTCGGGGTTCGCAGCACCCACATTTATTGCCGTCCAAGTTGTAAACCACCACGTATTCCCAAACTCGAGCAACGCCGTTTCTATCAAAATCCATCCGCAGCCGAAGCGGCTGGTTTTCGAGCTTGTAAGTTGTGCCGTCCTAATGCCGTCGCGCCAGTTGAACGCGAAGCCCAAATTGTGAGGGCATTGCTCGAGAATGCACTCGAGTTTCAAAACGTTGGTCAGATGGCGCTGGCAGCACACGTCAGCCCATCGAAACTCTACCGACTTTTTAAGCAACACCAAGGCATCACCCCTGCCGAAATTCTCAACCAAAAACGCATTGAAGCCGCTTGCCAGCACCTCGAACAGAGTCGTAACAGCGTTACCGAAATTGCCTTGGAGGTTGGGTTTAATAGTTTATCGGCGTTCAATGCTAATTTTAAGCGTTTGATGCAAGTACCACCGCTTGAGTACCGCCGTATCAGAGGTGCTGTATGAACTGCCGTATCAGAGGTGCTGTATGAACTGTCGTATCAGAAGAGGATAGTTCAGAACATTCTCCAAAGATAATTCAAATTACATCGTCTCACAGGGCGAACACAGGGGTTCGCCCCTACAAAAACCAAAGACTTTCCTAGCTATTGAGGGGTAGAATATGAACTTATTCACCGATTTTCTCGAGACTCCAATTGGTCAAATGCAGCTTGTGGCAAACGAAAAAGCTGTGGTGTTACTGGATTTTGCCGATAACACCGAACGTATTGCTAAATTACTCGAGCAACGCTTTGGGGTTTACAACCTCGAGCCTCGAGAACTGGCTTTTACTCAAACCGTACAAAATTATTTTGCGGGGCAACTCAAGGCGTTACACAACATCCCGACCGAGACTGGCGGCACAGTTTTTCAGCAACAAGTTTGGCAGGCACTTTTGCAGATTCCAATCGGTCAGACTTGGAGCTACTTGGCTCTGGCTACCCACATCGGCAACCAAAAAGCCACTCGAGCCGTCGGCATGACCAATGGCTTAAATCCAATTAGCTTAATTTTGCCGTGCCACCGTGTGATTGGTGCAAATGGCAAATTAACGGGCTATGCTGGCGGGATAGAGCGCAAAAAATGGTTGCTCGAGCATGAAAGTAGGTTTTTATGAACGCATGGCAAACCGATAACATCGTCTGGCAAGAAATCGGGACGGATGGCACAAAATACGCGCTGCTCGAGGGTTCGCGTGAAGTTGGATTATTCAGTTATGCTTTTTTTATTCCAGCCGGCTTTTGGGATGCACCACACTGGCATAGCCAAGAGGCTCGAGTTTTTGTGGTCAGTGGCGCATTACACCTTGGCTATGGTCAGCAACACGAACCAGATTTGCTCAAGGTTTATGGCGCGGGTTCGTATTTGCTTGTACCAGCCAATGCCAAGCATTTTGATGGCAGCTTTGAAGACACCCTGATTTTTGGGGTGGCTCAGGGACAATGGCGCACCCATTATGTCAATCCAAGCCAAACCGCTTCGGCGGGTACAGTTTCGTGACTCGAGCCAGTACCGTACAGCTTTTACTGCTGGCTGCCATTTGGGGAACAAGTTTTATTTTTTACCGCGTCATTGCCCCTGTGCTTGGGGCAGTTTGGACAGCCGAAACTCGGGTTTTAATTGCTGGCGTGGCTTTGTTGGTTTTTGCGGCTGTAACTCGAGCCAACCTCGAGTGGCATCGGTGGCGTTAGTACGGTCTTATTGGCGTGCTGAACAGTGGTTTTCCTTTTGCCCTGATTGCTTTTGCCCAACTTAAACTGACCGCTTCGATGGCGGCTATTCTTAACGCCACCACCCCAATGTGGAGTGTGCTGATTGGCGCGATTGCTTTTGGTGGACA
The DNA here is from genome assembly GCA_043778225.1 of Deinococcales bacterium. Classification (GTDB taxonomy): domain Bacteria; phylum Deinococcota; class Deinococci; order Deinococcales; family JAAFIG01; genus JAAFIG01. The sequence goes on along the minus strand of JAYWGM010000070.1, from coordinate 11,888 downwards.
GTTTACGGTCTCTAAAGGATTGGGTTTGCTGCTTGGTGTGGTTGGCGTGGCGGTGCTGGTTGGCTGGTCGCCACTCGAGCCAAGTCTACAAACCACGTTATCCATTCTGGCAATGCTGATTGCTACTTTTTGCTATGGACTCTCGAGCAATCTGACCAAAAAATTCTTAAATGGCGCACCGCCACTTGGGGCGGCAGTTGGTTCACAACTTGCCTCGAGCCTTGCTTTGGCGTTGGTGCTGCCATTTGATTTACCACGCAGTCTGCCGAATCAGACCGTGATTCTTTGTATTTTTGCCTTGGGATTGGTCTGCACGGCGGTGGCGTATTTATTATATTTTCGTTTAATCCTCGAGCTAGGCGCAGAAAAAGCCAGTACCGTGACCCTGATTATTCCAATTTTCAGTATGCTCTGGGGGACATTATTTTTGGGTGAACAAATCACACTGGTCAAAGTTTTAGCTTGCCTAATTATTTTAAGTGGCGTTGGTTTAATCATCAATTTGACAGGCTCTGCCGCACCCAATAAACTATGAAGTGTAAACACAGGTTAATATAGCTCCTGCGAGGGCTGCACCCGAAGGTCATTTCGTTCTCTTTCGGAGGTCACATGATACCATCCAGCAGCCTCGAGACTTCGCCTTTTGGCATTGACCAACTCGAGAAAAACTTTCAAGAAATTCATCCTGCCCTTACGCCCAGAGAAGCAGTCATCGAAGCCAATAGGTGCTTATTTTGCTTTGATGCGCCATGTGTTCACGCTTGCCCAACGCACATTGATATACCAAGTTTTATTAAAAAAATCGCCACCGAAAACACCCGTGGCAGCGCCCGGGTGATTCTCGAGAGTAATTTTTTAGGCAGCACTTGCGCTCGGGTTTGCCCAGTACAAGAACTCTGCGAAGGGGCGTGTGTGCTGGGCAGCGACCACAAACCGATCGAAATTGGGCGCTTGCAACGCTATGCCACCGATTATGTGCTAACTCGCAAACTGGATTTATTTAAGCCCGGCAAGCCAACGGGCAAGAAAATTGTGATCATCGGGGCTGGACCCGCCGGTCTAAGCTGCGCTGCTGAACTGGCTAAACTTGGGCATGGCGTAACTGTCCTCGAGAAAAAAGACTTGGCTGGTGGGTTAAGCACTTACGGCATTGTGGTATTCCGCGAACCCGTCGAAATTTCGCTTGCCGAAGTCGAAATGGTCAAGCGTTTAGGCGTGGAAATTAAAACTGGGGTCACGGTTGGCATAGACATCCAAATTGCCGACCTCGAGCGCGACTACGATGCGATTTTTATCGGTACTGGACTTGGCAATGTGCCTAAACTTGGTATTGCTGGCGAAGACTTGGGCGGCGTGGTGGACGGCATAGACTTTATCGAACTGACCAAAACCAACCCGTACTCGAGCATCCCAGTTGGAAAAAAAGTGGCGGTCATTGGCGCGGGCAACACCGCCATAGATGCAGCCACGATTGCTAAACGGCTTGGCGCGGCTCGAGTCACTCTTGTTTACCGTCGCAGCCAAGCCGAAATGACGGCTTATGGTTTTGAGTACGAATTTGCCAAACAAGAAGGCATTGAATACCGTTTTTTGACCACGCCAGTAGCGATTCACGGCGACTCGAGTGGCGTAAAAAGTCTCGAGTGTGTAACCATGCAACTTGGCGCACCAGATTCAAGCGGCAGACCGCGCCCCGAAGTTGTACAGGGCAGCAACCATCATCTCGAGGTGGATATGGTGATTAAAGCCATTGGGCAGAATAAGCAAACCGATTTAGCGACCGCTCTTGGACTCGAGCTTCAAAATGGGTACATCGTGACTGATGCTGGCAACCATACCAGCAATCCCAAAGTTTTTGCGGGTGGTGATTGCGTGCGCTTAAAAGGTGATGCCAGTACGGTGATGGCGGTTCAGGATGGTAAAATTGCCGCCAAAAGCATCACCACTATGCTCGAGCGACAAGCAATCGCCAACGACTAGGAGAAATTTATGGCTGACCTTTCAATAGACTTTTGCGGTATCAAATCGCCCAACCCGTTTTGGTTGGCTTCCGCGCCGCCGACAAATTCGGGCGCTCAGATTCATAAGGCATTCGAGTATGGCTGGGGCGGGGCAGTTTGGAAAACCATCGGTTCGCCTGTGCTGAATGTTTCTAACCGTTACGGCGCTTGGCATTATGGCGGACAAAAAATGCTGGCAATTAACAATGTCGAACTGATTTCTGACCGCCCGATAGAACTTAACCTTGCCGAAATTGCCGATGTTAAAAAACACTGGGCAGACCGTGCCGTGATTGTTTCAGCAATGGTCGAATGCCAACAGCAAGCATGGGTAGACATTGTGCGGCGCATTGAAGACACTGGGGCGGATGGTATCGAAATTAACTGTGGTTGCCCACATGGGATGTCCGAGCGCGGTATGGGCAGTGCAGTCGGGCAGAACCCAGATTTAATCGAACAAATTTCGGAATGGACAACTGGTATCTCGAGAATTCCGATTATTATTAAACTCACGCCAAACATCACCGATATTAATTATCCGGCTCGAGCCGCCGTTAAAGGTGGCGCACCAGCAGTCAGTTTAATCAACACCATCAATAGCATTATTGGCGTGGATTTGGATTCTTTTGCGATTACACCCAACGTCGGTGGCAAAGGCGGACATGGTGGCTACGCAGGACCTGCCGTCAAACCAATTGCCTTAAATATGCTGTCTTCAATTGCGGGCTTACAAGAATTAAAAGAAGCGGGTACAAAAATCAGTGGTATGGGTGGCATCAGCACTTGGAAAGATGCTGCCGAATTTCTGCTTTTGGGCGCTCATTCACTCCAAGTCTGCACCGCCGTAATGCACTACGGCTACCGCCTGATAGACGACCTTTGCGACGGCTTATCGAATTGGCTGGACGAAAAAGGCTACTCGAGCGTCAACCAGATTATTGGCGCGAGCGTGCCGCGAATCTCACAATTTCAGGATTTTGATTTGTCGTATCGTGCGGTTGCCGAAATTAACCCGAAAACTTGCATCAACTGCAACCTTTGCTATGTGGCTTGCAACGACACCGCCCATCAGTGCATAGACCTCTACTCGAGCGACGGGCTACAAGTCCAGCCCTATGCCTACGACTTGCGCGAGAACGGCAAAGCTGCTGCCACCGCCGACCGCCCTCAGCCTGTGGTGCGCGAAGCCGACTGCGTTGGCTGTGCCTTGTGTGCCAATGTCTGCCCAGTGGACAACTGCATCACGATGGTCGAACGCCCAAGCGGACGCGAAAGCATCACATGGCGCGAAATTAGCGCCACCATGCCCGAAGTCACCACCGATTGGGCAGCCATGCAACGTTACCGCAGCCAAAAAGGCATTGACATTCATTAAAAAATTGCTCGAGTGAGGGGCTATCTTTGCTCGAGCTTATTCTCCCCAAGGATGTTGGGTCACGGCAAAAACTTGCACTGGAATCTTTTGATTTTGCACGGTGCTAATCAAAGCTGAATCAGCCGTAATCAGTGGGCAGTCCAATTCTTGAGCGACGGCTAGGAACTCGGCATCACCCGTGCTTTTTGTGCGGTTCATGGCTTGCTGTAAGCGGTACACCAATTCTGTATTTGGAATATGGCGTTGCCAATTTGCAGCCAAGATTTCTCGAGCCAGCGTTAAGCCGTCATCAAAAGTGAAAACGCTTTTGCTGATGCCATCACGGTAAATTACGTTGCGAATTTCTGAATCGAACAGTTCTGGAACGTGAAGTACAGCATTCTCGAGTTGAGCGCGGCTTAGAAATTGTTGTGCTGCAATTGCATTTGCTTCTGAGCCTACTTTTAGTGCGCTTTTTGGCGTGAAAGACAACAAAACAATATTCGCATCAATCACAAAGTGTTCTTTTTCAATCTGAAGCATTACTCTTCTCGTTGTAAACGGATAGCTTGAATCGGGTCAAATGCGTGGGGTTTGAGGACTTTGATAGTGCTACGTTGAAACCCGCGAAACGACTCAGGGGCTTTTGGTGGTTTTGGTGCTTCTATTTGAGGTGCTGTCCCGACTTTGCTCATGAAATAAGCCTAGCGCAAATTCCCTATTTGGATATGAGAACCCTAGCTACTCGAGCTTAAACAAAAAAGGCGAAGGGAAATCCTTCGCCTTTTAACCATATTTTTAAGCGCTTTTTTCGATTGGCAGACCAACCACATTACCCCATTCAGTCCAGCTTCCGTCGTAATTGCGAACTTTTTCAAAGCCAAGCAGGTATTTAAGAATAAACCATGTGTGGCTCGAGCGTTCGGCAATGCGGCAGTAGGCAATAATGTCTTTTTCGGCAGTTACGCCTTTGTTGCCATACATCGTGGTTAATTCTTCGTAGCTTTTGAAAGTGCCATCTGGATTAACAGTCTGCGCCCACGGTTGCGAAATCGCGCCGGGGATGTGACCGCCACGCAATGCGCCTTCTTGTGGGTAGTCTGCCATATGGGTCAGCTTGCCACTGAATTCATCGCTGCTGCGAACATCCACCAGTGCGCCGCGTCCAGCATTGACCTCGAGCAGGTGCTTGAGGACTTCGGGCATAAAAGCACGGATGCTGGCATCGCGGTAAGCCACTTTGTACTCGGTCGCAGCATAAGTTGGGGTTTCTTTCTCGAGCGGCTTTTGTTCGGCGACCCATTTGGCACGTCCGCCGTTCATGAGGACTGCCTTGCCGTGACCGTTGTACTTAAAAAACCAAAAAGCATAGGCTGCCCACCAGTTGTTTTTATCGCCGTAAAAAACCACGGTTGTATCGTTGGTGATGCCAAATTGTGAAACCAGTTTTTCAAAGCCAGCCGCATCTATAAAATCGCGGATGTCCTCGCGTTGCAAGTTGGTGTGCCAATCAATTTTGACACTGCCAGGTACATGACCCTGTTCGTACAATAAAAAATCTTCGGAAACTTCGACAATGCGAATGTTTGCGTCTTTATGATGCTCGAGAACCCAATCGGTGCTGACCAAAACTTCTGGATGAACGTAACTCATGTTTTTCTCCTTAGTGCTTAGCAATTAAACCACAACTTATTTAGTTTACAATTCTTGTCAATTTACTCGAGGTAAGCCGAACTACAAAAACCAATTGTGAAGGTATATCCGTAACGTAGACCGATGCAATGCCAGATAAAAAATCGTATAACCAAGCCCATGAATCCTCGAGCCGTGCTGGTATTGCTGGGACTGAGCCTTTTTTCTTTTGCTTTCTCGCATTCTGCACCAGCCGTGCCAATTTCGCGTCTGGCAGCCCCAGCAAAACAATTTTCAATGCCGTTTGGCGGTGCGCCCGGTGTCAATTCTTGGTTGCTTGGACAATTATATGGCAACACCACAGGGGCATACCGTCGGCGAAATACCGATTATCGGGCTGGGCAGGGCATTCATTTTGGCATGGACATCAGCGCCAAGTGCGGTACGCCAGTGTTGGCAATCGGTGACGGTGTGGTCTCGGAAATAGACGGCTCACACGGCAGTGCGCCGCATAATTTGGTGATTGAACACGCGGGCAATCTCTCGAGTTTGTATGGGCATTTGTTGCGCCGCTCGAGTTTACGGATTGGGCAGCGCGTGACCCGTGGGCAGCCGATTGGACTGTCTGGCGATTCACAACTGACTTGTTACAGTGCGCCGCACTTGCACCTTGAAATCAGAGACAGCAGCCATCAGCGTTTTTTGAATCCAGTCGGCTACATCAATGCCGATTGGAATACACTGGCACTGCTTGGCAGTTTTGGACGCGGCTATCAGCGAGATTTAGCCAACCCGCGCCAATGGCAAACGCTCGAAGACCAGCCTGCCGCACGGCGCGGTGGGGCATTGCTGAATAACTATGCGCTGCCTTTTCCAGTGGCTGCCAATGACCGTTCTTTATCGTACCCAAGCCGAATCTATCGTGCCAGCCCAGCGCCCAAAACCATTTCCGATGCGCCAGTTGGTGTGGCTCGAGCCATCTCGAGGGCGGGTTGTTGTGTCGCGCCGTTTTGGAGTGCAGACTCGAGCAGGGTGATGTTCTTGGATAAGCCAGATACTAATCCAGCCGCCTTGTACAGCCTCGATGCCAACAACCTAAGCGCTGCTAGAAAAGAATTCTCGAGTGTGGTGCGACTCTCGCCTTCAGAAAAATACGCTGTACTCAATGGTTCGACCACACGGCTCGAGCGTTTAGCGACTGGCGAACGGGTTGGTGTTCCAGCCACTTCGGTTGTTTTTTCGCCCTCTGAGCAGCAAGTTGCATGGGCTGTCTCGAGCCAAAGCGCCCGTTTTGACACAGTGCAAACCACGATTTTTGTAGCAAATCTGGTCACAACACCACGTTTTAGTTTAGCCAATACTCGAGCCGTAGCGGTTTTGTATGGCGGTGGGCTAAGCGGCTGGCTCAACGAACAAGAATTGTTACTCAACGGCAAACGCAAAGCCGAAACTCGAGACCGTGAATTGATGCGGCTGGACTTGAAAACAAAAAACTTAAAGGTCTTCTCGAGCGCCATCAATTTTCGTGGCATCAGTATTGCTCCAGATGGGCGTTCGGTGGTTTATTACGTGGCTTTTGACAGCCAAGCCAAAAATGGTTTATTTGTCCTCGATACCCGTGTCGGAAGCACAAAACGCCTACCTTGGTTTGGCTCGTATCGCTTTCGGGATGCCAACCGACTTGTGTTTATTCCGATGCAAAGCGCCAGAACACATCTGTTGCTCGAGTGGGATTTACGCCGCCAAAGTCAAAGGGTACTGGCAGATTTGAAAACCAAAGTAGCCGTAGACGACTGGCAAATTGCACCAAATGGCTCGAGCATGGTTTTTGTCAGCACCGCAACTCGAGCCTTGCAAGTGGTGGATTTAGCCAACTAAAGGAAAATACAGGAGGAAGGAGGAAAGAGGAAGTAAAGCCCTGATTTCCTCTTTCCTCCGCCCTTAATCTGTTCGGTACTTGGCGGTCAGTTGGCGCAAACGCCCTGCCAATTCCGACAGACTTTGTGCCGAATCGCGGGTATGGCGGGTCGAGATTAAATTTTCTTCGGTGGCAGTCGAGATATTACCCATGGCACTCGAGATTTGCTCCATACCAATGCTGTGCTGGCGCACCGAAGCTGAAATCAGTTGGGCGTTGTAAGCCGCGTTTTGAATTGCAGCTTGGAGTTCGTCAATCACACTCGAGACTCGAGCAATGCTGTCCACCCCGGCATCGGCTACTTTAATGCCTTGTTCGGTGGTCATGACGGCACTGTTGGTGGCGCGTTGAATTTCGCCAAGAATAGACCTGACCTGACTGGTTGCGCCTTTAGATTGTTCGGCAAGCAACCGAATTTCTTGGGCAACCACCGCAAAGCCTTTGCCTTGGTCGCCAGCCCTCGAGGCTTCGATGGCGGCATTGAGGGCTAACAAATTACTTTGGTCAGCAATATCGTTGACGGTCGCAATAATTTCGCCAATGGCTTGGGTTTGCTCGCTCAATGCCAAAATATTTTCAGCAATCTGCTGGACTCGAGCCCGAATCTCGGACATTCCTTGATTGGCAGCTTTGGCGGCTTCTGCCCCAGCCGTGGCAACCCGATTGACACTTTGGCTTTGCTCGTTGATTGTTTGGGCTAAATCCACGGCTTGTTCGGAGGTGGTTTTGACTTCATCTACCGTAGCGGTGGTTTGGGAAACCGCCGCCAACTGGCTGCTGACGCTGCTGGTTTGTTGCCCACTTGAAGCCAGAATTTGGCTCGAGGCACTGGCTAGGGCAACTGAACCCGACTGTACTGTGGACATTAAATCGCGCAGGTTGCTTCGCATTCCGGTAAAGGCTTGTCCAAGGACATCATCTTCAGACTGAACCACCACTTCTTGGGTTAAATCGCCATTGGTGATGTGATTTGCCACGCCAGCCATATCGCGCTGGTACTGACGCATATTGCGAAACGACTGCGCCAACGCTCCAAGTTCATCTTTGTTGTACTGCCCAATGCGCTGCTCTAAGTTACCTCGAGCCAGCCCAGAAGCGGCTTGGGTCAAGCGCTGCATCCCATTAGAAATATACCAAGAAGGCAAGTACATCGCCGCCGTTATCAGCAAAATGCCAACCAAGCCAAGAATAACCAAAGCCTGAACTGTGGTATCGCGTTCTCGATTGACTTCGGCTAAAGATTGACTTGCTAGTGTTTGCCAGCCCAAGTCCTTGAGAACCCCTCGAGCCTTAAACCAACCTTCGATGCCAACACCTTGTCCTTGGGGTTGGTTGTAGTCCACGCCGCGCCCGTAACCAATATCGAGGTTGGTCTCGATGGCAAAAGCCGAATCGGTAATCTCACGCTTAAAAATATCTTCCTTGCGCGAGGACTCAATCACTTGATTATTTTTGACAATCACAAAACGCAGCGTTTCGGCTTTGTCTTTGGCGGCTCGAGTTTCGACTTCTTTGAGGAGTTTCTGAGTCTCTTGCCAATTATAGCGGGTACTCCAAAAACCAATCACGCTGTCGGTATCGTCAAAAATAAATCCTGAAAAACCAATCGTCAGGGCTAAATCCTGTCCATAGACTTTTTCGACCAAAGAATCAACAGCTAAATTCTTAATGACTGCCGTGGCGGTATCTGGCGAGGCTGTAAAGGACTCACCCTGCAAAGTTTGAAACCATTCTTGGTCAGCCACACTCGAGCCAATGGCTGTTTTGGCTGTGCCAGTTTTGCCTGTGGCATCCAAACCACTGGCAGCAATCACTTGACCTTCTAAACCAATCACCATCATCATGCGGTAGACTGGTGCATAGGCTTTGGTGACGGTATTCATCCATTTTTGAATATCGCCTGCATCCATCGAACGGGCTTCGGGTGAAGCCGCAAAAACCTGTACTTCGTTAGCGCGTTCTGCCAAAGACCTGTCCAAACGATCCATGACGCTAAAGGCTGCATCCTTGAGTCGAACCCCAGCATTACGTTCGACCACTGCCCCAGACTGGGTATAAAAAACCCAAATAATCGAGATGATAAAAGGAATCAGCACCAAAGCGCTGAATAAACTCAGCTTGGCAAAAATTTTAAGGTCGAGTAGCCAGCCAAAAAGCTGACGTGAAAAATTGTTCACTCGAGTTGCCAAAGGATTGAGGGGTTCAGGGGTCATAAATTCTCGAGTCAATTATGCACTAAAATACAGTTCTTGTGCTACACAAGAAAAAGCAGGGTTAAAAGGTCAAAGGGTCAAAAGTGGTGGATAGGTCTTTACTTTCAGAGCTTGTAATCCTTAAATTGTTCACGCAAGGCTCGCTTCAAAAACTTGCCAACCGTGGTTTTGGGGATTTCCGCTACCACCTCGTAGGCATCGGGCAGCATCCATTTAGCAAAACCATGCTCGAGTAAGTACGCATCAAGGTTACTTTTATCCAGACTCGAGCCTTCACGCAGCACCACCACACCGAGCGGGCGCTCATCCCACTTAGGGTGCGGCACGGCGACGACTGCCGCTTCTCGGATACTCGGATGCCCCATCAAGGTGTTCTCGAGGTCTACGCTGCTAATCCATTCCCCACCCGATTTAATCAGGTCTTTGGCGCGGTCTTGGATGAGCATATAACCCTCGGGGTTAATCGTGGCGATATCGCCTGTGTCAAACCAGCCATTTTGTTGAGTGGCGGCTGTGCCAGCTTGGTCTTTGTAGTAACTGGCTGTGACCCACGGACCACGCACCAACAAACGCCCAATGGTTTTCCCGTCATTGGGCAGAACATCATCGTGTTCATCCACCAGTTTGAGTTGCACCAAAGCCGTCGGACGACCAGTTAATGCCATCTGGTCGTACTTGGCGGTTTTCTCGAGCAAATAATGCTCTGGTTTTAAGAAATTCATTGTCCCAAGCGGTGTGGTTTCGGTCATGCCCCAAGCGTGAATCACATGAATGTTGTGGCGTTCGCCAAAAGCCTCAATCATACCTCGAGGGGCAGCACTGCCGCCAACCACCAAAGAAACAATGCTCGAGGTGTTATGTGGCACTCCAGCATTTTTAGCACGGTCGAGTTCATCGAGTAAGCCCATCCAGATGGTCGGCACACCGGCGGTGTGGGTAATTTTTTCTGTTTCAAAAACTTTGGCTAAAAATTTGGGGTCGGTAAATAAACTGGTAAAAACCAAATTTGAGCCAACGGTTGGACATAAATACGGATAACCCCACGCATTGACATGAAACATCGGCACAATTGGCAAGACCGTGTCTTCTTCCGATAAACCCATCAGTTCGCCCATGGCAGAGGTAATACAATGCAGCACAATCGCACGGTGGCTGTACAGCACACCTTTTGGGTTTCCGGTTGTGCCACTGGTGTAACACATCCCCGAGGCTTGGCGCTCGTCTATCTCGGGGTATTCATAACTGGTGGCTTTGTTGGCAATAAATGCCTCGTAGTCTTGTGCGCCAGGCGGCAAAGCCGGCACAGCCCCCATAATCACCACCAGTTTGATATTTGGACATTTGGCTAAAATGGCAGGTAAGCGCGGCGCGAGGAAATTATCAACAAACAGAACTTTATCTTCAGCATGGTTAATAATGTAGGCAACTTGGTCGTCGGGCAGCCGAATGTTAATCATGTGGCAGACCGCACCCATGCACGGCACAGCAAAATATAACTCGAGATGACGAAACGAATTGGTTGCAAAAGTGGCTACGCGGTCGCCGGGTTGTACGCCAGCCTCGGATAAGGCGTGCATTAACTGGTGGGTGCGGTCGTACATTTGCCCATAGGTTTGCTCGAGTCGCCCCGAAATCGGCAGCTTGGTTTCGGGGTCTATGCCAACTGGCAAGTACGAAATAATTTTTTGGTTAGCAAACAGCGCTTTGGCACGCTCGAGCAGAAATGTAATCGTCAACGGAACATCCATCATGGTGGATTGCAACATAAAGCCTCCTAAAGGGTTTGAGAACAGTTTAACGCAAAAAAGACATAAACGCACTCGAGTCAAACGTTTTTTTGGCTTGCTGTAATCTCGAGTCATGAAACTTGGTTATTCTTTTTGCCCCAACGATACCTATATTTTTTATGCCTTGACCCATGGCAAAATTCCACTCGAGCAACCGATACAAGAAATTCTCGAGGATGTCGAAACACTGAACCTTTGGGCGCAAGAAACCAGACTCGAGCTAACCAAAATTTCGTACCATGCCTACGCACACGTTATGGATAAGTATGTGGCGCTTAGGGCTGGCGGAGCGCTTGGGCGTGGTGTCGGTCCGTTGTTGGTGGCAAAAACTAAACTCGAGGATTTGCGCGGTAAGACTGTGGCAAGTCCGGGCAAATTCACCACCGCCCAGCTTTTACTGCAAATTGCCCACCCAGAAGTCAAAACTGTTTTTATGCGCTACGACCAGATTATGCCAGCCATCGAAGATGGACAAGTAGATGCTGGACTGATTATCCACGAATCCAGATTTACTTATGCTCAGCATGGCTTGCTCAAGCTGCTGGACTTGGGGCAATGGTGGGAAGCCGACACGGGCTTACCGATTCCACTTGGCGCAATCCTCGCACGGCGCGATTTACCACTCGAGACTTTACAAAAATTAAACGCTGCCGTTCGTGCCAGCCTCGAGTATGCCCACAGCCACCCGACTGAGCCAAAAGCCTACATTCGGCAACACGCCCTCGAGATGGAAGACAGCGTGATGCAAGCCCATATAGATTTGTACGTTAATGATTTTAGCCTTGATGTTGGCGAGGTTGGACAACGAGCAGTCGAGACTTTATTGGCTCGAGCCGCCGCGCTGGGATTGATTGAAAAAACCAACTTACCAATTTTTGCCCAGTGATACCGAATTAACTTAATCACTCTCGTTTGCCAAAAAACGGCAAACTGCCGTTCTCGCGTTAAATTCGGTATCGTTAATACTCCCGTTGGTCGGGTAAA
>JAYWGM010000069.1:0-5056 GCA_043778225.1 Deinococcales bacterium | reverse complement strand
GTAGACTTGGCGAGCTATGCGAGTACCGATAGGTGCAGCGTCGGAGAGTCTGTAGTTTCAAGGAACGAAGAATCGAAAGACTTATCCGACGCTGCACTCAGGAGAAATTATGAAAAAGTTATTTTTTGGCTTGGTCGTTCTTAGCTTATTGATTGGGGCTTGTAATCCGCCAACCCCACCCGGTATTGGTATTACTGGCGGAGTCGTCACCACGCCAAACAACAGCGCCAGTCTGAGCATTCCCGCCAATACCTTTAGCGCACCAGTCAATATCAAACTCGAGCCAATTATTGCGCCACCTGTGCCGCTCGAGTACGCACCACTGGTCGGCGGGAGTTTTCAAATCACTGCCCCCAGCGAATTTGTGGCAAATCAAAACGCCAGCCTCGAAATCGAAGACAGCGCTCTGACCACGGCTGCCGGAAAACGCCTTACGCCCCAAGCCCTCCCCGCAGGAGCAATTGTCGTGGCACTGGCACAACGCCCAGACAGCAGTGCCTACCAGATGCTCGAGATGAGAAGCAGTGGTGCAAAATGGCGTGTTGAGCTTTATAAGGAATATGTCTGTTTTGCCTGTAAAATTATTGCTGCCTATTTTACGCCAACTCGAGTCGAAATAAATTTGTCCGACCTGCCAGAAGGCTCGAGCGTTCAGGCATCACTGACTTTATTTAACAGGTTCGGCAGTCCATTGGCAAATAATTTTGTGGTTCAACTCTGGAGTTCAGACGACCCAAGCATCGCTTCGGTGGATGCAAACGGTTTGGTCAAAGGCGTTAAAGTCGGGCAAACCAGAATTCGCGCCAAAACAGGTTCGTTGGGCAATCCATTTTTAACCGATAAAATTCTCAATGTCACCGCCAGACCTGTGGTTTTTACCGCCAATTACTCGGCTGGAACAATCAAGGGTTACTCGAGGGGGCAACTGGCAAGCAATGGCAGTCCTAGCCCATTGGTGACTTTAACCCTGCCCAATGGCACAACCCCTAATGACCTTGAATTTGACTCGAGCCAGAATTTATGGGTGTCGGACAACTCTGGTAACAGAATTTTGCGCTTTACGCCAGCCCAGTACGCCAGTTCGGGTGCGCCAGTACCGGGTGTGATTATTGGCAGCAACGGCAACAACAGTATTTTCCAACCCGTTGGTTTAGCCTTTGACGCAAACAACAACCTTTGGGTTGCGAACAACGCCAGTTTGGTGCGTTTTGCGGTCTCAAGCCTTGGGGCTTCTGGCACACCAAGCCCCGACCGCAATATCTCGGGGGCAGATGTGAATTTCCCCGGTGGAATTGCTTTGGACTCGAGTAACAACCTTTGGGCAGCCATGTTTGGCACAAATAAAGTTCAGCGTTGGACACCAACCGAGCAAAGCAGCAGCGCCGCGCCAAGCTACACAATTACGCCGCCACAACAGCCCGCCGGCTTAACCTTTGACTCGAGCGGCAATTTGTACGTCGGACAAAATGGCAATGCCAGTACGTCTGGGGTCAGTGTTTATTTGGCTGCCCAACTGAGTACCGTCAATCCAAGCCCAAGCCGCACAATTGGGCTTGGCGCGACCAACCAAGTCTATGCAGTCGCATTTGACCCCAACATTGGTGGCATTTGGGCAAATAACCAAGCCACGGGGGCGTTAATCGGCTTTAGTGCCGCCCAACTTGGCACAAATGCCACCACCCCAGCCATAACGACTGGCGGCGCGACCCAAGCCAACGGCGGCTATGGTGGCGTAGCAAGCTCGAGCAACAGCAACCCAGCCGTCAATACGCCCCCAAGCATCAATAGCTTTACTGCCAGCCCGACCAGTCTTGGGGTAGGCGGCGGCAGCGTGACCTTTAATTGGAATGTGACTGGCGCAACCAGCCTGAGCATTAACAACGGTGTTGGCGTAGTGACTGGCTCGAGTACTAGCCGCAATGTCAGCGCCACCACGACCTTTACTTTAACTGCCACCAACGCCAATGGCAGTGTTGACTCGAGTCCAGTCATGGTTACAGTCAATGTTCTGGGGCGTAAACTTTGGCACGCTTCGCTGCGAGAAAACCTGATTCGTGGCTATAACGAAGCCAAATGGGGTGGGGTCAATCCAGCTTCTGCCCCTGACACAACTTTGAATGTCAGTGCTTGCGGCAATGTTCTACCGAACGATTTGATTCAAGATTTTGCCGGCAACATCATCTTTTCTGCGCCCGGTGTGCAAAAAGTCATACGCATTGCGGCTGCCGTGGTGTCGCAAAGTGGTACGGTCAATGTCACGGCGGCACAGTGCGAAACAGTGTTCTCGGGAATTAACGAATTTATTGGTTTAGCCCTCGATACCGATGGTCGGAGCTTCTTTGTTGGTACACAAAATGGGGTGCGTTTCCTGAAATATGCAAATAACGATACCTATGTCAACCAAAATCTACCTGTCTTAAATCTGAACGTTGCTGTTTCAGGGGTTCATTTGGCAGCCAATCGTTTATACGCAGTCGAGTACGTGGATTTTAGGGCTGGCACAACCTCTGGCAAGGTACGGGTTTACGACCTTGACGCTAACCGCAATAGCGACGCAACCCTGCGCCTGACCTTCCAACCCAATGGAAACAATTTTAGGCTACCAGAGGGCATGACCATTGCCTCTGGGCGTTTATGGGTTAGCAACAACAGTGGCGATAATCTGATGGGCTTTAAGCTGACCGACATTAACGCCACCCCCGTCAATGCAACGGTGCAACAACTGAGTTTTATTTCAAAAAATAATGCCAATGGGACTTCGTTTATGCACTGTCCCGGCGGTCTTGCGACTGCACCCAATGGTGAGTTATGGGTCAATGTCCAAGGGGGCAGTGCCGCCAATGCCAACTGTGGAAGTTTTGCTACAGCGCTTGGTAACATCTATAAATACAGCACCGCCGATTTAGCCGATGCCAGCAGTCCAACTGCCGCCCCAGCTTTGCAATTCTCGAGCATTGCCAGTGTTCCGGGTTTTGGCGGTTTATTCTTTGGCAAGTAAACCAAAAAAGCACCTCGAGAACCTAAATTCTCGAGGTGCTACTTATTAAATCATCACGGGTTCTTGGTACACCCCATACACGCCGCGCAGCACATCCATTTGCTCACCGAGCGTGGCGTAAGCGTGGCTGCACTCGAGAAAAGCTGGCATGGTATTTGTGCCTTGCACGGCGGCTAACCGCAGTTGCTCGAGCGCGGCTGAGTGCCGAATCGGGTCGCGTTCTCGGCGCACCCTTGCCAGTCGTTCGGCTTGAATAATCTCAACGTTTTTATCCACCAACTGAATTGGCACACTGGCGCGTTGGTTGTCGGTAAAGTCGTTGACCCCAACAATAATGCGTTTTTTAGAATCTAGCTCGCGTTGAAACTGATAACTGGCATCGCCAATTTCTGAGGCAAAAAACCCAGCCTCGAGTGCCTTGACCACCCCACCAAGGTCGCGGATACGCTGAATGTACTTCATGGCTCGAGTTTCGACATCTTTGGTTAAATGCTCGACGTAATAACTGCCAGCCAGTGGGTCTACGACATTTGCCACGCCTGTTTCGTAAGCAATAATCTGCTGAGTCCGCAGTGCAATTGTGGCGGCTTCCTCGGTCGGCAGTGCCAATGCCTCATCGAACGAATCGGTGTGCAAACTTTGTGTGCCACCAAGTACCGCCGCCAACGCCTGAATCGCCACTCGAGCAATGTTGTTGAGTGGCTGCTGGGCAGTCAGGCTGACCCCAGCCGTTTGCGCGTGGGTGCGTAGAATCCACGATTTGGGGTCTTTCGCCCCGTACCGTTCTCGCATTTGGCTTGCCCAGATTCGCCGCGCTGCCCTAAACTTAGCGATTTCTTCAAAAAAATCGTTATGGACATCCCAGAAAAAAGAGATTCTTGGCGCGAACGTATCAATCTCGAGACCGCGCTTTAAGGCTTCTTCGACATAATGAAAGCCATCAGCTAAGGTAAACGCCAGTTCTTGCACACCTGTGCTGCCAGCTTCGCGGATATGATAGCCCGAGACCGAAATAAAATTCCATTTTGGGGTGTGAAGCGGCGACCATTCAAAGGTGTCAATCACCAATTTAACACTTGGCTCAGGTGGGAAAATAAATTCTTTTTGGGCGATAAATTCTTTCAAAATATCGTTTTGAATTGTGCCGCCCAAGTTCTCGAGCCGAAAGCCTTGTTTTTGGGCATTGGCGAGGTACATTGCCCAAATTGCACTGGCTGGCGAGTTGATTGTCATGCTGGTCGTGACTTTCTCGAGGTCAATACCCGCAAATAAGACCTCCATATCCGCCAAGCTCGAGACCGCCACACCGCACTTGCCGACTTCACCGACACTAAAAGCATGGTCAGCGTCGTAACCCATCAGCGTTGGTAAATCAAAAGCGGTGCTTAAACCCGTCTGCCCAGCATTTAACAACTGATGAAAACGTTGATTGGTCTGTTCGGCGCTGCCAAACCCCGCAAACATTCGCATGGTCCAAAGTTTAGCGCGGTACATACTTGGTTGTGTGCCACGAGTAAACGGGTATTCGCCAGGCATCTCGAGTTCGGGCGGGGCATCCTCGAGCGTATAGACTGGTTCGGGGTCAATGCCGCTCATGCTCGAGAATAAAAATTGGCGTTCTGGGAATTTTAGGATGGCTTTTTTGTAATGGCTCTCGAGCCAATCGTTCTTTTTGGTCGTGGTTTTCATAAGGTTAGGATAGCAGAATTAAAGGTTTAGGATTTTGAGAATGGGTGCTATTTTTCTAAAGGTAACAACTCGAGCTTTAGTTCTCGAGCGACAGCAACAAAATGACGATGGTCAATCATCGCAACCTGAGCGCATTTCAGCCATGTTGCGATGATTGACACGGAAGCATCTACAAAACCCAAGTCAAGATTTTTATAACGTTGATCAAGTTTTAGAATATCAGGATAAAGTTCAGATGGAATATCCTGTACGGTATAGACACCAAGTATAATACCGTCTTTATTTAGATACTATGCAATCCGCAAAAAACGCGGATTGCTTCGTACCTGTCAAAGACGATATTTGTTGATACTCCTTTTAGTCGGGAAG
>JAYWGM010000068.1:0-19405 GCA_043778225.1 Deinococcales bacterium | reverse complement strand
CGCCAGCACCCAGTACATCAATAATTTGGCATCGCGGGTGCAGGTTGCAACCCTGATTGTGACCGCAATTTTGGTGCTGCTGGCCTTGCTCGGTGGCTATCTGCTGACCCAATTGGGTTTACGTCCGCTGATTAGTGTGGCCCGCCAAGCCCAAGATTTAAGCGAATCCAACTTAAAGCCACTGCTATACAACGGCGCTCGGGACGAACTCGGAGTTTTGGTCGAAACCCTAAACCGACTTGTCTTGCGCTTAAATGGGGCTTTTGCGGCCCAAAAAACTTTTCTTGCCGAAGTTGCCCATGAGCTTCGCACTCCCGTGACTGCCTTTGAAGGGTATGTGCGCCAAGCTAAGCGCGATGCCAGCCCAGAAAGTCAGAAAATTCTTGATGATGCGACTCGAGTTGCCAAGAACATGACCCGTTTGGTCTCGGATTTACTGCAACTCTCGCGCGGTGAAGTGGTTCAAGAACTTGTGCCTTTTGTTTTGGATGCCAAGGATTTAATGGCGGGAGTCGCCAGCGAATTTAACATCACCAACCTAAAATTTCCCCAAGAATCGCTCGAGCTACTTGGCGACCCCGACCGATTAGCCCAGTTGTTGCGTAACCTGACCTCCAATGCTGTCCGAGCCGCAGGCGTGCAAAAAGTCCAACTCGAGACGCGGCGTGTTGGGCAAAAACTTGAGTTTATTGTGACCGACCAGGGGGCTGGAATTGCCCCAGAGTTGCTGCCGCATATTTTTGAAAAATTTGTCAAAGGCGCAACCTCGAGAGGCGCGGGGCTGGGCTTAGCGATTGTAGCGCAAATTGCTAAAGTCCATGGTGGTACGGTGGCAGTGCAGTCTGAACTGGGTCAAGGCACGGTTTTTACAATTACGCTGCCTTTACTCGAGGATGACGAAAATACCTAATCGTGTTTGGCGCTACGCATTCGTGCCATAAAAGTATTACACTAAGACCATGAAAGAAGCCGAGGGTTTAGCCGAGGTTCGGGCATTTATCGAACGCATGAAACAGCACAATGGCGAAGAAGTCAAAGGTGTCCAATTTCCGACTGGTGTGGATGCCTATATGCGTGACCGAGTTCTGGCTGGCGACTACGAAACCGTGTCGTTTATGCACCGCTTGGCATGGATGTTTGGGGTGCAAGTCGGACAAGCGGCTTCGCAGATGCAGCAAACCAATGTTCCCGGTAAAAAACGGGTCGAAGCCTAAACATCTATCTTGACCATAAACAGGCTCTTAGCAAAAATTCACCCTAAAATCATGATTTGGGTGTAAAGTTTTATCAAGCAAGGCTCGTTCCCCCTCCCAGATACGAGCCTTGCCGCTATTATGTCTATAAGGTGCTTTCGGGTGCAATAAACTCGAGACCAAACGAATCGGCGACGGCTCTATAAGTCAGTTTGCCATGTCGGGTGTTTAAGCCTTTTAAGAGCGCAGGGTCTTGTTTGAGTGCCTCGAGACCACGGTCAGCCAACTTTAGGGCATAGCCAATGGTTTGGTTGGTCAGGGCAAAGGTGCTGGTGCGCGGTACGCTGCCGGGCATATTGGCAACACCATAATGCACCACGCCATCCACCACATAAGTTGGGTTGTCGTGGGTGGTGGCATGAATTGTTTCGACACAACCGCCTTGGTCTACGGCAACATCCACAATCACACTGCCTTCGGGCATGGAGGAGAGCATATCTTTGGTAATCAAATGCGGGGCTTTTGCGCCCGGAATCAGCACCCCACCAATCACCAAGTCGGCACTGCGAATCACATCACGGATGTTCGATTCATTGCTTGCCATGGTCTGGATACGCCCACCAAAAATATCATCCAAGTACGCCAAACGACGGTGCGAAACATCCATAATAATCACTCGAGCGCCCATACCAACTGCAATTTTTGCTGAGTTTGTACCGACCACACCACCGCCAATAATTACCACCCGCCCCGGAATCACGCCCGGAACACCGCCGAGCAGCACCCCACGCCCGCCGTTGGGCTTGAGTAAACACGCCGCGCCAACTTGTGGTGCAAGTCGCCCAGCCACTTCGGACATGGGGGTTAAAAGCGGCAGGCTGCCATCTTCGACTTGGACTGTTTCGTAGGCAATGGCAGTTGTTCCCGCCTTTAATAAGGCTTCGGTCAGGTGTTTTTCGGCAGCCAAGTGCAAATACGTAAAAAGCGTTAAATCTTCGCGCAAAAAAGCATATTCGGATTCAATCGGTTCTTTGACCT
Organism: Deinococcales bacterium; assembly: GCA_043778225.1. Taxonomy (GTDB): domain Bacteria; phylum Deinococcota; class Deinococci; order Deinococcales; family JAAFIG01; genus JAAFIG01. The sequence goes on along the minus strand of JAYWGM010000068.1, from coordinate 17,174 downwards.
TGACCACCATCTGGGCTGCCCATGCCTCCGAAGCACTCGAGACCAGTTTAGCTCCAGCTTTTTCGTATTCGAGGTCGGTGATGCCACTACCAAGCCCAGCCCCGCTCTGTACCAACACGTCATGCCCACGTTTGATTAAAGCGGTCACACCAGCGGCGGTCATGGAGACACGGTTTTCTTTGACTTTGACTTCTTTGGGAATACCAATTAACATAAAAACTCCTTGGTGAAAAAAGGTGAAAAAAGGGGAAAAGGTAAAAGGGTCAAAAGGGTTTGCTTTTAGCTTTTTTTTCAATGCTTGAGGCTTTATGATAGTCAACAAAACTTAGCTTGAGAAGAAGATTTATAAAGTTTTTAGTTAAAAACTTTTATGTTTATCAGGTTAAAATAGCAATATGGCTCATGAACTTTTAGATGCTCCAAATCGTCAGATTCTCGAGCTACTGCAATCGGATGGGCGTATCAGTTACAACCAAATTGCTCGGCGGGTGGGCTTGAGTACCCCAACCGTGATTGAACGGATTCGTAAACTCGAGGATGCTGGGATTATCAATGGTTTTACGGTACGGCTTGACCTCGAGAAATTGGGCTATACGGTCATGGCTTTAATTGAAGTCAAGACCAATCCCACTTCTTATCCACGGGTGCTTGAGTTTGCCAAAACCCAAGCCCAAATCCGCGAATGCTATTTTGTAACTGGCGACTCGAGTTTTGTGGCTCGAGTGGTGATGCAAGACATCGCCGAATTACAAAGTTGGATAGAGCGCCTAGGAATGTTTGGCGCGACCCGTACCAGTGTGGTTTTAAGTAAACCGATTATCAAAGAAACCTTTGAGATTGTCTCATGAAATCCCCGTAAGCTCGAGTGGTGCGTTTACTTTCTCTTTTGGTTGTTTTTATTTTGGCACTGCTTGGCTCGAGTCTGGCTCAACCTCCCATGGTGCAGGGTATGCAACCCCGCGTCGGTACGCCACAATTGCGCGGGCTTTGGGTGGATGCCTTTGGAGCGGGTTTCAAATCCCAAACCGAAGTGGAAGCCTTAGTGACGTATGCCAAAAATATGAAACTCAATGCGCTTTTTGTCCAAGTTGGACGGCGTATGGATTGCTTTTGTAACCTTGCTCGGGTGCCACGCAGCAGCGACCCAAAACTAGCCAAGAACTTTGACCCACTTTTAGCGATTATTAAAAAAGCCAAACCGCTTGGGATTCAGGTTCATGCTTGGATTATCACGACTGCCGCTTTTAATACCTCCGAGCCATATTTCTCGAGCAATCATGTCATGGCAACCCACGGACGCAGCAGCACCGACCCTTGGGTGACATTCAACACCTCTGGCTCGAGCCGCGCTGGTAAGGACGAGATTCTTGATGTCGGGCATCCGATGGCAGCCGAGTACATCGTGCAGTATTATTTGTCGGTTCTCGAGAACTACGATATAGATGGCATTCAGTTTGACCGTGTGCGCTACCCAGACAGCAGCGACAATCAATACCGCCCCGTCTGGGGCTATAACCCAACCGCCTTAAATCGCTTTCGGCTCGAGACCGAGCGCACCGACACCCCCGAACCTTTGGATACACAATGGACAGACTGGCGGCGCGACCAAATCAGCAATCTGGTGCGGCGAATTTACTTAGAAGCCAAAATCCGCAAGCCAAACCTCTGGGTCAGTGCCGCCACAATTACTTACCGCACCGCACCGCGCAACCTTGAGGAATTTAAGCGCACCCGCACCTATGCCGAGGTGCTGCAAGACTGGGCTGGCTGGACACAAGCTGGGATTTTAGACCTAAATATCCCGATGAATTATAAGCGCGAATACGACCCAATGCAGCAAAAAGAATTCGATGGCTGGAATGCTTTTGCGGCTGCCACCAAAGAAAACGCCTTGGTCGCAACCGGGGCTGGGATTTTTGTCAATAGCCTTGCTGACTCGAGAAAGCAGTACACCCGAGCGATTGGCACAGCTGGCATTTCGGGCTGGATTGGCTACAGCTACCGCACCGCCGACTTAGAAGTGCTAAATGCTAAAAAAACCGAAAACAACGGCAAATTGGATTTTCAAAAAGCCTTCTCGAGCCTCTTTTCGAGTCCCGTGACTTGGGGGAAACCCGATGTCGCTAAACTCTCGGGGATTTTGGGGCGGGTGGTCAAAAACGGCGCTGGAGTCAGCAATACCGAACTCGAGTTACGCAGTGCCGCTGGCTCGAGTATTTTAGTGCGCTCAGATGCCAATGGCTACTATGGCAGTCCGCGCTTGCCCGAGGGTAAACTGAGTATTAGCAGCTTTTCAAGCAGTTTAGAAGTCAATGTGATTCGAGGACAAATTCAGCGCCTAGCCGATATTCAACTGCCTTAACGCAACTCAAGGGCTGCGGTTACAAAAGCCGTGTTCTCTTCGGGCGTGCCAACCGAAACCCGAATGCAGCCTTGCAGCCCCAGATAACCATCTTGTTTTCGTACCAAAATCCCGCGTTCCAGCAGGTCGCTATGAGCGAGCTTGGCATCCTTGGTACGAATCAGGTGATAGTTGGCAGCACTTGGATAAATTTTCCAAGTTGGGTGCGGCTCGAGGGCTGCAAAAACCCGTTGACGCTCGAGGATACTTTCGCTCACTCGAGTTTGGGCATAGCTTGGGTTATCAAGCGCCACTTCGGCAACCGCTTGGGTCAGGGCAGAAACATTAAATGGGCTAAGGATTTTTTGAATGTGGGTGGCAAGTTCTGGTTGTGCCAATAAATACCCAAGCCGCACCCCGCCTAAGCCCCATGCTTTAGAAAAAGTGCGAAGGATGCACAGATTAGGGTAAGTCTCGAGCAGCGCCAAATGTGAGCGCCCACTGTATTCAAAATAGGCTTCATCGAGAACAATAATCCAGTCTTGGGAGGCAGCCTCGAGCAATGCTGTAATTTCTTCAAAACTCGGCATTGCGCCAGTTGGGGCGTGTGGCACAGCCAAAAATAAAACACCAGGGGTGGGTTGTTTCAGTTCGTGAGTTAGGCTTTGCATCGGTAAACTAAAATCAGAATTCAATCGTGGCTCGAGCATTTGCGCCTCGAGCAAAGCCGCCGATAAGCTGTACAAACTAAAAGCGGGCGAAACACTCAAGACCCTTTGCCCAATGCCAGCCGCTTGTGCCAAGGCATGAATCAGCACATTGCTGCCCGGTGTCACCACCACACCATGTTCTGTCCAGCCGACTCGAGCCGCGATTTTTTGGCGCAAGGTCTCGGCGTGCATTTGGGGGTAACGATTCCAGTTGGTGTGCAGCATTTTCTCGAGAGCCAAATGCTTGAGTTCAGTCGGAAAATCATAGCCAGATTCGTTCTGGTCAAGTTTAATAGCCGCTTCTATCGCCACAAAAGGATAGGCTGGTGCGTTGCGAACGGCGGCGCGAATACCGATAGAAGTTTGCACCCTTGTAGTCTAACAAAAACACCGTGGTACAGGAGTCTCGAGCTTTAGGGTTGAGGTAGGGCGATTAAGCGTGCGCTGTAAGCATCAGGACGCTCCTTAAATTGATTGACGGATAAGACCGCAATGCCCGATTGTTTGGGGTCTAGATAACGATAGACCGCTGCCACACCAGTTTCATCCTCGCTAACCGATAGACGTTGCCATGTACTTGGCAATTGTGCCGCAAAGCCATCAAAGAGCTTTTTTGCAGTGGTATTGCGAAGATTAAAGGATAGGGCTGAGCAATTAAAATCGCCAAAGTTAGCACCATTTCCACCAAATGGACTGGTGTTGTTTGGCACAATTAAAACTGGAAATTGCCATGGTGTATCGTTGCAGCCATTGCCAGACTGTCCAGCTTCAAAAAATCGAATGTAAATAAAACTTGGGCTGGCTTGCCAATTGGCTACATTTTTTGGATTGGCGTATATATCAACTCGAGTACCTGTGGCTGTGTTGCACAAAGGCAAGTAGCCTCCACCATTTTGCCCGTTTGATGAAAAACTAAAGCCGCTTGGGGTTGGTAATTGCTCAAGCCACGGTGCTTTGACTTTAGGTCTATAGAAACCACCGACTTCTTCGTAAGTTAATTTGCTCTCTAGCACGACAGTTACTTCTCGAGTCCGCGAGCCATATTCTCGTACCACCGAGCCAATTAAGCGCCCACCTTCAGGAATCATAATTTCAAGTGGCATTCGCGGTGCAAATTCACCCGGATAGACAGCCACATCTTGTCGGTATGCCAGTGTGTGCCAAAGCAATTCGCCGTACAGTGGATTACTCGAGACATCTGGCAGATATGTTTGGGCTTGGGCAGCACTGAAGATGATGCCAAAGAAAACGATGGTATTTTTTAAGAATTTCATGACGCTCCATTTCATTGTAAGACCTCTCGAATGGCTTGCTCGAGTTCACGTCCAGAACCATCAAAGCCAAGAATGGTTTCATCTATGATGCCATCTTTACGCACAAGAACCGTATATGGAATGCTCCAACCACTCGCTTGTCCTTGCCATTGCGTCATTTGTTGTTCGACATTTGTACCACCATCGGGTTGATCCATCCAAACTGGATACGAAATAGGGTTATCGGCTAAAAAACGATTGATCGTGCGTTGACTCTCGCCCACATTCACACCAATGATTTGAATGCTCGGGTACTTGGCTTGTAAACGTTCAAGTACAGGAATTTCATTGCGGCAGGGTCCACACCAAGCAGCCCAGAAGTTAAGCAGCACAGGCTTACCGCGTAAACTCGAGAGTTGAATGTTTTCGCCACGCATGGTTTGCATGGTGATTTCGGGCATCGGATTGTGTCGTTCTAATTTTGTACCCTGACCGAGTACGCTAAAAAAGAAAAACCCAGAAATAATTATCGCCAATTGTTTTTTCAAGTTCTCTCCCTGATACGTTAAACGCACCACGCTCAGAATACAGGAAAACCGTAAAAAAGTTTCTAGATTTTTACTTCGGTCTAAATTTATGCCTCGAGCTTCCCATCGCGGATGCGAACAATATAATTTGCTTTTGCCGCCACTTCCATATCGTGGGTGATTAAAATTAAAGTGCGGTTCTGGCTGCCTTCCATCGGCTCGGTCAAAAGCTCGAGAATGCCGCTACCCGTGGCGCTGTCGAGGTTGCCAGTTGGTTCATCGGCAAATAAAACACTGGGGTTGGTCGCCAGCGCTCTGGCAATCGCCACACGCTGTTGTTCGCCACCAGATAACTGATTTGGATAATGGGTGGCGCGTTTACTCAGCCCCACTCGATTTAAGATTTCACTCGAGATGCTTTTGCGTTTGATTTTTGCGACACCAGCCAAGGAAAGTGGTAATTCGATATTTTCTTGGGCGCTGAGAATACTGACCAAATTATAATTTTGGAAAATAAAGCCAAAATGCGACAAGCGATAAGAAGCCAAATTGGTCTCGAGCATGGTGGTGATGTCGTTTCCTTGGTGCGTGACTTTGCCACTCGAGGGGCGGTCAAAACCCGCCAACAAATTCAACAAGGTGCTTTTACCACTGCCAGACGGTCCGACAATCGCGGTAATTTTGCCCGCTTCAAAGCCAAGCGAAAGATGATTGAGTGCCGTGACGCTGCTTTCGCCGCTTGGATAAACTTTAGAAATATCAGTTGCCTCGAGAATAATCATTTTAATTCCTACCTAAGGCTTCGGTAATCACCAGACGGCTAGCGGTGCGGGCAGGCAACAAACCAGACAATAAGCCAAGCACGGTGGCTACACCAATCGCCAGCGCCGCCAAACGAAAAGTAATCTGAGCAATTTCGACACTGATTAAATCGCGCACCGCAAAATTGACCGCCAATGTGCCAAGCCAACCCACAAAAATACCGCCCACGCCACCCAAGAGTGCCATCAGCAAGCTCTCCCAGACCACCAACTGAAACACAAAACTGGGTTTTGCGCCAATCGCTCGAATCACGCCAAATTCTTTGGTCCGCTCATAGACCCCCATCATCACGGTATTGGCGACCGCTAAACCACCAACAATTAAGGAAATCAGACTGATTCCAAAGCGAAAAGCATCGCCAATCGCAATGGCTCGGTCGAGGACTTGCACCACATCACCTTGGGTTTGGGCTTTGAGGTCGTTGCTAAAGCGCTTGTTGATTTCATTGGCGGTTTTACGCGCATCACCGGGGTCGTTGAGTTTTAAGGCTATACCCGTGGCTTTACCCTGTACCGCAAGGGTATTACTGAGGCTTTGGAACGGCAAAAAAATAGCGCTATCGGTAAAGCCTTCGCCTTTCTCGAGTAATCCCACGACTTTATAGCGGTCGGTTCTCGAGAGCCGCAGTTCATCGCCGAGTTTTAATTTGGCGGTTTTGGCAGCTTGCGAACCGACCACCGCCACTTTGGCATTGCCTTCGGATGGCAAAACCCAACGCCCAGACCCGAGTTTCATATTTGGATAGACATCGGTCAGTTCGGTATTCTCGAACGGGTACGCCAAAATCACATAGCCACTGCCGCTAAAGTTACCTCGAGCCGTCAGTAAGTACGGAATCACTTGGCGAATTCCCAATTCGGCTTTAATCGCCTCAAAACGCGCCACATTAGCCAGCGGCACATCTGGAATCGGGCTACCAAAGACACTCGAGCTATCCGAGCCTGCCAATTGCACTTGAATATCGGGTCCAATGTTGCCAATCTGGTCGCCCAATGCACGCCTAAAACCCTCACCAAGCGATAAAAACACCACCATGCTGGCAACCGCCACGACAATCCCGAGAATCGTCAGCAGGGTTCGTACAGGACGGCGCAACAAACCACGAAACGCCAGATTGGACAGGTCAGCAAAATTCATAGTCTCGAGTGTAACGCCTTTGGCTCGGGCAGAATGCCACGATGCCCAGGGATTGACGAAACGCATTTTTACAGGTACATTACGTTTCGCTATTGCGGGTATGGTGTAGTGGTAGCACAGCAGCCTTCCAAGCTTCTGGCATCAGTTCGAATCTGATTACCCGCTCCAAAACAGCTTCCCTCGAGAAAATTTCGGGGGATTTTATTTTTCTGCTAGTAAGCCCTGCAAGGTCTTCTCGAGTCCCGGAATCGCATCTGGGTAGCGGCTTGAGAGTTCGCCCGCATGGGTGGCTCGGATTTTACCGTTGCGGTCTACAAAGTAAAAGGCGGGCCAATAGCGGTTGTTGTAGGCTTTCCAAGTTTTCTCGAGGTTGTCTTGGAAGACTGCCCAAGTGACGTTGTTCTCGAGCAGGCTTTTTTTGAGTTGCACAGGGTCTTTGTCGCTTTCAAATTCTGGGGTATGAACCCCAACAATTTCAAACCCTTGGGCATTGTACTTGGCGTACCAACCGCGCAGCGTCGGCAAGCTGTTGTGGCAATTGATGCACGAATGCACCCAGATATTGACCAGCAGCACTTTACCTCGGTAATCGGCAACTTTTTTGGCTGGGCTGTTGACCCAAATGCCCGTGGCTTGGAATTCTGGGGCGGGTCTGCCAGCTTGTTGGGCGCTCGAGAAACCAAAAATTGCCAGAATGCCAAGCCCAAGAACTCGAGAAAGATTTTTCATACTCAAAATACGAATGGGTAAACAAAAAAGTTCACAGCACCAATGGCAATTCCCGTAGGCGTTGTCCATTCAGGGCAAATAAGGCATTGGCAACGGCGGCTGGCACTGGTCCAATCACGGGTTCGCCCATGCCCGAAGGGGCTTCGGCGTTTTCCATAAAATGCACATCAATAATTTTAGGCGTGGCTTTGAGGGTGATAAGCGGATAATCCTTAAAATTACTTTGTACCACTGCGCCGTTCTCGATAACAATTTTCTCGAGCAAGGTCGAACTCAGCCCCATGACCACACTGCCCCGTGCTTGCAGGGCTGCATTGGTCGGATTGACCACAATTCCAGCGTCTATACTGACCGTTACACGTTGCACCAAAATTTCTTTGCCCTCGAGCCGAATTTCCACAACCATCGCTACAAATGTGCCAACCGCTGTGCAGTACGCCACACCTCGAGCCACGCCATTTGGGGCTGGTTTTGCCCAATCAGAACGGATTTGGACATCCTCGAGTACGGCTTTCATGCGTGGGTTAGAAGTGTGTTTTAACCTAAACTCGAGTGGGTCGGTCTTAGCTGCCAATGCCAATTCATCCATAAAACTCTCTAAAGCAAAAACATTGGGCATTAAGCCCACACCGCGCCACGGTCCGGTTGGAATCGGCAGGTCAATACGTTGGCTACGAACTGTGTAATTGGCAAGGCTGTACGGCAGAAATTGTCCGCTTAACACACCAAAATCAAAGCCGATGGTGTTCTTAATAAAAGCTGGAATCGGAATGATGCTAAATAGAATATCACCACTGGCAGTCACCTGCTCTACCCCCGTAATCATGCCATTCTCGAGCGTGGCTTGGAGCAGGGTATTGGTCGGTGGGCGATAAAAACTTTGCTGCATTTCTTCTTCTCGAGTCCACGCCACATGGACTGGTTTACCGACTGCCGCCGAGAGTCTGGCGGCTTCTGGAGCAGCACTCTGGCTGCCTTTGCGCCCAAAACTGCCACCCATTTGCATCGGGTAAATTTTAATACTGCGATTGCCTGGTACTACTTTTTTAATCGCGCTTTCGTCGGAATTTGCAGCTTGCGTACCGACCCAAACATCAATGCTTTTTTCTTTAACATCGGCTAAGGCTGCCAAAGGCTCGAGGTGAGCGTGAGCGGCAAATGGCGTGCGGTACGAAGCCGTAACCACATCGCCAGTTAAGCCAGACTGACCACGCTTACGAACCACCACACCAGCCCCAGCTTTGGCAGTCACGAGGGTGTCCAATTCGGCTTGAGAAATACTCGTGCCGCCAACCCAAGTCAGCTTTAGGAATTTTAAGGCGTTGCGAGCTTGGGTGCGAGTCTCGGCTACCACCCCCGCAAAATGAGCAGCCAAATCTATTACAACTTTAACCACACCAACTTGACTTTCGGCTTGTCCAGCCGTGGCAGTCTCGAGTTTTGCCCCAAACCTTGGCGCTCGAGCCACCGCCCCGTACAGCATTCCTTCGGCTCGAGCATCCATGCTGTAAACAGGCTGCCCGATGACTTTGGACTTGGCATCCAAGCGGCTTAACGGCTTACCAATCGTGGTAAATTCGCTTTTGGCTTTTAGCGTGGGTGGGGTTTTAGGCATCACCCATTCGCCTTTTTTGGCTGCCACCACTGCGCCATACGACAAGGTTTTACTTGAATCGGTTTTTAGGCTGCACAGACCATTTTTTATTTCGATACTCGAGCTATCTGTTCCTAGTTGTAAAGCCGCCTCGGTTCGCAGCATTTCGCGCAGACTGGCTGCCATTTCGCGGATCGGTTGGTACAAATCCTTGACCGAGGTACTGCCAAAAGTAAACATAAAGGTGGGTGCAAAACCATGTTGCGAATCTGGTTGACGTAACTCGAGACTTTGCCAATCGACCTCGAGTTCTTCGGCAGCGATTTGCGCCAGCGCACTTTGAATGCCCTGACCCATTTCAAATTTTGGGGCAAAAAACACAATTTTATCGGCTTTAAGTTCAAACCACAGATTTGGATTAGTAGGGGCTGGACTGCTTGGCGCACCTGCGCCTTCGATTCGGTCTACCAAAAGCGGACGACCCGCCTCGAGACCAAAATAGCCACCGACCGCCAACACACCAAGGCTACCCGCTCCGATTAACAAACGCCGTCGCGTGGTCTTCCAACGAGTCGCCGCATCGGGCTTGGGACGAGTTACCGCATCGGGCTTAGGTTTAGGAGCGCGTTTCATGATTTCCTCCGAATGCTCAAGCGTTTGGCGGCTGGCTGGCTCGAGGCGATTTCCGAAGCCCGAACGACGTTGGCACGAATGCTGTTATAGCCACCGCAACGACAATAATTATCGTTCATGGCATCATCAATCTGGTTGGGCGAAGGCTGCTTATTGTTTTCGAGCAATTCGACCGCGTTCATGATATGCCCAGTCATGCACCAGCAGCACTGCAAAGGATTCTCGAGAAAGGCTTGTTGCACTGGATGCAACTCGTTCCCCATTGCCAGACCCTCGAGCGTGATGATTTCTTTACCCAAGGCTGTCTGGACTGGAGTTTGACAAGAGCGCACGACTTTGCCATCCAGTAGTACATTGCACGCTCCGCAAACCCCAATGCCGCAGCCGTAGCGCGTACCCACCAACCCGAGGGTGTCACGCAGCACCCAGACAAGTGGCTCGAGACGCTGTGACTCAGGCACAAGCGTGGATTTTCCATTGACCATTAAGTTCATGGTTTAAGCCTACACGGTTTTGGCTGCTCGAGTTAGCGCACAAGTCACAGTATGGCTAGTGGCAAACAACGCAAAACTGTCTTGTAGGTGTGCTATCGTCTCGCATATGGTCAATATAGACTTATCCGATAAAATTGCGCTGATTGCTGGCGTGCAGAACGAATACAGCCTTGGCTGGGCAGCCGCCAAGAAATTGCTGGCGGCGGGTTGCAAATGTATTTTCTCGTTTCAGGGCGAACGCAACATTCCCGCCCTCGAGAAATTAACTGCGCCATTTGGTGAGCAAGTTTTGATGCTCGAGGTCTGCGATGTGATGTACGACGAGCAAATAGATGCGCTGTTTACCAAAATAAAAACCCAATTCGGGCGGATTGATTACTTGATGCACGCGATTGCTTTTACGCCTCGAGAAACCCAAGAAAATCCATTTGTCGAAACCTCTCGAGAAAGCTGGAAAATTGCCTTGGATATTAGTGCCTACAGCTTATTGGCACTGGCGCAACGCGCCGCGCCAATCATGCCAGTTGGCTCGAGTATTGTGGCGCTGACCTATTATGCCTCGGAAAAAGTCGTGCCAAAGTACAACGTCATGGGGGTCGCCAAAGCTGCTCTTGAAGCCACCAGCCGTTATCTGGCTTACGACCTTGGCAGGGCTGGAATTCGGGTTAATTGCGTCAGCCCCGGACCAATGCGAACGGTCGCCGCCAAGAGTATCCCCGGTTTTACCCAGATGCTCGAGAAAGCCGCCAAGACCAGTGCGATGGGCAAAAATGCAACTTTTGACGATGTGGGCAATATGTGCTTATTTTTGTTTAGCCCAATGTCTGGAGCAACCACTGGCGAAACCATTTATGTGGATGGTGGCTACAGCGTCATGGGGATGAGCTTTGAATCCTAACTGTAGTTTGTCCCTTTGGTGTTTACGGCATCTCGAGTTTAAGCTGTAAAACATGGAACGACGTAAAGCAATTATTATTGGCAGTGGCATTGGTGGACTGAGCCTTGGTATTCGGCTACAAAGCCTTGGTTTTGAGACCACAATTCTCGAGAAACTCGATGCGCCCGGCGGGCGGGCGTATGTGCGTAAAGTCGTGCAGCAAGACGGGGTTTGGACAGAAGTTAAACAGCGTGCCGCCCTCAAGCCGCACCAAGGCTTTACCTTTGACATGGGTCCAACTGTGATTACCGTGCCGCATTTTATCGAAGAACTTTTTAGTCTCGAGCCAAATAAAGCCATGCTTTCGACCCCAGATTACCCGCCGCACACCCTGACCGAGAATGCTCGGGTCAAGACAGGGGTCTCGGGTGGGGTCAATACCAGCAAATATGTACAGCTTGTGCCGATTTTGCCGTTTTACCGCATTTATTTTGACGATGGTACATTCTTTGATTACGATGGCGATCCAGTCAGCACCCGCAGTCAAATAAAGACCCTTGCTCCAGAGGATTTGCTTGGCTATGAGCAGTTTCATAGCGACGCTAAAGCAATTTTTGAACGTGGTTTTCTCGAGCTTGGTTATACCCACTTTGGCGATGTTGTAAGTATGCTTAAAGTTGTGCCAGACTTAATGAAACTCGATGCGATTCGGACACTTTTTGGTTTTGCCAAAAAATACTTTAAGAACCCAAAAATGCAGCAAGTCTTTAGCTTCGAGACGCTGCTGGTTGGTGGCAATCCGTTATCTGTGCCTTCGATTTACGCGATGATTCACTTTGTCGAAAAAACATGGGGGATACACTTTGCGCTTGGGGGAACTGGCGCGTTGGTCAATGCCTTTGTGCAAAAATTTGAAGAGATGGGCGGCACAATTCGCTTTAATGCACCTGTCTCGAGTGTTCAAATCCAAAATGAATTGGGGGCAGAGCCGGTCGGGCGTTTCTCAAAGAAAATTGCCAAAGGTGTAACCCTCGAGAATAACGAGAGCCTCGAGGCAGATTTGGTGGTTTCCAATGGCGATTATGCCAACACCTACATGAAGCTGATTCCCAATAAGTTTCGCAACTGGAACTCAGATTTTAAGGTCAAAATCGCGCCGCAAAGCATGAGTTTGGTGGTGGTTTATTTTGGCTTCAAAGCCGATGGTTTAGAAACCAACCTCAAGCACCACAACATTATTTTGGGACCGCGCTATGAAGAACTCTTAAAAGATATTTTTGGGCGTAAAATTCTGGCTAAAGACTTCTCGCAATATCTGCATATTCCCAGCTTGACCGACCCAAGCCTTGCGCCAGAAGGGCATCATGTGGCGTATACGCTTGTCCCTGTGCCGCACAATGGCTCGAAACTCGATTGGGAACTTTTAGGGCAGCCTTTTGTGGATAAAATTCTGCGTTTTCTCGAGGAGCGCGGTTATATTCCCAATTTGCGCCAGCGCTTGGTCTACCAGAGTTTTATTGACCCAGACTACTTTGAAGGCACGCTCTCGAGTTACCTTGGCAATGCTTTTGGACCCGAACCGATTCTGGCACAAAGCGCCTTTTTCAGACCGCACAACCGCTCCGAGGACATCGAACGTTTTTATATGGTTGGGGCGGGCGCACAACCGGGCGGCGGCACACCGAGCGTGATGATGAGCGCCAAAATGACGGCGCGGCTGATTGCCGAAGATTTCAAAATAGACTCGAGTATCTTGGGTGGCTAAGAATCCCAACTGACACGGCTGGTGTCTTGGGCTTTTTCAATCAGTAAGCGCACCGGCAAGCGTTCGGCTAGGGCTGGAACGTGGGTAATCACGCCAACCATTCGCCCTTGGGTTTGCAGATTCTCGAGGGTGTTGGCGACCATTTCAAGTGCATCAGCATCGAGTGTGCCAAAGCCCTCATCGAGAAAAAGTGCGCCCAGCGCTTGGTTGCCTGCCAAATAGTCGGACAAAGACAGCGCCAAAGAAAGCGAAGCAATAAAACTTTCGCCGCCAGATAAAGTTTTTACACCACGCGCCTCGAGTCCATTCCAAGCATCGCGGACATGAAATTCTGAATCGATAAACTCGAGCGTGTAGCGTTCTCGGGTAATTCCAAGCATGGTTTTACTGGCGCGGTGCAGCAGTTGTTGTTGTACCCCCGCCAAAAGATAATCCTGAAATTCGTTGCCTTTGAGGTCGGTTGCTAGTGCGGCGTAGACATCAAAACGTTTCTCAAAATTATTTTGTTCGCGCCGCAGGTTTTTGGCTTGACTGATGTGTTGCACCAACTGGGTTTTTTGTGCCTCGAGCCGCCCAAGATAACCGCGCTGGCTTTGGCTGCTGACTTCAAGGTCTTTGATTTGCTGCTCGAGTTCTAAAAGTGGTCTCTCGAGGCTGCGTCCGTCCAGTTCGTGCAACAGTTCGCGCTGACGGCGACTGGCTTGAATCAGGTTTTGCTGATGCTGTTGGATGCCTGCTTCGAGTTCTTGCATTTTGGTTTCGGGCAATGCCACAGCTTGGGCGGCTTGGCTGGTTTCAAATCCCAACTGCTCGAGTTGCTGTTGGGTCTTGAGTTGGGCGCTTTGGGCTTCTTGTTGCACTAGCTCGAGGTTTTGCTGGGCTGCCGCAAAAGCACTTTGTAAACCAGCCGTGGCACTTTTTTTATTCGAGAAGGTTTCTGTGGCTTGACGTTCGGTTTGCTCGAGTTGCTGGCGCTGGATTTTGAGGGTTTTTATGTCGCCACTCAGGTTATTGGTTGCCCCAGCCTCGAGTAATTCGTTGGCTAAACCCGCCAAAAGGGCGGACTGAACCTGACCCAAAGCCACTTCTGGGTTGGAACTTGTGCCAAGTTGAGCCTCGAGTTTGACCACAAAATCTTGGCGCTCGGAGACCAAACCAAGGCGTTGTTCGGTCAGTCGAATTTTTTCTTGTTGGGCATTTTCTTGTTCTATAAAGCGGCTCTCGAGCAACACTTGGGCAGCTTCGGTGGCACTTTGGCTGCGGGCAAGTTGGGCGCGGGTTTCGTTTTCTTGCTGATTGGCTTTTTTCTCAGCAGCCTCGAGTGTGGTTTTCTCTTCTAAAATAGCGGCTATACGGGCTTCTAGGTCGGTTGCCCCAGCCAGTTCGCTGGCTAACCCCGCCAAAAGGGCAGCCCGAGCCATCTGAACAGCGCTTTTTGGGTCGTCGACATCGGTTAAAACATCCTGCCAGCCCTGCTCGAGTTGTTGGCGCTCGGCGGCAGTTTCGCGCATTGCTTGCTCAGTTCGGGTTAAATCCTTATCGGCTTTGGTTTTATTGAATTCATGGTTTTTTCTGGCTTCTTTGAGTCGGGTGTATTCATCGCGCAGACGGCTGACCTCGAGTAAACCAGCATCAAGGGCTTCTTGGGCATTGGGTACACTCGAGCCAGATAAATCGGGCAAGGTTGTCAGTGGTTTTTGGCAGACTGGGCAAGGGTCGCCAAGGCTTAAACCACGCACCAACTCAGCCGCAATGTTCTGGCGCTTGGCGGCTTCAAGTGCCATCTCGAGGGCTTTTTGGGCGGCGGCGGCGGCTTTACCTTCAATTTTTAAGCCCTCGAGTCTGGTTTGGCTTTCCTCGAGTTGCCCTTCCCATTTCAGCAGTTCATCGCGTGCCAATTCAAGTTCGGTTTTCTGGGTGGCTTGTTGTTTTATCAGTCTGGCATGGGTTCTAAGCTCGCTCTGCACCGTCTCGAGCCGCGACCAAGCACGTTCGCTAAAAACCACACCGCCCTCAGTTAGTGCTAAATCACCGCCCAGTTCAAAAAGCCTTTGTAATTTGGGTTTGAGTGCCTCGAGTCGGCGCAAAGTTAGCTCGAGGGCTGGAATTTTAGCAGCAGCCAGCCGTGTTTCTTTGAGTTGTGCCGAATCCTCAAGCTGTTGCTTTTGCAACTTTGCCAAGTTTTTTTGTTGCTCGAGTAAAGCTGTTTGGGCATCTTCTAAGCGCTTGGCAGCCCCATTTAATTCCTTATCGCGGCGCTCGAGTTCGGATAAGGCTTTGGCGATTCTGTCTAAAAGCGGTAATTCTGCGCCAAGTCGCTCGAGCTTGCTCCAAGCCGCTTCGCTAAAAGGCTGACTGTTTGCCTGCCGAGCTAAACGCCCACCCAATGCCTGTAAGCGTTCCAAGCGGGGCTGTAAGCTGCTGAGTTGCAACACCAAAGCCTCGAGCCTACCCGAGTCCAGCGCCGCATCTCGGGCGGTTTCTAGGGCTTCTCGGGCTTGTTGTTGTTCTTCTTGGGCAACCGCCAAACGCTTTTGGGCGTTGGTCATTTGGCTGATGGTCTGTTGTCGCCGCGCCTCGAGATGCAGCAGATTTTCGAGCAACGGTAAAACCCCAGCCACCCGTCGGGCTTGTGATAAGCGTTCTTTTGCCAAGTCAATTTGCGGATTCTGCTTTTCTAAATTTTCTATTTCAAGTTTGACTTGTCCTAAACTGGTCTCGATCCGATGGACTTCTCGGGCTTCCAGCAATTGTTGGCGGACTGTACCAAGGGCAGCCAAACTTTCTTCAAGCGCTTTTTGCTGCGCGATTTGTTCTAACTCTAGGGCTTCTAGGGCATCGGGTGTGGCATCGGCTAATGCCTCGAGTTGAGTCTGCATTGTTTCGGATTTGGTTTTGGCTTCCCGTGCCAATTCGCCCGAGCGTTTTTGCATCATCTCGATGCGTTCTAAGCCAATCAGGTTTTTTAGGAGGTCGCGGCGCTGCTTGGGTTCGCCACGCAAAAAACGGTCAAATTCGCCCTGCGGTAACAGCACCGCTCGAGTAAACCCTTCAAAGTCCAGACCAACGACCCGCTCGATGGCTTCGGCAACCTCTTTTTTCTTAATTTGCTCGACTGCCGTGACCCACTTTTCGGCTTCAAAGCGCTCAAACCGCACCTCCGAGCTTTTACTCGAGTAGGTTCTTGCGACACGGTATTTACGCCCATCGGAGGCTTCAAACTCGAGCGCCAAACTCATGCCTTGGCTGCCTTGCGAAATCAGTTCTTTGGCGGGTTTAGAACCCAAGCGCGGCGTTTGCTCAAACAGCGCAAACGTAAGCGCATCCAAAATGCTCGATTTACCCGCACCAGTCTGACCAACAATCGCAAATAGCTCGAGGTTGCTAAAGTCAATGACTGTAAAATCCCTGAAACAAGTAAAGCCCTGTAGCTCTAAGCGAAGCGGACGCATTAGCTTATTTGCTCGAGCGATAAATGCGCCAAGCGGTTGGCATATTTTAATTCGCGGCTCAGATGCTCGGTTTCGGATAAATCAATCCGAGTCATGGCGGTGTTATTGAGCATAAACCAGTGCTTGCCCGAACCAACTTCGAGTCCGAGGGCTTGCCCCATGATGTGGGCATAAAAATGCCCATGTGAGACAATCGCCACACGGTCTTTTGTGCCGCCATGTCGCTCAAGCAAGGCTGCCCACGCACCGACTGCCCGAGGAGCGCAGTCGGTTTCGGCGGCTCGAGACCACCAACCTTGTGTGCCATAGATCGAAAAATCAAAGCCTGGAAAACGTGCCTCGAGTTCGACTCGGTTTTTTCCGGCTTGCCCAACTTGTACGCCGTCCTGCTCGAGCCAAATGCCACCCGTCTCATGCCACTCTTCCCAGATAACGGGGGCTAGACCTGTACCACGCCCGACCTCGAGCGCGGTTTGGATGGCTCGGGTCATGGTGCTGCAATACAAATGGGTAAAACGCTGCCCACCATCGAGCGGGTCGTTATTGCGACTTAGAAAATCGCCCAGAGCAACCGCTTGCTTAATCCCAAGGCTCGAGAGTTCAGGGTCTTCGGAGCGTCCTTTCTCTGCGCCAGTCGCCTCAAAAAGCGCATTGTTGATGCTTTGGGCATGACGAATAAAGTAAAACCGCATAGCGTATTTATAGGGTAAAAAGGGAAAAAGGGCAAAGGTTAAAAGACTTAGTACACTGTTAAATAAATTCGTAGAATTTTTGCGAGCTATGCGAGTGAACACAAAGTACATTGTTGACGAGTGCGGAGACTCTTTGGAGCGAAGCGGA
>JAYWGM010000067.1:0-19419 GCA_043778225.1 Deinococcales bacterium | reverse complement strand
CGTCGGATGCTAGTGGATAAGTAGGCAAATAACCAAAAATAGTGGAGGATACGAGTCTATGAGAATCCGTAGCCTCCTCGAAAAGTATACCATTGAAGACCTATTCACCGCTATTTACACAGTAGTAGACGACTATATCAAGGTCAGTCTGGCAAATGGTCGGTTTACCCTGCCAAAGGCAAGCAACCAAAAAGCCAGTTACTCAGAATTGATGACGATTGCCTTGCTTGGTGAGATATTACGAGAACCACACAGCGAGTATTGGTTCATTTATGTCAAGTATTACTTAAAACACTTATTTCCTATTTTACCCGATGTCACACGCTACCATCGTGTTATTCGTAATCTCGAGGGTATCTGGGCTGATTTTGCACTTTGTTTAGCTAATCAAGCCCAAGACGACACAACCTATGCTACGGACAGTAAACCATTGCCTATTTGTCGCTATAAACGCCGTTCTCAACCTCGAGCCATGACCGAAGCAGCTAAAGGCTATGGAACGATGGGGGCTGTCTTTGGTTTTAAGCTACACGCTGTGATTAACAATGCCATGATGTTCTGTCGGTTCGCTATTGTGCCTGCTAATCATGCTGACCCAAAAGTCTGTCAAATGCTACTCAATGATAATGAGGATGATTTAGAGCGTGTATTGGGGGATAAGGCGTATGTTGGTTGCGGTATTTTTACGCCACCTAAGAAAAACGCATTAAACCCAATGCCTTGGTGCAGTTTGATGGACTCAGCTAGAAAGCTAATTGAGACAGCTTTTTCGAGCCTAACTCGAGGGCAGTTCCTTGTTTTGAATCAATTAAACTCGTTCTGGTCGGTTCGGGCGAGTGTTTGCCGTAAAATTGCTGGGCATAATTTTCGGTTGTGGTTAGGGCTATGAACCACTAGCACCCGACGTAAACAATAAATTTGAATTGGTGTTTGGTTCAGCAGGTGGACAAAGAAATAATCCAAACCACATTAAAGAAGCAAACCAAGTCGAACGAGTCCAAGCAATAATCACCCCAACCAAAGCTGCAATATAAAAAGCCGCCATGAAAAACGTGGCAATAACCCACGGGTTAATGGTTGACCAAATAAAATCACCCTTGCCATCATGTGGTGCAGGCATAAACCATTCTGGATACAAACGCCTTTGGTTCATTAACGGGTCAACCAACATTGCCAAACCCGCCACTAGCGCAGCCACCAAAATAGGCACAAGAATCCATTCGTACCACGGCACATAAACGCTTGGCTTTGGTTTTGGTTCGGGTTTTTTCTCCCAAGTTTCATAATAATCCACATGAACTCCTCGCACTTTTGCAAACCTAACTCCCAATCTATTGTACTCGATATTTCATATTTCGTAGTGGTCAATTCGCACATCCACAGTGCTTTCGTCTCGAGTATCGGCTTTATCGGTTTCTAAAATTACGTTCACCAACACAGCCACCTTCTCGAGAATAGCCACACCAGCCTCATCAGTTGCCCCAGTGCCGTAAACCACATTCACAAAACCAGTAAACGTGCCAGCACTCGAGCAGACATAACTGATTGGAATGCTGCTCGAAACTGGCGTACCCGCAGTCAGCACCGTTAAATCACCTGAACTCGAGACGGTCGGGCTAAAACCAGTAACCCGAATTAAACTGTTCTCGAGACTTGGTGGGACGACCACAGCTTGGGGTCTTGCTCCAGCACCTGTTGGGATATTGAGTAGGCAATTCTACAGCCGACTGCGCGGGTCGAGCGCATCGCGTAAGCCATCGCCTAAAAAGTTAATGCTCAGGCTGGTTAAAAGAATAAACAGACCGGGCCAAAAAACCGTGAATGGGCTTTGAAAAATGGCTTCCTGCGCCCCAGATAGCATATTGCCCCAAGAGGCGGTCGGTTCTTGAATCCCAAAACCGAGAAAACTGAGTGCCGCTTCTGAAACGATATTATTGCCAACATCGAGCGTGACCTGTACAATAATCGGTGCAATCGCGTTGGGCAACAAGTGCGCCAGCATAATCCGCCAGTCGCTCGAGCCAAGCGCCCGAGCCGCATCGGTGAATTCGCGTTGCCTCAGACTTAAAACCAGCCCACGAATGACTCGAGCCGTACCAAGCCAACCAAAAAGTGTCAGCACAAAAATAATCAGCACAATCGAGCGTGACTGCCCAAAAATACCATTCAAAAAATCACCCAGTGGCACATCTGGATTTGCCAATAAACCCGACAAAATCAGTAAAAATGGGATATTCGGTAAACTCAGCATCACATCAATCAATCTCGAGATGGCGTTATCTATGTCGATGACTATTGCCTTATAAAAAGCAAAGTAAGCTGCTGTCGCCGCCAGCCCACCACCAACGACCCACGCCAGTACCGCGCTTGTGCCGACAAAAGTAGCCGCAAACTGACTGGTGATTTGTAAAATGAAAAAAATAATGCCAACCCAGACCAGCCAACGTACACCCGTGCGCCAGACAAAACTTGATCCTTCGGCATTTTTGCGCTCAGCCCACAGATGGCTACCACTCCCAACCGAAAGTAACCACGGAATACCACTGTAATAACCCGCCATTAAGCCCATGACCACACCAATGATGGCTGACAGAATGGCGACCAAAATACCGACAAGCAAAGAAACCCGCCCAGCGTGTAAAACTCGAGAGAAGACATCACGTCCTAAGCCATCTGTTCCCATCCAGTGCAGGCTCGAGGAAGCCGAATAGAGGTTTGAAGAATCTATTTTATCTGGGGCATACGGTGCGACGATTGGCGCAAAAATCGAAACCAGCAGTAGCAACAGCAGCACCACAGCAGAAATCATGGCTGCACGGTGTTTGGTGAATCGCTGCCAAGTTTTTGAGCCAGAACTTTGGTCTTTTTTAATGGTGGTTGTCATTATTTTTCCTTTTTTAGTTATAGCGAATGCGTGGGTCTACCAGTGCATAAGCGAGGTCGGTTAAAAGGTTGGCGGCGAGCGTTACAATGCTGAGCATCATTAGAATCACCATCGCAACGTTGTAATCTTTTTTAATCACACTGTCTAAAAGGGCTGTTCCCATGCCGGGCCAATTAAATACGGTTTCGGTCAGGACTGCGCCGTTTAAGATACCGGGGATCGACAAACCAACCAGCGTCACAATCGGAATTAAGGCATTGCGAAGGGCGTGCTTATAAATCACAATTCGTTCGGTTAAACCCTTGGCTCGAGCGGTACGCACAAAATCTTGATTGATCACCTCGAGTAAACTGGCACGCATAAAACGAGTCCAGCCAGCAATCGAAATAATCGAGAGCGCCACCGCAGGCAAAACCAAATGATGCAGTCGGTCAAGCAGCCAGCGCCACCACGATTCGGCGGTGACTTCCTGCCCGACGCTTTGTCCTTGGGAGACATAATCGCCAGTCAGCACGGCGGGGCGAATCCCAGATGGGAGTGTAAATTCTTTGGGAATCTCGAGTTTTGAGGCATCGTTGTAGACCCCAATAGTAATGATGCTATTGCCGTCTCGAGAAGCTATTTTTTTGACTTGTCCCGTGACATCAAATTGGACTGGGCTTTCTACATAAATACTGACATCTTCGCTTTGTATTCCGCCAATCGGGAAAATCTTAAAAGTTACACCAAATAAAATCAGCATCATGATGCCAAGCCAAAAGACTGGAACACTAAAACCAACAAACGATAAAAAAGTGGTGATGTAATCCAGTAAGCTGTACTGCCGCACGGCTGCGTAAATACCAATTGGGATGCCAATTAAGAGGGCTATAAAAAAAGCTGTTGCCGATAAAGTGATGGTGTTGCCAAGGCGTTGTTCAAACACAAAGTTGGCAGCTGGTTCATAGCCGTTTTCTCGAGACAAGCCAAAGTCAAGGCGCACTGCACGATTGAGCCATTTGCCATACTGCACATACCACGGTTGGTCTAAACCATATTCGCGGCGCAGTCGAACCACATCGGCAGAAGTCATCTTTGGATTGGCAAGGCGCATTTCATCGATAAAATCGCCCGGTTGTAATTGAATCAAGCCAAAAATAGCCATCGAGACTGCCAATAGAATCGGAATCATTGCCACGATTCGCCGAGATGCGTATAGGAACATACGCCATTTTACTCATGTCTTGACCTCTTGTGTTGTAAAATTGCACCCGACCCCGAAAAAAGGCTAAATTGTAGCCATGACCGAAATAAAAAGTGTCACCACTCGAGCCGAGCGCAAATTGTGGATTGAGTACCCTTATCAAAAATACCGTCACCATCCAACTTGGGTTCCACCATTACTGATTCAAGAATGGGCTGACACCGACCCCAAACAAAATCCTTTTTTTGACCATGCCGAAATTGAGCTTTTTATTGCGCTCGAGAACAACAAAGTGGTTGGACGCATCGCCGCGATTCTCGATCAAAGTTTTAATAAGTTTCGCTCAGAAAATTCAGTTTTATTCTCGAGTCTCGAAGCCGATAACGCCGCTATTTTCAAAGCGCTGCTCGAGCGAGTCGAAAATTGGGGGCGGACACGTGGTTTGACCAAAATCATCGGTCCGAGCAAAGTCGAACAAAATGATATGCACGGGTTTTTAATGGAAAACTTTGACGACCCGCCAACGATCATGATGAATTACAACCCACTCGAGTATATTGCTTGGTCTGAGGCTGCCAATTACCAAAAATACGACGACACTTTTGCTTGGAAAATGACGGTGCAGCAAGGCTTACCCGAACGCATCGTGCGGATTGCAGAACGGGTCAAACGCAACTTAAAAGTCACTTTGCGCCCGATTAACTTTAAGAAGTTAGATGACGAAGCGGTGCATATCCAAGCCATTTATAACAGTGCTTGGAGTCAAAATGCTGGTTTTGTACCGTGGACGGATGCCGAAATTAAGAAATTAAAAAATAAACTGGGGCAAGCTGCCGACCAACAAATTAGCTATATTGCCGAAATAGATGGTAGAGCGGTGGCGTTTAGTGTTGTTTTACCGGACTTAAATCAAGCCTTGCCCGGTACAGGAGGTAAGCTCTTGCCATTCGGGCTGCTTAAATTGCAATTTTTTAAGTACACCCGAATGCGGCTGATTGCTTTGGGTATCCTCAACGATTTCCAAGGACGTGGCTTAGATGCTTTGCTGTACGCCGAAACTTTCCAGCAAGGGCAAAAAAAGTACAGCAGTGGCGAATTTGGTTGGACACTCGAGAGCAATGAGGCAATTAACAACGGGATGCGAGCCTTGGGGGCAATTCCCTATAAACGCTATCGAATTTTCCAAAAGAAATTATGAGCCAACTCGAGGACGAAGCTGCACTGAACGCCGCATGGGCAATCCTAAAGGCGCACAAAATTGCTGACGGCTTACTTGGTGTTTTTTATCTCGAGACTCAACAGAGTTTTGTGCTGCTCTACGAAGAAGAAGGCTGCCCCTACCAAGAATGGGTCAGGCTCGAGATAACCAGCCTGACCCAACTGCCACTAGATGTGCTACAAGCAGCCGGTTTGCGTCTGGCAAAACGAATTTTAATCACCAGACGCAGATTTATTGACCCACGAAAAAACCTCTTGGCTTAATAAGCTCGAGCAAATATCACCCGTTTGCCATAAGCGGCGGGTTTTCCTGTATGGACACAAACGCCATCTTCAGGCTCGCCATACATTTCGCCAATTTGTGGAATACAACGGGTTGTGGCTTTGGTTTCTTCTTTAATTTTCTTTTCCGATTCAGGTTCGCCACAATGAAAAGCTCGGACAAAAAAACCAGCTTCAATCAGGCTTTTGAAATCTTCCCAAGTATCGGCAGTTTTAATCCGCTCATCTCGAAAGGTTGTGGCTCGAAGCAACAACTCGGCTTGGAAGGAGACCAATTTTTCGGGCAAGGTCGCAACCGCCACATCTCGAGCCAGAATTTCTTTTTCGCCGCCAAGCCTCGAGACCAAAACCACGTTGCCCGCTTCTAAATCGCGTGGTCCAAGTTCAAGGCGGAACGGCACGCCGCGCATTTCCCAATCGTTGTACTTAAAGCCATTACTGACCCCATCGCGCTCGTCTATTTTGACTCGAATACCGAGGCTTTTGAGTTCTTTTGCCAGTGCTTTGGCTGCATCAAGCATTTGTGTCTGGGTTTCGCTGCGAAAAATCGGCACAATCACAACTTGGTAAGGCGCAAGCATCGGCGGCAGAATCAGCCCTTTATCGTCGCCGTGGGTCATGATGATGCCACCAATAATTCGGGTCGAAATTGCCCAAGAGGTGGTGTATGCAAATTGCTGGCTCTGGTCTTTATCTTGAAAAGCCACTTCAAAGGCTTTACTAAAATTCTGCCCCAAATAATGACTTGTGCCAGCTTGCAGGGCTTTGCCGTCACCCATCATCGCTTCAATGCTGTAGGTCGAATCCGCGCCAGCAAAACGCTCTGACGGTGTTTTTAAGCCAGCAATCACGGGCATGGCGGCATAATCACGGGCAAAACGGCGGTAAATCTCGAGAATTCTCAGGGTTTCCTCGAGCGCTTCTTGGTGGCTCGAGTGTGCCGTATGCCCTTCGTGCCAATAGAATTCGGTGGTCCGAAGAAATTTACGTGGGCGCAGTTCCCAACGCACAACGCTGCCCCATTGGTACTGCAAAAGCGGTAAATCGCGGTAGGAGCGTACCCATTTACTCCACATATGCCCGATGATTGTTTCTGAAGTTGGGCGCACCACCAAAGGCTCTTCGAGTTCTTGTCCGCCAGCGTGGGTCACGATTGCCAGTTCTGGAGCAAACCCTTCAACGTGCTGGGCTTCTTTTTGCAAAAAACTCATCGGGATAAACATCGGAAACGCCAGTGCTTCGTGGTTGGTTTCCTTAAATTCGGCATCGAGGATTTTTTGGACATTTTCCCAGAGCGCCCAACCATATGGCTTAACGACCATTGCGCCACGCACTGGGCTGTCGTCGGCAAGGTCAGCTTTCATGACCACTTCGTTGTACCACTCGTTAAAATCCACGCTGCGTGGAGTCACGCCCAATTGTTTTTCCTTAGCCATAAGCGAGGCAGTCTAGCACACCAGTAAAAACGCTACTCGAGAACAAACTCAAATTGGCGAACAATGCTGCCCTGCCAAAATAAATAAGCGCGATAACTGCCAATTTTGGCATCTGGAAAACGAAACTCGAGACTTTTAGATTTGGCGGTAATCAGTTGGCTGTCTTCGCTGATGCGGCGCTCAGTGCGCTCGGACTTGAGGTACAAACTGGCACTCAGGTAGCCTTCGTTGGGAACTTGCAGCAACTTGACTTTGAGGATGACCGAGTCCTGCGAACGGCTCAAGGCGCTTTCAGACCCAATAATGATGGCTGGTGGAATCTCGAGTGGGCGTGGTGCGAACGGAATAAAAGTAAAACTGCAAGAACAGAGCAGAGGAAAGAGAAGCGAGAAAAGAAAAATTGGGTTTTTCCTCTTTCCTCCTTCCTCCTTCCTCCTAGTCTTCATCATCTTTTTCTTCAGCCAGCAATTGCTTTAAGAGCGGCTCGAGGGCGCTGGAGTTCTCGAGTTCGGCACTGATTTTTTCGATTGCCAAGCGCACCACCTCGGATTTAGAGACAAGGCGCTCGGGGCTGCTCAGTTCATAGGCAGCTTTGGTCAGGAGTGCGTCTTGTTCGTCGGAGATAACCACTTGAAGACGCTTTTTTTCTTTCTTTGGCATTGTGCGCTATGTTAGCACGAGTTTAATGATGCTGGTGTGATACTTGTGTGTTCACCTAGCTAAGAGTATAGGGCTAATAGCAAGCCACTTTCGTATTCTACTGTTGATGTGTATAATACTCATCTGATACTCGAGATTTGGGTATAGTGTACCAAACACTACGGTGTCCCGCCATAATGGGAAAAAGGGAGTACGTCGATGCCACCACTGTTTGAATCAAAAACCATGTCCAGCGCACCGCTTCTTATTCGTGGGGGCAACCCAATTTCGGGAACTTTACCTGTCAATCCAAGTAAAAATGCAGCCCTGCCAATTTTGGCTGCCAGTATTTTGTTTACCGAACCAGTTACCCTGCATGGCATTCCGCGTTTATCCGATGTCGAAGTAATCTTGGCGATTGTCTCAAGCCTTGGGGTCAAATTTGCATGGCAAGGCGAACATACGCTGACACTTCACGCCCCAGAAATCACCAGTGTTGAAGCCCCGTACAGCTTGGTCAGTAAAATGCGAGCCAGCTTTAATGTTTTAGGTCCTTTGCTTGCCCGAGTTGGCGAAGCTCGAGTGCCACAGCCCGGCGGCTGCACTTTTGGGGTGCGCCCGATAGACCAGCACCTCAAAGCCCTAAAGGCGATGGGTGTGACCGTTGTGGACAACAACGGCGATATTATCGCGGTGCGTGACCGTCCGCTTTCTGGGCGTTTTGTTTTTGATATGCTGACCGTTGGTGGAACACAAAATGCCGTTTGCGCTGCCGTTTTAGGAACTGGCATTGTCCGCCTCGAGAACGCCAGCATAGACACCGATGTGATTGACCTCTGTAATTTCTTAAATCACCTTGGCGCAAAAATTTTGGGTATTGGCACGCACACGCTCGAGATTGAAGGGGTTGCTGCGCTGCACGGTGGCGAGTACCGTGTCATCCCGGACCGACTCGAGGCTGGCACATATTTATTGGCGGCGGCTGCCACCCGAGGCGAACTGACCTTGACCCATGCCAACACCGAACACTTGCGGGCATTGACCGCTAAACTGACCGAAAGCGGGGTCAAAATTCTCGAGTTAGACCAGACCACGATTCACCTTGATGCGCGAGACATGATTCTTAAACCAGTCTCGGTGACGGTTTCGTCTTTCCCGGGCTTCCCAACCGATTTACAACCGATGATGGCAGCTTATTTGGCGACCGTTTCGGGGCATAGCCGTATTACCGACCCTGTGTACACCACCCGTTTTGGTTACAGTGGCGAGTTAAACCGCCTTGGCGCAAAAACCGAAGTGCTTGACCACAGCATTTTAATCGAAGGCTCGAGCCTGACTGGTGCGCCCGTCAAAGCCGCCGATATTCGGGCTGGCGCAGCCTTGGTGATTGCTGCTGCCGCCGCCCAAGGCGAAAGCCGAATTGAAGGGGTACAGTACCTTAACCGTGGCTATGAGCGCCTGATTGAGCGCTTCTCGAGTCTTGGTGTGAACATTGGACGCGACGAAATGACTTTGGTCAACGCGGCTTAAAAATAAGCCAGCTGCAAGGCTCGAGATTTGCGTCTCGAGCCTAGCGCACACTTTTTAGGTGTTCCTTGGCAATTTCAAACCATGCGCCTTCATCGGACTTGACTTCAACACTTTGCTTGAGCGGATTGATTTTCATGACTTTGCCACATTGGCTTTCGTCTTCGGTGCTGCACACTTTTGCACCTTTGCGCGGCAGATTTTTGAGTAAATCCAAGTACATTTCGTGTTCGTACTGCAAGCAACAAAGTAAACGCCCACACGGACCTGAGATTTTTTCTGGATTGAGTGGCAACTGCTGGTCTCGAGACATCCGAATCGTGACGGGGGTAAATTCTTGCAAATGATGACTCGAGCAATTCTCGCGCCCACAGACCCCCAAGACCCCTAAAATTCGGGCTTGGTCACGTGCGCCAATCGCATGAAAATGAATGTGTGCCGAACTGCGCGAACTCAAGTCTTGAATCAAGACACGCAATTCAACTTTTTCTTCGCTCGAGTACGAAACAGTTAAGTTACTGCCATCCAAAGTAAACTCGAGCGCCACGACCTTAATTGGCAAGCGGTACTCTCGAGCCTTGGCACGCAAAAACCATTTTAAGTCGTTGGCATCGGAGTCGAGTTTTGTCCATCGGGTGATGTCCTCGGGGGTGGCAAGGCGCAGAATTTCCCCACCAACGTGTTCAGAATTGCCTCGGGCGGTATCGCGCACCGTGGCAACCTCGAGACCACGGCGCGAATTGACCACGACTCTGGTGTTTAAGGTGTACTCGAGGTCGGTTTTGAAAGGATAGAGCTTTGGACCGTTATCAAAGCGAACAGACTGTGTAGGCATAAAAAGAGTCTAAGGCAAAAAGGTCAAAAGGTAAAATGTTAGTATTCGAGTTCATGCCTCTCGAGCCTTTTTTCCCCAGTGGTCATATCGAAGTGGTCTGCGGACCGATGTTTAGCGGCAAGTCCGAAGAACTGATTCGCCGTGTGACCCGCGCCCTGATTGCCAAACAGCAAGTGCGGGTTTTTAAGCCAGTCCTCGACGACCGTTATCACCTCACGGCACTTGCCAGCCACGCTGGGCGAACGGTCGAAGCCCAAGCGATTCAAAGCACGCTCGAGATTCGTGTGGCGCTCGGTTTAGCCCCACAACCAGCCTTGTTTGGACTCGAGAACCCCGATGCCCACGAAATCAAGCTGCCCAACGTGGTGGCGTTCGATGAAGCCCAGTTTATGGATGACGGTGTGGTTGCTTTGGCGCTCGAGTTGGCTCGGGCTGGCGTGCGGGTCATTTGTGGTGGTTTAGACCTCGATTTTCGTGGCGAGCCATTTGGCATCATGCCCGAGTTACTGGCTCGAGCCGAACACGTCGAAAAACTGACTGCGATTTGTCCGATTTGTGGCGCACCCGCCACCCGCACCCAGCGTCTGGTCAATGGAATGCCCGCCCGCTACGATGACCCCGTGATTATGGTTGGGGCTGCCGAAAGCTATGAGCCGCGCTGTGGAACGCACCATCAAGTGCCAAGAGGTTAAAGCCCTGTTGGCAAGTGCAGAAATTGCCAAGGCAAATTGAAGGTATCCTCGAGCTTAATGGCAAGGGCTTTAACCCCAAAGACTTCGGATTCGTAGTGTCCACAAAAAATTGCATTGATGCCGTACTCAAAGGCATCGGCAAAATGAGCGTGGCTTGGTTCGCCAGTGATAAAACAGTCCAAACCAGCCAGCGCTGCTTGGTCAACAAAACCAGCCGCGCCACCCGAAACAATCCCAATGCTCGAGACCATGGCTTGACCGCCACCATGCACCAGACAGACTTCGCCGGTAATTTTCTGGACGCTATCGGCAAGGTCTTGTAAACTGAGCGGCACAGGTAGCTGCCCCATAAAACCAAGGCTGAGGTTTTTATCCTGTCCAAATGGTTCGATGTTTTTTAAGGACAAAAATTTAGCCATCTGAATGTTGTTGCCAACTTCTGGGTGAGCATCCAAAGGCAAATGCGAAGCATAAAGGTTTAGATTGGCGGCGGCGGCAGTCTTGACCCGCTTAGCAAAAGGTCCAGTAATCGGCTGAACATTTTTCCAGAACCAACCATGGTGGACAATTAAAAAATCCGCCCCAGACTCGACCGCCGCTTCGATCGTGGCAAGGCTCGAGTCCACCGCACAGGCAACTCGAGATACCGTTTGGCTGCCCTCGAATTGTAAGCCATTGAGGCTGCCATCTGGGATTTTTGCGGTCTCGAGGTAGGAGTCTAGCCACTGCACCAATTCTGAACGTTGCATAGGGCAGAGTCTAAGGGGAAAAGGGGAAAAGGTCAAAAGGTCAAAAGGTCAAAAGGTCAAAAGGTTAAAAGGGAAAAAGTTTAATCAAAGTAAAAACTCAAGGGGTTACGAATACGGCGTTTGGCAGCATATGCCATGATCGATCGAGCCAAGCGGGTGGCGTTGTGGTGGGCATTGCCGCCTTTGGTGAGTGGGGCTTGCACCACTTCAATACCGCGCATACGCACCGCATCGAGGTCTTGTTTGACTGGCTCGGCGTGAACTTTGGCGTATTGTTGCACAGTGCTAGGGTGCAGAGTGGCGTTGTTGACCAAAACAGCATCGGGATTGCGTTGTAGGTGCTGCGCCACCACCAGAATATGCTCGAGTAAAGTCATGTCTTGGGTTTCGCCGGGTTCGGTCATGATGTTGGCGATATAAACCAATTTGGCTTTGGTTTTTTTTAAGGCATTGCGTAAATCTGGCACAAGTAAAGGCGGAATCAGACTGGTGTAGAGGCTGCCAGGACCGAGCAAAATAATTTCGGCATTTTGGATTGCTGTTATGGCGGCTTTGGGGGCGGTCAGATGACTTGGCTCGAGTTGCATATACAATATTTTTCTGCTTTGGCGTTCGGTTGCTAAAGTGCTTTCGCCGCGAATGGTGCTGCCATCTGCTAAGTGCGCCACCAAGACCGCCGACTCGAGACTGGCGGGTAAGACTGTGCCACGGACATCGAGGATTTCATTGACCGCCAATGTGGCTTCGGCAAAATTCTGACGATGTTCGGCTAAGGTGGCAATCAGTAAATTGCCAAAGGTATGCCCAGCAATATCGCCTCTGGTAAAGCGGTGGGTCAGAAGCTCTTTTAAGAGTGGACTGTCCGAAAGGGCGGCGTAGCAATCGGTTAAATCGCCCGGGGCTGGCATCTCGAGACCCGCCCGCAAGCGCCCACTCGAGCCACCGTCGTCGGTGACAGCCACAATTGCGGTGATGTTGCTGGTAAAGCCCTTTAAGCCGGTCAGCAAATTACTCAAGCCCGTACCGCCACCAATGGCGACAATTCTTGGACCTTTTGTCAATGCCCGACGGCGAAAAATCATGTCCAGTGTTTCGGTTGGACTCGAGCCAACCGCACTCAGTAAACTGCGGTTTAAGCCAGCAATGCCAATCATGCCAAGTAATAAGCCGCCAAAAAAACCAAGCGCCATTAAGCCCCAACGCCCAAAGCCGATGCTTTCGGAAAATTCGATTAACCGCGCTGTCCAATTGATGATGTTATTGCGCTCAGGACCAACCCGCGCCCAAGCCACAAAAGCCAGAACCAAGGTGATTAAACCCAGCGTAATTAAAATCACATAGCGCTTGACTTTTAAGCCGGGAATCAGCCAGCGCCACATCCCGAGGTTCATGCGCCGCCCTCGCCACGTGCCAAATCGCGGTGGTCGGTCTGAACCGCATAGCTCGAGAAATCCCGCGCCAGACTCTCGACCACTGCCACACTGCGGTGAAAGCCACCAGTGCAACCAACCGCGACACTATAATTTGAACGCTTGGCAACTTTGGCTCGCTCGAGATTGAGCCTGATGAATTCGCGCAACTCGTTATAAAAAGCCGTGCCATCGGCGGTGAAAATATGCTGTGCTACGTCTGGCTCGAGTCCAGAGCGCTCTTTTAAGGTTTGATCCCAATAAGGATTGGGTAGACTGCGAGCATCAATCACCAAATCGGCATCGGTCGGTGCGCCATGCTTAAAACCAAAACTGAACAGCGTGACGATAAACTTCTGGCTCGAGTCGCCATACAGATTCCGCAAGCGTTCGATCAAATCTCTTGCACTCAGGTTGGAGGTGTCTATCACCGTATCGGCTCGTTCGCGCAAACCCTCGAGTACACGGTGTTCTTCGCGTAAATCGCCCAGCAAAGTTGGTTCGCCAAGTGGATGACTGCGCCGTGTCAGTCCATAGCGCCGCACCAACACGTGATCGTCGGCATCTAAAAAAACCAGTTCGGGCTGAATGGAGGTTTGGACAATCGCAAACGCCATCTCGAGGTCGGCTAAAAAAAATCGGGTTCGGGAATCGGTGACTACCGCCACCTGCTCCAAGCCACGTGCCGAGCAACCAGTCAGAAGCGCCGTCCAGAGCATTGGCGGCAAGTTATCGGTCACAAAATAACCAAATTCCTCGAGGGCTTGCAGGGCTGTGGTCTTACCCGCGCCACTGCGTCCAGAAACAATCACAAACCGCATAGACAACAGCATACGGCAAAAATCTTAAAGATTCTCAAGTGGCTTGATAAATCTTGAGCAGATACCAGTTCAAAAGCCCACTTCGCCTTTGAATTGAATAAGGTCTACAACTTGATGGCTGTGCCGTGCTTGCTCGAGCGCAAATGCCAAAAGGTGGCTTTCAAAGTATTGGCTTGGGTCTTGGCGCACCCCAAGCTGTACTGCCTCGAGAAACGCTTTGGTTAGCCCAGCGTCGCCGCCACCGTGTCCAGCCTTATGGTCAAAGGATATGGTTTGTCCCCCGCCGCCAAAACTGGTTTGGTAATTGTGTGGCTCTAAGCGCAGTTCTTGTAAACTGGCTTTGAAAACGCCGCGCAGTGTGGCTTTTGTGCCGTCAAAACGCAGTGAACGCCCTTCTTGGCTGCTGTGTCCGTGCATTGCAAATGTGCCACTCGCCCCGTTTTTGAGTAAAAAACTGGCAACCTGATGGTCAACCACATTGTTGTCCATGCGGTAGACACAACGCCCATAATCGCTGGTCTCGAGGGCTTTTTTTCGGGCAGCCAGACTGGGGTCAGCACTGATGATCGTGGCTGGAAAGGACACGGGTTCTTGTAAGTAAATTTTGGCAGCATCAAATTCGCATGATTCATGCGGGCAACCATCCAAGCAGCGTTCGGGCGCGTTTTGCGGGGCATTCTCGAGCCGAAAGTGTTTTAAGCCAGCAAAACTGGATACTGTAGCCACTTGGGTATTGGTCAGCCAAGAAATTAAATCGAGGTCGTGCGAACATTTTGCCAAAATCATTGGGCTGCTGGTGTCTTCGCGTCGCCAATTGCCACGCACATAACTGTGGCTGTAATGGGTACTCGAGACGTTCTCGCGCCAATCAAGATTGATTAAATCGCCAATTGTACCGCTGTGCAGAATTTCTTGGACTTTTTGGAAAAAAGCGGTGTAACGTAAGACATAACCAAGCATCAAGACTCCACTCGAAGCCTGCGCTGCCGCTAAAACTCGTTTCGTTCCCTCGAGTGTGGTAGCAGCTGGTTTCTCGAGCAACAGGTGCTTGTTGGCGCTCAGGGCAGCCACCGCTACTTCTTGGTGCAGCGCATCTGGCAAGCACACAAAGACCACATCGGCGGTGCTTAGGGCATCTTGCCAACTTAAAAACTGGTGTTCGACTGGAATGCCATGGGCTATACCAAAACGCTCGAGTTTTTCGGGGTTGCGGTCTGCCACCGCCACAAACTTTAATTCGTTTGGATGTTCGAGCGCATAACGCCCGTAAACATCAAAGCCGCGATTGCCAGCACCCAACATGACTGCTTTCATACTCGGTATTATGCCACCATGACTGCCACTGAGGTGATTGCCATTCTTAGCTTAGAACCCCATCCGCGTGAAGGCGGTTTTTTCCTCGAGACTTACCGCTCGAGCCGCTATCTGCCAAAACTCGAGACCCACCCCAACCCAAGGCTCGAAAGTACCGCGATTTATTATTTGCTGACCCCAGAAATCTGCTCGAGACTGCATAAACTCTGCGGTGACGAAATTTTTCATCATTATGCTGGCGACAGCGTAGAAATGTTGCAATTATTTCCAGATGGCTCAAGTCAACATATTTTGATTGGTAAAGATTTAGCCCGTGGCGAACGCCCACAAGTGCTTGCGCCAGCCGATGTCTGGCAAGGCTCGAGGCTGGTGGCTGGCGGAGCTTGGGCGCTTTTGGGTTGTACGGTTGCGCCGGGCTTTGAGTACGAAGATTATATTGACCAACCGAGAGCCTTTTTTCTTGGGGTTTACCCAGACCAAGCCGAATGGATTATCGCACTCACCCCAGCCGATTAAAGCCACATTCGCATTTGATCAATCGTTAAATTTCCACCACAAATAATCGTCGCCACTCGAGAACCGACAAATTGCTCTGGATGCTCGAGCAAAGCCGCAATCCCAACCGCGCCAGAAGGTTCAACCACCAAGCCAAGGTGCTGATGCAGCAACCTCATGGCTTTTAGAATACCCTCGTCCGAGACCAACAAGCCATTATCCACAATGCCGTTCATGTCCTGCACCGCCTCGAGAATCGGTTCGCGTACCCCAATCCCATCGGCGATGGTATCCACACTTTCATGGCGAACAATTTTTCCAGTCTGCCAAGACTCGAGCATACTTGGCGCTCCAGCCGCACAAATCGCCCACACTTTGGCGCTCGAGTTGGCTTTGATATACCGTGCCACGCCATTTAAGAGCGCCCCATTGCCAAGTGGAATCAGCACCGCATCAAATTCGTTGCCTTGCAGTAACTCGAGTCCGATTGTGCCAGCCCCCTCAGAAATAAGTGGCTCGAGACCGTCCTCGACCATGTAGGCGTTGTTTAAGACCGCCCATTTTTTTGCTTCGAGTTTCGCTGCGTCAAAATCCTGTCCTTGCAAAATAACTGTTGCTCCTAAAGCCCGCATTCGCTCGAGTTTCAGCGGATTGGCATTGACACTGGCAAACACGGTCAGGTCAATTCCTTTGGCGCGGCTTGCATATGCCATGGCTTGACCAAAATTTCCAGCGCTTCCACAAACAAGTTTTGTTCCTACCTCGAGACTCGAGACAAAATGAGCCGCACCCCGACCCTTAAAACTGCGAATTGGATTGAGTGTTTCGATTTTGACCGTCACTCGAGAACCCAGTACAGCATTCAAGGCTTCAGATTCGTACTGAGGGCTGCTTAGGAATTCTGCTGGAATGGTCTGCATGGCGCATTTTATTGACTCGAGGCTTAAACGATGATTCATAATTTCTCCCTAGAAATGATTGTCATAGCAACTCCTATTTCAAATTCTGAAACTGCACTCATTAGTTCACCTGATGGACTAAAAACTTGTGTACATCCATAGCTTAGGCTCGAGTGGTCATGCCCAATAACATCAGCAGAAATAATGTAGCAACCCGTTTCAATCGCCCGAAGGCGCAGGTTCTCAGGGCTTTTTTCTCTCCAACGAATCGCAATATCCTCAGGCAAAGCATTATAAAGAGGATAAACAATGATATTCGCGCCTGCCTCAGCAACTCGATAGGCTGCTTCTGGGAAATTGGCATCCGCACAAATGTTGATGCCAAATTGAAAGTTCGCAACTGCAAAAACAGGGTATTCGTTACCTGCTACAAAACATTTTTCATTCGGATGGGTTTTTCTGTATTTGCCTAGTAATGTTCCATTTAAGATGACAACAGCCGTATTATAGAAATTTATACCGTCGGTTTCGATTAGACCAAGCACAATTGTACTTTTGAATGGCTCGAGTTGCTGTAACACCATTTGGAATTCTGAGCTTTCTATGTTCAATGCAGCAGCTTTAGCATCAATCAAATTCGTAAAGTACCCGGTTAAAAAACACTCTGGGAAAACCACCAATTCTACCTGCCGAATCTCTGCCCATTGCAATCTTTCAAGTACCAACTCCAGATTCTTAGCTCGGTTGGCAGTTGCAAAGGGCATTTGGAAAGCCGCAATTGTGATACTCACGAGCAGAACTCCTTTATTGTTTCAAATAAATTATCCGTCAGTGTCTCGAGGCTGGCTAAATCTACGCATTCTGTACTGGCATGAGCGCCAGCCCCAATCACGCCATACATAACCGTGTCTATTCCCGCCGCTTGCATCAGTGCGGCATCTGCCCAGTAACTTGCGCCCGAAATTTTAGCGCCTGTTGTGCGCTGTAAAATCTCGAGAATTTTTGCATCTGCTGGAGTCTCGAGTGGGTGACGCTCGAGACCAATTGAGTAACTGGCTTTGAAGTTTGGGTCGGCTTTTTGGCACGTCTCGAGTATTGCCTTAATTTCGGCTTCTAAGGTGCTGGTATTTTCAGAAGGAATCGTGCGCCGTTCAAGCTCGAGAGTACAACTTGCTGGGTAACTCGAGCGTTCCTCGCCGCCACTGATAATGCTGGCATGAATACTGCCTGTTCCAAGAATTGGATGTGGTGAACTCGAGCGCAATCGTTTGTCCAATGCCTCGAGTTCAATCAAAACCCGCCCCATTTTAGCAATCGCATCCACCCCCAAATGTGGTCTCGAGCCGTGGGCTGCTACGCCGTGGGTGGTCATGGTAGCCCAAACAAAACCTTTATGCGCCGTCACAAGCTCGAGTTCGGTGGGTTCACAGACAATACCAGCATTGGCAGTAAACGAACGCAGAACTTCTTCTGTGCCAATGCTCGAGTCTTCTTCATCGCTCACACAAGCAACGAGAATATCGCCGCGCAAACCCCAAACTCTGGCTCGAGCCGCTGCGACCAACATGGCAGCCACGCCGCTTTTCATGTCATAGCTGCCTCGTCCGTACATTTTGCCGTTTTCAATTCGAGGCTCGAGCGGATTGCCTTCGTACCCCGCTGTTGTTACGGTGTCCAAATGCCCATTGAGCATCAGGCTGCGCCCGCCGCCAGTGCCTTTGGCAATGCCAACCACGCTCGGGCGACCAGCAGTTTGCTCGATCCAGTGGGTGGTGAAGCCATTGGTCTCGAGCCAGTTTTGCACAAACAAAGCAATCTTGGTTTCGCCAGCGCCATTTGGCACAAGACTTGGATTGACACTATCAATCGCAATCAGTTGCTCGAGAAGGCTTTGAGAGTCGGTCATATTGGTATGTAATATATCAATATGACTAAGAAATGTCTAGTAAAATAACCTGGATCATCTGGGCAACCGTATGTTTAGCGATATAAGCAAACATACGGTTGCGATTCTACCGTACTAAAAAGTCCTTTTAAGCTCGAGCCAACGGCGAATGGCTGGAATGGCAAATAATCCCATGCAAAAAAACCCCGCCACGCCAACAATTGGCTGTCCCCACCAAACAATGTTGACCAAGGCGCTGCCAAACCAAGTCCACAAAAAAGACAGAATTGGTAAGGCTTCAAAAAGCGTTAAACTCGAGAATGGCTGTGGCTTGGTCAGTTTCCAGTACAAACTAAAAATAATCAGCGCCGTTAAAAACCAGCCAGCATAATTCTCGAGCGGAATGCCAACATAGGTAAACGCACCAGAATTTCGTTGCCAAGTCCAGTACCCGCCGCGCACCATTTGTGGGTCGAGGTAGACATCCCAAGCCACCAGTGCGCCGGAGGCAATCAGCACCGCCGCTTTGGGATTAGCAAGCCGCGCCAGTGTGGCGGCATTGTGCGCCATCATTTGCCAGCAGAGCGGCACAAGAAGTGGCACACCCAGCACCGCAAAACCCAGTTGTGAGCCGTAAGTATAAATACCAAACGGAAAACCAGTGTGTACACTTAAAATCTCGAGTCCACCAGCCACAAAAAAGCACAGCAACAACAAAGTAATGGCTGGTTTTAGACCTCGAGTAACCCAGAGGTGTGCAAATGCAAAAGTTGTACTGCTTGCCACAATTAAAAGTGTTCCAGTGAGCTCGAGATTCGGTGGTAAAAGCGCGTAGACTGGTTGCACCAGCAGATGCAAAAAGAACAACGCCCAAACGAGGTGTTTCACTTCTCGAGCATAAGCGCCAAGTGAGGGGCATGATGACCTCATTGTTGTCAAATAGTTCTACGTGTAGTATCATCATGGCGTGTCAAAAATCCAGAAGTTGCTGCAAAAAATGCAAAATAATCCCAATAATCCCAAATTAAGGTAAAGAATCGCTTTTTGATTCTTTACCCGACCAACGGGAGTATTAACGATACCGAATTTAACGCGAGAACGACAGTTTGCCGTTCTTCAGGCAAACGAGAGTGATTAAGTTAATTCGGTAT
>JAYWGM010000066.1:0-80673 GCA_043778225.1 Deinococcales bacterium | reverse complement strand
GGCGGACGTTCTCGAGAGCTTTGGCTGGGGAACGTGGATTTGAACCACGATAAACAGATCCAGAAACTGTTGTCCTGCCATTAGACGATTCCCCACCGCGTCGGCAGCGCCCGATTTCTTGGGCGAAAAGAAGTGTATCAGGGTGTTTGGCGTGTGTCAATGGAGCTTGTGGCGGCGTGGTGCAGCGCAACTGCTGCGGACAATCAAGCGACAAGCAAAGCGCTCGAGATGTGTGTCGTTCAATTGGCGGCGTTCAATCGCACTAATCACCAACTCGGCGGCTCGTAAGCCCATGGCTTCTATTGGTTGGGTAATCACATCCAGAGGCGGTTCGACCAGACTGGTCCATGAGTAATCATCGAAAGTTAAGAACGAAATATCTTGGGGAATACGAAGCTGTTGCTCTTTGAGCGCCCGAAACGCACCGGCGGCTTCGTTGCCGGTCATCGAAAAAATAGCCGTCGGTGGTTCGGCTAAGCGCAATAGCTCGAGGGTGCGCTGATACGCGCCTTCTTCGGTCAGGTCGGTGCTGCGCTGGTAGGCTTGGGGGATTTTTAAGCCAAGGCTGGTCATGATTTCGGTGTAGGCTCGAGCGCGTTCATCTTGGAATTTGGTGGCATCAAAAACGGTCAGGGCGGCAATTTTGCGGTGTCCTAGGTTGTATAAATAGCGCAGTCCTGTCTCGACTCCACCGTGGTTATCGAGCATGATGTGACTAAAGCCGCTCTCGGGTAAAAAATGGTCAATCTCGAGGATGTACGTGCCTTGTTGTTGTAAACGCCGCAAATACTCAAGGTTGCCCGTACCGAATGCCGAGCGGATGATTAAGCCACTGACCCGTTGCCCATGAAACATTCGTAAGTTCTCGAGTTCAAGGCTGGTGTCGTATTCGTTGTCGGCAACAATCAGGGCATAGCCTTTGGCATGAACTGCTTTAGCGATCGTGCGCGTCAGTTGGGCAAAAAATGGTTCGATGATGTTCCCGACCATTAAGCCAATCGTCTGGCTATGTCCACGCCGCAGTGCGCCAGCCGTGCGGTCTGGTTCGTAGTTGAGGTTTTGAATGGCGGTCTGTACTCGCTCGAGTGTGGCTTTGGTCAGCAAATGTGGCTGGTTGACCGCACGCTTGGCGGTGGTTGGGGAGACCCCTGCTTTTTTGGCAACATCAAGGATACTGGTCACGAGACCAGTATAGCGCTCGAGGGGGCTTTACAAATCCTAATCCAATCTTGTAGAGTTCTGACCACGTGACCATTCAAACAGGTTCTTGATTTCTTGCCCCTAACGAGACTCGAGAAATATAGCTTTCTTAGCCGAAAAACTTGTTCACGATAAAAATGGACACGTGTCCATTCGATTTTTTAATCAGTTTCTCGAGGAGGTTATCAATAAACAAAAGACAGGTCTTAAAATTCTCAATCGTTCTCGACAGCTTCATAGGAGATTATATGAAATCAAAAGTTTGGATCATCAGTGCAGGTTTAGCAACAAGTGCCGCCATTGCCGCTTTAGCCACAGGCGCTTTAGCCCAAGGACCAGTGACTGTCACGATTGCGACCGTCAACAACTCGGACATGAAGACCATGGAAAGCCTGACCGATGTTTTTGAAGCCGCCAATCCGGGGATTAAACTCAAATGGAATGTGCTGCCAGAAAACGAATTGCGCCAAAAAGTCACGACCGATATTGCCACTGGGGCTGGTAGCTATGATGTCGCCACCATCGGCACATACGAAGTGCCAATCTGGGCAAAAAATGGCTGGCTGAACTCGATCGATACTTTATTTGACAAGAACGCTGCCATCAAAGCCAGCTATGACCTTGCTGACCTTTTAACACCTGTTCGTTTAGGCTTATCGTATAACAAAAGCCTTTATGCACTGCCGTTCTATGCCGAATCAAGCATGACTTTTTACAATAAAGCTGCTTTTGCGGCTGCCAAACTGACCATGCCAGTCAAACCAACTTGGGACCAAATTCAGGGCTTTGCCGCAAAACTGCACAAACCCCAAAATGGTTTTTTTGGCATCTGTTTGCGCGGCTTACCGGGCTGGGGCGAGAACATGGCGGTTTTTAGCACCATGGTCAATACCTTTGGCGGACGCTGGTTTGATACCAAGTGGAATCCAACCATCAATTCTGCGGCTTGGACCAAGGCACTCACTTTCTATGTCAATTTACAAAAGAAGTATGGCGCTCCGGGCGCAACAGGCAACGGTTTTACCGAAAACCTAACCTACATGAGCCAAAATAAATGTGGGATGTGGATTGATGCGACCGTGGCGGCTGGTTTCTTAAAAGACCCACGCCAATCAAAAATTGTCGATACCGTCGGTTTCGCCAACGCACCAATCGGACCCGGCACACCTAAAGGCAGCAACTGGCTCTGGTCATGGTCGTTAGCCATTCCAAAATCGAGCAAAGTTGCCGATGCCGCCTTTAAGTTTATTACCTGGGCAACCAGTAAAGAGTACATTGCCTTGGTCGCCAAGACCAACGGCACATGGGCAAGTGTTCCCCCCGGAACTCGAGCCAGCACCTATGCCAACCCAGAGTACAAAAAAGCCGCAGGAGACTTTGCGGGTATTACCCTAGATTCAATTAACCGCGCTGATCCAACCGATGCCACCAAAGACCCCGTGCCGTATGTTGGTGTGCAATTTGTCGGTATTCCAGAATTCCAAGCCCTAGGCACACAAGTCGGGCAGTATGTGGCTGGTGCGCTGGCTGGTCAATACACTGTTTCCCAAGCCTTAAAACTTGGACAGACAGCCGCCGAAAAAGTTGCCAAAGAAGGCGGTTACAAGAAGTAAACTCGAGCATCCTCCACTCGAGTCTTGCGCTGGGCAGGTAGCAATACCTGCCCACGTATCTAAAATTTATGATTTCGTAAATATAGAAAATTAATTGCTTATGAGGTTATTTATGACAGTACAACATCCCAGATTACAAAATAAAAAATCACGAGGGCGTAACTCGAGACTACCCGCGCTGTTGCTGCTTGTGCCAGCTTTGGGGTACTTGATTCTGACCACCCAAGTGCCGTTTATCATGACGATTTACTACAGCTTGTTTCGCTACAGCTTGGTAGACCCATTTAAGCGCCCATTTATTGGACTCGAGAATTATGTAACGCTGTTTACCGACCCGCTTTCGATTCCTGTTTTAATCAATACGCTGGTGCTGGTGTTAAGCGTGATTGGTTTAACCGTGGTTTTGGGGGCGGCACTGGCACTGCTGTTTAATCGTCCGTTTTTTGGTCGCAGTTTGGCTCGTACCCTTTTGATTGGACCGTTTTTTATCATGCCCGTGATTACCGCTTTAATTTGGAAAAATTCGCTTCTGAATCCAGTCTTTGGCTTGTTTGGGGTGGTTTCTCGAGCCTTTGGTTTTGAAGCGATTGACTGGTTAGCCCAATTTCCAATGCTTTCGATTATCATGATGGTGACTTGGGAATGGACTCCATTTGCGATGCTGATTCTGCTGACCAGCTTGCAGTCTTTACCAACCGACCAACTCGAGGCAGCCCGTTTGGATGGGGCAAGTGGAGTGCAAGAATTTTGGTATATCGTGCTGCCGCACTGGTCGAGAGCCTTTGAAGTCGTGGTGCTGCTCGAGGCAATTTTTATTTTGCAAATTTACGGCGAAATTTATATTGCCACCAGTGGTGGACCGGGGCTTGCGACCACCAATTTGCCATTTTTTATTTTCCAAAAAGCCTTTGCCGAGTACAGCATTGGGATGGCATCGGCGGCGGGTGTGATTGCCGTGATTATCGCCAATATCGTGACCGCATTCTTTTTACGTCTGGTCAATCGCAACGCCACAGAGGTCAAATCATGATCGTCAGAAACCGAAAATCAATCTCGAGTCAGCCATGGCAAACCGCCAAAAATGTTTCCTTGGCTTTGCTGGCTTGGACAATCGCCCTGCTGTTTTTCTTCCCAATCGCTTGGATGGTCTTGAGTGCCTTTAAGACCGAAAACCAAGCCTTTGAGACACCCCCTGTGCTTATTTTTCAGCCGATTTTAGATAATTTTAAGGCTGCCCTTGCCAAGTACGGACCTGCGCTGACCAACTCTCTAATTGTGGCTGTTGGCTCAAATGTTTTGTCGTTTTTACTGGGTTTACCGGCGGCTTTTTCGATGGCGTTTTATGCCGATTCGCGCAGCCGCAGCACACTTTTATGGATTGTCTCGACCAAAATGATGCCACCGGTTGGCGTGATTGTACCGTTGTACCTGATTTTTAAGGATTTACAACTGCTCGATACCGTACTTGGCTTGACCCTGATGTACACCACCATGAATTTACCCTTGGTGGTTTGGATGATGCACTCTTACCTTTCCGAAATTCCAATCGAAATTCTCGAGGCGGCACGGGTGGATGGTGCAAATTTACAACAAGAATTTCTCAAAATTGCCATGCCTCTGGCTGCCCCCGGCATTGCCTCAACAGCGCTGCTGTGCTTGATTTTTGCTTGGAACGAAGCCTTTTTTGCGCTGAACCTGACCAACACCGATGCTGCTCCACTTTCGGTCTACATCAGCGCTTTCAAAACCTCCGAAGGTTTATTCTGGGCTGGATTATCGGCGGCAGCCACCTTGGTGGTTTTACCGGTCATGGCATTTGGCTGGTCTGCTCAGCGTCAATTGGTCCAAGGTCTGACCATGGGAGCGGTGAAATAATGCAAGCTGCTGTCATCACCAAAGCCCATCACCTTGAGATTAGGCAAGTTCCAGACCCAGCCGTTAGCCCTGACGAAGTGCGGCTGCGGGTTGCCGCCACGGGTGTCTGTGGTACAGATTTACACCTTTATGGTGGGCATTTTGGCGCAGTTTTTCCTTTAATTGCTGGGCATGAAATTTCAGGTATTGTTGACCAAATCGGCGCAAACGTGCGTTCGGTCAAAGAAGGCGATGCGGTGGCGCTTGACCCCAATATCTCTTGTGGAAGTTGCCACCATTGCCGCCGAGGAATGCAGCACCACTGCGAAAACTTTGCTGCCCTTGGGGTGACTCGAGCCGGAGGTTTTGCCGAGTATGTGGTTGCTCCGCAGACCAACGTTCACCCGATTGGCAAGCTCGACCTCGAGACAGCCGCCTTTGCTGAGCCATTGGGCTGTATTGCCTGGGGCATCAAGCGTTTACAACCCGAAAGCGGCAGCAAAGCCTTGTTGTTTGGGGCGGGTCCAATTGGAATTTTACTGATGCAAGCCCTGCTGATTTCTGGTGTTTGCGAAGTGACGGTGATTGAACCCAATGCTGATCGCCGCGAGGTCGCTAAAGCCCTTGGCGCAACCCGAGTTCTTGAGCCAAATAATGACCTCAAAACCCAGTTGTTTGACCTCGAGCCATATGGCTTTGATGTCGTGACCGAAGCCACTGGTATTGGCGCAGTCATTAGCCAATTGCCGCAATACGCCACCCAAGGCGGTAAAATTTTATACTACGGCGTTGCCCCAGATGATTTAACGGTGCAGATTAGTCCATACGAAGTTTTTCGCCGCGACCTGACGATTCTGGGCAGTTTCTCCTTGCATGGCACACTGCCGATTGCCCTGCGCTGGTTAGCCAGTGGACTGATAGAAGTTAAACCCTTAATCACCCACCGATTACCCATCAAAGACCTACAGTTGGCACTCGAGTACAAGAATCAAGTTGGCTTAAATGGCTCGCAA
Organism: Deinococcales bacterium; assembly: GCA_043778225.1. Lineage (GTDB taxonomy): Bacteria > Deinococcota > Deinococci > Deinococcales > JAAFIG01 > JAAFIG01. The sequence goes on along the minus strand of JAYWGM010000066.1, from coordinate 74,993 downwards.
AAAACCCTAATCATCCCATCAGGAGTTGTATGAATCATGTTCTCGAGCAACAAATTATTATCGTGACTGGCGGTGGGCGTGGAATCGGACTCGAGATTGCCCGCGCCATGCGGGCGGCTGGGGCATATCTGGTGATTGCCGAAACCGACCCGACCACTGGACAAGCCGCCGCCCTCGAGTTATCTGGAGAGTTTATTGAGACCGATGTCACCAACTCGAGCAGTGTCAAAGCCATGATTGAAGCCGTCGCCCAAAAACACGGACGGATTGATTGTTTGGTCAACAACGCTGGAATTTGCCGCAATACGCCAGCCCAAGACATGACCGACGAAGAATGGCGTTTGGTGATGAGCATTGACTTGGATGGTGTTTTTTATGGTTGCCGTGAAGTGGCTCGAGTTATGCTTACACAAGGCGCTGGCACAATTGTCAATATCGGCTCAATGTCGGGCATGATTTCTAATCGTCCACAGCCACAATCGGCATACAACACCGCCAAAGCTGGGGTGATTCATCTTACCAAATCCCTAGCAGGAGAATGGGCAAGCCGTGGCATTCGGGTCAACTGCATCAGCCCCGGCTACATTGGCACACCGATGACCAAACTTGGACTTGAGAAACCAGATTGGCGTGAGACATGGCTCTCGAGTACCCCCATGGGGCGTTTGGGTGAACCCAGCGAAGTGGCAAGCGTGGCGGTTTTTTTAGCCAGTGCTGCCTCGAGTTTTATGACTGGGGCAAATGTCGTGGTGGATGGAGGCTATACCTCATGGTGATGCAAGCGGCGGTACTGCATGGGATTCGGGATTTGCGTCTCGAGACTCGGGATATTCCAATGCCAGCCGCAAACCAAGTCCAAGTCAAAATAACCAATGTTGGGGTTTGTGGTTCGGATTTACATTATTACACCGATGGACATATCGGGCATTATGTGGTCAATTCACCTTTAATTCTGGGGCATGAATCGGCTGGAATCGTCAGCGCCATTGGTTCTGGGGTCAAAACCCTCAAAGTTGGCGACCGGGTCAGTCTCGAGCCAGGTGTGACTTGCGGCACGTGTTACCACTGCAAACGCGGACGCTATAACCTTTGCCCCGATGTGGTTTTTATGGCAACGCCGCCAATTCACGGCGCACTGACCGAATATGTGGTTTGGCGCGAGGACTTTGTTTTTAAGATTCCCGATTCGGTCAGCCTTGAAGCTGCCGCATTGCTCGAGCCATTGGCAGTTGGCGTTTGGGCGGTGCAGCGTTCTGGCATTGGCATGGGCGCAAGTGTGGCGATTTTTGGCGGGGGCGCAATCGGTTGTACCACCCTCCAAGCTGCCAAAGCGGCTGGAGCAACCACAATTATTGTAATTGACCTCGAGCCTTTTCGCCTCGAGTTTGCCAAAGAATTGGGCGCAACCCACACGATTAACGCCCAAGAAGGTGGCGTTCTCGAGCAAATTAGGGCAATCACCGAATCCTTAAATGGCTTATCTGGCGCAAGTGCTGGGGTGGATGCAGCTTTTGAGACGGCAGGTGCGCTGGTGACGTGTCGGCAAACCATACAAGCGGTGCGCTCGGGTGGCGTGGCGGTGCTGGTTGGTCTACCACCGGAATCGATGGTGAGCTTAGATATTGTTTCAGCCGCTTCTCGAGAAGTCGACATTCGTGGGCAGTTTCGGTATGCCAATTGCTACCCTGCTGCCCTAGCGCTGCTCAGTTCTGGGCGGGTTAATCTTGATAAAATGATCACCCAGCGCTTTGGTCTAGCCCAAGCCAAAGAAGCCTTTGAATTTGCTGATGCCGAAAAAAAGCAATCCTTAAAAGTGATGATTGAAATTTGATACATGATAATTAAAAAGCAGCCCATGAGGGGGTCATGGGCTGCTTTTTTGTAGCTCAGGCTACGACTGAAAAGCGTTGACTGTAATGCGTTTGGCTTGGCTTTCTGGAGCTTTTGGAATTTTGACGGTTAAAACACCATGCTCGAGATTGGCTTCGATGCCTTCGTGGGTAATTCGCACTGGAATTTGAACACTGCGTTTTTGTTCGCCAATCGTGCGTTCACGCCACAAAACTTTTGTGCCTTCGGCTTGGGCTTCCTCGAGTTTGGTGGTCAGGGTTAAAACATTGCGCTCGAGGTTGAGTTCAATGTTTTCTGGGCTGACACCCGGCAGATTGACTTTGACCATTACAGCTTCGGGAGTTTCAAACACGTCGGTTTCGGCACGTTGGGTTTGAGCTTTACCATTGCGCTCGAGGTCGGCAATAACGGCATCCATTAATTTCCAAGGGTTGGTATTGATTCGCATCATGATTATGTTCTCCTTTTGTCGCTGATTTAGTATCAGCAAACTTGAGTGTAATATACTCAGATTTTAATAACTTGTCAAGTCTAATTATTTTAGCCTATTCTGGTAAAAATAACTTTTTGAAAAAGTTGCTAAGGGTAAACGTGGTTTTTTTACAAACATCATTCGAGAGAATGCGTCTAAAAGCCTACGTTTCTTGTCTCGAGTTTGGTAGACTGCGGCTATGGACAAAAATTTAGACTCGTATCTTTCTGATTTGGGTATCTCTGATGAAAACCAAACCAAGACTCCAGCTGCACCGCGCAATGTCACGGCTGCTGTGCCAGCCCTTAGCCAAAATCGCGCCCCACGTGCCAGTTCAGAAACCATTGTTGAGGATTTTTTAACTGGTTTACTGGCTTATATTGCCCCCGGTTACAGCGTTAGCGCTAAAGAGCGCGGCGAGAATATCCTCGCCGAAATTACGGGCGGCGATTCGGGACGGATTATTGGGCGTGAAGGGCGAACATTAAGTTCAATTGAATTTTTAGCCAATACTGTGCTGGCAAAAGAAGTCGGCGAAAATGCGCTCAGGGTCAATGTCGATGCGGCTGGCTATAAACGCCGTCACGAAGAGCGTTTACTCGAGACTGCCCGCCGTGCTGCTGCTCGGGTGCGTAAAACGGGCGAAGCCTTTGAAATGGATGTGCTGGGTGCAGCCGACCGCCGAGTTATCCATATTGCGCTGCGCGAGGATGCTTTTGTGATGACCGAATCGGTGGGCGAAGGTATGGACAGGCGCATCATTGTTAAACCAAGGTGAGGCTTCAAGCAGCGCTGCAAAATGCTGTTTTGCAACTCGAGGCTGCCCAAGTCTCGAGTCCACGTATTGATGCTGAATGGTTACTGATTCTGACTTTGCAGGCAACTCGGGCGGTGCTGCTCGAATCAAACCGAATCCTGACCCAAGCCGAACTCGAGCAATTCCAGTCTTGGGTAGCGCGTCGGGTGGCTCGAGAACCGTTGCAGTGGATTATTGGCAGTACAAATTTTTATGGTCTTGAACTGCTGGTACAATCGGGTGTGCTGATTCCACGTCCCGAGACCGAGCGGTTGGTGGAACTGAGTCTCGAGCGGTTTGGTGCGGCTGGGCGGGTGGTGGATGTGGGCTGCGGGTCTGGTGCTATTGCCTTGGCATTAAAGACCGAACGCCCGATGCTCGAGGTTTGGGCTACGGACATTAACCCTAATGCCATTGCTTTAACACGCAAGAATGCAAGGCGTTTCAAACTGGACATTCATGTGTTGCAAACTTCATTGCTGAGTGGTTTGACTGGCAAATTCACGGTGATTGTGGCAAATTTACCGTACCTCCCCGAAATCGATGTTCTCGAGCCTGAAGTGCAACAAGAACCCCACGAAGCTCTTTTTTCAGGTCTGGATGGTTTGCAATTGGCTCGAGAATTGGTGCTGGTTGCCCCGAATTACTTAAACAGCCAAGGTTTTTTGCTGCTTGAGTTGGACCCGCGCAACGCGCCAGTGCTGCAAGCCGAAATGCAGGCGCTAGGCTGGAAGGCGTTTCTCGAGTCAGATTTATCTGGACATCAGCGATTTGTCGTAGCGCAATTAGCATCCTGATTTGCTAAACTCGAGTTTATGTATATTCCTAAGCATTTTGCCGTGACCGACCCCACCCCACTTTGGGAACTGATGCGCCAATTCAATTTTGGCTTACTGATTACCGCCCCAGATGGCGTGCCGTTTGCGACCAGTATTCCATTTACGCCACTCGAGGAGCGCCAAAAACTGACCGCCCATGTGGCTCGAGCCAATCCACAATGGCAGCATTTTGACCCAAATCAAGAAGTGCTGGTGGTTTTCCAAGCCGAACACGCTTTTATCTCGAGCAACTGGTACGAAAGCGCCCCCAATGTGCCAACTTGGAACTATGCCACGGTTCATGCTTATGGCACGCCGCGCTTACTTGGGGTAGAGGAGACCAGAGCGCAACTTGAGGCACTGATGCAGCAACATGGTCATGGCTCAGAAATGGCGGCGTATCGAGAAGATTACTTGTCTGGGATGCAAAAAGGCATTGTTGGTTTTGAACTGACCATGACCCGATTAGAAGGTAAATTTAAGCTCTCTCAAAACAAAAATCCACAAGACCAAGAAAATGTAGTGACCCACCTCGAGCAACAAGGTGAACTCGAGCGCGGCATTGCTACCCGAATGCAAAGCCATTTGAGTCCCAAAACTCCTCTTTAACCTTTTAACCTTTTGACCTAAGTTCTTACCGCATTCCCGGAATCTGTAAACCGCTCATCAGTTTGCTGGTCTCGGTCTGCTGGGCTTCGTTGGCTTTGCGTTGGGCATCTTGAATGGCAATCAGAATTAAATCCTCGAGGGCTTCGACATCTTCGGGGTCTACCACGATTTTCTCGAGTTTAATGGCTTTAATTTGCCCTGAGCCGCTACAGGTGGCTTTGACCATACCGCCGCCAGCACTGCCAATAATCTCAAGCGCCTCGAGTTTTTCCTGCATATCGGCTTGGGCGGATTGGGCTTTTTGCATTTGTTTCATCATTTTTTGAATGTTCATAGCCAACAGTTTAACCCAACAGACCCGCCTTGAGAAATCCTTTAGTTAATCCTCACACTGTCGGAAAAGACACGGTTTGTTTTGCAAAACCTGAAACAATAACAACCATGAATAGACGTGATGTCAATAAAACCCTTGCTTTGGCTACCTTTGGCTCGAGCTTCGCCCTCGATACTGCTTTGGCACAAACTGCTACCTCAAAGCCAGTCAAACTGATAGACCTCGAGAAAATAGATGCCAAGTGGAAATACCTCGAGTTTAGCTTCGAGGGTATCGTCTGTTTGTTGCAGCGCACTGATGTTCCCAAAGAAGCCACCCCCCGCGCCTTGGTGATCGAAAAAGAAGCCTTTGCTGCCGTCTCGAGGGTCTGTACCCACGCTGGTTGCCAAACCGAATTGCCTAAAACCGACGGTCTCCATGTCTGCGATTGCCATGGCAGCGAATTTAATGCGCTTGGCTTAGTTACCCGTGGTCCAGCCCGTACTGCCTTACCAAGTATTAAACTCGAGTTGCGCGAGAAAGCCATTTGGGCAGTGGGAGTTATTAAGTAATCAAAAGCCGCTCAAACTAAACGGCTCGAGCAGACCCAGACTTGCTACGGCTCGAGCCTCGGATGGGCAGTATGCCAGTGCCAGTGCGGCGGTATAGGCTCGCATCGCACGTTCACGCTCGAGCATCAGGTCTCGGCACTGCCCAAGCCGTGCCAGCACAAAGCCCGGCAAATAACTTGGGCGCTCGAATTGTCCCATGGCGACCGCCTCGAGTAAATCTCGGGCGCTTTCCCAGTCGCCAACAGCGAGGTACAAACCACTGGCAGCAAACCGCGCTTCGAGTGCCATTCGTGCTAGGGCTGTGTCGGCGGGTGCGTCCAAAGCCAGCAACAAATGTACCAAGGCATCTAAGTCATCGTTATCCTCGAGTCGGTAGGCTCGGTCTATGATGGCTCGAAAACGGCTGGCTTCACTTGGTGCAAAACCCGTTAAATCTGGCAACTCGAGACCGAGTTCTAAGAGGGTTGGGACATCATCCAGACTTGCCAGTAAAACTGCATCTGGCTCGAGTTTTGCTACGATTTGCTCGAGTCGTTGCAAGCGGTGAGCCGTCCCCGGACCTTCCTCAAGCAGTTCGGTGATGTGCTTGTGATGGGCTGCCACCGTCTCGAGTAAATATCCGTAAACTACTTGCACATCTAAAGGAAGCTCGAGAACCGTTTTTAAGTCGCGTTCTGCCTGTCCAAGCTGCCTCAAACGCTGCTGCCCTTGTGGGAATTGTTTGAGAAACTCGAGCATTTTGTTGTATTCAAGATTTGCCCAAGCCCAATCTGGCGCAATACCACGGCAATCTATACGAGCATCCTCGAGTGCAAACAAGACTGGGTCGTCGAGGTTTCGCCATGCACCGCCTGCCCAGTCTTTTTGGGTTACATCGGCAAGCATAACTTTTTTTGCACCTAAGAACTCGAGTATTTCCAGCACAGTTTGGGCGTTGTACAGTGGTGCAGTGGCATGTAATGCAGCAAGTGTGGCAATGACTTTCATGCTTAAAATCTACTGTATTTGGCTTGGGAGGAATAGAGTAGAATACAACTGTGAAAAACGCAATAATTCGAGGTCGGACAGATACCCACACTGAAGGTGAGTTTTAACGATGAACAAAGATGGCTTTTTAATTGCCTTGCAAGCTGAAATAGAATCTTTTGCTCATGCTGTTGCAACATCTGAAGGTCAGTGGATTATTAAAGGATTTATTGACGTTTATCAAAACATTTATAGCATTTCAGTGGATACCAAAATTGTTTCAAAAGTTCTCGAGCTGCTACTTTTCCCAATGTTTGTGATTTTTGGCGAAAAACATGGTTTTCGTTTGGACCTTTCGCCACAACAGAACTTTTATCCAGATGTTTCTTTTGTGCATTTACTTACGGGTCAGAAGTTTGCAGTTGACATTAAAAGTACCTACCGTACATCCAAAGATTCGGTCAATGGTATGACTCTAGGCGCATTTACAGGTTACTTTCGTAACCGAAGCAGCCAAAAGAACATTTTATACCCGTATGCTGATTACGAAGGGCATTATGTGCTTGGCGTGATTTATTCACGTAACGATGATGCGCTGGACGAACGCATAAAGTACACACTCGAGGATTTAGCGACTATTCCATCGGTGATTCATTCATTCCAATTTTTTGCACAACCTAAATACCGAATTGCCGTCAGTCGTCCGGGTAGTGGTAATACAAAAAACATTGGTTCTTGCACAAATATTGCTGATTTAGTACAAGGAAACGGGATTTTTAGTGCATTAGGTGAAGATGTCTATGACGATTACTGGATGTTTTACTTAACCGCCGATATGGCAAAGACACTCGAGCTTCCAAGACCTTACTCGAGCCTTAAAACGTATTTTGAATATAAGCAAAGAGGTATGAAAAGCCTCAATGCTCACCAAGCGGTCATTCGAGCAGAACCAGAAGACGAAGAAGCCTGATGAAAACCTTTGTACCACCACTTAAATGTCAAGGTATCAAAACCAAACTTGTCCCTTGGATTCGCCAACTTGTACCGCCAGATTTTGAGCGTTGGATTGAACCATTTATGGGCAGTGGTGTGGTTGGCTTAAATATCAAGGCTAAACAAGCTATTTTTGCTGATTCAAACCCACATATTATTGCTTTTTACGCTGCGATCCAGTCTGGAGAAATCACACCCGATTTAGTTCGGGATTACCTCCAGCGTGAAGGTGATTTGCTGCGTCAAGCCGACGAAAATGGCTACCAGCATTACCGATTTATTCGAGAACGATTCAATACGACCTTTCAGCCACTCGACTTTTTGTTCTTATCTCGAGCCGGTTTTAATGGCATGATGCGTTTTTCAAAAGCAGGTCGGTGGAATATCCCATTTTGTAAAAAACCAGACCGATTCGCGCCAGCTTACGTTACAAAAATTACCAATCAAACCGATTATTGTGCCAATGTTATTCGTCCAGAGTGGAAATTTCTACACCAAGATTACTTAACCACCATTCAGACCGCACAAGTTGGCGACTTAATTTATTGTGACCCACCTTATCTTGGACGGTACACCGATTATTATAATAATTGGACTGAAGAAAACGAGCAACAACTGGCTCAAGCACTACGTGAAACGCCTGCACGCTTCATATTATCGTCATGGCATCATAATGATTTTCGGGAAAACATTAACATCAAAAAATACTGGTCAGATTTTCAAATCGTGACTCGAGACCATTATTATCATTCAGGAGCAAAAATCGAGAATAGAAATCCAATGGTTGAGGCGTTAATTTTTAATTTTGAAGCACCACAGATCGAAAAACACAATCACGAAATTCCTAAAGTGGCATATCCCCTCTTGATTCCACAACAATCATCGCTTTTTCTTTTTGATTGATTCTTCCAAAATCGGGTTCTTAAAGATTCAATGTTCGTTCGTAAACCCTAATGTAACGTGGCAGAATCACACTTGGGTGGAATTCCGTAACTGCTCGCTCCCTCGCTGCTACACGCATTTGTGGTAATTGCTCAAGTGCGGCTACGGCAGCGGCGCTCATGCCTTCGACATCGCCAATTGGCAGGGTAAAACCAGTTACGCCGTTTACTACCACTTCTGGCAATCCACCAGCATTGCTCGAGATGACCGCCACACCACACGCCATCGCCTCGAGTGCTACTAAACCAAAGCTCTCTTTGCTTGAGGGCAGCAGCAGCAAATCTGCCACGCCAAAAATCATTTCAACATTCGGGAAAGAGCCAATAAAATGCACGTATTTGGCAATCCCCATGCTTTTAGCAAGTTCTAAAGTTGGCAGACGTTCTGGACCATCGCCAATCATGATTAAACGGGCTTTTTGATGTTTAAGGATATTGGCAAAGACCCGAATCACATCTTTGGGGCGTTTAATTTCCCGAAAATTACTGGCATGAACAATTAGCGCTTCGTCGCTTCGCGCAAAACGGCTGCGGTAGGTGCTGTCGGCAATCGGAATAAAGCGTTCAGTGTCCACCCAGTTATAAACCACGTCAATTTTTTTCTGTGCGCCCATGACTGTCTTGGTGTGGTCGGCTAAATAATCCGAGACTGCTGTGACCGCATCGGAGGCTTCGATGGCATAGCGAGTGGTGCGTAAAAAACTTGGCTCGAGACCGACCAATGTCACATCTGTACCGTGCAACGTGGTCACAACTTTAACACTACCGCCAACCATATCTCTTGCCAGCAGCGCACTGGTGGCGTGTGGAATCGCGTAGTGGGCATGAACCAAGTCTATGTTATGTTCTTCTATCACACTGACCAAAGTATTGACGGCTGCTAAACTGGTCAGTGGTTGGTCAAACAGTGGATAATTGGCATTTTGAATCTCGTGGAACATCACTTCGCCCTCGAGCGGCGCAAAATTATTGTCTAGGCTCGGTAACTCGAGGTCTGGTAAGCGCATGGCGTTCAGGCGAAACGGCACTTGAGTAGCAATCATATGAACGCGATGACCTTGCGTGACCAAGGCAAGCGCCAATTCAGTCGCCACCACGCCCGAGCCGCCAGCCGATGGGTGACACAACACTGCGATATTCATCTGGTTAGTCTAACGTTGCTCGAGTCAAGGGCTGGTCAGCAGGGCGACATCTATTCATACCTGAATGCCCATTGACCATCCTTTCATGAGGCTCATGCGCTAGACCTGATAGACTGCTTGCTATGAAATGGCTTGTTTTTCCTGCCCTCGCACTGGCTGCGGCACTGCTTGGCTTATCGTCTCGAGCCGCCGCACCAACTAAGGTGGTTTTTTGGCATTACCTCAGTGGCGATGGCACATTGGCAGTGGTCAAAAACTTTGCTAAGGAATTTAACAATTCGCAGTCCAAATACGCGGTCGAGGTGGTCGAGCCGGGCGACTTCAAGGACATTCAAATTAAACTCCAAGCTGCTTTGGCTTCCAAAGGCGATTTACCCAGTCTGGTGCAGATAGACAATGCTTTTTTTACCCGCCTTGCGCTTGGCAATCAGTTGCTCGATGCCACACCGATGCTCGAGACGCTGCCCAAAGGCACAGTTCAGGATTTTAACGACACCATCTGGGATTATGGCTCAGTCAACAACAAGCGCTTTGGTTTGCCGTGGGCTGCCAGCACTTTAATCAATTATTACAATGCCGATGCTTTTAAGGCTAAAAATTTGGCTGCCCCGCGCACATGGGATGAGTACATCAAAGCCGCCAAAACCCTGACCAACCGCACCAGCAAAGGCGCGATCTTTTTTATAGATGCGTGGATTTTTGGTAGTATGGTCTCGAGCCGTGGTGGGAATATCTTGGATGCTGGCAATAAGCCCGATTTTGACTCGAGTGCTTCTGTGCAAACCCTGCAAATGATGTATGACCTGACCCGTGGTGGTCAAGCGATTGTCCGCAATTTTTCAGAAGCCAATTTTGCGGTCATAGACTGGGTTCGGACTAAAGCCTTTATGGTCACTGTGCCATCGAGTTCGTATACCTTGGTCAAAAGTGTCTTGCCCTTTCAGATTGGTGCAGTGCCGATGCCCGGACGCACCTTGGCTGGTGAATCGCAGTTAATTATTCCTAAAGGCAACCCCGAAGCCGAAACCAAAGGTGCATTTGAATTCTGGGCTTTTTTGACCCGCACCGAAAATGTGGTGCGCTTTGTTAAAGAATCCTATTACTTGCCACTCCGCAATTCTGCCATAAAACCACTGGGCGATTTTATGAACGAACCCGTCATGAAAGCCAGCATGGAAGCCCTCGAGAAAGCCTACAACCCACCGCACTTGCTCGAGTATCAAAAATGGCGCGATGTTTTAGAAGCCCAAATGGAACGCAGCCTGAAAGGTGGCTTAGACCCCAAGACTGCCCTGCTCGAAGCCCAACGCTTGGCTTTGCAAGTCAGGTAAAAGAGAGGTGAAAAGGCGAAAAGGTTAAAAGGTCTTTACTTTTAACCTTTTAACCCTCTAACCCTTTAACCTAAGCCCTTATGCCCCACTACCAGCCAATTAAAACCCGCCATGGCATTTTGCGTGGGCGTGAGGCTTTGGTTTTGCAGCGTCTCGAGTATGTGCAGGGTATTCTTAAACTCGAGGCTTCTCTTTTTCTCGAGTACACTTCCGAAGGTGGGACAGGTTCAGAAACTTGTTCTTTTGAATTTAGTGGGGTGCGGGTTTGGTCGGTCACGCACCTCGACGACTTTCGTGGCAATTTAAGCAGCAGCTACGACGAAGTTCAGGGCAGTCTGTGGCTCGAGACAGCAGTGCTTGAATCGGCTCGGGTGCGGCAGTACCAAGTGCTGTGTATGTTTGAAGTTCTCGAGGTACTTTGCGAACGCGCCAGTTTACGGATAGCGGTGTGAATGTGCCTATAAAATTTTCCTCAATCTCTAATTTCGAGCGCCGTGAATACTGCCCTGCGCTGGCGGCGAAAAGCCATGAAGCGCAAAGCTCGAGGCACAGATGATGTGTTGTAAGTGATTTCTCGAGCCATTATTTTTGAATACTTTAAATTGATTTTTACTGTGCTAAACGGTATAAAACTGTCGTATTGCAAAAAAATAGAGGGGGGGGTGCTATACTTTTGCAAATTTATGGGAGGAATTGTGAACAAACCAAGTCTGCAACTCATTTGTGAAATGCCCAAATTCAAAACGGGACTCGAGACATACATTGCTGCACTGGGTTATAAAATTTGTTCAAATTCAGAAATAATCGTACTGATAGATGCCCGAATGGGAACAGCCCTGCGTTACCTCGAGAAACACGGCAAACCAAAACCCACCGTGGTCATTACCGATAATGCTTGCTCGGCGTATCTTCAATGCCTAGAAGGCTTCAAACCAGAAGGCATGATTTTTAACAGCAACGGTGCGGATTCTATTGCTGAAGCTGTAGCCATCATTCAAAACAACCAAACGTACTCAAATGTACCAAAACCAAAAGTTAAATTTACGCCTCGAGAATTAACCATTGCTCGAGAATTGGCTCGAGGCTTAGAGAGTAAAGAAATTGGTTTGCTAGTTGGTAAAGAACCAGATGCGACAAGAAAAGCCGTGATGGAAGTTCTCGAGAAAGCTAGAGCAGCAAGCCCAAGCACAATTATTGCTAACCGAACCCAATTTGCACTTTGGTTCTGGGGACAAGACCATGTGTTGGACAGGCAGTGACTACCCCTTGCAAATGCTAGGTAGCAAGTAAGAATGGTATTTCTTTAGGGCATCGTAGACAATAAGCTCCAGTTGTTCAGTTTCGTAATTCGGCAATTTCCGAACTATTGATGCGGCTTATTCTGTGCTGAAAATTGGGGGATGTTATGAGGAAATTTTGGCTTCTACTGGGTTCTCTCTTTCTTGGAAGTATAGTTTCTTGTACTACAAAAGAGTTGCAAATCGGGGTTCTACAAAAGCCTACTCTAATGGTTAAGCAGATCGGTATTTCGGTTGTAGGATATGAGTCAACATTTGAAGCGATAATTATCAGTCCAACGAAAGTGTCTGTAAATTTAGTTGTTTCTGGAGGAAGTCATCTAAAGACCCCAGATCCAATCAAAGTACCAATTGGGGCAGGTGAGACTCAGACAGTTTATTTTAAGGTAACACCCCGACAAGCGACACATATAAATCTTATGGTTGATGCCTCCAGTTCATCTTGGTCTCGTTCAGTCCAATTAAAGTTTAAACCAAAAATAAGTACCGATTTGCTTCAAAGTCAAATAGGTTCTGTGACCCAGTTTTCAACAGTAGTTGAATTTGCAAGAAAGCTTGAAAAAGCACGTTTATCAAAAAATAGCGATCAAGAACTGGAAGCGACCATTTCACCTATTGCTCAAAGTAATGCAGTACAAAGTACCAAGAACAAATATGATGTACAGTACCTATTCAATACAGGTGCGACTCCTATATATCCCGCACAGTTGGACGAACCTGCTCCTATCAATCAAAGTTCACTAGGGCGGCTACAAGTTAATGGCAGTCGTTTATCAGTGCAGGGTTGGGGATGTACTCTCGGACCGATAGAAACCGTCAGATTTGCAATTCGGAACTATACAGCACCACCAAGCGGCGCTATTTCTGATTCAGATTATTCAAGCACTGGTGTGCCTAACTATGCCCGAGGTGTTGATCCCTATTATTATGGTGGATACCCGCTTCGTAAGGCTCGAGTGTATGTTTATGACAATAATGGTGCTTGGCGGAATTTAATTGCAGAAGGTTATCTTGACGATAATGGACAGTTCTCTTATGCACGTCCGACGTGCGATACGGGCTTCTTTTTGGACTGGTCTCATTATGATCCACAATATGAGGTCATCCCAGAAAGTGATACTGGTCATGTGACACAACTAATACAACTCTCGTCGCCTCGTTTAATCACAGGAACTTTTTGGGATCAGGTGCCACAAAATCGAACGATTTATCTTGAGGCAAATGATGGTGAGGTAACAAGAAGTCTTTGGACACTGAACTTATTAAAGTATGCAGAAGACTTTACAGGTATACAAACCAAAGTCAATATCCGTATCAATGCTCTTGGAACATTTGCGCCAATAGGTCAAGTATTTCTAAAGACTGAAGACTGGCGTGGGTTATATCCGATGGTTCATGAATTCGGACACAATACATTGTACAGCAAAACAATATCCTCAAATTTGTATGGTAACTTTATTAGGAATCCCCAAAATCAATCAACAACATTTGGGGGGTGTATGTTTAGTTTCGTCCCTTGTGTTCCTGATTTTGCTCCACTTATCAATCCTTTTTGTAGTTCAACAATTAATACCGAAGCAGGGCTTGCGGATTGCCAATACGGTTTTATATCAGGATTTCAACATATACCTTCCAATTATACCTACCAGTACGCTACCAATGAGGGTTGGGCGCAAGCAACACATATGTTGATTGTACAAAATTTTAATCGTACTACAAATCGAATAGATAGTGTAAACAATCCACCAATGGGTTTATTTTGGGATTTGCGAAATTGTACGCAACAATCGTCATGTTCGTATCCGTCACTTATTCGCATGACTAATGAGCATTATGTAGGAACACTCTTCTATAGATTAATTACGGAATTTGCAGCAGATTGGACAATCCAAGGTTATCAAACCTTAATACCTAGCAGTCAGGAATTAAACCAAGCAAAGGTGGCATGGATGAATATACGCGATAATGCGCTACCCCATGCAACCAACACAACTGTCATTTCACCTTTGACTATAACAAAAAATATACTCAGCCTATATCAATATAAACTTTCTAGCATGGAAAACAATACAAAAGTCTGCAATATCTTAAAAGATACAGGTATGACTGCCGCTGATTTAGTTTCACTAGATATTGCGAATACGTTTCAATGTAGGTAGTAAGTCAGATTTTAGTACCTGAAGGATGTGAGATTGTGAAAAAAAGTAGTCTGCTAGTGCTGATGTTTTTTGGACTTATGCTGCAATCCTGTACGTCGTTTCCCCCTTTTGAAATAGCAGCGACTGAAATGGGTGTCTATGAAAATGGGCAATTAAGGTCAAATGACGCTTTATTTTTTCCCCTTATGGGAGATAGGAGTTTTGTTGCCAAAGTGACCACAAAAACAGATTTGATTTCAGAAATACCTAAATTTCTAATCTATACCTGCAATTGTGCAAGGATAAATTCGGTTTCAGAGATTTTACAGATCCCTGAAAGTGATTCGTTATCTATTGAAGTTAATGGAATCTTACAGGTATCACCAAAATTAATTGAACCAATCGCGTTAAACAGCAGAAATGCTGAATTAAAATTCAGAATACAGGCTGTAAGAAAACTGGCTTCTGCACAAATAGGACTTTATTTGTACATACTAGGCTTTACGAAAGTTCCAAATACTACTAATGAGTATAAGTTAATCAAAGATAAATCATTCGCTGTAAGCATCAACTAGGAGTTTGCCATGAATATGAATAAGTTGCTTTTCGCTTTTTTTGGATTTGCTTTTACAAGTTGTATTGTTAATAACACGTATTCCTTCAAAGCCTCTTTAATGCCAGTCTTAGGTGTCATTACATCAGGAATTGGTCAGATGGATGCTTCCTCACAAGATAATAATGCAAGGCTTTCGGTTAATGGTAGTTATTCGACCTTGACAAGCCCACCTACTTCTATAATTGTAAGCTCGCCGACTAGAACCTGCATTATGGACATATATCCAGATACTGTAGCAAGTGGGCGGTTTGCTGGCATTTGCGAAGGTCCAGCAACCAATGATGACATCAATAACGTAAATAATGGATTGACCAAAGTGCTTATTAAAACCACTAGTTACCCGAATGGAGAATTAAGTGGTGTGATTCAACGGCTGAATTGAATTAGTAGAATACCAAAACTAAAAAATGGAACGTTAGTATACTAATCCACAAAGATTCTAAATTCTGTCGTGGTTTTACCCTAGCCTGATGCAAGTCTCGAATCACACTTACAAAAAAATCTTGTATGGCACTTGAAAAAACTGACTTAGGCTTTTAGTTAATTCCCCAGAAATTTGTCGTTCCCCACTTAACACTCGAGAGATAACCGATTGTTTTGCCACACCTGCTTTTTGTAGTTTGTACTGGGTTGTACCGCGTTTAGTCATCAGGGCTTTAAGAGGCTCGAGCGGGGTGCTGTCGGCGAGGCTCGAAGTTCATGGTGTCTTTACTGACACGCCAGTAAAAACAGGCTTTAAGCGGGTTCAGTGCTGATGTCTTGCTCGCCGGTTAGGGTATTAGTGGATTAGAGCCAGCCACGATTTTTTAAGAGCGTCAGTAAGCCCACAACCGCCACCACACAGAGCAGCATCACAGCAGCAAAGCTCCACGGTTCGTTTTGCCATGGCAGAGGCACATTCATTCCAAAGACACCGGTAATCCAAGTTGGCAAGGCAACCATGACCGTCACAATCGTCAGCATCCGCACCACTTCGTTGAGGTTGTTGCCAATCACAGCAGCAAAAGCACTGGTGGTTGTGCCAAGAATAGATAGGGCAATATCGGTCATCTCGAGGGCTTGAGAAGTTTCTATTAGCACATCCTCGAGCATGGCAGCGTGTGTACCAATCAGTGCCTCTTCGTTTTTTAGGCGCTCGAGCAACGAGATATTCGAGCGCAGCGCGGTCTTAAAATAGACCAAACTTTTTTCTAAGCGCATTAACTCGAGCAATTCTTTATTTTTGGTGCTTTTGGAAAGCCGTTGCTCGAGCGATTCTAAGCGGCGTTCTATGGCGCGTAAATCGAGCAAAAAACGCTGGGCAGTGCGCCAGAGAACTTGCAATAAAAATCTGGCTTGGTCGGTGGTGCTGCTGATTTTGAATTTACCGCGTTTTAAGTCGAGCAGCACCGTATGGCGGTGGGCGCAGACGGTAATAATCTGGTTTGGGGTCAGCATCACCCCAAGCGGTACAGTATCGTAAGGGGTTAAAGAGTCATGTCCTAGCCAGTGCGAAACTTGTAAGACCAGCATCGTGCAATCGGCTTCGCGTTCCAAGCGTGGACGTTCGTCTGGGTCAAGCGCATAAGCAATAAAATCACGTGGCACGGCATATTCTTGGTGTAGTGCCTGACGCTCGGGGCTGTCGGGGCGCACCACATCTATCCAACAGCCGTTTTCGGGCAGCAGGATTCGCTCGAGTTGATTGTTGGGGCAAGCATAGAACTGAATCATGCAGCTTACTCGGGTTCGCCGCCCTTGCCAGTATCGCCAGGGACTGGAATCATGGCGGGTTGCAGACTGCACTGTTGTCCTCGAGCAATCAGTTTTTGTTGCAGCACTTCCATACTTTTAATTTCGCCGTGAACCAATCGAATTTCGCCCGATACACCCTTGCTCCAATTTAATAATTCGGTCTGGTCAGCGTGTGCCGAAAAGCCACCAACCGTCAGCACTCGAGCCTTGACCGCGACTGGCTCACCAAATAAATTGATGCTGTCTGCGCCGTCAATCAGCAATCTGCCCAGTCCACCTTGGGGCTGATAACCGACAATCACCAGACTGGTGTTTTTATCGCTCAGGTGATTGCGAAGGTGATGCAAGATTCGCCCACCCGTCAGCATTCCAGCCCCAGCAATAATGATGGCTGCGCCGGGCAAGGCATTGAGGGCTTTACTTTCATCGGTGCTGGCGGTGTACCTAAAGTTTTTGGGTTCAAATGGATTGCGATTTTCGGTGTAAAATTTTTGCACACTCGGTTCAAATTCGTATCGAGCCGCCGCGTACACTTCTTCGATTCGGCTGGCAAGTGGGCTGTCCACAAAGACAGGCAAGACTGGAATCCGCCCTTCTTCCTCGAGACGGGCAATGTGATAGAGCAAATCTTGGGTGCGCTCGAGCGCAAAACTTGGAATTAAGACTTTGCCACCACTCTCAATTGCATTTTTGAGGATGCCCGCAAATTCCTCGAGTGTTTGCTCAAATGGCTTATGGTCGCGGTCGCCGTACGTGCTTTCCATCAGCACTATATCGGCATCGGGGCAGGGTACAGGGTCTGGCAGAATGTCTTTACGGGAATTGCCGAGGTCGCCACTAAAGACAAAGCGTCCTTCGGAGCTTTCAAACAACAAACTGGCGCTGCCGGGGATATGTCCAGCCACCTGAGCCGTGACCCGCAGCCCGTTGTACTCGAGTGGCTTGTTGTATTCGATGCTCTCAAACAATGTCAAGGTTTTTTGGACATCGGCTTCGTTAAAAAGTGGCGGCATGATGTTCGTGCGTTTTTTGCGTTGGTCGCGCTCAAAATCTTCTTTTTGAATTTTGGCAGAATCCAAGAGCAAATGCTCAACAATTTCTCGAGTGCTGGGGGTGGCATAAATTGGTTTGCTGTAACCATCGCGCACCAATTTTGGTAAGCGCCCAGCATGGTCTAAATGAGCATGGGACAAGAAAAAGCCATCGATTTCGCCAATTTTATACGCCCAGTCTTGGTCGTTAATCGCATCCAAGGCTCGAGAACCCTGAAACTGCCCACAATCGAGCATGATGTTTTGTCCGCCCATTCGCAGCCAGTGGTTAGAACCTGTGACTGTGCGGGCTGCGCCATAACTTTCGACCGAAAACCCTTTGCGGCTGGGGCTGTGAATCGGCTTGGCGGCTGGAATTGGTTTAACAGGGCTGACTGGACTCGAGGCTGGCTTGATGCTCGAGACTGGATTGACGGCTGAATGGCTTGAGACCAATGCCCCAACCTCGATGCCGTTTTCGACAATCACGATTTCTTCGCCGTTGGCGGCTCGCTCGAGCAATTTTTCTAAATGGGCTTGGGCTTCGGCAACACTGACAAGGGTTTTCATTGGTCTTAGCTTACACAAAAATCTGTGTTCTTTGCGGCTCGAGCCTTGGCTCGGATATACTGCCTTATGATTGTCGTCATCGGAAGCCTCAACTTAGACTATGTGACTCGAGTTGCCCAACATCCTAAGCCTGGGCAAACCATTCTGGGTTCAGACCTTGAGTTACATTCGGGCGGCAAAGGTGCAAACCAAGCCGTGGCGGCGGCTCGGGCTGGCGCAAATGTGCGGATGGTTGGCTGTATCGGTTCGGATATGGCTGGCAATATCTTGCAAGGCAACCTCGAGCGCGAGGGCATTGATGTTTCGGGCTTACAGCAAACGGAAGGCGCGAGTGGCTCGGCATTTATCACCTTAAACCGCCAAGGACAGAATACGATTGTGGTTTCGCCGGGTGCAAATGGCAAGTTGCGCCCGTCAGATTTACGGGCTGCTAGTCTGACTGGCGCAAAATTACTACTTTTACAACTCGAGATTCCTTTAGAAACTACCTTAGCCGCCGCTAAACTTGGGCGGTTGGCGGGCGCTCGGGTGGTCTTAAATCTTGCGCCATCACAAGCCCTCGAGCCAAAGCAATTGCGCGATGTCACGACGCTGGTCATGAACGAAACCGAAGCTGGTGTGCTGCTGGGGCGAGCGCCACAAAACATCAAAGAAGCCCTGCTTGAAGTGCAAGCTCTGCGCGAGCTTGTGCCAGAAGCAATTATCACCCTTGGTGCAAGTGGTGCGGTCTATGCCAACAGTTCCGAACAAGGACACATCCCAAGTTTCCCCATCAAAGTCGTGGACAGCACCGCCGCCGGAGATGCCTTTATCGGCGCGGTTGCCGCCGCCCTCGCCGAGGATGCCTCACTTGAAGAAGCTGTGCGGCGTGGCGTGGCAGCCGGCGCATTGGCGTGTACCCGCATTGGCGCACAACCAAGTTTGCCGTTTGAATCGGATGTCGATGCGCTCTTAAAAAATCGGGCTGTGCTTTAAGCGCTAACCTCGATGTTTCTCGAGGAAAATAACCTGAATCAGTGCCAGTGCAATCAGTCGCTCATCGCGTTCTTGGGCGGCTTCTGGGGCGATTTGCTCGAGGATAAAACGGCTCTCGAGAAAACTGCGTTTTTTGGTGATGCGGTACAACAGTGTGCCGCTTTGGTCGGTCATCAGGTAGCGCGGGTTGATAAAAGTAGCGATGATAAAACCGACCAATGGAATTTCGTCCACCAAGCTATCCAGCACCTTAATCCACGGATTTTCTTCGCGCACGGTTAAAATTTGTTGGTCGCTCGAGTCGGTAATCGCATATTCGGTGCGCCACAAACTACGAAAACCAGCCGCTTTGACTGCGCCCACCAGTGCGTTATCGGCAAGCCTTGTAATTTTATGGACTGCCCGAAAGCCGATTACACGGTCGGCAATCATTTTATACAACGGGACTTTTTTGGCTTCATCGGCAAAAACCGTGGTTTCCTCGCGCAGTGTAAAGCCTTTTTGTTTGACTTGGAGCATCAGGGCGTTGCTCGAGTCGCGCACCGTCACTTCGGGCGAAAGCGAGAGAACCTTAAAAGTTGCGGTCAGTGGGTAATTGATTGCCATGTAAGGATTGTAACGTAAAAATCTATTTGAGGCGTGTTTTCTCTTGGACGGTGTTTTGTAGTGTCTCTAATAACTGCCTGCTATTGATGTACCGATTACGATTTTTAATCGTTGTAATCGTTTTCTCAATTGCTAATGTTTCTTCGGCGCGTAAAAGTAATTGCTCGAGGGCTTTTTCTCGAGAAACCCGCTTAGAGCGTCGGTATGAATCAACTATTCTTAGGGCTTGGTCAGAAGCTGGTATTAACATAGACATAGCCATAAAGTACGCTGTTTTGCAATGGGGTGCAAGTTGTAAACTCGAGAAATGCGAATTGCCTTACTTTCTGATACCCACGGTTTTATCGACTCCGAAATTGTAGAACATTGCCAAGAAGCCGACGAAATCTGGCACGCTGGCGATATTGGCGATTTTGCTGTTATCCGCCAACTCTCGAGCCTCAAAAAACCAATTGTGGCGGTCAGTGGCAACGTCGATAATAAACTCGAGTACCCAGAAGACCAAATTTTTGAACGGGCTGGCGTACAAATCTGGATGCGCCATATTGTTGGGCATCCTAAGCGCTATAACCCCGAAATTCTCGAGGTGCTGCGTCAACCGCTCAAACGCCCAAAACTCTTGGTTTGTGGGCATTCGCACATCCTAGAGATTGCCCGAGATGCGTTCGGGGTGTTGTACATCAATCCGGGGGCAGTGGGGCATCATGGGGTGCATACCAAGCGCACGATGGTGCGCCTGAGTCTCGAGGCTGGGGTGATAAAAAATGTCGAAGCCATAGACTTTGGAACTCGAGGGCGCAGTCCTAAAAAATAGACAGACTTTTGCACTGGACTTGACAATTGCAGTCCTGACGACTAATCTTATAAAACCGGTTACAAAAACCAAAACATAAGGATTTCTTCGTCATGACTAAAGTGACCATACAAGAGGTTGCCCGAAATGCGGGTGTCTCCAAAGGAACAATTTCTCGAGTCCTCAACGGGCGTGATGGGGTCAATGCCCAAACCCGTACACTGGTGCTTGGAGTTGTGGAACGCCTTGGTTATGTCCCAGACCCCGGAGCAAGGCAGTTGGCGCGGCGCGGTCGTCATGTAATCGGTTTAGCACTGGATGGCGACGAACGTCGTGGCAGCACGTATTACGGCATCCTGCGCGATGCCCTCGAAGAACGGCTTTCGAGCGAAGGCTACAGCACCCAGATTCAGCGCGATAACCAGTTGGCAACCGATTTAGATGGACTGATTCTTTTGGGGGTGCATCTCGATGACCCACGCCCAAGCCAACTCGAGCGCTTAAAAACCCCTTTTGCAATGGTTGGGCGCAGTTTAGAACGTCAATCTTGGGTGGATGTGGACAACCACGGCGGGTTATTGGCAGCCGTGCAGCACTTAACCAACCTTGGGCATAAAAAAATTGCTCACTTGTCTGGGGCGTATACCGGACAAGCCAGTGTCCAACGGCTCGAGGGCTACTGCACCGCCATGCAGTTGGCGCAACTCGAGGTTCATAAAGACCTGATTTGGGATGGCGATTTTACCGAATTGGGTGGCTACCGTGCGGTGCGTCGAGCAATCGAAGCCAAACTTAAATTTAGTGCCATTGCTGCCGCTTCAGACGAAATGGCGATTGGCGCAATCGCGGCGCTCGAGGATGCTGGACAGCGTGTGCCGTGGGATATTTCGGTGACTGGCTTTGATGATTTACCAGTCGCAGCACGGGCGGGCTTAACCACCATCCGCCAACCGATTTTTGAAGTTGGCACACGGGCTGCCGAATTGCTGCTCGAACGCATGAGTGGCAAAGCGGCTTCAAGTGCTTTGGTGGCAACCAGTTTATGTGTGCGGCACTCAACGGCTGCTTTGCTCGAGACTTTTTCCTAAGGTTTAAGTTTAGCCTTTTTCTTATTGGTGATGTTCGGTTTTCGTTATCTCAGTGTTATTTGGAGGAGTTATGAAGAAACGTGTAGTGGTCACAAGTTTGGCACTCAGCGCTGCCGCAGTTTTGGCAGGCAGCTTGGTGTCTGGTCAAGCCAACGTCATTACGATTGGTGGTTACGATGGTCCAACAGACACAGCCCTTGTTGCCGACTTAATCACCAAGTTTGTTACGCCAAAGTTGGCGGCTGATGGCGTTACCGTTAAGTACGTGCCAACCGCAGAATTTGGTAAAACAATCGTCAATCAACTCTCGGCTGGCACTGCGCCAGATTTGTTTTACTTAGAGGACTTCGCAGCCAAAGGCTTAATCTCGAGCGGTAAAATCATGCCGCTTAACGGTTTAGTCAACTTTAAAGATTTCTTACCCAGCTTGAATAGCGTCTTTTCAAGCGGTGGCAAGCAGTATGGTATCGCCAAGGACTTCAATACCTTGGTGATGTATTACAACAAAGATTTATTTGACCAAGCCAAGGTCAGCTACCCAGATGCCAATGATACTTGGAATGATTTCAGCACCAAGACAGCTGCTGTACAAAAAGCGTTGGGCAAGGGCTATTATGGTACGTGCTTCCCAAGCTCATATGACCGCTTTGGCGCATTTGCTGCCAGCACTGGTTGGAAGCCAATCATCTCGGGTCGCACCATCTTGGATAATAACTTTAAGCGAGCTTTTAAGTTTTACACTGACCTTGTAAAATCAGGTGTGGCAGCTAAACCCAGTCAAGTCAATGCTGGATGGGGTGGCGACTGTATCAAGGGTGGCAAAGTTGCAACTGCCTTTGAAGGTGGTTGGGCATTGGGCTTCTTGCGTGATCAAGCGCCAAACCTCAAGTATGGTACAACCTTGCTCCCACGTGACCCTATTTCGGGTAAACGCGGCAATTTAATTTATACCGTGGCATGGGCAATTAACAATGGTACTAAGAACAAAGCAGCCGCAATTAAAGTCCTCAATGTGTTGACCAGTCTTGAAGCTCAAAAATTTGTTTTGAGTGGTGGTCTGGCACTACCAAGCCGCATTTCGCTGCAAGACGACCCATACTTGAGTGGTACTGGCGTAGAAAATATCGCCTTTAAAAATATCTTCAAAGGTGCTTCTGAAGGAAACGCAGTTCCGTTTGCCCCTGATAAATTCGGTGGCGATTGGTTTAACGGCATCAATGACGCATTAAGTGCTGTTATGGATGGTCAAAAGACTGCTGACCAAGGCGTGCGTGATGCCCAAGCTGCAATCAACCGCGTGATGGGTAAGTAAGTCTCGAGCCAGTGGGGTTTGAGCCTGTCGAATTTCGGTACTTACCGAGTCTATGCCACAAAAGCAGTCTTCGTTTGGGAGAACGCGACTGCTTTTGTAGGGGAGATGTATATGAATCCGAAAACTCGAGAAAATCTAACTGCTTTTTGGTTTTTGTTTCCGTTCTTGGTTGCACTGGCTGTTTTCTTTGCTTTCGCCTTTGCCCGTACTGTCGGTTTTAGTTTTACCAATTATAATTTATTTGAAAAAAATGATTTTGTGGGTTTCGATAATTTTGTTAAATTACCGCAAGACCCTTTGTTTATGATTGCCTTTACCAATACCTTTATTTTTGCTTTTGTGGTCACGATTCTACAAACCATTGGCGCATTGTTACTGGCGGTGGTCTTAAATCAAAAATTAGCTGGGCTTGGTTTTTTTCGCACTGCCTACTATTTCCCAAGCATCGCCTCGAGCGCCGTAACGACCCTGATTTTTATTTGGTTGTTTCGCCCCACAGGTTTAATTGCTTATCTTGGCGCGGTTATTGGTAATTACGCTTGGTTTGTGGTCGCGTTTCTGGGAATTGCGGCGCTGGTTCAGGTTGCCCAAGTGCTGTTTGAACGGTCAAGAAACTTGCCTGCCACGTGGGTAGACCCTGCACTGTTGGTGGTGTCTTTAATCGCTGCTTTTATCATTACCAATGTTTTAGCCAGCATGGGTATTGTCAGCATCGGCAATGCCGAAGCCGAACCACTGGTTTGGCTTTCCTCGAGAGATAAATGGCTGGGAATTGTGCCGTATCCGTTACTTTCAATTATTGTGATGAATGTCTTTACCACCATTCCGACCCTGATGCTGACCTTCTTGGCTGGCTTGCAGGGTATTTCTCATAGTGTCTACGAAGCCGCCAGTATTGATGGGGCTAACCCAGTCGAACAAATGCTTTACATTACTGTACCGATGCTGCGCCCCGTCACGTTTTATGTGGTCACGATTTCTTTAATTGGCACATTGCAAATGTTTGACCAAGCTGCGATGCTTGATGGTACAGCCCCGCTCGAGGGAACAATTACCTTGGCGTACTATGTTTATAACAATGTTTTTAGGGGTGGTGCAGAAGCCCAAGTTGGTTTAGCCAGTGCCGCCGCACTGATTCTGGCAGCCTTAACCTTGGCAGTTGTGCAAATTCAACGTAAATTCTTTGTATCCGACGAGGGGGCTGGAAAATGACCCAATCTTTAACGGTTCGTGTGCGCGGGGTCGAAGTTCCTGCGGCGTGGCTGGCTCGGCGACGCTGGAGCTACGCGGCGCTTTTGTATGCGCTCTTGCTGTTTTTTGCAATCGCTTTTATGGCACCACTCTTAATGGCGGCGTTGTCCAGCCTCAAAGCCGATCCGCTCGAGTACCCACCTCGGATTGCCTTCGAGGAAGTCTCGCCACGCAACTGGGTCACAGCTTGGAATTTGGGTGCGTCTGGCAGTGGTAATCCTTGGATTGGTGGTTTGACACCCGGACGCAATGTTGCCTACAGTGCCAGTTATCTTGTACCCGAAAGTATTCTGGCACAGGGTGCAACCCCAGAAGCCCTGTCGGTTGTTGTACCTCGGTTGCGTCCGGGTGCTGGTGCGTTGGCACTGGGCGGCTTTGTCTATGCTGCCGATTACGCCCAGATTCAGGACTTAAAAGTCAGTAAAACCGAAGCTGCTAAAATGCGCGATGGTAAACTTGCACAGCGCATTACTTACCAATGGAAAGTGGTCTATCCTGCCAATGCCAAAAACGTTGATGACCCTGCTAAACCTGCTCCAAAAATCGAACGCACCCCAATGACCCTCGAGTCACCACGCGGTTATGTGTTCGATGGCAGTACCCTCAGCCCCTCGCGGCTCGAGAATATCCAAGCGGCTACAGCAGAGTTTCCATATGCGTATCCAAAAATTCAGTCGTTTATCAACGCTGCGCCTGGTTTCGCCAATTATGCCTTTCGCAATTACTTTCGGATTTTCGATGAGGCTCGCAGTCAAACCACAGGGCAACCCTTGTTTTTACGCTGGATTTTCAATACCTTTTTATTGGTCTTTGTGGTCACGATTTCGACTTTGGTTTTTGCAAGCATGGCGGGTTATGCGATGGCGCGGCTCGAGTTTCAGGGCAAAAATCTGCTTTTTTTGCTGATGTTGTTTGTCATGACTGTGCCGAATCAAGTGCTTTTTATCAGTAATTATTTGGTGCTGCGCGATTTGGGCTTACTCAATAGCTTTCTTGGAGTCTGGCTGGTGCTGCCATTTATTGGGGCTGGGCAAGTGTTTTTTATGAAACAATTTTTTGAAACCCTACCCAAGGAACTCGAGGAAGCCGCCAAGATAGATGGGGCAACGCCTTTTCAAACCTTTTGGCTGGTTATTTTGCCACTGGCTGCACCCGCACTGGGCGCACTGACGATTCTGACCGCCCAAGGCACATGGAATCAGTATTTCTGGGCATTGATTGTGCTGACCAGTCCGCAAGATAACTTTACCCTGCCAATTGGCTTAAACAGCTTTAACCGCATTTACGGACCTGCCGGCGACTATGGTTTAATTCTGGCTGGGGCAATTGTTTCGGCAATTCCAGTCATTATTCTCTTTAGTGTTTTTCAAAGGTACTTTGTGGCAAGTGCTGCCACATCGGGTGGTAAAGAATAGTTTTTTAACCGTAGGGGCGGGGCTTCTTGACCCTACGGCAGCACCTGACGGGCTTAGGTCGCTTGCCTCGCCCTGCTTTTGTACGAAGGAGTTCTCGAGATGCGCTTAAAAGAAAACACCATGTACCTCGTTGCGAATTCCCTCGGGCAAATCTCGGGTGGCGAGACTGGGCTGTATGACCGCGATACGCGCTTTTTGTCGTATCTCGAGTGGCGCATTGGCGGACAGTCACCAACCGTACTCTCTACCCATACGCCAGAGCCGTTTCGCTTTTCGCAGCACGCCACCGAGCATGGGCTTGGCTCGACCCAACGGCTCGAGTTTCGCCGTAAGGGTTGGTTGTCCGGGTCAACTTACGAAGAAACAGTGCGGATACGGGCGTTTGATAACCTCGAAGCACACGAGTATTGGGGCAGAACCCAGCCCGATATTACAAGAATAGAGTTGCGCCTAAATGCCGACTTCTCGGATTTGTTTGAAGTGCGTGGCTTGCCAAGAATTGCCAAAAATGTGTTGGTTACGCCACTCGAGACTGGCTTACGCTACGAATACGCTGGACAAGACGGCGTGGCTCGAGCCGTGGAAATCGAAATTGAACCAATGGGACAACTCGAGCTTGTCGAGTTGCCAGCCGATAGCACCTATCCAATCACCTTTGATACCGATTCGCACGGCGATGGCACGGCTGATGCTGCCCCCAATACCCAGACGGCTCGAGCCTTGTATTGGGTTATTCCACCTGCGGGTTTAGATTTAACGGTGCGGGTCACGCCAATCCAAGATGGTGCAGCCAGAACCGCCAAATCTCGAATCGAACTCGAGGCGGAGTACCGTTTGTGGCGCAAACAAAGCACAGTCTATTTAAGTAATCCTTTGGTGCAACGGGTTTTTGACCGCTCAAGCGAAGATTTGCGGGCGCTTATTTTTGATACCCCCCATGGCACGTTGCCGGCGGCTGGCATTCCGTGGTTTGTGACTCCATTTGGACGCGACCCAATTATTGTTGGTCTGTTTACCGTGCCGTGGTACCCAAGCATTGCCAAAGGCACATTGCAGTATTTGGCAGCCAAGCAAGGGCAGGAGTTGAACCCAAAAAACCTAGAAGCCCCTGGTAAAATCCTGCACGAAGAACGAAACGGCGAAGCGGCTCGCACTGGGCGAATTCCATTTGAGCGTTATTTTGGCACAGTCGATGCCACCCCGCTCTGGATTTGTTTACTCGAGGAATACCGTTTTTATACCCATGACCTCGAGACCGTCCAAAAGCTCGAGCCAAATTTACGGGCAGCCCTGCTCTGGATGCAATCAGAAGATGCCGACCCAGACCAAGATGGTTTTATCGAGTACACGCCGCACAAGGGCGGAATTACCAATCAGGTCTGGAAAGATTCTGGCGACAGCACCTTTGATGAACACGGCATTGATTTAACCAAAAACGTGGCGGTCATCGAAGTCCAAGCCTATGCCTACCGAGCTTATGTCAGTGCCAGTAAAATTTATGCCGCTCTTGGCAACCATCACCAAGCCGAAATTTTTAGCACCAAAGCCGAAATGCTTAAAGCCAAATTTGATGCCGCCTTCTGGCTGCCCGACTTAGAAACGTATGCCCATGCCTTGGATGCCGATAAACGTCCGGCTCGAGTCTTGGTCTCGAATCCTGGTCATGCGCTTTGGGCTGGTATTGTGCCGCCCGAACTCGCGCCGCACTTAACCAAAACCCTGTTCTCGAGTGCGCTTTGGAGTGGTTGGGGAATTCGGACTCTGGGCGAGGGAATGCCACGCTATAACCCTGTTTCGTACCACAACGGCAGCGTTTGGAGTCACGATAATGCCCTGACAGCTTTGGGTTTAGCCCACTATGGCTTTACGCAAGAAGTCCGTACCTTGGTCGCTGCCCAACTCGATGCGGCAGCCCTGTCGGGCGACGCAAGGCTTTCAGAACTCTTTGCTGGCTTTAAGCGCGAAGAAACCCAAGGGCTGCCCTCGAGTCCGCCCGTGCCGTATCCTGCGGCGTGTCACCCACAGGCTTGGGATGCGGCTGCGCCCTATGCTTTTTTACGGGCGGCGCTCGAGTGCGATGCTGTCCCCGAAGCCTGGGGAAGTCTCGAGGTCAGCCACTTAAAAGCTGGTGTTTTGACAAAAATCCGCTAGAATAAGGTGATGACTGCCCTGCTCGAGCGTTCTGAATCACTGGTGCAAACCATGCGGTTTTCTCTGACGATGTTTGAGCGGATGATTGAGACTGGTATTTTGCCCGAAGATGCCCGACTCGAATTGTTGGATGGACAAATTGTAGAATTGCCCGAGATAAAACAAAATCATGCCAATTGCATCAAGCGTCTCTATGACCTTTTGCAAGGTATTTTCTCGAGTCAAGCTGATGTCTATTCGCAAAGCCCAATTCGTCTACCTCAAGATGGTCGTCCGTTGCCCGATATATTTTTGATTCGCAGCAATGCGGCAGCTGAGCAATCGCCACTGCCCGATGATATTTACTTGCTGATTGAAGTGGCAGGCTCGAGTCTGTACCAAGACCGGCATATGAAGTCGGTTTTGTATGCCCGAGATAAAATAACCGAATACTGGATTCTTAACCTCGAAGAAAACCAACTCGAGGTCTACCGCGACCCCAAAAACGAGCGCTATCAGACCAGTTTTACGCTGCAAATCGGGCAACTCGCCACTTGTCTGGCATTTCCACAAGACCCAATTGACTGGTTCTCGAGCCTGGGCGGTGAAAAATGACGGCTTTACTTGAACGACTCCAAGAAACCCAACCAGTTTTGAGTGCAAAAAAACCAGACTCGTACTGGTTTCATGTCAGTTCTGCGATGTTTGACCAGATGATTGATGCAGGTGTTATCGACCATGAATCTCGAGTTGAACTGCTCGATGGTCATTTAGTGGAGATTGAAGAGATGAAACCAGCCCATATTGACCGAATGGATGCTTTGAACGAACGACTCGTGACTCAGTTTCGCGCTCGAGCCAAAATTTCTTGCCAAAACTCAATAGAGTTACCCCAAGATGGCAGACCCCAACCAGATTTTGCCTTGGTCAGACGCGACCGTCCTGCTGGGCAATACGCACATCCCGAAGATGTGTATTTGCTGATCGAAGTCTCGGATACCAGCCTACAAAAAGACCGAGAATGGAAAGCCATGATTTATGCTCGAGATGGCATTGGCGAATACTGGATTTTGAATATGCAAGCCAATCAACTCGAGGTTCACCGCGACCCCGAAGACGCAAGGTACAGCACCACTTTTGTCTTAAAAGCTGGGCAGTTGGCAACTTGTCTGGCATTCCCCCAAGACCCGATAGACTGGTTCTCGAGTTAGTTCATCTCGAGTTCATGCAAAGTGATAGCCTAGCGCCAGTGGATACTGAGATTCCAGTTCGTAACGAAGCCGATACGCCAGTTCGTATGGAAGCCGATACGCCAGTTCGTAAAAGCTCAAGCCGTAATATCCTCACTATTATGAGCGGTACGCTCTCGAGTCGGGTGCTGGGTTTGTTGCGTCAGGCATTGCTAAACAGTAATTTCGATGCGAAGTTACTCGATGCTTACAACGTTGCCAGTACAATTCCAAATTTATTTAGGGAACTGCTTGCCGAAGGTGCGCTTTCTAACAGCATTATCCCGGTTTATAAACGGCTCGAGCCATCCGAGCGCCGTGCTTTTGCCTCGAGTTTGTTGGGTTTGCTGCTTGGGGTCAATGCACTGATTGTCGGTCTAGCCATTATTTTTGCGCCGCAAATTGTGGATGTACTGCAAGTCTCGAGTATTTTTTCTGGGGCGCAAAACAACCAATTAGACCGTGATTTAACGGTTTATTTGGCACGCTTATGTATGCCATTTTTGATGGGGATTTCTTTGTCGGCACTGGTCATGGGTTTACTCAATGCCGAAGAAAAATTTGGTGCAACGGCTTTTGCGCCGCTTGCCTTTAATCTGGTTACAATACTTGGTTTTGTGTTATTCCCCAATCAAGCCCTGTGGCTTGGCTTATTTACCAGCTTTGGTGGGTTTGCCCAGTTGCTGGTGCAATTGCCCAGTTTAAGAAAATCTGGTTTACTCAGCGCCCCGAGCTTTAAGTGGCATCCGGGTTTATCAAGGGCGCTTGGTTTAATCGCGCCATTTGCTTTTACCACCAGCACAAGGCAGTTTCTAAGTGTGGTTTTAATCGGTTTGCTGACCAGTTTTGGCGAAGGTACACTGACGGGTTTTCGCAATGCCGAAATTATTTTTTTAACAATGCAGGGCTTATTTGCGGTTTCGCCAGCCACTGCCGCTTATCCGCGACTTTCGGAGTATGCCAGCCGCCAAGACTGGCAACTTTTCCGCGATACGGTGATGCAGTTTTCTAAATTGGTGCTGTTTTTCTCGGCGGGTGTCTCGGCGCTACTTTGGGCGCTTGCGCCAAGCATTACCAGTGCTTTACTCGAGCTTACCAAAAAAATTCCAGACACCGTTTTTTTGCCAACTGTGGCATTGCTGCCAACCTTTGCACTGGCAATCGCGCCGTGGGGTTTGGTGCAACTTTTAACCAGAGCTTTTTATGCTCGAGAAAAAACCAGAGAAGCCGTGATTATTTCGACCGTGGCTTTTTTATTGAATACAGGTTTGTATTTGCTGCTGGCACGTTTTGGTTTTGTGACCATGAACTATGCGACCGCCATGGCTGGTTGGCTGATGGTTGGGGTCTATGTGGCGGTGCTGCACCAACAAATTATCCTGCCATGGAAAAAACTGGTCGGGCATACCGTTAAAGTTGGCACAGCCGCCGTCGCCACCTACTTTGCCGCCGCCTTTGTCTCGAGCCTGCTGCCGTACTCGAGGGGCGCACTGAATGGCGTTTTACACTGTGTTGTGGCGGGTGGGGCTGGAATGCTGGTGTATTTGGGGCTGTGTGTGGTTTTTCGCGTGCCAGAGGTTTTGAGCATCACCAGACGTTTTGTAAAAAAATAAAAACCAGCCTTACTTTAAGTTGGCACAAGCCAAAACAGTGCCGTAACCAGCCGCTTGGGTTTTTTGGAAAACATTGACATAGGCTTGGGCTGGAGTTGTGCCATTCTTAAAGCTGCTCTCGAGGGTGGCGTTGCCAGCGCTATCGCTGCGAAGGTTTGGCAGTTCGATACGGATATGCCCTTGGTTGGTGCAAGAACCGACAAATACCCCAGCCCCAAGGTCGCTGCTGACGGGTAAACCACGCAATTCTAGGCGGATGCGGCTGTTGCCACTGCTCGAGGCAACCAGTGTTCCAGAGCCAGTAATTCGCGCTCCAAGTGGACTGGCGGGGGCAAAGTCCATTTCTAAACTCGAGACCGTGTTGTTTGGGGCGCAAGCGGCAAGGGTCAGGGCAATCATCGAAACGCCAAGGATTTTTGTCATGTCTTATGTTACAACCTTCCCTAAGCAACTGACAACCTTATCGTGGCAACCAACTTAGCGCACGGTGAGGTTTGCCCTTAGAACGCCATAAATGCTGTCTCGAGGCATACAAATAGACCCATGCTCGCTCGAGTTGCCCATGAACTTTGACCCAACATTTGACACGGTGGTATTCAAACCCCTCGAGTTCAAGGTGGTCTAAAACCAACAAAGCATCGTCGCCAGACTCGAGTTCTACCAATTCGCCTAAAACTTGCCCCTGTCCACGCAAAAGCGCTGGATACGGATAAGGTCGTACTGGGTCGGTGATGTCAAAAAGGGCGACACCATGCAGCCGTGCCAAACGAATTTTTTTGATACCTACACCCTCGAGCAAGCGATGATTTTCTTGTTGGCGTTTGAGTGTGCCGTAGACAAAAACTTGGGTCATAGTTTGAAACCGTAGACCATCCCCCAAGGGTGCTGCTCGAGTTGTACAAAACCCAGATGCTGGTAAAAAGCAATCCCGTTTTGATTCTGAATACCAACCCCTAAATGTACGCCAGCTATACCCATGGTGCGTAGGGCGGCAAAAAGTGTTTTCATCAGCTGTTTGCCATGTCCTTGTTTTTGCGCTCGAGCCAAAAGGTCGATGTGCAAATGGGCTGGGTACTCGAGGGCGAGGCTTGGGTTGGCTTGGTAGCCCTTGTGCAGCAAGCGAATCATCGCGGCATCGCGGCTGGTGTCGGTGGCGGCTGGCAGTGGGTACTGGTTTCGCAAAGCTGGCAGCCACTCGAGTTCCATACGCTTTTCAAAATTTGCCGAATTGGCAGTGGCAAGAATGTAGCCACAAGCGCCCAATTCGTCCTCGAGCATAAAGGTCAGTTCTGGTTCAAAAAGTGCATAAGGCGCGGCATAAAAATGTCCCAATAAATCTGGATGCTGGTACAAGGCGGTGGCATCTGCGCCACTGTCGCCAGTCAAAAGACAAATGCGGTATAAATCCTGCCAGTCCCCAGCCTGATAGCCACGAATTTTACTCATGCCAAACAGTTTAACGGGTTTCGTGCAGCATTTGCTCGAGTTGACCAATCATCGTTTGCTGCTGCAACTGCCGTTGGCGCAAACGCTCGAGGTGCATTTTGAGGGTTTGGCTGGCTTGTGGTGGATTCTCGAGAATCTGACGAATATCCTCGAGCGGCAATTCGTTTTCGCGGTAGGTTTTGATTTGCTGGGCAACGGGTATTTGCTCGGGTTTATAATATCGGTATTTATTGTGGTTGGTGACGACGGCGGGTTTCAGCAGCCCCACTTCGTCGTAAAGCCGCAAAGCCCGTACCGACAGACCGGTTTGTGAAGAAAAAAAGCCAATTGAAATATGCTGCTTAATCATGTTCGTTTCCTTTCGGACAAGAGAAGAAATTGAAAGGTGAATGAATTCCTAGAGGATTATTTTAATGACCGATAGCTAAACTTTGCCAATTCTTTAGTATAGGCTTTTAGGATTTTTGCCTTGCAGTACCACAAAAAACCATTCCCTAAGGAAAGAGTTTATCAGCCTCTCGAGACAAACTAGGCAAAAACCGTTACGATAGCAGTATGATTTATGACACGATTATTGTTGGCGCAGGACCGGCTGGTTTAAGTGCGGCTTTACACCTTGGTTTTCATCAGCGCTCGGTATTGATGATTGACCGCCGCACCGGACCGCTGCCGTTTACTTTGACTCCGCTTTACAATGTGTCGGGCTTTGACCATGAACGCGGCGTGGACATCATTAAGCGCCTCGAGAAACAAGCCCTTGCGGCGGGTGCAAAACTCGAGCGTGGCAATGTGGTCAAGGTTTCTGGGCAGGCAAACGAATTTTCTTTAGAACTCCAGAACGGTATAACCCACCAAGCCAAAACCTTGCTATTTGCCACTGGTGTGGCACGCCATCATCCATTGGTTGGTGGCGAATACGAGCCATTTTTGAAATACGCTGCCAAAGGCAACAGTTATTATTGTGCTGACTGCGAAAGCCCAGAATTACTCGGTAAGCATATTGTCGTGATTGCGGTCGGCAGCGCCAACAGCGCAGTTGCCGAAGCCTTGCCTTTACTCGAGTTTGCCGCCAGTATTCGTTTACTGTTGACGGCTGACACAGCACTCAAAACCGAGTATGAAGCCAAACGCAGTGAACATAAGCTCGAGGTGATTGCTGGGCAAATCAGTAGCATCGAAGGCTCGAGAGGAATGATTAGCGCTTTAATTTTAACCGATGGCACACGAGTGACCGCCGATGGTTTTTATATTTCCAGCCCTAAATTCCCCCGCAACCAATTGGCGTTACAACTCGGACTCGAGACCACCGAACGCGGACACATCAAAACTGGCTGGCGTGGACAAACCAAATTAAGTGGCAAGCCAGATGGCGAATGGCTCGAGGGCGTTTGGGCGGCAGGCGATGTTCAGCCCCAGACCCAACAAGTCGGTATCGCTGTTGGCAGTGGCAATATGGCAGCCGTGATGATTGACCAGTATCTGCAAAAAATCGCCCCAAGAAGAATCAAATAGTTAAATTTAAGCCAATCAAGCACTCTTCGGCAATGGCTCGAGCCGTCGGGTCTTTGCTGCTGCGGGCATAGGAGACCCCCCGTTGCAGACTCTCGAGGGCGCGTTTATTTTCTTTGTTCTCGAGTGCCAGTGTTTGGTACTTACTCAGGTATGAGTGCGCCAGCAGCACATCTCGGGTTTTTTCGGGCGGTAGTTCGCGCAAGTCAGCCACGCATTTATCAAAGGTCTGGACTGCGCCGTTTTTATCGCCCTCGAGGGCTTTTTCACGCCCGAGTTTGAGGTTTTTTGAAATGTGTAAATAAATGTTTCGCATTATCGCCCCTCGAGCAATGCCAGCATGGCTGGGTTATTGACTGCCAAGTCTAAAGCTGTTTTGCCTTTCATATTTTGCCAAGTTTTATCGGCTGGGGTTAGCTCGAGTAAAACCTGCACCACCTCGAGTTGCCCAATATCCACCGCGATATTCAAAGCCATGCTCGCGCCTTGGGTTGCGCCTTTAGAAATTAAATCGCGCACCAAGTTTGGATTCTCGGACATGACTGCGTGGGTCAATAAGGAAATACCATGTGCGCCAGTTGCTTCTATGGCTTCTGGGTTAGCGGCTAAAAACTGCTCGAGACTGACCGCATCGCCAAGCATGGCAGCCGTGGTGATTTCGAGCTTTGCGCCTTGGGACAATAAAAATTGTACAATTTCATAGTTGCCAACGTGCGAAGCAGCTTGAAGCGCCGTTTCAAAGTCATTTTCCCGCCATTGGTGGGCGGCTTCGAGGAGTTCTGGATGCTCGAGCAGCATGGTTTTGACTTGCTCAAAATTCCCATGTCCAGCTATCACAAAAGCTTTAATTGTCTCCTTGTTCATGAATCACCTCACGTTGACCTAAATCCTCGGCGAACCGCAGCAAATACCCGTCGGGGTCTTGAACCAAAAATTGCCGATTACCAACTTCGATATTGTCCTTACGATACCACCGTTCTTCAACAGGCATCATTAAATCAATCTTGTGGTGTGCTAATTCCTCGAGAATGGTTTGAATACTTGAAACGGTAATTTGAAAATTTACACCACGCCCAAGCGGATATTCAAATGGTGCAGTTTGCCATGTTCGAGTCAAACCTATCTGGTCAATCATCAATTGTGTATGCTCAAGCGTTAAAAAGGCAAAGCCTTCCTCAGGACGCTGATACAACACACTAAATCCAAGAATTTTGGTGTAAAACTCAAGACTGACCGCAAAATTTTCGACACTCAATTCTGGAATCAAACTCATAAGCCCGGAACGCGCACACCGCCGCGCCCGTCCCAGCCGTTAAAGCCATAAAAACGCCCGGCTAAACCGGTATTTAAGTAATCTAAAAGCGGCTCACGCATCGGCACTTGCCCAAGTTTTTCGATCGCTTCCTTGGGGTCAAAAAAACGGGCTTCGACAATAAACCCATCGGGGTCTCGAGGGTTCAGTAATCCATCCCATTCAACTGCAAAGGCAAAAACAATAATCCGCTCGTTTTTCATCTCGTCTTCGATATGAACACTGTATGCCAAATGATTGACGTGCTTGACCTTTAAGCCTGTTTCCTCGAGAACTTCGCGCTTGACGGCTTGTAGCGCTGTTTCGCCATGTTCGACCATTCCGCCGGGAACGGTATAACGCACCCGCCCTAAACCTTGCCAATCGTTAGCCACCAACAGCACCCGACCCATTTTGTCGCGCATGATCGCGGCTGCGACCAATAATTCACGCCGCGCCATTAGGCAACTACTTTCTGCATTTGCTTTTCGATACGTTCACTAATTAACGTTTCTTTTTCTAAAGCCCGCAACGCAGTGGTTAAATCGGTCATGCCACCTTCGATGATTGTGACCAAAGGATAATTTTTAGCTTCACCCTCGAGCCTGTGGTCGGTGACGCGATTTTGTGGATAATTGTAGGTGCGGATTTTTTCGGAGCGTTCGCCAGAACCTATTAAACTCGAGCGAGCTTCGGAGCGTTCTCGAGAAGTGCGTTCGCGTTCGCGTTCAAAAAGTCTTGAGCGCAAAACGGTCATGGCTTTATCGCGGTTTTTAATTTGGCTGCGCCCGTCTTGGCAGGTCACGGTAATCTCGTCGGGTGTGCCTTCGCGGTAGACAATTCGCACCGCGCTGTCGGTGGTGTTCACGCCTTGTCCACCGTGTCCACCAGCCCGAAAGACATCCACTCGAATTTCTGAAGGCAAAATTTGCACATCCACATCCTCGGCTTCGGGCAGCACTGCAATGGTGGCGGTGCTGGTGTGAATTCGCCCTGCCGATTCAGTGGATGGTATGCGTTGCACCCGATGCACCCCAGATTCAAACTTAAAAATCCCAAATGCACCAGTGCCGCGCACTTCGGCGGTGACTTTGGCAAAACCACCAATGTCGGATTCGTTGGTGTCTATGACCTCGAGCTTAAAATTTAGGGTTTCGCAGTAACGCTGGTACATCCTAAAAATATCGGCAGCAAATAAACCCGCTTCTGCGCCACCCGTCCCAGCCCGAATCTCGAGAATCACATCTCGGGCATCGGCTGAGTCTTTGGGCAGGGTTAGTTCTTCAAAGGCTAACTCGAGCATCGGAATTTTTTCTTCGCACTCGAGGACATCAAGGGCTGCCAATTCGCCAAGGTCGGGGTCAGAAAGTAAACCCAAGGCTTCGGACAAACGGAGCTTGGCTTCGAGTAACTCACGACTTAATCGGGCTAATTCCTGCATCTCGCCGTATTTGCGTTGGGTTCGAGCGTATGCCGCGCCGTCCGCCATTAAGGTCGGGTCGGACAGGCTCGCCTCGAGTTGCGCGAACTCAGCGAGAATGATTTCAAGGGACTCGTTCATAACTGACCACTCTACCGCGTCTGGGGCTGGGGTGATAGGGTTTTAGATTGCCTCGAGGATTGCTCCAGAACGACCTGGCAACTCGAGCTTGCCTTCAACTCGAGAACCAGTTAGGGCATCGGTGTAGACCCCAAGAAGCTCGAGAACAACGGCAGTTTGCCCAGCGTTCAGGGCTACCAGCGCTCGGCTCGAGTCGGTGCTGCGTTCAAAAAGTACCGTCATGGCTTGGCTTTGTAGCACCTTAAATGTACCGCGTTTTAAGGCGGCAATGCGTTTTCGGGCAGCAATTGCGCTTTTGGTGAACTCGAGAATTTCTAAGTTCCATTGTTCTGTTTCCCATGGCATCCCACGCCGACAGTCGGGGTCGTGAGTCCCCTCGAGTCCAATTTCGTCGCCATAATAAATACACGGTGTACCCACAAAACCCATCTGGAAAATGGTGAGAAGTTTGTAGGTTGCTAGGTTGTTACCAATGATGCTGTGTAAGCGTGGCGTATCGTGGCTACCGAGTAAATTGAGTTGCACAAGGTTAATTTCCCACGGGTAGAGCGCCAGTAAATCCTCGAGTCCTTTGGCAAAACTTTCAGCATTTAAGTGGCGTGTCCCAAAGTGTTTGACGCTGGTATCCTTAGTGACGCTTGGAATCACTTGTTGGGCGGCTAAAAAATCGTATGCCAGACTCGAGAAGACATAATTCATGACCGCATCAAATTGGTCGCCTTGCAGCCAACGGGCAGCCGTTTCCCAGATTTCACCAACAATATAGCCCTCGGGGTTGACATTTTTGACTCGCCGTCGGAATTCTTGCCAAAACGCATCGTCATCTATTTCATTGGGAACATCCAAGCGCCAACCATCAATCCCTTGCTGCATCCAGTATTCGGCAACCCCCCAAAGGTATTCACGCACCGCCAAGGTATCGGTATTAAATTTTGGTAGCGCTGGATAACCCCACCAGGCTTCATAATTGGGTGGCTCACGGCTTTCATATGCCCTGAGCGGATAGCCCTTAATATAAAACCAATCGAGATAAGCACTCTGGCTGCCGTTCTCGAGAACATCATGAAACTGAAAAAATCCCCGTGAAGCATGGTTAAACACCCCATCCAAAACGACCTTCATGCCCCTTGCATGAGCCGCTTCGATTAAGGTTTTCAGGGCTTGGTTGCCACCCAGCATCGGGTCTACTTTTTCATAATCGTGGGTGTGGTAGCGGTGGTTTGAGCCGCTCTGAAAGACTGGACAAAAATAAATGGCGGTTACGCCAAGCGCCTCGAGGTGATCCAGATGCTCGACCACGCCGAGTAAATCGCCACCCTTATAGCCATGTGGTGTGGGTTTAGAATCCCACGGCTCGAGGTTGCTCGACTTTGGTACAGCTTTTGATTTGGCAAAACGGTCTGGAAAAATCTGATAGAAAACCGCATCTTTAACCCAGTCTGGTGTCATCACAAAATTATACCGTGCTTTAGCGCAATTGATTCGCCAAAGCGGTCAGGGCGCGGTGTAAATCTTTGACGGTGGTCTCGAGCGACAACAGCGCATCGTCGGGCAGGCTGGCAATTAAGCGCCTCGATTGGCGCAGGGCGGTGGCAGCCCGTTTTTTATCGCCCAGCATCAGCCAAGCTCGGGTCAGGGCAAACTGGGTCACAGGGTCGTTTGGCTCGAGGTAAGCCGCACGGCGCAGCACCAAGAGGGCAGCTTGGGGGTTATTTTGTTCTAAAAAATTAAAGCCCTCTAAGGTCTGGGTGTTCTGACTGCGAACTTCTGGCACAACGCCGTGTTCTGGTGGTGGCGCGTAAGGTGGCAATTCGATGGTGGCATTGATTTCTTTGGGTAGGCGCTTTGGTATTTCTGGCTGACGGGCTAAAAATTCCAGACTTGGATTTCTGAGTAAACGCGGTGTTATCTCGAGGCTTGGGTTTTTGGTTGTTTGGGTGTCATCAGTCCACGGAACTCGAGCCAGATTAGGCTGTAATTCGGTTTTTGTAACGCGCTGCCAAATAATTGCACCATCTTCAAATACAGGTTGTAAATTGGCGGCTTCTAAAGTTTGGCGGGTTGGCGGTGGGTCAGAAGGTCCTAAAACCAACCAGCCACCAAGGCTTAAACGCCCAGCCAATCGCTCATAGACTTTTTGGGCGCTGCGATTTGAGAAATAAATCGTGACATTGCGACACAAAATCAGGTCGAGTTCGGCGGGTACTTGCCAATTTTCTGCCATCAGATTTAATAATTCAAAACGTGCATGACTGCGTACCGACTCGAGCAACTGCCAATTTTCAGTTTGCTTAGTAAAATACTGCTCACGCCACAAAAGCGGCGTATCCCGAAACGACCATTCGTTGTAGAGGGCAGCTTTTGCCCGCTCTAAAATGGCTGGGTTTAAGTCCGTACCCAGCACCTCGAGTTGCCATGGTTGGTCGCGCAAAAACTCGAGTGCCAAAATAATCAAAGTATAGACTTCTTCGCCACTGCTGCACCCAGCCGACCAAAAACGCCAAGCCCGACGTGAGGTACGCAAATCAAATAAATTTGGCAAAATACGCTGCCGCAAAACACTCATCTGTGGTGTAATCCGATGAAAATGCGTCTCTGGGATGGTAAACTGTGCCGCAAAACGCTCTAAAATAAGTGGTTCAGACTCGAGCCACGCCAAAGTCTGGGCGGTTTCTTCATCGCGCTCTAAACTCAGTTGCAAGAGTGCAGCATGACTCTGGGTGACTTGGTTGCTTTTTAAGCGCAAGCCCGTAACCCGTTCAATGGCTCGCAGCAAATCCATATTAAGAAATCAGGTCGCCCGGATCAAAAACCTCTGGGCGCAACAAGGGCAAGGTTTCGTCGGCAAAACGCACCAACTGATTGGCAACTGAATTTGGACTGGTGGCAATTTTTTCGATTTGACTGGGGTCAATCTCGAGCGACTGCTCGACTTCATCTACCCACAATAAAAAGCGCCTTGGAAAAGTCATTTCTATAAAATGATGTTCGAGGCTGAGCGTATTGCTGGCTTGGGCTAAACGCCCCCGAGGGTCAACCACCGCCAAATTGACTCCAGCCACGTTGAGGACACCAACTGTGCCGTTCTGTAAGCCTTCGAGTGGCAACCAAGTGGCAGCCGTCAGGATTCTCGAGACGTGTTCGGCACTCAGCACAAAACGGGCTTTGTCGGTTCGGCAAATCAAGGCAAGCACAAATGGATTATACACGCCAGAGCGCTGTATCGGTGCGAGTACATGGTTTTTAGACTTATGGACACTATAAAACTTGAGTGTGATCATGTAAAGTTAGTTATGGATTATTACGAATTACTCGGAGTCTCGAGAACCGCCGACAGTGACGAAATTAAACGTGCCTACCGAGCCTTAGCCCTCAAATACCACCCCGATAAGAACCCGGGCAATAAAGAAGCCGAAGAAAAATTTAAGACGATTAACGAAGCCTATGGTGCGTTGTCCGACCCCGAAAAACGCGCTCAGTACGACCAGTTTGGCAAAGTTGGCAGCCCGAGCGGTGGCTTTGGCACTCAGGGCGCGGGGATGGGTGATTTATTTGATTTATTTAACAGTGTTTTTGGTGGCGACCCATTTGGGCAACAGCGCGGCGCTGGGCGGGGTGGCAAACGAGCGGCTCGAGGTGAGGATTTACAAGTCGAGGTCAACATCAGTCTCGAGCAATCGCGCATTGGGGCGGACATCGAAGTTGAAATAGATAAACTGATTGGCTGCGACCGTTGCGGTGGTTCTCGAGCCGAGCCGGGCGGTAAGGGTTTACAAAGCTGTGCCACCTGTGGTGGGGCGGGGCAAGTGCGCCAACAGCAACGCACCATTCTGGGCAATTTTATGACGGCTGCCCCATGCCCGACCTGCAAAGGCACTGGCGAACTCAACCCCGAGCCATGCAGCAAATGCCATGGGCGCGGACGCACCATCAAACCCGAAAAAGTCACGGTCACGCTGCCCAAAGGCATCGATGGGGGCTACCGTTTGCGCGTGGCTGGACAGGGCAATGCCGGAATGTTTGGTGGTCCGGCTGGCGATTTATATGTCTTTTTAGAACTCACGCCGCACCCGTACCTGACTCGAGACAGCGACGACCTGCATTACACTGCTCACATCGGTTTGGCGCAAGCGGCTTTGGGTGCAAAATTCGAGATTCCGACTTTGGATGGTTCGCAACCGCTCGAGATTCCGCATGGCTCGCAACCCAACGACACGCTGCGCTTACGCGGTAAAGGAATGCCGCGTTTACAAGCTCGAGGTGAAGGTGATTTGATCGTGACCGTGGCAGTTGAAGTCCCTAAAAAACTTTCAAAACGCGCCCGCGAACTGCTCGAGGAGTATGCCAAAGAAATAGGGGAGAGCATCGCCCCACCAGAAGGGTTGCTAAGTAAAATCGGTAAAGTGATACGCGGTGATTAACGGTGGCGCATCGAACAAGGTTAAAATTCCGAGGAGGCTGTCAAAGCCAGTGGTGCGTCCCTCGAGAACATCGTGCGTTTGTGGATTAGGTACATAGCTATTTTGGGTAAAGCCATTCCCCCTTATGGCTTGTAGGGGCTACTTGATTGGAGTTCATGGGCAGATGCTAAGCCGTCCGTACTGGTCATTTTCCAGAGTCGTTGCATCAACAATGCACTGGCAATTGCCAGTCCACAACAAAATCCCGCCCAGATTCCAGCGCCGCCCCAGTTAAACCAAAATCCAAAGGCATAACTGAGTGGCAAGGAAATCAGCCAGTAGGCAATTAAAGAAACCACGGTCGGATACCGATTGTCAAAAATGCCGCGCAGTACACCAACGCCCACGCTTTGAATACCATCAAAGACTTGAGCTGCACCCCAGACCACAAACATCAAAGCGGCGGCTTTAATCACATCGGGTTCGCTTACAAACAGCGCCGCCACTCGAGAACCCAAAATAATCAGCAGCACTGTAAAGACCAAACTCCAGCCACTGGCTAAGAGCATTCCAGCCATGCCGATGTTCCGAGCGCGGTGTTTTTCGCCACCACCAGCCGCTTGCGAAACCCGAATGCCGACAGCAATACTCATGCCGATGGGAACAATGTACAAAATGCCCAACACACTAAAGACAATTTGATTGGCTGCCAGTTCACTCGAGCCAAGCCAACCGATTAACACACCCGCCACAGCAATTGCCCCACCTTCGAGTAAATACTGAATGCCCATCGGTAGCCCTTCGCGCAGTTGCACCAAAAAGGCTTCTTTTTTCCAAGCTGACCAAGCCTGAAATGGCTTAAAGGTAGCCGTGAAATGAAAATGCCCAGCCATGATTGCAGTTCCGATACAACTGCCAATCAAAGCTGCCCAGCCCGCACCCTCGAGTCCATACGCCGGTAAACCAAACTGTCCAGTCACCAGAATCCAAGTTAAGGGAACATTCAAAAACACAGGAATTAACGCTAAAATTGTTCCAGTCCAAGCTCTATCGGTCGAATCATAGAATTGCTTGTAAACAAAAGTAATGCAGAATGGAATCAGTGCCAGTGCCGATAAAAGCCAGTATGGGGCAATTACGGCTCGAACCTCGAGCGGCTGATTCATATATGGCAGTGCAAAAAGGGTTAAAGCCATTAATCCTGTGCCAATTGCACCAATCCCAGCCGCTACGAGTAACCCATGCTGCATGACCTCAGCGATTTTTCTCGAGTCACCTGCGCCGTGGGCTGTGCCAATTAAATACCCAATTGGTCCAAGCATTCCGTAAAGTGCCGCAAAGAAAATAATAGAAATCGAAACGGTTAAAGAAGCCACAGCTAATGGCACTTCGCCCAGTCCGCCCAGAAAAAACGTATTGATTAAACCGTAAAAAGTGTAACTGGCAGAACCAGCCACCAAAGGAACAGCCAGTTGGACTAAAGATGGGATTTCGGAGAGTAAGGTGTTGGCTCGAGACGTGGAAAGTGTGGCGGTTTCTGTGGTCATATGGGTTCTCTCCGTGTACAAATAATTTAGATTATGATTGTAGCAAAATAGTATCTCGAGTTACGATAATTGTTTTGGCTTAGTCCCTGTTCATACACCAAAAAACTTGTGCTATCTTTGTGCAACACAAGTTTTTTCTCGAGCCTCTAATTTAAGCTCTAATGCAGTACAAATTGAGTTGTAGGAAGTTCAGAACTTGCTTTCTTGAGAACTTGACTCAAGATTTCGCAGCAGTACAAGGTTTACTTCGGCTCGAGTAGGCATGGCTGCGACTGTGCCATGCCGTGTGGCACAGATTGCTCCAGCAACGTTGGCAGTCTGCACCGCAGAACCTAGATTTGCACCTTGGGCAAGTTCGACACACAGCGCTCCGCAAAATGTATCTCCTGCGCCAGTCGTATCAAGCGCTTGTATCGTGTAGGCAGGTGCGTAACCTTCGTTGTCTCCTACCCAGACTGCACCTCGAGCGCCAAGCGTGACCACGACTTTTGGTGCAATTTTTTGTAAGTGTTTAGCAAGATCAAGGTCGGTTAGATTTGCCAGACCACTCAGTTGTATCGCTTCAATTTGATTGACCACCAAAACGTCTGTTCCACATAAATCTTCGGGCGTTACCTTATCCAAAGGTGAGGCATTGACCACCACCATTGCGCCGATTTGCCGAGCAGAACGAATGGCTTTTTGCCATGTTGCTTTTGGAATCTCGAGTGAAATACAGACCAATCTCGAGTTGTGCAAATTTTCTGGGCTGACGTGTTGTGGTTCAAGGTCGGCGTTTGCTCCTGGTGCGACAACAATATGGTTTTGGGCATTGCTGTCTACGCTTATCAGGGCAATTCCTGTTGGTCTGGGGCTGCAATGAAGTTGCTCGAGATTCAGGTGATATTGGCTTAATTGTTCTCGAGCAGTATTTCCAAAAGAATCACTGCCCAGACTGGCTATGAGTCGAACTGGAGGCTCGTTTGGTTGTAGCAGTAGCGCGGCTGCAACTGCTTGGTTTACACCTTTTCCGCCTAACCCAATGGTTGCTTCGCCCCCAAGTACCGTTTCGCCAAGGGCTGGCAAGTGGTGTACTCGAGTGCTGATGTCCATGTT
Source organism: Deinococcales bacterium (assembly GCA_043778225.1). Lineage (GTDB taxonomy): Bacteria > Deinococcota > Deinococci > Deinococcales > JAAFIG01 > JAAFIG01. Next base: position 31,541 of record JAYWGM010000066.1, on the reverse strand, counting down.
CAGGCTACCAATAAAAGTAATCACGACGTATCCGCTTCCTTTTGGTTATGGCTATCAAATACATTCATTGGGTTGTACCAAGTGGTTGCACTTGAACGGTGCGGCTCGAGAGTCGTCCTTCGGTCACAAGCAGCGCAATTCCGCCTTCTAACAATGGGTTTTGCTGGTCGGTCAGCTTAAAAACCAGGGCGTTGTCTATAAATACCGTCAGACTCGAGCCGTTGGCTTCAAAACGAATCGTGTATTGTCCAGCCCGTTGCCAAAAAAATGATTGCGTTGCCAGAATTGTCTCTCCGTTAAGTGCTTTTATCAGTTGGACTTGCCCTTGGGTGGTGAATAGTACAGCGTAGTAACGGCGTAAACCTTGGACACGAATTGCCAGTCCACTACGTTCGGATAATCCAGGCTCGACGGTGGCGGTCATTGCATAATTACGCCATGTTCTCGAGCCAGTTATTAGTAAGCCAGTGCCTTGATTTTGAACAATTCGGTAATCTTCTGGGTAGCGTTTATCGGCGCGGTCCACGGCTTCGACCCAAGCCCTGCGCCACATCATACCATCCGGTTCGCTGCGTCCAAAAATGGCATTGGGTTCGCCATGCCAACCCAGCGAATCCAAGTAAATTGTGCCGTCGGCTCGGGTTTTGGAGCGCAATTCAATCCCGATTTCTGCGATGGGTTCGCCGCGTTCTGGCTCGAGTTGCCAAATAAGCGTGTGTTTTGTGTTCGGTTCAAGAATAACGGCTGTACCATAAACACGTTCGAGCTTATCGTTAGCGTTGTAGCGCTGCAAATACAGTTGGGCGGTCACTGCGTCGTGGTTGCTCGGGGCAGCAATCAAAACAGCTTCGACTATCTGACCGAAGTACAGACTTGGCGCACCAAGCGGTTGGTATTTCCACGGATTTGGAACGCCCGGCGTGGGTACAAGTGGAATTTGGGGGGGCAAAAACGTTTGACTGTAGGCTCGCGCAACTCTTCCTGTGGCAAGCATCGAGTAATGCAACGCCAAAGCTCGAGTTGTAGTAACGACCGCGTTCTCGAGCCTGAGTACACCTCTGGTTTCAAGGCTGGTTTCATCGGTCTGAAAACCTTGAAGACTGCCAGGTAAAGAAAAATGAAATCGAGCGCCATTTTTTGGGTTGATTGGCTCGAGTCCGTGCAGTTGGCGGGCAGCATTGACCAATTGATAGGTTTGAATCACGGCATCGGTGATAAAGCAGTTTCCATCTGTTCCCGGTAAGAATAAGCGGTCAGCAATAGGTGTGCGCCAATCTGGACCTGTTTCAAAAGTAGCAAGTCCACCTCGGATGCCAAGCAAGCAAGCCAAGTTTCCAGCGTTACAATCGGTGTCCCAACCAGACGTATTAACAATCATCATGGATTGCTGAAAATCGCCTGCACCGTACAGCAAGGCTAGAATTATCAGACCATGATTTGGAATCACATGGACATCTCCGCCAAATTGCTCGTAGCCATAATGCTGCTCGAGTTTTTGGCGGGCTTCGCGCCAATCGGGTAGAACCGCGTGCCAAGCCCGAAGGTCACGAATTAAATTGGCAATTAAGCAATCGTTTGGAATGACCGATAAACCAGTCTCGAGTAAGGCGTTGATGTCGGTTTCAAGATAGGCTTGGGATTCCATTGCCGCAATCACGGCTGCCGCATGAAGGGCTTCGCCATCATGGCTGACACTGCCCGCCCGCCGCGCCAAATCAGCCGCAAAAATCGGATTGGCTGGCGACATCATTGCCCAACCATCAATAAAAATTTGAGCGCCGATTTGTTCACTGACCACTTGGCTGTTGAGGTCACTCGAGCCACTTTTTGGCGCAGCAATTCCGTGTGAAAGCCGTAAATAAGCGGTTTGTTCGGTCGAATTTCCTAGCCCACCCCACCAAAGTACAGTTTTATTCTCGATGATGGTGTTTAACCAAGTCTGACCGATTTGTTCGGCAGTGATGTCTGGGTTGCAACCATAATCGGTCATGGCTCGAGCAAAAGCAAATGTGCCGGTCACGTCATCATCGGTCACAACCAACGGTAAGCCTCGGGCTTCGTTAAGGTAATACAGCACCTCGCCGAATTCGGTACTGACCTCCTCATAGGTTTGACCTTCGATGGGACGACCCAAGTAGACTCCAATCAGTTTTCCTAGAACACCAGCGTAGGTTTTTTCGATAAAATCAGTAGGTAATTCGGTTTTCATTTTAGTCCAATCATCTTCAGCACTTCTTCTTGGTCATGCCCAAGCAAAGTGCGTCCAGAAAACTTAATTTTGCCGGGTGTGCGCGAAAGCCGAGGCACAATCCCAGACATCGCAGCCGTGCCAAGCTCATCATCTTCGATATGCACTACCGAGCCTCTGGCTTGATATTGTGGGTCTTTTAGAATCTGTTCAATGTCGTACACAGGTGCAATTGGTGCTTCGGCAGCCCGAAAGGTGGTTAGCACCGTCTCGAGGTCATGGGTGGCAATCCAATTGGCAATGAGTACATCTAGTTCGTCGCTATTTTTGGCTCGAGCTTTGGCATTGGCAAAACGGGCATCGCTGAGTAAATCTGGGCGTTCAATAGCGACCAGCATCCGATTGACCACTTGCTGTGTGCCACCAGACAGGGCAACCCAGCGTTGGTCTAGGGTTTGATAGGTATTTCGCGGCGAAGTCCGTTTAGAACGGTTGCCATGACGGTTCTGAATGGTTTTGGTCTGAATAAACTCGATGGCTTGTGGTCCTAAAATCGAGAAGAGCGGTTCGTATAAACTTAAATCAATGACTTGTCCCAAGCCACCGTTTTGGGCATCGCGCCAGTACAACGCCATCATCACTGCATATGTTCCAGTCAGGGCTGCCACACCATCGGCTAAACCAAATGGCGGTAAGGTCGGCGGGCGGTTAGCTTCGCCTGTAATAAAGGCAAAACCAGAAAATGCTTCGGCAAGCGTGCCAAAACCGGGTTGCTGCTGCATTGGACCGGTTTGTCCAAAACCTGTTACTCGAGCCACGATTAAACGCGGATTGAGGGTTTTTAGTTCTTGTTCGCCTAAACCCCAACTCTCGAGCCGACCAGGACGAAAATTTTCGATTAAGACATCCGCCCACTGGCACAATTGGCGCACAATCTCGAGGTCGGTTGCCAAGTGCAAATCGAGGGTGATGAGGCGTTTGTTGCGCGATAATGACTTCCACCAGAGCGGAATATCTGTGCCGTTTGGCAAGGTTTTACTCAGTCCCCAACGCCGTGCGTCGTCGCCCCGAGGATGCTCGACTTTAATCACGTCTGCTCCGAAATCACCAAGATTGGTGGCAATCAAGGGTCCTGCATAAAGGCTCGAGAGGTCAAGTACCCGAATTCCCTCGAGTGGTAGGGCTGGTGGTTTCATGTTTTCACCATGTTTAAGATTTGTTGCGCTCGAGCCACAACTGGTGCATCTATCATTTGACCATCAAGCGAGAACACGGCTTGCGAATTTGCGCCGTTCACAATGCGTTGCGCCCAAATCAGTTGCGCTTGGCTTGGGTAAAAAACATTTTCTATCACTTCAACTTGGGCTGGATGAATCGCGTGTTTGCCTGAAAAACCAAGTTCTTTGGCTTGCAGTGTTTCGGTTTTAAGGCGCTCTAAATCCTTAAATTCTGGGCTTGCGCCATCATGCGGCGCAGCTAAACCGCAACTTCTTGAGCTTAGTACCAGCCTTGTTTTGGCTGCCAGCACCACCGAATTGAGCGCTCCAAGGCTGGTTTGTGGGTCTATACCAAGGTCACGGCAAAAATCCAGTGTCCCAAAACACAGGCACTCGAGCCGTGATGTACTCAGAGCAATCTCCTCGGCATTTTTAATGCCTTTGACCGTCTCGAGGGTCGCCATTACCCGAATCGAGCCGAGTGGTAAATCTCGTTCTCGTTCGAGTTGCCCTAAAAGCCAGTCCAGCGTTGCTAAATCAGCCGCTTTTTCGACTTTGGGTAGATTGATGCCTTGGAGTCCTGCCCGTACCACCGACTGAACATCGGGATAAGCAAATTCGGTGTCCAGTGAATTGATTCTGACCCATAATGCCGTTTGGCTCGAGTATTGCCCAATTGTTTGCGCCACCAAAGCTCGAGCTTCGACTTTTGCGCTTATCGGCACACCATCTTCAAGGTCAAGCAACACCGATTTTAGTTTCAGGCTCAGAATTTTCTCGAGTTTACTAGCTTGGTTTCCCGGTACAAAAAGCATAGCAGTGTGCATTACAAATCCTTCATGACCGCAAGAGTACGCGCCACCAAACTGTCTATGGTGCTATAGTCAAAGCCTCGTAAACTCGAGCGCACATGGTTGTTGAGTGGTTTGCTCCAACGTTCTGGAATGCTCTGGGTCATGATGCCAACGATGCTTCCCACGGTTGCGCCGTTACAATCAGTGTCCCAACCTCCAGAAACGGCGAGGCAAATCGAACGACTAAAATCACCTTGTCCATAAAGCAGTGCTGCCGCCACCAAAGCGGCGTTATTGATCGCATGAACCCAGTGGTAATGACCAAATTGGGCATACAACTGGTCTACAGCCTTTTCCCAATCTGGCTCGAGGTCGGGCAGGGTCAGGGTAAACATAATCGCTTCGGCTAACCGCGAATCTTTAGGGATGACGGCTAAACCAGCTTCAATCACGGCTCGAGGCGAGGTTAAATCAAAAGCGGCAGCTGCCATTGCTGCCACAAACATCTCGGCGTACAAACCATTGCCAGTATGACTCAGGCGTGCATCTCGCCATGCGAGGGCGGCGGCTCGGGCTGGATTGCTCGGCGAAACCCAACCAAAAATATCAGCTCGGATTTGCGCCCCAATCCATTCACGGTACGGATTGCGATAAGTCGCGGTTTGTGGGGCTTCGCGGTACTCGAGCAGATTAAAATACGCCACCCGTTCGGCTGTAAATACGGTCAGTACAGGCAGCATCTCGAGCCAAGCCTTAGCAACATCATCGGTGCTAAAAGTAACCCCAGCCATCTCGAGAACGTGCAAATTTAGCATGGTGTAATTGATGTCATCATCTTCGGGCATACAAATCATGTTTTCTTGTAAGCTGGTGGCGCGACTGTCTTTATTCCACGGATGAAGCTCGAGCAATTCGTCGGGAACACCAACACTGGTAAAATAATCGTTCAGTGGATACCTGTTGTTGGATTCAAGAATCGCTCGAATTCCAACTCGAGTCACTTTTTCGACAGGCTTACCAAGTAAACAACCCGCCATTCGACCTGTCCAAGCCGCCGTTAAGCATTTTTGCAAATCGTATTTTTCTAAGTTCACACCAGCATCAAAAAGCGGTTCGGTTTCAGCAACATGGGCTGTTAGACGACCCGCTTCGTCCAGTAAACGCCCAGCTTCGGCGGCTCGAGTTTCAAGTGGCAAGTTTGCCCATTGCTGCTCGAGGTCTGTGGCATCTATGCCCTCTTCGCGCAGTTGTCTGAACTCATGCTCTAAACGTTCCTCGAGCCTTAGCCAAGTAATCCGCACACTCATGGCTTACCTTGTGGAAACGCGGCAACTCGAGCCGCAAAACGCTCTTGGTCACGCAAAAAGACTTCTTTGGCAACGGCTGCTAAGTCTCGAGCCGTGCGTTCTAAATCCTTACGGCTGCGTTCTTGAATAAAACTCGCCCAATCGGCAGGAACGGCTGATGCACCGTGCAGCGCACCACTAATTGCTCCACCCATCGAAGCAATCGAATCTGAATCACGCCCATAATTGACTCCACCCAGAACCGTTGGTAAGTATTCGCCCTTTGCCATGACCAACATTCCAAGCGCCACGGGCAGTTCCTCAATCGCTTTGGTTCGACTCGGACGACGCGCATCTGGGTGTGGGTCGCGGTAATGCTCGCCGACACTATCAAAGGGCAGCACCGCTTGGCGCAAAATTGGAATCGCTGCTTGCCAATTTGAAATGTCTCGAGCCGCTTGGGTAACGGCTAAAATCGCAGCTCGAGTCCCATCTCGAGCCAAATCCAAACAGGTTTTAATAATGCTTTCGACACTGGCATCAGGACTTAGTGCCTCGGCGATAGCTGCCGCCAAGACCCCTGCTGCTTCACGCCCATAACTGCTTTGGTGCGCCCCAGCCAATTCAATCGCCTCGGCATACGCCCCACGCGGATTACCCGCATTGACAATCCCAACCGGTGCCATATACATCGCCGCGCCACAATTGACCACATTGCCAACCCCAGCTTCTCGAGGGTCGGCATTGGCAAAGCGCAAGCGCAACAACAAGTATTTTTCGGCATAAAATAAGCGATTGACCAACACCGTCTCGCGTTCAAATTCGGGAATGTACGTCACTTCATCGGCAATTTTGACTGTCAGATGACTTGCCATTTCAAAGGCAGTTAAATGATCGCGCACATCGGCATACACACTGGCTAATGCCATGACCATCAGCGTGTCATCAGTGATATGACCATCGCCCTTATGAAGCGGTGAAATCGGACGCGCCGTTTGCCAATCCAAATGAAACGGACCAACAAAATCCGTCACCCAGCCACCATAACGCTCCTGAATTGCGGCTGGGGTACGACCCTCGGTCGGACCACCCAAGGCATCCCCAACTGCACCACCAAGAATACAGCCCCTCGAGCCATCTTCAATACTTTGTGCCACTATAAACCTCCAAAAAAGAATTCTTGTTTTAAGAAATCAAAAAATGATTTGCCGTCAGAGGTAGGGTTGCCCTACCTCTAAAGTCAAGACAAGAGTAACCAGAAAAATTACTTGTAGTATTTACCCAAAGTTGCATTGCCTTCGGTTTCAATGCGTTTAATGGCTTCCTCGAGACTAATGCGGTTCGCCAGTAATTGCTGAAAAGTTGGTGTTAGCACTCGAGTACGAATTTCGGAGTAACCAAGCACCTGTTGGAATGGGGCAATGGTCAAGAATTTTGCCGATTCAGTGGCGGTTTTCCAGCCGTTGGCTTCGCCTTGAAATGGCATTCCGCGCAAGCTCGATTGACGTGTTGGAAAGAGCCAATCGCCAGCCGCGACTTTGCCATTGTTGACCCGATTGACCAAATAAGTAATGAAATCAACCGCTTCGGCTTTGTTGCTGGCGGCTGCTGGAATGCTCAGGGTTTGGGTGGCTGAACCTTGTTCTTGGGTTTTGGCTTTGAGTGGTGGCAAAACACCCCAGTTGAACCCTTTAGGACCAGATTCGGAAATGGTTTGCCGCGCCCAGACTCCGATTCCCGGTAGCATGGCGTATTTACCACTAAAAAACCCATTGAAAAGTTCTGGACTTTGGGCAGTTAGACCATCCAGCGAAGCTGATTTATCGGTGTGGTGCATATCCATTAGAATTTTAAGCAGGGCTTGTTCGTCTGCCCCCACTTTAACGGTGTATTTATCGCCAGCTTTATAAAAATAATCTGCTCCAAAACCAACGCTCAGGTTCATGATGCGGTTGGTTGGTGAGCGCAAGCCAAAAGCTGCTCCCCATTGATCGGTTGTGCCGTCGCCGTTTTTATCTCGAGTCAGTTTTTTAGCCGCACTTTGCAGGTCGGCGTAGCTCCACGGGCGTTGACTGGTCGGAATTTTAATGTTGGCGGCTTTGAATAAATCTTTGTTGTATAACGTGACCAACGATTCCCATAGGAACGGCACGCCGTAGACTGCGCCTTTGGCATCGGTCACGGTTTTCCAAGCGCCTGGGGCAATATCGGTTTTCATTTCACTGGGAATGAGTTTAGAAAGGTCGGTTAAATAATTTCGGGTGGCAAATTCCATGATTGGCGTGGATTCATAATGAAAGACATCTGGCACGTTCTTGGCTTCAAACGAAGTCGTTAGGTAATCTTGAATTGAATCCCAAGAAACCTGTTGGTAATCAATTTGCACCTTGGGATTACTGGCATTCCAAGCCGTGACCACTTCTTTGACTGCCGCGACGGCTTGGGTTTGCCACGCCAGACTGACAAAACGCACTTTAACAACTGGTTTTTGTTGAGCTTGAACCGCTAAAAATCCGACTCCTGCGACCAGCATAGCGGTGATGGCAACTATTTTTTTCATACGTTCCTCCAAATGATTTGTGATGTGTTCAGCCGATTTTGATATTTTTTTGGTTCAAGTTTTTACACCTCCTGCCAGCATTCCCGAAACCAAACGGCGCTGCATATAGGCAAAAAGAATTAAGGTGGGTAGCGTCGCCAGCACACTGCCAGCCGCCAACGGACCCCAGCGTGCCAGTCCCTCGAGACCACGAAGCCGTGAAAGATTGACTTGAATGGTCATCAGTTCGGGGCTTTTGAGCAGCACCAAAGCAAAGAAAAATTCGTTCCACGAAGTAATAAAGGCGTACAGCCCAGTGGCGACCAATCCGGGAATAACCAGTGGTAGCAAAATAAAGCGAATTACCTGAAGTTGAGTTGCACCATCCACCGTAGCCGCTTCCTCGAGTTCAACTGGAATACTTTTGATGTAACCCTGAAGCATCCAGAGTACAAAAGGTAAGCTCCAGACAACATAAACAATGATTAAACCCAAGTGTGAATTGACCAAACCAAAGCGGGCTAAAATCAGGAACAACGGCACGATAATCAGGATTAACGGAAAAGTCTGCGAGACCAGAATCCAAACCATCACCGCACGGTTCAAGGCACTCGAGCGACGTGCCAACATATACGAAATTGGCATTGAAATAGCTAAGGTAATAATAGCCGAGGTAATACTCACAAAAAATGTGTTCCAAGCGCTGTTCAGCACACCAAGGTCGCGGATGGCTTCGCCGAAATTAGCAATTGTTGGCGCTCGAGGTAAGAATTCGCCCGTCGTAAAAATTTCCGAAGTTGGCTTGAAAGCCGTTGCCAGTAACCACACCAAGGGAAACGCTAAAAACAACACATAACCCAGTAAAGCCAGACCCATCAATAAACGGACAGCTTGCAATTTAAGGCGGCGTTGTTTAACGGTCATGAGCGCTCCTGTGCAATTTGTCCTCGCACGGTATAAAGCACCAATGCGCCGACCACAATCACCATCGCCGTTCCAAGTGCCGAGGCATAAGCCAGATTGCCAAAACGAAAGGCTTCTTCGTAAGCAAATAACATCGGTAAACGTGTCGTTCCAGCCGGTCCACCTTCGGTTAGGGTATAGACCAGTCCAAATGAATTAAATTGCCACATAAACTCGAGCGCCGTGGTTGCCATAATCACAGGCAGCAACAACGGAAAAGTTATAAAGCGAAACAATGCCCAACTCGAAGCACCATCCAAAGCAGCAGCTTCGTAGAGTTCATCTGGAATGGTTTGTAAACCCGCCAGTAAAACCACGGTGGCTTGCGGTAAACCCGTCCAAATACCGACCAGAATCACGGCGGGCAGAGACCAGGTAAAACTATTGAGCCAATCTATCGGTTCGGATAAAACCCCAGCACTAACCAAGCCATTGTTCAAAAAACCAGCTTGAGGATGATAAACCAGCCGCCAAATCACGCCTTTGATAATCGGTGGAATTGCCCACGGAATAAGCACCAGAACTCGAGCCAAGCCTTGGAGTGGCAACTTGGCATTAAGTAACAACGCCAAACCCATGCCCGAGACAACCACACCAGCAGTGACCGAAAAAGTCCAGATTGCACCAACTTGAAAAGAACCCCAGAACTGCGAATCTTTGAACATCCTCGAGAAGTTATCAAAGAAAATAAAACGTTGTTCAGGAGCGCCAAGTGTGTAATCGGTAAAACCAAGCCAAATACCCTGAAAGAGCGGTAAAACACTGAGTAAAAACACTGGAATCAGGGTTGGTAAAAACAACCACAAAGGCACATGACCGGGGCTTTGCATCCCTGAACGGCGCGTCATGCGACCACCCGCAGACTCGACTGGCGCACAACCAAACGCGGTTGAACTGTTACTCGCCGTGTCTCGAGCCGAGTTTCAGCTTGGAGTCTTTCAAATAACAATTGTGCTGCAATTGCACCGCGTTCTTCAGCTTCTAACGAAACACTGGTTAGCGTTGGGGTACAAACCCGACCTTCGGCAATGTTATCCATGCCAATAATCGCCAAGTCCTGCGGGACTCGTAAACCCACTTCGCGCAAACGATGCAACGCCCCAATTGCCATGACATCATTGGCACAAAAAATCGCATCTAAATTGCTATGGCGCTCGAGTAACTGCCTTGTCCCCGCATAGCCACCTTCAAAACTAAAATCGTGATGCACCACTAACGAAGCCGAATAAGGCAAATGATGTTGTTTTAAGGCTCGCTTAAACCCCTCAAGCCGCGCTTTAGCTGGAACTGTTTTGGCAATACCATTGACAAAACCAATGCGCTGATGACCCGCTTCTACCAATTGATTCATCCCCAAAACCACACCGATTTCAGAATCCACCCGCACATTGTCAATCTCGATGTTAGCTGGTAAACGTCCAATAAAACACACTGGGGCATTGGCTCGAGATAGAGCTTCAATCAGCACTGCATCTGGATTGAGTGAACAAATAATCAAAGCATCGGCATGACGCATGGCTAAGCCATTGATGGCATAGAGTTCCTCGCTGCGCTGGTGGTCGCTGTTGACCAAACCCAGCCTGAAACCACGCGCTCGAGCCTCGCGTTGAATCACCTTTGCCATGGCAACATAAACTGGATTACCAATGTCTGGCACAACCAGCGTAATCGTTTCGGTGGTCGAACTTTGCAGACTCCGAGCCACCTGATTAGGCACATAATTTAACTGAGCCGCGATTTCTTGAACTCGAGTGACTGTTTTAGCCGCACAGCGCGAATCGTTGCGTAAAGCCAAAGAAACCGTGGCAATCGAAACTTGGGCTGCCAGAGCGACATCATGAATGGTGATGATTTTCGGAAGCTCGAGTAAGAGCTTGTTCATAAAAACCTCGGATTTATTTTGCTTGGTATAAAATTAAAACGTTTTAAAAGATTTGTCAAGGGGGTCTTGCGCCATACCAAAAGTTGCTTTTGGTAGACAATGTTGACCTGTGCAGTATTTTTGTTGCTCGAGATTCAATTTCTACTGTCCTCGAGTAAGGCATTGGCGGCGAGTTTGCCCGAGAGCATCACCAATGGCAATCCACCGCCGGGGTGAGCGCTGCCTGTCGCCAAATATAAACCGCGCACTGTCTGACTGCGGTTCTGAGGGCGCAAGAAAGCGCTGCTAATCGTATTGCTGCTGCTGCCGTAAATCCCGCCTCGGTGTGTTAAATACTTATGCTCGAGGTCAGTAGGCGAGATGATGTGTTGGATTCTGATGCGGTTGCGAATCTCAAAACCGCGTTTTGCGAGTTGCTCGAGAATCTGAGCCGCGTACTTGGGTGCTTGGGCTGCCCAGTCTACTTGACCTGTGGGTGGTGCGTTGACCAAAATAAACCAGTTTTCACAATTTTGCGGCGCTTGGCTTAAATCGGTTTTACTCGAGATGCAGACATAAATCGTCGGTTCGGAGGCAGGTTGGAGTTCCGTAAAAATTTGCTGGAATTCTTTTTTATAATTGCTGGAAAAGAAAATATTATGATGCTCGAGTCCCTCTGTTTCGCCTTCTACGCCCAGCAGCAGCACAAACCCAGAAATGCTCGGCTCGAGTTTGGTTTTTCGTGGGTCAAGGTTTTTCTCGAGTAAGTCTTCGTACAAATGATTTGCGTCGGCATTGCAAATAATCGCATCACAGGTTAGCACTTCGCCGTTTTCGAGTTGTACGGCATTCACAACTGCGTTCTGTGTCTGAATTTTTGTAACTTTTGAGCTAAAACTAAATTCTACGCCTAGTTTCAAAGCCAGTTTCTCGAGCGCCAGAGCAATGGCATACAGCCCGCCGCGCACGTACCAAGCCCCGTAAGCGTATTCCGAATACAAGACCGTGCTGAGTGTGGCTGGTGCGCTGTATGGACTCGAGCCTGTGTAGGTGGCATACCGCCCAACAAATTGCTGTAAACGCGGGTCTTTGAAATAACGCTTTGCTAGTCCATGCAGCGTTGGAATCGGTAGCAGCGCGGTTAAATCCATCCAAGGAATGCCATCTTTTATAAAATCCAGTGGACTCGAGATGCTGCTTTCCAAAAACGGTTTGCGGCTACCACGCCAAGCCCGTGCAGCATGACCAAAAAACGCATTAAAATCCTGACCAGCCCCAGCACTGAATTTCTCGAGATTCTGCATCATGGTTGGCATATCAGCACTGGCATCAAAACCGGTGCCATCAGGGTAAAAGTACCTACAGACTGGCTCAAGCCGAATTAACTCGAGCCAGTCAGACATTTTTTCGTTGGCTGCCGCAAATAAATCCTCAAAAACCCAAGGCAGCGTCACCAAGCTCGGACCAGTATCAAAACGATACCCAGCCTCCTCGAGTAAATTTAATTTACCACCAGCGTTTGGCAGTCGCTCGAGAACCCGTACTTGAAGACCCTTGGCAGCCAAACGAATCGCGGCGCTTAGACCACCGACCCCAGCACCTATCACAATCACATTCATGCCAGAAAGCATAACTTAACCATGCCAAGCAAAATAACCACCGTGCTACAGCTTTGACAAGGTAATCAGATAAGGCTTTGGCAAAAATACGAGGCTCAGGTCAACTTGGGAACTTCAACAATACTCGCAATATCTGCACCCAGACGAATAAAATGTTTGGCGTTAAATGTCAAAATTTTGTCGCACTTATGACGCAAAGCCAATTCTGCAATAAGCGCATCGTAAATTCCTGCGCCTCCAATTCCCAGCAAAACCATTCGTTTAATCGCATTCATGTGGTCAGTTGGCGCAAATGCTAAAATTATCATGCCACGCAAAGCAAACTCGAGAATTTCAAAAGCCTGCTTTGGTGGAATACCAAGTTTGCCGCTCAAAGTGCTGTACGCCTCTGCCAACGAATGTACGCAAATACACGCCCGACCAAGTTGCTTACTCTGATTGATAATCCGTTGTGCAATTTCATGATCTTCACGATGTGGCAAAACAGCCGCCAACAAAACATTGGTATCAAACAACTCGAGACTCATTCCTGCCGCTCTTCACGAGTTTCTTGAATCAGTTCAATCAGGCTTTTATCAAGGCGGTCTGTTCCAGTCCAAACATAAAAACCATTTTTTTCAACAATCTGCCCTTTGTTCTGTGGGCGCAACGTAATTTCGCCATCAGAAACACGAACCTCTAATTTCACTTCTGATTTCAGATTCAAGGCTTCCCGAATAGATTTAGGAATCCGAACTCGACCAAATTTATCCATACCCAAGGCTTCCATACTGCAATCATACAAGGTTTTGAAAAAACACGATACAAATTTGGCAAAGCTCGAGCCAAGCGCTACAATATGCCCATGAAAACCCTTGTCAGAGAAGAAGCCCAACGCTTACTGCAAACTTTGCCCGACGATGCCACTTGGGATGATGTGCAGTACGCAATTCTTTTTAGGCAATCTATTGCAAGAGGCATGGCAGACAGCGAAACAGGCAACGGCAAAACCAGCGAAGAAGTTCATCGAAAATTTAGTGCATGAAGTCGTTCAACACCATAAGGAATTGGCACGATTGCCGAGCGAAACATCAAACAATTCAACACCGATGAAATCGTAAACTACCTATCAGATGCAGCTTTTGATGGTTACTTAACCGAACATGAATTCCATGAAATTATTGAAGAATTAGACTAACGAAAGTTGCATCCAGAAGTTTTTGCTAAATTCATCAGTTTTGGCAAAAAAGAATGGCGCTCGAGATACGAGCATTGGTTTCAATAAGCGGTTGTCTCAAGCATTACCATGCCAAAAGGATTAAGGCAAAGCCCAACCTACACGCCGTTATATACTAGAAAAGAAAAATTGATGAACCAGTAGAAAGCAAAGAATCATAAGAAAAAACGCAAAACTTAAAACCAAATACAACATATTCTTTTCTCTGGTATGGGCTTTATTTTGGTCATGGGGCATATTCTCAAGATACACATTTGGCAAAAATAGCTCCGTAAATGTGTCGTATGACCACAAATACACAGCCAAAAAAATCATCACTAGTGAAATAAAAATAATTTGAGACACTAATGAGGGATTTTCGAGAAAAATCCAATTAGAATTTTGATTTTCCACGGATACTTTATAGTACAAATCTCCCAACATATAAGCACCTGAATACGATAGTCCTGTGATACTTACGTGCAAAAAATTAGTTATGAATTGTCTATCCGACTCTATATGTAAAAAACTACTGTGTAAACCAGCCGTCAGCCTCCACCTTCTTTGTAGGACTACCCGAACTAGCAACAAAGCATATGCAAACAATGCCATCACAAAAACAAAAAACGAAATTTCTGGGGCATAAAGACGATTAGCAATAAGAGAAAGATAAGATGATTGAAAAAATGCTTGGGTCAAGCCAAAAATAACTACAAACAACCTAATTAACCGCCAATGATTCAAAATTACCCTATAAGAATGTTCAAACATTTTCTGATATTAGCAGAACACTAAGTCCCTTTCAACTACGGGTTTCGTCTCTTCATCTCACCTCAAGTCCAGATCCACTTGGGTTTTTAGGCACTACAATCCGCGTCTCGAGCCAATAAACTTACGATGATGCTTTTTGCGGTAAGTCACGCAAAACTTGTTCTACGGCTGGCATTAGGTCGTTTTGTTCTTCTATTCGCATCATCCGAATATCTCTGATTGAGGCTGAAAACCATGAATATGTCCGTGTTAAATCCATGACCGCTAAAACACAAGTAACAGCATTGATGGAATCGCCACCAAAGTAAACACTGCCTTGTTGCCATGTAAAACCGTATTTCTCGAGAACTCGGCGAATATCAGTGTACGCATTTTGATACGACGTGGTGTGGTACGACTTTTGGAGCGTATCCGTGTCCATATCAAATGCAATAGCGTACATTCGTTCTCCCTCCGACTGTTGTTCTGCTCCTGCAAATTTATTCTCTTTTTTGGTTGAAATTCGTGGATACATATTACGATAATAGCATAAGTTTTTCCCAAATCTCGAGTTCTTCGTCACTCGGATTCTGCGGCACAACTATCCGCATCTCGAGCAACACATCTCCCCGAGTGCCATCTTTTTTATACCAACCCTGCCCACGCAATCGCAGCACGCGCCCTGCTTGGCTGCGTGGCGGAATGCTAATCTCACCACGACCCTCGAGCGTCATGGCTTCAATTTTCCCACCGAGTACAGCAATTGCGGCTGGCACATCCAAAATCACCCGCACATCATCATTCTCGAGCTTAAAAATTGGGTCTTTCTCGAGCCGAATGGTTAGGAGAACATTCGCGCCACCGGGTGCTTGTCCGCGCAGTCGCATTTTCTGACCATCTCGAGCGCCTTTGGGAATGCTGACCTCGAGTTGCTTATCGCCAACTGTGATGGTGCGGGTTGTGCCGCGAAAGCCTTCGGATAGACTGATTGGCAGTGTCCCTTCAACATCTGGTGCTTGGCGCTGGAAACCACCTTGTCCAAAAATATCTTGTGGGTTTGCCCCACCAAAACCGCCGCCTCTAGCGCCGCCAAAGCCCCCACCGAAAAGCGTTTGGAAAAAATCCGAAAAATCTGCGCCCTGACCGCCTTGATAGGTATAGCCACCACCGCCACCCGGCGGGACTCGCCCATTGGCGGCATCCGCGCCATACGTGTCGTAAATTTTACGCTTCTCGAGGTCGCCCAAGACTTCATAGGCTTCGTTGATGTCCTTGAACTTGGCTTCCGCTCCTGCTGCCGAGTTCTTGTCGGGATGAAACTGCTTAGCAAGTTTGCGGTAAGCGCTTTTTATTTCGTCCTCGGAGGCACTTTTGGGAACACCAAGGGTTTTGTAATAATCTTTGTAATTCATTTTTGGTGTCCTCCTCGAGACGATGCAGGATTTTGGATTTTCGTGGGGCAAGCCCGATAATTATGTTTGATTTTTTCGTAGGGGCGGACTCCTGTGTCCGCCCTGATTGGCATAATGCAAAGGCTTTTGCGTGGTTGGGTGAGGCGTGCCTCTTGACCCTAAAAATGCACCTGATGGGCTGGGTCGCCTCGCCCCTACGGTTAGTTCATTTGTTTAGACACAATCACTCGAGCAGGACGTATTAACTTGCCATTCAGGGTGAATCCAGCTTGGAAAACCTCGAGGATAATGTCGTCCTGTGCGCCCGGAATCACTTGCAAGGCTTCGTGTACATTGGGGTCAAAGACTGAATCCTTGCCCGAGACCATGACTGCGCCATACTTCTCGAGGTTCTTCAAAAAATTCTCGCGGACGTTTTGCAAACCGGGTATCAGGGTGGCTGGGTCTTTTACGCCAGCCTCGGTGGCTCGAGAAATATCGTCGTATGTGCCTAGCAGTGTTTCGATGGCTTCGGCTGCGCCGTCTGTCTTGGCGGTTTTTGCGTCGTCACTGGTGCGGCGGCGGTAATTCTCAAAGTCTTCTTGGAGGCGCACATAACGGGTTTTCCATTCTGAGACTTCGCGCTCGAGGTCGTCCACGCGGTTCATGCGCTTCATCATCTCGTCGAGTTTGGCAAAGGCAGCTTCGTCTGGGGCAGGAGAGGCTTCTGTATTCTCGAGGTCAGTGTCGTTGGGGCTATCTGCACCCGTGTTGGCTGCACCCGTTGCATCCTCGAGTTTTTCTTCATTTTTATGTTCAGTGTCGGTCATAGGTTTCCTCAAAAAAAGAGCGGAGTTACGGGCATTGAGAAGTGAAATGATGCTTCGTCTCAAGACCAGTAACTCATAGCGGATTTTAGCCAGCAGGTTTGAAATCTGCATCGATCACGTCTTCATCTTTCTTGGCTTCCTCGTTTGGTGCGTCGCCGCCGGCTTGGCTTGGCGCAGCTGCTTGCATCAGGTTACGCAAAGCCTCTTCGAGGTCTTTTTGCAATTGCTCGATTTTTGAGTCTTCGGTTGCGTCGTTCTGAATCGCCAATCGGGCTTCGTCGGACAGGCTTTGCACTTTGTCTTTGAGGTCTTGTGGCGCACTGGCGCTTTCGGTAATTTGTTTCTCGGCGTTGATTCTTAAAGCATCCAAGCCATTGCGCTTTTCGATTTTCTCGCGCCTTGCTTTGTCGGTTTCGGCGTTCAGTTCGGCATCACGGACCATGCGGTCAATTTCGTCTTTGCCCAGTGTGGTGGTGTTTTCGACACGGATATTGCTTTCTTTACCAGTGGATTTTTCTTTGGCGGAGACGCGCAAAATACCGTTGGCATCCAAATCAAAAGTGACTTCGATTTGTGGAATTCCGGCTGGCATTGGTGGGATTCCCTCGAGCTTAAAGCGCCCAAGGCTTTTGTTGTCATTTGCCATGCTGCGTTCGCCTTGCAAAATGTTGATTTCTACGCCCGGTTGGTTGTTGTCAGCCGTGGTATAAATCTCGGTTTTCTTGGCTGGTACAGCAGTGTTGCGGCTAATCATTGGGGCAACCAGTCCACCTTTGACCTCTACGCCAAGGGTCAGTGGGGTCACATCCACCAGCACAATATCGCCTACAGAATCGTCGCCACTTAAAATCGCCGCCTGAACCGCCGCACCAAGGGCAACTGCTTCGTCTGGATTGACGCTTTCGTTTGGGGTTTTGCCAAGCAGCTTCTCGACCAAGGCTTTCACGGCTGGGATGCGGGTACTGCCACCGACCAGAATCACTTCGTCAATTTGCGAAGCGCTCAGTTTGGCATCCTCGAGGGCTTTCAAGACTGGCTTACGGCAGCGCTCGAACAAATCGCCGACCAGATTCTCGAATTGCGCCCGAGTCAGTTTTTTCTCGAGGTGCAATGGACTACGGGTTTCTGGGTCAAAGGTAATAAATGGCAAGGAAATACTGGTCTCGAGGGCGCTCGAGAGTTCAATCTTGGCTTTTTCGGAAGCCTCGATTAAGCGTTGTAGGGCTTGTGGGTCTTTGCGCAGGTCGAATTTATTTTCTTCTTCAAAGCCCTTAGCAAGCCATGTCACAATCCGTTGGTCAATGTCTGCGCCGCCCAAGTGGGTATCGCCATTGGTGGATTTGACCTCAAAAACACCATCGCCAATCTCGAGAACGGTGACATCGAATGTACCGCCGCCCAAGTCGAAAACCAGAATTTTTTCGTTGCCTTTTTTGTCTAAGCCGTAAGAAAGCGCCGCCGCCGTTGGCTCGTTGATAATCCGCAAGACATTTAAGCCAGCGATTTTACCAGCCGCCGCCGTGGCTTCGCGCTGGGTGTTATCAAAATAGGCTGGGACGGTAATCACCACATCGGTAACTTTATAACCAAGTTTACTCGAGGCATCATCCACCATTTTTCGCAAAATCATGGCGCTGATTTCTTCGGGGGCTTTTAGACCTTCGATGGTTTCGACCCGAACACTGCCGTTCGGACCTTCAACGACCTTAAATGGGGCGCGTCCAGCTTCCTCGCGCACTTCGTCCCAACGACGACCAATAAAGCGCTTAACTTCAAAAAACGTATTGGTTGGGTTTAACGGCGCTTGGCGCTTGGCAACATTGCCAACCAGTTTATCTGCACCCTTAAACGCCACCACACTCGGGGTGGTGCGTGTGCCTTCGGAGTTGACAATCACATCAGGTTTGCCACCCTCGACAATGCTAATCACGCTGTTTGTTGTTCCTAAATCAATTCCAACGGCTTTTGCCATAACAACACCTCTCCTCATCAAAATACTCGAGATGATTTCTCGAGTAACAGTTTCTTATGCGCTTAACGCTCTAGCGTCTTGCATTGGAAGGAGTGTAGCAATCAGAGCGAGAAATGTCAATAGACTTGAGTGTGGTCGTATCAAGTTTGGGGATAGGAGGAAGGTTCAAAAGAGAAAGGAGGAAAAATACTCAGGCATTGACCCTTTCTCTTTCCTCTTTTCTCTTCCTCTGCTTTATCTTCCGATAGCGGCTTCGCTTTGTAAGTCAAAAGCGTGCATACGGTTTTGTTCGGCATAGAGAGTAACAGTATCGCCAACCTTGACTTTAGCGTGTCCATCTACTTTCACGACCACACTTTGACCAGCAATATCGACCAACAAATCGGTTTCTGCGCCCAATGGCTCAACCACTTCGACTTTACCGACCAATTTATTTGTACCCGCTACGATATTGGTTGAACCCTCGAGACCAAGGTGTTCTGGACGGATTCCAAACCAAACTTGCTTGCCGTTGTGGGCTTTGAGGCTTTCGGCAAGTGTGCCAGTGGCTTGTACCGAGAAACCCTCGCCCGAAACGGTATCGCCACGCACCGTGGCGGTCATAAAGTTCATGCTTGGGCTGCCGATAAAGCCAGCCACGAACTTGTTTTTCGGGTAATCGTAAAGTGCCAGTGGGGTGTCCACTTGTTGAATAAAACCATCTTTCATGACCACAATGCGTGTACCCATGGTCATGGCTTCGATTTGATCGTGGGTTACATAAATGGTCGTGGCTTTTAAGCGTAAGTGCAGCTTGGAAATCTGGGAGCGCATTTCGACACGGAGTTTTGCATCCAAGTTTGAGAGCGGTTCGTCCATCAAGAAGACTTTTGGTTCGCGCACAATCGCACGACCCAAGGCAACGCGCTGGCGCTGACCACCCGAGAGTTCTTTTGGCTTACGCAGCAGCAGATGCTCGATTTGCAAAATTTTAGCAGCGTCACGAACTCGAGACTCGATTTGTTCTTTTGGAAATTTACGCAGACGCAAGCCGAATGCCATGTTTTCGTAAACATTCATGTGTGGGTAAAGGGCATAGTTCTGGAAAACCATCGCGATGTCGCGGTCTTTGGGTGGCACATCGTTGACCACGCGCTCATCAATTTTGAGGAGTCCATCCGAGATTTCCTCGAGACCCGCAATCATGCGAAGTGTCGTGGATTTACCGCAACCCGACGGTCCGACGAAAACAATAAATTCGCCATCCACGATATTTAAGTTAAAATCCGTCACAGCTGTGACCTTGCCGTACCGCTTATAAACGTGTTCTAAAGCTACATTCGCCATATTCGTATCCTCTTTAACCCGCGCTCTCTCGAGATGAATGTGGTTATAAAACCGATACTCGAGATTTGGGTGTGCCAAGATTGCCAGACTTCCGTGCCGCCTATTCGATTATCCTTTTGGACAAGATAAGTGTAACCCAGAACGCAGGGTTGATGCAATCTGAAATCAATCGCTTTCTAGGTACATGGCTCGAGTTTAACCGCCAAAGGTAACGTGTTCAACTTCGATGGTAAACCCACCAGGAGATTCAAAATAAAAGCTCCAACGCCCACCTTGTAAGCGCTGTGGGGCTGGCACAGCGATACCATCGGCTTTTAAGCGGTCGTGAATTTCATTGACTTGGCTTTCGGATTCTTGTAAAAAACCAATGTGAAAACCTTCAGGATAAATTACATTTTCACCTTTGAAGATGATAAAAACCATCCCGTGACCATCGGATAAAAACGCCATGTTGGCGTTGCCTTTTCCTAAGGTTGTAAAGCCAAAGTATTTCTCGAGAAACGCGCTGGTGGCGATTACATCTGTGACAATCAAGTTGAGGTGATTCAGTTTCATGGTTTTATCGTACCGTAAAACATGGCAAACGCCAATGTGGTATATTTTTTTACAAGGATGGCGAAAAAATGGCACACACCCAAATAGATGGTTCTAATGGTTTTGCGGCTTTTACAAAACTCCAAGATAAACTTGGCTATAGCCCTCGAGAGCTTGGGTTACATATGGGCATACCGCCACGAACCCTAGACCGACGCTTACAAACCGAAACTTTGAGCGAACTCGAGACCTACAAAGCCGAATTTATTGCCTTAGCCTTAAAAAAAGCCGAAGAGGTTTTTGCAGACCCAGAGACTGCAAGACATTGGATGAGTTCAGAGTTGCCGATTCTCGAGTACCGTAGACCAATCGAAATTGCGGTCACACCTACTGGTTATGAACAAGTCCGCGCAATCCTAGGAAGAATTCTGGCTGGGACTTTTTAATGCTCGTTTGGCGTTTACACAACCACACTGCGCCTTATGCAAAGCTCAACACCTATGATCCACTGGATGGAATGGGCGCAGCTTTTAGTCCCGGACGTTGGAATTTAGAAGGGACAGCACTTTTGTACACCAGTTCGACTGCTTCGTTGGCGGTACTCGAAGTATTGATGCACGTTTCACCACGCGATTTTGGAACTCGAGAATTGATTGAAATCCAAATCCCCGAAGAATCAATCGAAGATGCCACCAGTATGGTTATTGCCACTGCCTTTGGACAGACCGACCTCAGCACACAGGCATATGGCTCGAGTTGGGCAAAAGAAAAACGAAGTTTATGTTTGGCTGTGCCATCTGCACCAATGCCCGTCGAACACAACATTTTACTCAATCCATTGCACCCACAAATGCGAAAAGTGCGGGTCAAACGCAGAATTCCTTACGTTTTAGACTCACGTATCCGTAACAGGTAAATTTAATCAATCGGGTGCTAAATCTCTGCCTTACATCCGCGCTTTTAAGTACCCATCCAGCCCTTCTGGACTCGAGATGTTGAAGGTCTGTGCTTCGGGCAAAATTCTTTTGACCATAGCTGTCAACACCGTTCCGGGTCCAAATTCGATAAATTCTCGAGCGCCTAATTCCCAGAGTTTTTGAACACTTTCGACCCAACGCACCGAACCCGTGACTTGCTTGGCGAGTAATTCTGGCAGCAGGCTCGAGTCGGTGTTGGCTTGAGCGGTGACGTTGCTCATCACAGGAAAGTAAAAATCGTAAAATTCGGTGACTGCCAAATCTTTTTCAAAACGTTCCTTGGCTGGCTGCATCAGGTGGCTGTGAAACGGCGCAGAAACTTGCAATGGAATAATTCGTGCGCCCTTGGCTTTAAGGATTTCCGAGGCGGCAGCCACTCCAGCCACCGAACCCGAAATGACGGTTTGCTCTGGGGTATTGAGGTTGGCAATCTCTGCGCCCTCCAAACCATGCAGCGCTTCTTGGATGACCTCGAGACCAACCCGCATGACCGCTGCCATTGCACCTTCTCCAACTGGCACGGCTGCCTGCATATAGCGCCCACGCGCCCGCACCAAACGCAGGGCATCATCGAATTCTAAGGCTCGAGCTGCCACCAAAGCACTGAATTCGCCCAAAGAATGCCCCGCCGCAAAATCTGGGGTTAAGCCAGTTGCTGCCCGCCACGCTCGGTAACAAGCGATACTCGAGGAAACCAAGGCGGGCTGGGCATTTTCGGTCAATTTTAAGGCTTCTTCAGGACCTTCAAACATCAGTCGCTCGAGACCAGGCAGGACTTGAAAAGCCCGTTCTAAAAGCGCTCTGGCACTATCGTTATCCAAGAAAAATTCTTGGGTCATGCCAACGGTTTGTGAACCCTGACCGGGAAATAAGGCGGCTATTTTCATCGCCTTAGTCTATCATTAAGCACCTTTCTTACTGCGCTCATAGCGTTGCGAAAGGGCTTCTTTTCGCACAGTTGCCGAATTCTGGCTGATGTTATCGGCAAGTTGCTCGAGTTTTTGAATTTCTTTGCGCATGGCTGGGCTTTGTGGCATGGCGGCAAGGCGCGTCTGTTGGCGTTTAAGTTCGTGCGAAGCCCCAGCAATATCACCACGGTCAATCAGTTGAGTTGCCACCAATTTGCCACGGGCTGCCTCGAGCAATGCCACGGCTTCTTGGACTTGTGGGTGAATGCCAAGAATCGGTAAGGCAACCCCAAGTTTTTGAATCTGCCGTGTGCCATTGGTGTCGGTGTATGCCAGTCGCAAATCAAGAATATCAGCCGTTTCGGGTTGGGCGATTTCGAGCCGCAGCACCACTTCGAGTTGCTGCCCAAAGCGCAAATTATCGAGCTTATAACGCCCCGTGTTGGTTTTTTCGAGGTCGTTCAGGACATCTAAGACCTTGACTCCAAGCCGAGGCTCGAGACCAAGGCTGACAATTCGCCCAAAAGTGGCAAGCAAACCCTGTAACTCGAGCGCAAAAATATCTGGGAGGGCTTTGGGGTCTTGGATAAAATGGTAGTTGCCGTCGCCATTGTTGGCAATGGCTTCGAGTAAATCTTCGTTAAAACCTGTCCCAACGCCGATGGCACTGGTGCTGATGCCTTTTTGGGCTAAACCTGATACCTGACGACAAATTTCATCGGGACGAACCTCGCCATGGTTGGCTTGTCCATCCGAAAGGAGCAGCACCCGATTGAGGCGACTGATTTCTAAACTGCTGGCGGCTTGGGCTGCGCCCTCGAGCCAACCGCCGTGTAAATCGGTGCTGCCATTGCTGGTGATGGCATCAATCAGACCCGAAAAAGAACTTGGGTTATGAACTGCTTGGCTGGCGGCAATGGTTTTAACTTGGTCATCAAAAATCGTGATGCTGACTTTATCGAGGGCAGTCAATTGACCAATCGCATATTTGGCAGCCGCTTTGGCATACTCGAGACGCTGCCCTGCCATCGAACCACTGCGGTCAATCACCAAGGCAAGATTGAGCAACGGACGGGTCAAGGCGGTGGGCGATTTGGGGGTGCTGACTCGAATCAATAACTCGAGCAACTTGGCGTTGGGGCGACTGGCAAGAACAGTAATGATTGGCAGCATAAGACATCCTTAAAAGAAAAGAAAGAAGGCGAAAGCGCAACCCAAATTTAGCGCAACAAAGATTCGATTCGAGCCAGTAACCGTTGGCGCTCCAAAGCAGTTTTTGGCAGATGGGCATCTGAGCGAAGCCAAACTTCGATACCCGCAGCCACTTCAAATTGCTGCCACGACTGGGCATTGATGGCGACTTCTTGGGTGACTGGCGATTTTAAGCTGGCAAGATAATCAAGGGCTTCACGTCTGACATCGGGGGCTGGGGGGGCTTCGTACATAAACTCTTTTCTACGGGCTGGGGTGACTGGCGAGGCGGGTAAATCACCGCGCAGCAATCCCTCGAGTTCGTTTGTATCACGGCGCATCATGCCATAGAGCAACTTGGTGGTGTACCCTTCGCTCATTGCCCGACGCAACAACAGCACTTGAACCAAATGACGGTACGAATACCGCGCCTCACGCCCCTGCTTGAGCGGTTCATCTATCAGACCCTCGCCAGCATAATGCCGTAAATTGCGAATGCTAATCGGTTCTCGAGCGCGAGAACCTTGATAAGACTCTGGGAGATACTGCAAAAGCCAAGCATTACAAGCTGCTTCAAATTCCTCGAGTGTAAAAACGGTCTCGCGTTGTGCCTCGAGTTGCTGCACCACTTTTGGCTGAGGCGTGGGGAGTGCCATACGAGAGATAGTAACATATTTTTTTGAAACTGTCAAGAATTTTATTTAACATAACCGTATGACGCTTGGTGTGACGCTGGTCTAACGCTGGTATGACGCTGCTTAGGTAATATCCAAGAGCAGCAAATCTATTTGAGTCGTTTCGGTCAAAGCACTATTTTTTTCAAGGAGAAGAATTATGAAAAACCCATCGCAACTTCGTTGGTCACTGATTCCGTTTTTGGCGGCAATTTTAGTGGCTTGCCCACCACCGCCCGTTGTCGGCGATGCGCCCGCCCAACCAACCAATTTTGTGGTCTCGAGTACCACCGCCAGCAGCATTAGTTTGTCTTGGACAGTAGTAGCTGGGGCAACCAGTTACGCCCTCGAGCGTGGTGTTGGCGCTGGCGCTAAAGCCCCGATTGCCACGCCTTCTGGTACAACCTACACCGATAGCAGTTTGATTACTGGTACAAGTTACAGTTACGCCTTAAAAGCAGTCAATGCCAAAGGCTCGAGCAGTGCCGCTTTGGTGTCTGGTACACCCGCCGCACCCGCAGGCGAAGCTCCAGCCACACCGAGCGATTTTGCAGTCTCGAGTACCACCGCTACCAGCATTAACTTATCGTGGACTTTGGTTTCTGGCGCGACCAGTTATGTTCTCGAGCGCGGCATTGGAACTGGGGCAAAAGCCCAGATTGCTACGCCAAACGCAACCACCAATACTTACGCCGACACAGGTTTAACCACTGGCACAACCTATAGTTATGCCTTAAAAGCTGTCAATGCCAAAGGTTCGAGTGTGGCGGCGCTGATTATGGGAACACCTCTGGCGGCTGGCGGAGATTCGGACAACGACGGTATTTCTAATGCGGACGAACTGACCGGTTGGGATGTTGCCATTTCAAGAGGCGGTGCACCGCTCTCGAGCCGCAAAGTTACTTCTGACCCAAATAAAGCCGATACCGATAGTGACGGCTTAAACGATAACCAAGAACGAACCCGTTTTCTTGACCCAAACACCGATGATACCGATGCCGACGGCTTAAAAGATGCTGCCGAAGTCAACACTTGGGTTTCTAACCCCGCCGATGTGGACACCGACAACGATTCAACTGGCAACCCTAATTTTTTTGATGGCAATGAACTCTCCGTTTACGGTACTTCGCCCGTTTTAGCCGATACTGATGGTGATGCCCGTACCGACCACCAAGAAGCAATTATTTTAGGTGGCGACTTTAAGCCTTTAATTGCCAATACACCACGCTTTGAATTGTCATTTGCTTCTGCGCCTACCGTTAGCTTAAATATCGTCAAGACTTCCGACCAATCTGTGGTTGCCACCAAAACCTCGAGTTTAAGCCTAGGCACAAGCTCGAGTAAAAGCAGCACCGATACCAACACCGAACGCTTTAATGCTGAAATTAGTGCGACCGTTGGAGTCGAAGCCAAAGCTGGTTTGGACGGCGGTGTGACCGCTTCTGCTAGTGTTACGGCAACGGCGGGTTATGGTACAGAAAACACCAAGAGTTTTACTTCTGATTCTAGCCAGAATACTCAAAAAACCGCCGAGGAAGCCCAAAGTTTGGGTTCTACCCTAGGGCAACAAATTTCTGGGGCGGTCATGACAGTGGGCTTTAAGATTGTCAACACAGGTAAAGTTGGTTTTACGCTATCTGGTTTGAACATCTCGGTTTTGCGCCGTGATACCGAAGACCCAACCAAATTTATTTTAATTGGCAACATGAACACCCTCTCAAACCTGACTTTGGGCGTGAATGAAACTTCCGGTACTTTAGCAGCCACCTATAATTTCACTAATGCTGACGAAGCCGTTGCCGTCATGCGTAACCCCGCTAATCTGCGTTTTGAATTGGCTGGTTACGATATTTTAGATGCTGACAGCCGCAGCTTTAAGTTCCAGAACGACACCACCAACGGACAAACCGCCTACATTGTGGTGGATTATGGCAATGGCAATGTGGTTCGTCAGCGTGTGGCTACCAATGTTGAACGGGTTAATGGTCTCATCGTTGGGGTTAAACTTGGTAAAGCCCTGACCGATATTCTTGGTTTAACCTACACCACCGTTACGGATTCTGCGACCAATCTAAAAGTGGTTAACGGTATTAAAGACAATCAACTTGGTGCAGTGGTCAGTAGCAAAACTGTTGCCGATCCAAAATCGGTCTGGGTCGTGGTTGGTTCAAATGGCTTAGTCATGACTGGCTTTAATGTAGATGATATACTGGTTAAATCTGGCACGGAAATCCGTCTGATGCTGGCAAGGGACGTGGACGAGGACGGTTTACTCGAGAGCGAAGAGTATTTCTTCGGTTCACAAGATACCCTAAAAGATTCTGATGCCGACGGCTTAGATGACTTTGCTGAAGTGCGAACAGGTTGGATTGTAACGGTTAAAAGTGTCTCGAGAAAAGTTTTTTCTAATCCCAAAGTTGTGGATTCGGATACTGATGGCTTAAACGATGCTGGTGAAAAAACCAAAGGTACAAATCCACTCAACCCAGATACCGATGGGGACGGCACAAACGATTTGAATGATACCGAACCGCTCAACCCAGCCACGATTCCCGTGATTACCAATTTTGATGTGACCGTGGTGAATAAAACCGCCACAGCTGTCGCAGTAGTTTCCAACCCAAGCCTCAAAGATACCGTGATTAGCTGGGGCGATGGCACACCCAACACAGTTCTAACAGGCAGTGCCGCCCTGACTGTCAATACGCCGCACACTTATGCAGCCAGTGGTTTGTACACTGTTACCATTACCGCTTCGGACACCAGCACACCCGTAGCAAAAACCGCCAGTCAGACTAAGAATTTGGACATTAAAGACATCACCAGTAATCTACTGGCATGGTTTAAGTTTAATGGTCCAACCAGTGGCACGACCATCAATGGTACTGTAGTCAACACTGCCAATAGCAGCAGAAACGGTACAGCTGATGGTAGTGGTTGCGTCCTGACCGATGCTGGTATATTTAATCTTGTCAACACAGCGTACCGCTTTAACTTTAATGAAGGTGGTGCAGGTTGCGGTTCTTCTCAGCATGGCAGTGTGACTGTTCAAAATCTTGGTTTTACCCAAGAATTTACGTTTAGTGCATGGATTAAGCCCCAAGGTAGCCTAGGTGATAACTGGATCATGGGACAAGCTGACAACAATGGCAGCAATCGTTGGGCGCGTATGTTCATCGGGCAAGTGGGCGATCAGCTTGCTAATAACAATAATACGCTCCTTGGAGTTAGTCAAAAAGTTTCTTTCCTATTACCGCTTACTGCTAATGGCATTCTTGTCACTGATCCAGCAACGATAAATATTGATACGTGGTATCACTACGCTGTTACCGTTTCAAAATCTGGTAACACAACCACAGTCAAACTCTACCGCAACGGTAGTATTGTCAATACTGTTAGCAAAGACTTTACGTATACCGCCCCAAACACCACAGGCTCGTTCCTGATAGGTAACGGTCAACAAGGCTCGGGCAGTGGTTCGGGAAGTAATATTTATAGAGGTGTGATTGATAATGTCCGCGTTTATGGTCGGGCATTAGCCGCTAACGAAGTCACGGCAGTTAAAGATGCACCAGAAAACTAAGCAGTAAAGAATTCACCCCGCGCTCGAGAATATGCGCGGGGTGTTTTGTATTTGAAGTTTTCAAGTGCCTCAAGCGATAAAAAAGCGTAAAAATACCCAAGCAAACTTCTTTTTTGGTGTATTCTTGATTTCTCGAGGTGAGTATGAAAAAAATAATCGGTGTATTGGTTGTTAGTTTGAGTTTTTTATCCTTAGGCTTAGCACGTCCGCTCTCAGAAATCCAAACCAGCGGCACACTTATTTTTGGCAACAGCCATGATTACCCACCGTTTTACTCAACCGAAAATGGAAAATTGGTCGGCTTTGAAATTGATTTTGGGGTCGCGCTGGCAAAACGCCTTGGTCTTAAACCTGAATGGCGCAATGTGGGTTTTGATTCACTGTTTACAAAACTGGGTGAAAGCAAAATAGATGTCGCCTTGGCTTCGCATACCATCACTACCAACCGCGAAAAATACGTGGACTTTGTGATTCCACATTATTGTACGGGTACAGTCATTGTGGCTTTAACGGGTAAAGCGCTTGACCCAGAAGGTTTAAGCGGTAAAGTTGTGGCGGCTTCCCAGAGCAGCAGTTTTGCCGAATATGCTCGTAAAATTCCAAATGTCAAAAAAGTCCAGACTTTTGCTACCGAATTAGAAGCCTTCAAAGCCATGCAGACGGGCAAAGCCGATGCCTATATCACCGACCGTTTATCGGCTTTAACCTTGAGTAAAAAATATCCCGCGCCTCGAGTCAATCTTTCGCCATTGTTGACCGAAGACAGAATCGCCATGGCGGTTAAAAAAGGCAATTCCGAGCTTCTCAAAACACTCAATGACAGCGTTGAGGCGATGAAAAAAGACGGTTCAATTAGCCGCATTGCCAGTCGTTACTTCTCGGGTAATGTTTCTTGCGACTAGCGCTCGAATTCGCCATAAATTGCCATAAACTTACCGACATTGAATTGGATAAAGACCAAAAGCGCCTTGGTTCAAGGTGCTTTTCTTTTGGTTTGGGGGTCCAAAATAGGTTTGATGCCGTGTTGCACTCATATGACGCTCTGTCTAACGCTCGTGTGACGCTGGGGGTGTAGACTATATGTGTTTCAGATTACTTTTCGAGCTATTTTTACAAACGCCCTGTTTTTAGTTAAGGAGACTCCACATGAAAAAACAATTTCTTTTTTTACTTGTTCCATTACTGGCAATCACTTTGGTTGCCTGTCCGGCAGCTATCAGTGATTTACCTGCCACACCCTCAAATTTTGTGGTCTCGAGTGTCACGGCTACAGGACTTAACTTATCGTGGAATTTGGTTTCTGGCGCAACCAGTTATGTTCTCGAGCGTGGCATTGCGGCTGGTGCTAAAACCCAGATTGCCACACCAAATGCAACCACCAATACCTTTGCCGACACTGGTTTAACGACTGGCACGACCTATAGTTATGCCTTAAAAGCCCTCAATGTCAAAGGACCCAGTCCAACCCCTGCGTTGGTGTCTGGTACGCCGCTTGGGGCGGGTGCAGACCCAGATGGTGATGGTGTCTCGAGTACCGATGAATTGGCAGGTTGGGATGTGAAAATTTCTCAGGGTGGGGCGCAACTTTCAACCCGTAAAGTCACCTCGAACCCTAGTAAGTCCGATACTGACGATGATGGCTTAAACGATAATCAAGAACGAACCCGTTTCCTTGATCCAAAATCAGATGATACCGATGCGGACGGCTTAAAAGATGCTGATGAAGTCAACACTTGGGTCAGCAATGCCGCCGATGTAGACACGGATAAAGACTCCGAGGGCAATTCGGGTTTGTTTGATGGCAATGAACTTTCTACTTACGGCACTTCGCCAGTCTTGGCAGACACCGATGGTGATGGACTCAGCGACCACCAAGAAACGATTGTCTTGGCTTCTAAGCCACTGATTGCCAACACACCACGTTTTGAATTGTCTTTTGCTTCTGCACCAAGCATCAGCTTAAACATTGTCAATACGGCAACTCAAACTGTGGAAGCCACCAAATCCTCGAGTTTAAGTCTTGGTACAAGCTCGAGTAACAGCAGCACCGACACAAACACCGAACGTTTTAGTGCCGAGATTAGTGCCACAGTTGGCATTGAAGCCGAAGCCAGCTTAACGGGAGGTGTGACCGCTTCTGCCAGTGTAACCGCCACGGCGGGTTATGGCACCGAAAATACCAAGAGTTTTACGTCTGAATCTAGCCAAAATACCCAAAAAACCTCTGAGGAAGCCCGAACCTTGGGTTCTGCTACAGGCAAACAGATTTCTGGGGCAAAAATGACCGTTGGTTTTAAGGTGTCTAACACAGGCAAAGCTGGATTTAAGTTATCTGGCTTGAATATCTCGGTCTTGCGCCGTGATACCGAAAACCCAACCAAATTTATTTTAGTTGGCAACATGACCACCTTGGCAAACCTGACTTTAGGAGTCAATGAAACCTCTGGTACATTAGCCGCGACTTACGATTTTACCAATTCTGACGAAGCTATTGCGGTCATGCGAAACCCCGCCAATCTGCGTTTTGAATTGGCGGGCTACGATATTTTAGATGCTGACAACCGCAGCTTTAAGTTCCAGAACGACACCACCAACGGACAAACTGCCTATGTGGTGATTGATTACGGCAACGGCAATACCATCCGCCAGCGTGTGGCGACCAATGTTGAACGGGTCAACGGCAAAATTGTTGGTATTAAACTTGGCAAAGCCCTAAAAGACACCCTTGGTTTGACCTACACCACCTTGACCGACTCCAAGACCAACTTAAAAGTCATCAGTGGTATTAAGGAAGAAAAAACAGGTACGGTTATCACCAGCAAAACAGTTACCGACCCTAAGTCGGTCTGGGTGACAGTTGGATCAAACGACTTAAACATGAATGGAGTCAATGTAGACGATATTCTGATTAAAGCGGGTTCCGAAGTGCGTTTTATGCTGATTCGAGATGCCGATTCAGATGGTTTACTCGAGAGCGAAGAGTATTACTTGGGAACTTCAGACACCGTAAAAGACTCGGATGCAGATGGTATAGATGACTTTAGCGAAGTGCGAATTGGTTGGTTTATTACCGTTAAAGGTGTCTCGAGACAAGTTTTCCCAAACCCTAAAGCCGTAGACAGCGACGGCGACAAATTAACCGACAGCCAAGAAAAGACCAAAGGTACAAACCCACTCAACCCAGATACCGATGGTGACAACATCACCGATGATTTGGACACCGACTCAACCACGCCAGCTACTGCTCCAGTCATCAAGTCATTTGGGGCAGGGGTGATCAATGTCGGCGCAAGATTGGTGATTGCAGTTGCCAATATCACCAATCCAAACCTAAAGAACACCGTGATTAGCTGGGGTGATGGCAGTGCCAACACCGTCTTAACAGGCAATGCAGCCCTCGCTGTTCAAGTTACCCACACCTACCCCCAAAGCGGAGTAGCCTACCAAATTACCATCACCACATCGGATATTAGTACACCAGCAAAAACAGCCACTGCCACTCAAGTTATAGGTATTCCGCTACAATAAACTGCTTTTTGCACAGACAAATCACCCTGCACTGTTCTCGAGTGTAGGGTGATTTTATGTTTACACCTCTCGGGTAAATCCCATTCTCTCGAGTCATACTGAATTAACTTAATCACTCTCGTATGATTCATCTCAATGAGAATATATTTGCTTGACTGACGCATTCGTAAAATTCATGAAAGATTTTTAAGTGAAACGTACACCTTAACTTGGTA
>JAYWGM010000065.1:0-19662 GCA_043778225.1 Deinococcales bacterium | reverse complement strand
AACAGGTGGGCGGTCACACGCCCACACCAGTAGAATCCTCTGGGAGCGCCCATCACAGCGTAGCAAGAGCGCTCGACCAGTTTTTTAAGAACTCGGCTCGAGAAAAGCGGTGGTAACGCGGGACGGCGCGACAACGCACCCATCTCGTCCGCATATTTTACGGACGAGGTGTTTATGTTTACCAAGTATGCCAATCTCGAGACAGCCCAAGCACACGCCCGAGCCAACGGCATACGCCAACGGGTTTGTGTCTACATCACCCGAGGACTCGAGATTTTAGTCTTTGAACACGAAGCTAAGTATCCAACCGCAGGAATTCAAGTCCCAGCCGGTGGACTCGAGACTGGCGAAACAGTTTTTGAAGCCGCAACTCGAGAAGCCCATGAGGAAACAGGACTCGAGAACCTCGAAATGAAACAGCATCTTGGTTCTGGCTTATACAAAAATGGGATGAGTACATCAGTCTGGCATTTTGTGTGGCTCGAGACAACTGAAAAACGGGATACGTGGGAGCATTTCGCCGAAGAAAAATACGTTTTTTATCACCGCTTTGAAAAACTCGAGAATGTGATACTGCATTACGATATGGATGCGATGCTACCCGAATTGGGAAAACACCTCGGACTCGAGTTACAGATTTCACGCGCCAATATTCGCCCATGCGTGATTTGTTACATCACCCGAGGACACGAAGTCCTGACCTTCTCGGGACACCCAGACGGCGGCATGGGCGTACCAGCAGGCGGCATTGAAGATAGCGAAACGCCTTTAGAAGCCGCCAAGCGCGAAATTCTCGAGGAAAGCGGGCTAAGTCTCGAGAATCCTGTTTTTCTCGGGCGGCAAGACTATTACTTCAAAGGCGCACACCCAGAAAATGGTTCGCCGCTCGAATTTCTGGAGGACAGGTATTACTATTGGTTTAAGACCCTCGAGCCTAGGGATTCTTGGGAATGGGTTGTATCAGACGGCGAAGATGACAAAGGCAAGGTTTTTAAGCATTCGTTTGTACCAATAACAGAAGCACAAATTGACTGGGAAATGGCTGAATTTATTGATGAACTCAAAACTAAACTCGAGCAGGATAGTTTATGAAACTTATCATTGACTCAAAAGATTACCCACATTACGAAGATATTCTGACTTCTCCAGAAAAGCTAAAGAACCTTTCTGAATATAGTTCCATTAGTATTTTTGATGGCACTTGGGAATTGATTGCGCTTTTGAATTGGTACTCAAGGAAAATAGAAGATCATCGCAATCAGCAACGCGAGTATTCTTTAGATTCAGGTTGGGTTTTCTATTCTGTTGTCCGTTTTATGCGCGAGGAAAATAATTTCCCACCTTTGACACATTTTCACGATGAAGATTTTGATGTTGTTAAAAATGCAATTATCCAAGTTGTACTAGATTGTCCGATTCGACAGATACATAATTCGCCATCTGAAATCCCTCGAGAAATCCGTAAAAATATTGTGCGAAGTATCTTAGATTTGAACCTTGAATATCCATCATATCCGCCTTGGGAAACTTCATTTCCATGTGCAACTTTTGGAGGTTCAGTGGCTTGGCATAGCTCGGCGGGCAGTGTTTTATGCTCTTTCAATGATGACTTTGCAATTGAAGTAAGTATAAACGCATGGCTGCATTCTCGAGAAGCAACCCCTACTGAAATAGCTTCAATTGGTGGTACACAAATTCTCGAAAAAAATTGGCAAAGTAGTTCATAAATTTGTTTCATAATTAAACCAATGCCCAAAGCCCCAAGCCTCGAGAAAGGAGAAAACCATGACCGTAAGCATACTAGAAGCCCAACAAAACCTAGAAGCCCTGATTATGAAAGCTGTTGAAGGCGAAAAAATTGTTGTCACCATAGAAAATCAGGCTTTTGAAATTACTGCCACCAAGAAGAAAACTCGAGGTGCGCTTGGCAGCTTAAAAGGCTGGAAAATGAGCGAGGATTTTAACGCCCCACTCGAAGAATTTAAGGAGTACATGGAATGAGGATTTTACTTGATACCCACGTTCTCATTTGGCATCTCGAGGAGAATCCAAAACGCAAGTTAAGGCACTCGGAAATCATTGAGGACGGCTCTAACGAGGTTTTAGTAAGCATTGCCAGTCTTTGGGAAATGAGCATCAAAGCTGGGATGGGTAAGTTAAATCTGCCACTTGAAATGAGTTTAACAAAACTCGAGCAGCACCTAGTAAACCTCGATTTTCAGATTCTCGAGATTCAAACCAAGCATTTGGATGTCTTAAAGCCTTTGCCGTTGCATCACAAAGACCCGTTTGACCGAATGCTGATAGCCCAAGCCATAAGCGAGAATGCCACCTTGGTTTCAGATGATGAATTCTTTGGGCTTTACGATGTGGAATTGATTTAACCCGTCCTGAACCGTAGGGGCTAGGCACGCCTTGCCCAACCAAAGCCCTAATCTCGAGCCTCGCGCAAAGAAGAAGGAG
Organism: Deinococcales bacterium; assembly: GCA_043778225.1. GTDB lineage: Bacteria > Deinococcota > Deinococci > Deinococcales > JAAFIG01 > JAAFIG01. The sequence goes on along the minus strand of JAYWGM010000065.1, from coordinate 17,199 downwards.
TTATGAATCAAGTTTCCATAGATAAGGCTGCACAAATCATAGGCGTTTCCTCTGCGACCATTCGCAATTGGGTCAAGGCTGGGTACGTCAGTCCTGTGAATGCCCATCCCTTGGCTTTCTCGGAGGACAGTTTAATTAGTCTTAAAAACCAAATTTCCGATGGTTCTATTCAGAAGCTGCATATTCGGGCAAATAAAGCGCAGTCCAAACAGAATTTTATTCCGCTTGAGTCGGCGACAAATGCTGATGACCTCGGGAATCTGCAATTGATTGTGCAAAAATTTAAGGAAAATGCACTCGAGCTTGAACCACTTTTATTCTTAGCAACTATTTGTCAACTCGAGCAGAATTTTGAGATAAAAAGAAGTACACAAATCGATATTTTTGACTTAACCAAAGCCATTTTTACTCGAGTTTCGGTTCAAAAAGAAATGAACAATTGGCAAGCCAGTTTTGGCACGATTCAGCACAGAGACTTATATTCAAGTGTCTATGCTTCACTTCTCGAGCAGAATACTGATGATTTCCTTGGAATTCTTTATCAGTCTTTACGCAGCGAAGGTAACAAATCGAATTTGGGTTCGTATTACACCCCAACACATTTGGTACAAGAAGCCTTAAAAGATGTGATGCTCGAAAATGTCAGTAATTTTTTAGACCCTTGTTGTGGAACTGGAAAATACTTGATTGGCGCAGCGCAAGTGTTTTCTTTGCAACCAGAATCAATTTATGGGTTTGATATTGACAGCATTGCCGTACAAATTGCTCGAATTAACTTATTATTGCAATTTAAGACTTCAGAATTTACACCTAGAATTTTTTGTTTAGATGCACTTTCTGAACTTGCAAATGAAGAATTTTTTTGCGAAACAAATCATCTGATAGGTTTTTTTGATGTGATTGCCACCAATCCGCCTTGGGGCGCATATAAAAACTCGAGTATCCCAAAGCAGTTCGAGGGCATACTTCAATCTGGTGAGACATTCTCCATGTTTATACTAAAATCCTTGCAATTACTCAAACAAAACGGCGAACTATCTTTTATTTTGCCTGAATCCATTTTGAAAATAAAAACCCATGCGGACATTCGAGCATACATTCTCAAGAACAATTCAATAATCAGGATTATTGAATTGGGACGGCAATTTAGTGAGGTTTTCACACCTGTTATTCGTTTGGATATTCAAAAAGCAATTCCAGAAGACCATTGGCTTGACCTAATAGACGATAAGAACATTACGACTCGAGTCAATCAGAATAGATTTTTGAAAAACTCAGACTTTATTTTTGATACACAAGTAGATACTGACCAGCAAGCATTAATTGCAAAAATTTATACCACACCGCATTTCACCTTGCACGGGCATTCCGAATGGGCGCTTGGCATTGTCACAGGCAATAACACCAAGTTCTTACGCTTGGAGCAATCACCAAATCTCGAGCCTATTTTTAGGGGCAGCGACATACAACCATTTTACCTAATAGAAGCCAAAACATTTATAGAATTTACTCCAAACGAATTTCAGCAAGTCGCACCAGAACGCTTCTTTCGAGCCGAAGAAAAACTGGTGTACAAATTCATATCCAAAAAACTGGTTTTTGCATTTGATCAATCACAAGCCCTAACACTCAACAGTGCCAATATCCTGATTCCAAAAATTCCAAATATGAGTATTAAAGTCGTGATGGCATTCCTAAACTCGAGCTTATTTCAGTTTTTATTTACCAGGAAATTTGCCACCCATAAGGTGCTGCGAGGCGACCTTGAAAAATTACCATTTCCGGTTCTCGAGCCAGAAATACATGATGAAATCGAGAGTAAAGTGAACCAGATACTCGAGCAGAAAACGGATAGCTCAGAAATCAATGCTTTGGTATATCAAGTTTTTTGTTTAACCGAAGAAGAAATTGGTTTAATTCAACAAACCATCGGAGAGGCATCATGGAAATCTTAAAACAGCATTTACAAACACTTCTCGAGCAATTAGAGCAAACCAAACGCGAAGAGATTATGCAAAGGCTCGATGATTTATTTTCGGTGTATCCCTTTAACGAATTTGAATTTCTAATTTCCAGCCTGATGGGAAACAACAAAATTTCCCTAAACGATTATTACGACCTGCGCGACGAATACTTAGCTCGAAATATGTACCTGCATCTTTTTGAAATGACTTCGCCCAGAGGATTCGGAGAAAATTGGGCGCAAGGACATTTGAAAGAAATCGTTCCTGAACTGGTCAAACCCACTAAGAAACTAGACTCAAGTTACTCAGGGCAATACGATTTTTTACTGGGTAATATCAAAATCGAAGTTAAAGCCTCTCGAGCCGTAGATTTTGATAGCCAAGAAGCCCTTTATGTCAAAGCCCTAGCCTCGAGTTCAAGCAAACGATTTGACATGAATTTTCAACAAGTCAAACCTGATTGCAGTGATATTTTTATTTGGATAGCCGTTTGGCGCGACATTATTCGTTACTGGGTTTTATGCTCGAGTGAAATAGCCACCAACAAGTATTATTCCACTGGTCAGCACCGAGGCAACACAGGCGAAGGACAAATCCATTTGAAACATGACAATATAAGCACTTTTGCTGCATTTGAAAGCAAGCCACGGGAATTACTCGAGAAAATCAAAGCCGCCCATAAACGACAACATCAAAAGTCTCGAGCCAAGAAAGTATGAAACGATTGCCCAGCCAAAGCCCCAAGCCTCGAGAGGTAATCTATGTTAGAAAAACCAAAAACTGAATACGAGATTTTCTTACTTGACCTTAAAAAACGTATTCAACAAACCCAAGTCAAAGCAGCACTGGCTGTCAGCCAAGAGCTTGTCATGCTTTACTGGCAAATCGGACAAGATATTGTCAAAGCACAAAAAGAATACACTTGGGGTGATAAGGTACTCGAGCAAATTGCAAAGGATTTGAAAGCTGCATTACCAGGAGTTGAAGGATTCTCAAGACGTTCTCTTTACCGAATGAGAGCATTTTACTTAGCTTACCAGAACGATTCTGGAATTGTGCCACAGCTTGTGGCACAATTACCTTGGGCGCACAATGCTGTGCTGCTCGAGAAAATTAAAGACCATAATCAACGCCTTTGGTATGCCAAACAAACCCTCGAGAACGGTTGGAGCAGAAGTATCCTCGAGTTACAAATTCAATCTAAACTCTTTGAACGAAGCGGCAAAGCCATTACAAATTTTGCCGCAACCCTACCACCGTTGCAATCTGACCTCGCGCAACAAATTCTCAAAGACCCCTACAATTTTGATTTTCTTACCCTTGGCAAAGATGCCCATGAACGCGCCTTAGAAGCTGGTTTACTCGAGTACCTGAAAAAATTTATGCTTGAGCTAGGAGTGGGATTTGCACTTGTTGGCAGTCAGTATCACCTCGAGATTGGAGGGCAAGATTTTTACATTGATTTACTTTTTTACCACCTAAAATTAAGGGCTTTTGTGGTGATTGAATTAAAAGCCAGAGATTTTGAACCTGCCGATGTTGGACAAGTCCTCGCTTACGTTGGCGCAGTAGACGACTTACTCAGGCATCCGCAAGATGCACCAACCATAGGCTTAATTCTTTGCAAAGGCAAAAATGGGAATATAGCCGAGTATGTTCTGCGTGGAGTTAGCGCTCCTATTGGCGTGGCAGATTTTGTGACAGCTTTACCTAAAGACCTCGAGTTGGATTTACCAACCATTGCACAACTCGAGGCAGAATTAGCCAAGGTGAGCGATGAACCAAAGCAAGTTAAACCAGCTAAGCAAACTCGAGCTAATGAAAGAAGGAAAACCAATGAAAAATAAAACACCAAAACTCGAGTATTACCTAAGCCTCAAATACCCAATTACCCTGATTCCCGAAGCCATTGGGTACTCGGTGGAAATAAAAGATTTAGCTGGTTGTGTCTCGCAAGGCGATACGCTCGAGGAAGCCCTAGCCATGCTCGAGGATGCAAAATTTGCTTGGCTCAAAGTCAATCTCGAGCTTGGAAACTCAATTCCATTACCTGCGATGCAAAAAAAGTACAGTGGGCGTTTTGTGGTGCGCCTTCCCAGCAATTTGCATCAGCGTTTAGCCGAACAAGCCGAGCAGAACAATGTGAGTTTGAATCAAATGGTAGCAACACTACTTGCCGAACAAAGCGCTAAAGCTCGAGCCTAGAAACCCGTAGGGGCGGGGCTTGCCTTGCCCAACCAGCCAAAGCCCCAAGCCTCGAGAAAGGAGAAAACCATGACCGTAAGCATTATTGAAGCCCAACAAAACCTAGTCGCTTTATTGCAACAAGCCGCCGCCGGTGAAAGTGTCGTGATTACCTTAGAAAACCGAGAATTTGAAATTAAGCCCAAGAAACGCGGTTTGGTCGGCAGTCTAAAGGGTTGGAAAATGAGTGATGATTTTAATGCGCCTCTCGAGGACATGAAAGAGTACATGGAATGAAATTACTTCTTGATGCACACATTTTGATTTGGAGTCTCGAGAAAAATTTGGGCTTTACGATGTGGAATTGATTTAACTGCCTGCCCAACCAGCCAAAGCCCCAAGCTCGAGCAGGATAGGTTAAGACCTTTATGGTAAACATTAAAGTTGAGGTGAGTCCATGATTTCTAGTATTGAAATAAAAAATTTGCTTTCATTCTCGAGCCAAACACCAGCATTCAAGCTGAACCGCTTGAATATCCTTATTGGGGCAAATGGGTCAGGAAAATCTAATTTTTTGGAGGTTTTTGCTTTTTTAAGAGCATTAACAATTCCTCAACGTGCAAGTGGAAGTTTAGATGATGTTATTTCTCGAGGAGGAGGAATTCAAGAATGGACTCATAAATCTGGTGATTCAAATAAATCTGGTGATCCAAATATAGTTGAACTTAAAGTGCGTTTTTTTGAAGAGATGAAGTATCTTTTTAGATTCACACAAGAGAATCGGGATTTGCGAATCTTAGCTGAAGAGATTTCGAGCAACGCAATAGATACACTGATTTATGATTTTAATTATAAACATCCAATTTTATTGGATCACAATTTTAATAAAATATCAATTAATTCTTTGGATTTTAATTCTTCTGTTTTAGGTCAGATTAAATACCCAAACACTACTTGGTACTTATCGAAAATTACTACTTCATTTGAAAAGATTAAACTTTACCGAAATTGGTCATTTGGGCATTATTCAATTTTGCGTCAACCCCAAAGAGCGGATATGCGAAATAGTGTACTAGAAGAGGATTTTTCAAATTTCTGTCTTTTTTTAAGCCGTTTATTTAGAACACCTTCAACCAAACAAAAAATTATTGAAGCCTTCAAAGAAGTTTACGATGGTATTACTGACATTAACATTGATATTGGCAATGCAAACGCGGCATTGTTTATATCCGAAGGTGATAAAAGCATTCCAGCCATTCGTTTATCCGATGGCACTCTACGGTATTTGGTGCTTGTCACGCTTTTACTCGACCCAGACCCGCCGCCACTTATTTGTCTCGAAGAACCAGAACTTGGAATGCACCCAGATTTAATTAGAAACATTGCCAAACTCTTAAAAGATGCTGCCACACGCACCCAACTGATTGTCACAACCCATTCAGAACTTCTTGTCAATGCGTTCTCGAGCGACCCCGAAAGCATTGTGGTTTGTGAAAAGGAAAATGGTGTCACCACACTGAAACGCTTGGAAACTAACCGACTTGATGAATGGCTCGAGCAGTACGGACTAGGCGATTTATGGTTACGTGGTGAAATTGGTGGGGTGCGCTGGTGAAAACCAAAGTTTCTATTCGGGTTTATGTTGAAGGTGGCGGTGATACTCGAGCCAACCAAGAGCCATTGCGGGCAGCCTTTAGCAAATTGTTCTCAAAAGCTGGTTTTGCAGGCAGATTACCCAAATTTATTGGATGTGGTGGCAGACAACAAGCCTTTGATGATTTTCAAATTGCGCTTCGTAAAGCCGAAGAAAACACAATTTACATCCTGCTCGTAGATAGCGAAGACCCTATTCAAGAACCACCTTGGAAGCACTTAAAAACTCGAGACAATTGGAATCAACCAAGTAACACAACAGATGCCCAAGTGCATTTTATGGCAACCTGCATGGAAACATGGTTAATTGCTGATAGAGAAAACTTACGCCGCTTTTTTGGACAATCTTTTAACGAAAATGCCTTACCTGCACCTACCGACCCCGAAACAAGAAACCGTAAAACGCTTTTTGCAGCCCTAGAAAAAGCAACCAAAGATTGTGAAAAAAAACAGTACAAAAAAGGCAGTATTTCATTTGAATTGCTCGAGACAACCAATCCCAAACTGCTCTTGGATTTATCGTATTTTCAGCGTTTTGTGAATGAACTCGAGAAACTGTTATGAAAAAGCGCCAAAGCTCGAGCCTAGAAACCCGTAGTGGCAAGGCACGCCTTGCCCAACCAGCCAAAGCCCCAAGCCTCGAGAAAAAATGTTGAATGGTTGAGTTTGCAGTCAGGAGATTGAAATGATACAAGAAGAGGCGTTTGTTAGAATTTTTTCAAGTAGTTTTTGGAAGAAAAGCACTAAGGAGACTTTAATTGAATACGAAAAGCATGAGCTTCCAATAAAACCCGCATTCTTAAAAGAACTTTACTTTGAAGTTAAACATAAAAAATTTACCCCTAATTCCCCTAGAAATTACGTTGTTTTTAATAAACATAATCTTGTTTCAAGAATAGTTCCGTGTTTCCACTTTCGAGAGAATTGCCTATACTATTTTTGCGTAGAAAGAATTCAGGAAAACATCGCCAAAAACAGAGTAGAAGGAACTTATGGCGGTTGGACCTTAAATAATCCTATTAAGTCACGCGAAGTAGAAGAAATTAGCAGACTAACATCAACTGTTTCAGGGATACCATTCGGAACTTATACGCCGTATGAGTGGTCGGAACATTGGAAAGACTTTCAAAAAAGAGCTTTTGAATGGGCATCAGATGGAGATTTGCAGTATTTCTTAAAGTTTGATATTGCAAATTTTTATGACTCTATTAATTTGAACCTTTTAGAAGCAAAAATACGGCACACTGTTGAAAAGGAGCAAATGTTTTACGTTGATTTGCTTTTTCACTTCTTACATAACTGGAACAGACCAATAGAAGGCTACTATAGAAAAACTGTCGGTCTGCCACAAGATGAAGTTGGCGATAGTTCACGAATACTATCAAACTTTTATCTTCAAGATTTTGACTTATACATGAAAAAAATCTGTGATGAAAATTGCTCGAAGTATATTAGATACTCCGATGACCAAATAATAATGTCTCAAGATGCAGAGACGGCAAAAAAAATACTCTTTCTCGCGTCTCGAGAACTTCACAAAATTGGATTGAATATCAACTCATCAAAAGTGGAGCAGTTTACTCGAGATGAGTATATGCAGTATTGGGCGTTTGAAACGTTTGCGGATTTACATGATCCCGAAAACAAACTTAAAATAAATAATGGTGTTGAGACCTATTTTACTAGGTCTAACGAGGGTAGGAAATTTAGATCAGATGCTGTTCTAAAAAGAATTCTAAGCATTGGTTTAGGAAAAATTGAAACTTTCCCACGATATAAAATCCTCAGTGAATTAATGAATCCAGAATTTTTAATGAATCAAGATTTCTGGGTATTTTCAAGAATTGCCACTTCAATTCCTGAACGAAACGATTTATTTGCATCACTGGATTCACTTGTAGAAAAAGTAAATTTTAATTCCTTTCTATACAATCTATTGAAATTTAATAAAAAATTTCGACCCGAATTTGATAATTCTTTAATTCTAAAAAGAATAGAAGAAACAGCCATTTTACTTTTGGAAAGTTAGCAACTTGCAAGGAGCAATCATGAATGAATTACCTACTAAATACGAACCATCGGCTGTCGAATCTTCTTGGGCAGAACTCTGGGCTAAACCGGGTACGTTTCGTGCCGATGCAACCTCGAGTAAACCTGCTTTTACAATTGTTATTCCGCCGCCCAATGTAACGGGCAGTTTACATCTTGGTCATGCGCTCGATAACACGATTATTGATGTCCTGACCCGCTTTAAGCGCATGGCGGGTTTCGAGGCACTGTACTTGCCGGGGACTGACCACGCGGGGATTAGTACCCAAGTGCTGGTCGAAAAAGAACTTGCTCTCGAGGGTCTGCATAAGTCTGATCTTGGGCGTGAGAAATTCCTCGAGCGAGTCTGGGCATTTAAGGAAAAGCACGGTGGTACGATTTTGCATCAACTCACGCGACTTGGTGTTTCTGCCGATTGGTCTCGAGAACGCTTTACAATGGATGCTGGGCTGTCTCGGGCTGTGCGTCGTACCTTTGTGGAGTACGTGGCAAAAGGCATGGCGTACCGTGGTGAAAAAATTGTTAATTGGGATCCTGTGGCGCAAACGGTGTTGTCTGACCTCGAAGTTGACCGTGAGGATCGTCAGGGCAAGATGTACACCCTAAGCTATGCACTCGAGGATGGTAGTGGCGTGATGAACGTGGCGACTGTCCGTCCTGAAACCATTTTTGCTGACCAAGCCGTGGCGGTTCATCCAGAAGATGCGCGTTTCTCGAGCCTTGTGGGTCAAAAAGTGCGGATTCCACTTACTGATAGGCTGATTCCAATTATTGCCGACTCGAGTGTTGAAATGGATTTTGGCACGGGTTGCCTGAAAATCACCCCAGCCCATGACCCAACAGATTTTGAGATTGGTTTACGCCATAATTTAGCCACCCCCAGTGTGATTGATAAATTTGCGAAACTCACCTCCGACCTTGTACCAGAAGAATTTCGTGGCATGGAGCGTTTTGCTGCCCGTAAAGCCGTGGTCAAGGCGCTCGAGGCATCGGGCGAATTGCTCGAGGCTAAAGATTATAAGGTCAGCATGGGTATTTCGGAGCGCACTAAAGAGCCTGTTGAACCGATGGTCATGACCCAGTGGTGGTGCAAAATGGATAAACCCGCCAGGCAAGTGCTGGATGCACTCGAGGATGGGCGAATCAAAATTGTGCCGGAGCGCTACACCAAGGTTAACAAAGATTGGCTCGAGAATATTCGTGAATGGGCAATTGGGCGGCAACTCTGGTGGGGGCATCAAATTCCAGCTTGGTACGATGCCGATGGTAAAATCTATGTGCCAGACTTAGATAATCCAGATTTGGATTGTGACCAAGACCCCCGTTACGCGCATTTGACTTTAACTCGAGACCCTGATGTTTTTGATACGTGGTTCTCTTCGGCACTCTGGAATTTCTCGACCATGGGCTACCCAGACCAAACTGAGGACTTAGCTAAATTCTACCCTAACGATGTGCTTGTGACTGGTTATGACATCCTGTTTTTCTGGGTGGCGCGAATGCAAATGTCTGGTTTTGAATTCACTGGTCAAGCACCATTTCATACCGTCATGCTGCATGGTTTGTACTTGGATGCCAAGGGTCAGAAAATGTCGAAATCCAAAAACAATGGCATTGACCCACTCGAGCTAATGGATAAATACGGCGTGGATGGTTGTCGTTTTGCATGGGCGTATCTCAGCACGGGCGGGCAGGATATTAAACACGATGAGCGCCGTTACGAAATGGGTCGGAATTTTTCCAATAAACTCTGGAATGCGTCGCGCTTTGTTCAAATGAGTTTAATGCAGTACCAAAGGTCAGAATTACAAGAGTTTTGGGGGGAAAATGACATCACAGACATAGCAGATAGATGGATAGTCAAACGCCTGAATGGAGTTATTCGTAGGTCTCGAGAACAATTAGACGCATTCGATCTTGGAGCAGCAATTCGGTCTATTTACTCATTTGTTTGGGACGATTTTTGTGATTGGTATATTGAGTCAGCTAAACGTGGTATTGATGCAGGCTCAAAATCAACACTAAAGGTCTTAATGAACCTCTTAGAGGCTATCTTAAAACTACTTCACCCATTTATGCCATTCATTACTTCGTACTTGTATGAATCAATTATTCTTGGGAATCCGAATGGTAGTTTAGAAAATAAATTGGCATTTGAAAAGTTTCCTGAAGCCAATGCAAGTTTTGATAATCTTGAAGAAGACTTTGATTCAATTCGTGCCGCTGTAACTCAAGTTCGTATTTTACGCAATGAACTAATGTTACCTCTTGGCAAAGAATTGTACGTTGAGATTACTGGGGAAAATGCAAATTCAGTCCAACGAAATTCTGAACTATTTAAGCGGCTTGCACGCGCTCAATTGACAACTGTTACAGGAAAAGTAATAAGTGGTGTAGCACCAGGACTCGAGGTGATTCTAGCGCTCGAGGGGCTGATAGACACATCGGAATATGTGACTCGAGGCAAGAAAAAAGTAATTGAACTCGAGAAGCAAGTGCAGCAAGCCGTAAGCAAGTTAAGCAACGAGAACTTTGTGAAAAATGCACCAGAAGATGTGCTTCTCGAGGAGCAAAGGCGGATTGAGGATTTTGGAATGCAGCTTGAGAGATTACAAAAAGTCTTGGCGCAGTTCGCCTAAAGAACTTTTAGCTCACGTATTCATAAAAAATATGTGAGCTAAACTTTAGTTTTAGACTTAAAGCAGGTGAAAAATGATACTCAGTGGACGTTACCTCGGTGAAATTATTGATGCTTTTGCCACCATTGCAGAACGTGCCGAACTTCGTGCAAAAATTGGCTTAACTGATTTACATCGTGTCCTTGAAGATTTTTTTATGACTATCCTAAACGAATTGGATAATTCAAATCTGGAAAATACGAACAGAGAGCGAAATAATAGTGCAGGAATAGATTTGTACGATGCCAATTCCAAAATAGGTATCCAAATCACAACTGTTTGTACTACGCAAAAAGTAAATGACACTTTGCGTAAAGTTGAGGAAAGAAAGACCAATTCTGAACAATTCAAGATTGAAGCCTTATATGTATTAGTTGTCGGTAAGAAACAAGGCTCGTACACGTTAGATCCTACGCTGTGTCAAGTGCTTAATTTTAATGAAAAGGAAAATATTTGGGATATTATTACGCTTTCCCAAAAACTTATCGGAATTAAGCCAGATGTGCTTGAGCGCATTTATCAGTTTGTCATGCGTGAACTTACTCGAGTGAGAATAGAACTTGAATTGCCTAATTCAAATGGCGAATTCCCAACAGATTTAGGGGAATTTATGGAATTAAGACCATCAAAGCAATTGGGAGAATGCAGTAAGCTCAAAAAGTTTTGTATTGATAGCAACTGGGACATAGATGGTTTTGAGAGGGTTATTTCTGATTTAAGAAATTATTTTCAGGGATTAAGCGTATTGCCAAGAATTACTCGACAAGTGCTTGGAGAAATTATTGACAATCGTGAAAACAGCAATTCTAAAAAAATAACTGTTTGGGAAAAGTTTGAACGTGTTTGTAAGTACCCTGATCTAAAAACGGAAATTAGCATTCTGGATTATGATGGCTATATCAGAAGGGATATAAATGAAGAAGCTCGAATCATTGAAATTACAATTACGGGTGATGAAAACGATTGGATATACCATTATCTTGTGCCTTTTTTAAGTCATGAAGGAACATCGTTTAATAGATTATTTTCAACATTCGATTTCTCAATTTTCGAGAATCCTTAATTGCTTTTGATTTTCTGGTTGATTTTTATTTTTCGCACATTTTTACTCTTTCGCGGGTTTGGTAGAATTGTCGTTTTCGTGCGAAAAATCTATCATTTTTATCATGAATAACGTTTCACTTATTTCACTTGTGCTATACTCGAGTCATGCAACCGATTGTGCTTTCTGCCCAAGCCGCCCAAACTGCTCGAGAAGTCGGGCAGCAACTCCTATCTGGGCAACTCGCTTTTCACTCGAGCAATGGTGAAATTACGTTATTGCCTCAAGAAACCCTGACGGTTTTTCAAGAAGTCCTCGAGCAAATGGGTCATGCACGCCCAGTGGTGGTTCTGCCGCTCGATACGGAACTCAGCACCTTTGAGGCGGCGGATGTACTGAATGTCTCGCGTCCGTTTGTGACGAAGTTACTCGAACGTGGCGAGATTGCGTTTCGCATGGTTGGTTCACATCATCGGATAAAACTAATGGATGTTCTTACATATCAAGCTGAACAACGTCAGCGTAGCCTTATCGCTATGCAGGAGCTATCAGACCTTTCGCAAGAACTTGGATTGTACAATCAGTGATTGCAATACTTGATGCCAATATCTTGTATTCGGCGCGGTTGCGAGATTTTTTCATTTGGCTGGCATTACAAAAAGCCTACCAAGCACATTGGACATCCGAAATTCAATCTGAATGGAAACGCAATTTGTTACAAAAACGCCCTGAAATCTTAGCGGCAAATCTAGAACGTACCCAAAACCTGATGGATAAGGCATTGCCTGATGCTTTACTTGAGAATGTACCTCGGCTCGAGATTATGCTTCCAGACGTTAATGATTGCCATGTTCTCGAGGCTGCTGTTTATGCTCGGGCTGGTTTTATTGTTACGCATAATTTGCGGGATTTTCCCCAAGCCATACTTGAGCCTTTTGGAATTCTTGCGCTTAGTCCTGATGAATTTGTGATGCGTATTGTTGAACGCACACCCAATCTTGTTTTGAACACCATTCAGATGCAGTTAGCCAATTTACAACGCCCTCCTATTTCTATGAATGCCATATTGTTGCAACTCGAGGAACAGGGTTTGGTGAAATCTGTTGTTTGGTTGCGTGGTCAATTGCTGTCAAATGTGGACTTTTGAACTCGAGAAGCAAGTGCAGCAAGCCAAAGGCAAGTTAAGTAACGAGAATTTCTTTAAGAATGCGCCACAAGACGTTCTGCTCGAGGAACAAAGGCGAATTGAGGATTTTGGAATGCAATTAGAGCGCTTGCAAAAAGTGCTGGCGCAGTTTGCTTAGCCCAACTTTAATATGGACAGTGCAACACACTGTCCATATTACTTTAAGCCACTTCGCGCCACACCCGCAATAAATTGCTTTTGTGCCAGCAAAAAGCCAAAAATAATTGGCGTAATGACCAGTAAACTGGCTGCCATCAGTTGCCCGTAATTACTGCCAGCCTCGCCAATAAAACTTTGTAAACCGACTTGTAGGGTTCGCATTTCGGTTTTGCTGGTCACAATAATCGGCCAGAGCAGCGCATTCCAAGAACCCAAAAAGCTAAAAATCCCAAAGGTGACTAAGCCGGGTACTGCCAATGGCAGCGCAATTCGGGTCAGTTGTGTGCCGTACCCCGCGCCATCAATGCGGGCGGCTTCAAAAAGTTCGTTTGGCAGACTTAAAAAAAACTGACGCAGCAAAAAAATCCCAAAGACACTGGCAATCCATGGCACAACAATTCCAGCATAAGAGTCGAGCCAACCGAGCTTAAAAACCGTCACAAAATTAGGCACAAGCAACATTTCGCCGGGAATCACTAAACTCGAGAGAATTGCTGCAAATACCACATGGCTGCCCCAAAAGGGAATTTTGGCAAATGCAAAAGCCGCCAGTGTCACCACAATCATCCCAAGCAGCACTTGAGCAACCGAGTTGATTAAGCTATTCAAAAAATACCGCCCAAAAGGCGCAACTCGCAGGGCATCGCGGTAGTTCTCGAGGACATAGCCAAGTAACCCAGGCGCAACATTGCTCCATTCATAAAATGCCCCAGTGTCGCTTCTCGAGTTGCGGTCTGGTGGGAGGGTACTCGAGACCAGCGTCAAACCATCGGGCAGCGTAATTTTAAGCGGCACTTTTAGCTCGAGTTGCTCGCCCGTATTTTTAATGCTGACCCGCCAAAGCCCACCCTCGAGTTTTTCGGTTGTGACTTGACGCGGGTCGGTGGATGTCGTGGTGGCTGCACCAAACAAAAACGAATTGCTGTTGCTGCGTGAATCCGATGGGACTTCGGACACCAAGTCGCCATTGGCGCTACCGACAGTACGAATCTCGAGGGTTAAGACTTTTTGGGGTGCTAACCCGCCCCAAGTGGCATCGCCGCCTTGCGCCCCAAGTTCTTGAGCGGCAGACCAATTACCAAGGTGCAAGCGCTGTGGAAACCAGACTGGTGTGGCTTGAAGGCTTTCTTGTGGACTCTGAAAACTGGTGACAATCATCCATAAAAACGGAAACGCCATCAAAAAACTGCCAATCATTAAAACCGCATATAAACCGATTCGAGCCAATAAAGCATCGGGAGCAAGTCGCATTTGTCGTCGGGCAGTCATGGCGTTTAGTCTAACGTAAGCGTGTCAAGAATCAAACGTTCCCAAATCAAATAATCCAAACCGTACCAATGCTTATACAAAGTTGCCACAACCCGATAGCCAGATTTCTCGAGCATCCGCGCACTGGCAGTATTAGCAAGCCTCGAGTCACACCATGTTTTATGCACCCCTTGGGCGGCTGCACTGGCATGAAAAGCCGTTATCAAGTCCTTGGCAATGCCACGCCCCCGAGCTTGTGGCGAGACCACCACCCAAGACAGCCACAGCAAACCAGCCTCGGCGGTACTCGAGACCAGCACACCAAGCAAGGTTTTATCTTCTACAGCAATAAAAACATTTTGCATCACTAATTTTTCGCCCGTCAAAGCCGCGATTTCTTCGGTTTTTGCCAAAGGCGAATAATGCGGACTTTCGAGGATGGCTTCTTTTAAGAGCTTGGCGGTGGCTTCTAAAAATACTGGCTCGAGACTTTGAATGGTCATGGCACACTCGAGCGCAGCGCTTCAAACGTCCCCGTCAGGCTGTAGGCTGGGCTGCTGGCTGGCACAATCACCGAGTCAAAGCGGTTCAATTGCCACTTCTCCCCTGCACACTCAAGCCACGCCAGACCCGATGTGACCGTAATGGCATGGAAACTCGAGCCATTGGGTGTGTCTTGCAATAGATTTTTGAATTTCTCGAGCTTAAAATATGGGCATTGGGTCAAAACACCAGCCTCAAGCGGCGGCGAAACCGTGGCAGCTGTAACAGTCGTGACAGCCACCGATTTTTCGAGGTGCAGCGCCCGTCCAGCACTGGCGGGACGACCCCAATCATAAACGCGGTAGGTCGTATCCGAGGTTTGTTGCACTTCGTAGAGCAGCATCCCCGAACCAAGGGCGTGCATTGTTCCAGCCAGCATCAAGATCGTTTCGCCAGTCAAAACCTTTTGGTATTGAGCAACATTTTGTACCTGACCCTCACGAATTGCCGCCTCGAGTTCGGCTTTAGAAACACCAGCCTTGACCCCACAAATCAGTTCTGCACCTGCTTCAACCTCGAGTAAATGCCATGCCTCGGTTTTACCCAGTTGTCCAGCCCCCTCGAGTTGCACCGCTTGGGTGTCGTCGGGATGGACTTGAATCGAGAGCCAGTCGGCACAGTCTAGGATTTTTATCAGCAGTGGGAATCTTATGCCAGTGCAATTGCGCCCCAACAAATCTGAGCCAAATTTTAAGGTCAGTTGCTCGAGGGTTTGACCGTTAAATTCGCCATTTTGCACCAAGTTATGCTCATGAATCAGCCACGCTTCACCGATGGGCGTGGTGCTGCTTGGTGTGGCTTTGAGGCGCTGCCCACCCCAGACTCGAGGGTGGTATTGAATCGAAACTTGAAAAGGCTGCATGAGGTATTCTAACCAAAGTCAGTAGGCGCTTGTCATGATGCTCGAGTATTCTAAGACCATGAAACTCTGGTGGCTTGGTTTATTTTGTGGTGCAGCATTGGCAATCAATTTTCAGGACGCAAACCGAGATGTCGAAAATCTGGTTGGTTTTGGACCTCGGGTTTCGGGCAGTCAGAACCTCGAGCGAGCCGCCAACTATTTGGTCGGCGAATACAAAAAAATTGGTGCAAACGCCAGTATCGAAACCTTTTCTTTTGAACGCCTGCGCGACCTTGGCTCGAGTGTGACCGTGGCTGGCAAGCGCTTAGAAGCTGATACGTTGTATTCCTCGAATATCTCCGACATCGAAGCCCTAGCTATCCGTATTCCCAATTTTGGTTCTCGAGCCGATTACCAAGGCTTAGACCTTAAAAGTCGTATCGCCGTGGTCAAACGCGGTGGCATTACTTTTCTCGAGAAAGCCCGTGCCGCGCTTGAGGCTGGAGCAGTCGGTGTGGTGCTGGTCAACAGTGTGGCTGGGCGTTTAAGCGCCAATTTTCTGGGCGATTTCCAGATTCCCGTGCTGGCGGTCTCGGGGATAGATGGCGCAGTTCTGCTCGAGGCAAACCAAGTTCGGGTGCGGCTCATTTCTGAGGTGCGACGGGTTGCCGTGACTGGGCGCAATGTCGTTGCAAAGTTCTCGAGCGAGCCGCCCAAGCTCATTCTTGGTGGGCATTTTGACAGTGTTCCAGGCAGTCCGGGCGCAAACGACAACGCCAGTGGCACAGCCGCGATTCTCGAGATCGCAAGGCGGTTAGCGCCAGAGCGCTTAAAACAAATTTGGTTTGTTTCTTTTGATGCCGAAGAAGATGGTTTAATCGGTTCAAATGCGTTTGTTCAGGCACTGCCGACCAAAACGCTGGATGGCTTAGAAGCGATGCTTAATTTTGATATGGTGGCGGTCAACAACAAAATGTCGGTCGGTGGCTCGAGTAAGCTAACGGACTTGGTTCGTGGCATCAGACCAGACATTGGGCAGTTTAACGATTTTGCAGGTTCAGACCATGCCAGTTTTTTAGCCGAAAATGTACCAGCCGTATTTTTCTGGCGTGGTTATGAGCCTAACTATCATCTGCCAGCCGACAGCAAAGTCAATCCGCAATTGCTCGAGGACACCGTTCAGCTTGGACTCGAGACGGTTAAACGACTGCTGCCTTAAACCGCACCAAGGCTGGCGGTGCGCCAATGACCCGCTTGCCAGCGCCACCAGTAGACCCCTGCCAGCAGTGCCAAATAGACAAATGGCGCAAGCCAAATCTCGAGTAAACCGCCGCCGTACCACATCACCCCTAAGCCAGCCGCACCGAGCGCCACTGTTCCCAATTGACCGGCAAAATAGGTATCGGTCACACCAATCAATACCGTTGCAAGGTTAGAAAACAGCAACGGCACAGCCAGTTTAAGCATTTCGGCATTCAGCACTTTTGGAGGCACAAGCATACGGTTGTACGCTAACACGGGCTTGTCAGGGCAAGCGACAAGCAAAACGGCTTATACCAAGTTAAGGTGTACGTTTCACTTAAAAATCTTTCATGAATTTTACGAATGCGTCAGTCAAGCAAATATATTCTCATTGAGATGAATCATACGAG
>JAYWGM010000064.1:0-19748 GCA_043778225.1 Deinococcales bacterium | reverse complement strand
CCGCAAAAAACGCGGATTGCTTCGTACCTGTCAAAGACGGTATTTGTTGATACTCCTTTTAGTCGGGAAGTTCTACGAACTTCCTCAATTTGGTATAACTAACGAAAGGGTTCCCAAATGGGCTAGTTCCACGGAACTGCACCATCAGTATTGCCAGTGTTCGTGACGAACAGGTAAGTGGTTTAGCTTGTCCCTTTCGATTCGCCAATTGGGCATAAAGGCATCCATCAGGGCAAAAAATCTTTGGTTGTGGGTCGGCTCGAGTAAGTGAATCATTTCATGCACCAGAATGTACTCGAGGCATTCTGGTGGTTTTTTTGCCAATTCGGTGTTGAGTCTGATGTTACCTTGAGCCGCCTTGCAGCTTCCCCATTTGGTTTTCATGTGTTGAATAAAGGTTTTGTTGACTTGAACGCCCAGAATCGCTTCCCATTTTTGGATTAGGGTTGGTAGCACACTTTTAATCAGTTCTCTGTACCAAGCTGCTAGAATCGCTTCGCGTTTGGCATGGCTGGTGGCTGGTTTACATTTGAGGACCAGGGTTTTATGCTCGAGTAACACGGCTGGGCTGCTGTCTTGTTCGATGATTTTAAGCAAGTAACGCTTTCCCCAGACATAATGGCTTTCTCGAGTCAGGTAATCGCGTGGACTTTCGCGGATTTGATTGCGAAGTTTTTGTTGTTGGCGTTTAATCCAACCTAACTTACCAATCGCAAATAAGCGGATTGTTTCTGGGTTAAGGTGGGCTGGTGCGGCAATTTTGGCTGTTCCGGTTGGTGGGAAAACACTGAGGTGAATGTTTTTAATGTCTTTTTGAATCACTTCGATGGTGATGTCTGAAAGCTCTAAAGTAAATGCCATCAGTATTCTCCGGTCTGCGAGACAAGCAGTAAGAACACCCGTTCAACTTCGCTTTGATGACCAAGAAGCGGCAGCAACGCTGCTTTGATTACGTTCTCGCGGGTTCTAATGCCGCGCCAGTCGTCAGGGCGGATGTGTTGAACCGCTTTATGCACCTCAAGCGCAAGTTCTTCGTTCTGCCCAAGGTTGCTGTACAAAGCCCGTAAAGCTGGGGTGTTAATGCGCTTTGGGGTGTTTTCGGCAAAGCCAGTCAGCACTTTTTTGACCAATTCGGCAATCTGCTGTAAATAACTTTCGTACTCGAGGGCTTTGGCTCGGCGGTTGGCAATAATTTCATCGAGCAACGCCGACATTTTCTCAAAAAAAGCTGGGTCACTCAGGTGTTCTTTAATGATTTTACGGCGCACATTGTTCTCGATGGTTTCGGCAATCGCTTCTTGGTTGCCTTTTATCCCGTTGGGCATTTCTTCTAGGGCTTGTTTCATGCCCAGTTTAGCAATTACCTCGAGCAACGGCATGGTTTCAAACGGCGAGATTCGTCTGGGTTCTTTGGCTTCGATGTAGGTGTCTATTAAGTGCCGCATATCGGCTTCATAAGACTTTGTATCGAGGATTTCACCACTGGCTAAGCGAATCGTGTCGCGCAGTTTTAGGTACTGGTTTAGTTTTTGGTTGATTCGCTCAATTTCGCTTGGCGAGTACCCTGCCGACTGCAATTCATCGGCAATGTTTGCAAATGCCCGCAAGAGCGAGACCACGGCTTTATAAAAAGCAATCCGAGGCGCTTCGGTGGCTTTTAAGTCCTCAGGGATTTCGGTGTTGCCACAAAAGTAACGTATATGCTCGAGTTCGCCCGAAGGTGGGTTCACCGGTTCGCAAAGCAGCGCCAGTGTCTCGAGGGCGGTTTCTAAGCGTTCACGCCCTAGGCTTAAACGGTTTTGCAGCAGCACCTCGGGGTCTACCCCGCCAGCACTGTGGTCTAACTCGGAAGCATAGACCGAAATGGCGTTTTTAACTTTCTTAAATAAATCCTTGTAATCCACAATATAGCCAAATTCTTTGTCATCACCATCCAGCCGATTGGTGCGACAAATGGCTTGGAATAAGCCGTGGTCTTGCATACTCTTATCAATGTAGAGATAGGTGCAGCTAGGCGCATCAAAACCAGTCAGTAATTTATCGACCACAATCAGCAATTTCAGGCTGGCTGGACTGAACTTAAATTGGTGCTTGGCTTGTTCTTCGTAGGTTTCGGTTTTGGTGCTGTTGGGCGTAGCAGCAACCGTCTCGAGTAACTTGGTGTAGGTCTCAAAAATAAATTGCTTATCGGTTTCGGTGTTTGCGCCCGTGTCCTCGAGCGCGATGTCCTTGGATTGCGGATTGTACGAAGTAATCACGGCGCAGCGCCCCTTAAAGACTGTTTTTTGGAACAACTCAAAATACTTACAGGCTTCATAAATACTCGAAGCCACCAAAATAGCTGTGCCGCGTTCCTCGGAAATTCGCGGTTTGATACTAAAATCAAACACAATATCACTGACCACCCGATCCATTCTCGAGCGTGAACTCAAGACTTTTTGCATCGTTCCCCACTGCTTTTTTAACTCATCTTTTTTCCAGTCGTTCAAGCCCCGCGTCTTGGCATCAAACCAAGCATCTATTTTGTCCACCGAACCGAGGCTTTGGTCAATATCACGGGCTTCGTAAATTAAATCCAGCACCACTTTATCCTCGACGGCTTCGCTGAATTTATAGGTGTGAATATAGCCACCAAAGACTTCCAAACTGGTTTGTTTATCCTTTTTTAAGAGCGGCGTTCCCGTAAAGCCAATAAAAATCGCATTGGGCATCAGTGCCTTCATCACCCGATTGAGCTTGCCGCTTTGGGTGCGGTGACACTCATCGACAAAGACAAAGACCTGACCGACCACAAAGGGTGGCTGCGCCTCGAGTTCTTTAATAAAGACTTCAAAGTCATCCACGCCCTGACGACCAAACTTATGCACCAATGAACACAACAAACGCGGTGTTGCTTGCCCCAATTGCTGCATGAGTTGGCGGGCGCTGCTGGTGCGCTTAATCGTTTCGCCAGCGTCCCTAAAAACACCTTCGATTTGCTTATCTAATTCGTCGCGGTCGGTAATAATCGCCACTCGAGCTTGTGGGTTATGCTCGAGAATCCACTTGGCTAATAAAACCATAACAATGCTTTTACCACTGCCTTGGGTATGCCAAATAATTCCGCCCTGACGCGCCAAAATTCGGCTCTGAGCAGCTTTAATCCCAAAATACTGATGCACCCGAGGCAATTTTTTAACTCCGCCATCGAACAACACAAAATCATAAATTAACTCGAGCAAGCGCGACTTATCAGCCATTTTTAAGAGGTATTTATCGAGCTTAAATCTCGAGTTATCGGTTTCGTCTTCTTTCCAAGTCAAAAAGAATTTTTCCTCGGTTTTAATCGAGCCGTAGCGTAACCCTTGGGAATCATTGCCCGCCAATACAAATTGCACCGTCGAAAAAAACCATTCGTTAAATTCGGGGCTTTGATTAGAAATGTTTTGCCGAATCCCATCGCCTATCGAAACACGGCTATTTTTTAACTCGAGAACACCCACGGCAATTCCATTTAAGTACAACACAATATCGGGTCGGCGTTGCCGATGCCCACGCAAAGTGACTTCCTCGGCAATTGCAAAATCGTTTAGTTCAGGATGCAACCAATCTATCAAATGCACCGTCTGGGTGTTTTGGGAAGCAGCAACCTTGACTTGCACACCATAGCGCAAAAGCTGATAAACCGCTTTGTTGTTTTCGTATAAACCACGATTAGGATGACTTGCCTCGGTCTGTAATTTATAGAGCGCCCCCGAAATAAGCGCCGCCGAATAGCCACATTTTTGTAAATGAGCAATCAGCAGACCCTCCTCGAGATTGCTGTTTTTATCGCGGTCAGACCAATCGCCCAAGTACCGATAGCCAAGTTCTTGACGGAACAAAGCAATCACACGATTTTGTGTCGCACGTTCAGATTGACCGAGATTCATGTGCTTAGTTTACCTTTGAAAACAGCCTTGCTTGTACTTTCATAAAGTGTCGGTAATTATGCTAAACTACCGACACTTTATGAACAATGTTTTGCCTCTAACCCTCTCGAGTTTACTAAGCCAACATCACGGCTTGGTGTCTACTAAAACAGTACAAGAGTCTGGTTTGCCAGCCCATTGGCTATCTTATTACACCAAACTTGGGTTACTCGAACGTACCCAATATGGTGTCTACCGCTTGGTTGGTAGTGTCGGCTCAGACCAAGACCACTTACTCGAGGTGATGCTACGAATTCCCAAGGCGGTAATTTGTAGCCTTTCAGCATTGGCTTTTTATCAATTGGGGACAGTCGCCCCTTCCGAGATTCACTTAGCCATAAGCAATAAAGCCCGTCGTCCCAAACTCGAGTATCCACCACTGGCGCTGTACTATTTTTCGCCTAAACAATTTGAGTATGGTATCGAAACCTACGCAGTTGGTCATGGACAAATTCGGATTTATTCTAAAGAAAAAACCTTAGCGGATGTGCTGCATTTAAGTCATCGGATTGAACGAAGTATTTTTCTTGAAGCCCTAAAAAGTTATTTAAGCCGCCAAGACCGTGACTTAAAAAAACTCTTTGCCGCCGCTCGAGTGTGCTTGGTAGAACAAAAAATGCGTATCTATACCGAAGCGGTACTGGCATGAAAAACATTGCCGCTTCGGTCAAAGCTCGTTTGTTAAACTTAGCCAAAAGCCAAGGCTCGTTTTTACATAGAGCCTCCGAAAGAATGAAAATACATCGTTGTCACAGGACAGACACAGGGGTCTGTCCCTACAAAAAAGACAAAAGAGATACGTTAGGTAGGGGCGAACCCCCGTGTTCGCCCTGTTTTTCTGGTTTGAAATGCAAAGGTATGCCCTAGAATCCAGACTTTTCGGAGGCTCTATTTTTACAAGCCATTTTCATAAAATGTCGGTACTTTTGGTAAACCACCGACATTTTACAAATTGGTCTATTTCTTGCTTTTCTGGTTTTTTTTACACCAACCGAATTCTACCCGTCAAAAGATTGTGCATCATGCCGTGTTTGACTTGCCGCGCCTTCTCGAGTTTTGATTCGAGCGCCGTGATTTCTGAGTCCATATCGGAGAGAACCGAGGCAATGGCTTGTTGCTCGAGAAGAGTTGGAAGTGGGACTTTACCCAAACGGATTTCTTTTGTACCAATATTGGCTTGTACACCTAAAGAGGCAACAGCCTGTGAATAACTACGCCATATGCTCGAGTTGGAAAATGCACAAAGAAAATAGGGAATGATTTTCTCGGGATTTAGCCTCAATAGTCCTACTCGCTGATTCAACAGTAAAGGACCAATTTCAATAACGACTGTCATTCTGCCAATTAAATTCTTTTCGGGTGTCACATCAGTCATAGCAATAATCAGATCGCCTCTGAAAATTTGAAAGTCTATTAAATGTGAGCCTTCCTGAAATGACCAATAATTGACCACTTGTTCATCAAATTGAAAAGTTCCGTCTAGTCCAATTTGTGCCATTGTCACAATAGGCATACCGCTTTTTACATATCCGACAGACGAAAATGCGTAACCGTTCTGAAATTTCTTGACAACTTCAGATAAATTCACAGCCTCCCAATCTTCTGGAATCATTCCAATGTCTGTTTGC
Organism: Deinococcales bacterium; assembly: GCA_043778225.1. GTDB lineage: Bacteria > Deinococcota > Deinococci > Deinococcales > JAAFIG01 > JAAFIG01. Next base: position 14,170 of record JAYWGM010000064.1, on the reverse strand, counting down.
TTAAATCCACTTTTGTTTCTAAATCCCTCGAGCCGCGTTTTTCCAGTTAGCAATTCCTGCATTGTGCCTTGTTTTATTTGGCGCTTCTTGGTTATCAGTTGCTCGAGGGATTCAATCAGGGCATCCGCATCACTTAACGCTTCGGCAATGGCTTCCTGCTCGAGAAGGGTTGGAGGGCAAGGTATTGGACAAGAGAGTACGTCATTTTTTCTAAGATTTGTTTGCTTTACACCATCATCAAATGCTAAATAGTACGGATTGCGATTTAACTTATAGAACAGCAATCTTCCATTTATCTGACTTTGACGAATCGTACAAATACGCTGATTGACGGTATAGGTATCATTGTGTTCCACAAAAAAGCACCGTGCGATTGCTCGCCCATTAGGTACATCGCTCATGACCATCAGGATTTCACCTTTTGCCGTCGGAGAAAAGCATTCATCTGAATATTTCTTAACTTCGCCATCTGTTGAAATGAATTTAGAATTTACGACAATATATTTTCCAAATTCATTGATACTATTTTCGTGAGCTTTCCCATTTGTATACTGCACAATTTCCCCTAGGATTTTTACCTCCCAATCTTCTGGAATTATCCCAACTTCTGTTTGTTTGTATCCCGCTTTTACTTCCATACTTCCCCCATCTTCTCGAGGTGCTGCTTTACGCTTCTGCTTCTGGCAATGGCTGGCTGCTCGAGCTTGAATTGGGGCTGGTTATTCATGCACAGGAAAATGGCATTTTGTGTACTTAGCGCAAATGTCATGGGTAGAAAACTCGAGTTTCTACCTACGTTTGGTAATTCATGGGTAAAAAAAGCCTTTTTTATACTCCTACCTAAAAGCGCAATGCCCTGTTTCGCTTTTTGGGACATTTGAGGCTTTAGGTATGCGATGTCAAATTGGACAGCAGTCCGCCTAATATCGAAACTCATACACAGGAAAATAGCATTTTGTGTACATGAAACGCCGAACGTGTTAAGAAAATGACATTTCTTTAACATGACTTGCCCAACGTGTTACAAAAGTTGCAAAGGTTCGGCAGTACCAAAATGGTATGGGCGCGTTTTAATTCCATGTAAATCCCATTTTTCTTAGGTGCTGGTTTACTTTCTGCTCGAGTGCCACAACTCGGCTCGAGACTTCTGGCAATGGGCTTTCGTAACGTGTTGCCAGTTCTTTTAAGCGGCTGGTCAGGCTTTGACTGATTCGATCCATTTCGCCATGAATCGCTTGTTCTAAGGCTTTTAGCCATTTGTCTTCAATCACCAGCTTCTGAATGTCGTCTTTTTGAAGGCGTGGGTATTGCTCGAGGGCTTTTTTGTCGAGGGCGCTCTCGGCTTCCCGCAGGGTTTTTTTGGCTTCGCTTTCGGCATTGCAGTATTTTAACCATGTCTCGAGGGCGATGACTTCGGCTTTGCTGTCCTCGTCTTGGCTCGATTTTAAGTCCTTTAATCGGGCGGTTACAGTGGCTTTACTGACCTTCTCGAGTTCGCTGTACAAGCCCTCTTCGCCGCCGTGTTCTTCTTCTAACTCGGTCATTTGGGCGTTTAGGCTCTCTATCTCTGCCTCGAGTGCCAAAATACTGGCTTGTTCTGGCTTAAAGTAGCCTGCCACAATCAATTCTTTGGGAATCAGGTCGCAAGTCCAACCTTTATCCCTTTCTTTGCCTCTTTTATCTTTTTCGATAATTCGGTTTGGAATGGCTTGCCAGCCATCGGCAGCAATCAGGTAGAGGTCGTCCTGCATCGTGGCTGCCCAGTAATCCATCAGGTGCTGAAAAACATCGTACTGGTTTATTAGGGGTTTGGTGGCATAATGCCGCAGTAAGCCTTCGGCTAAGTCTTGAATGGTGGCTTTTGGCTGGCATCCCAAATCTAGGTTTTTGAGGCGAACCTTGGCTTGTGTTTGCCACTCGAGGAACAAGTTGTTCATGCTTAACATAAAGGCTTTGAATTCTGGATGTTCGTAGATGGTTGTTTTTAGGCTGCTTTTTTCGACGGTTAAATCCAAATAATCTGGGCGGTTGGGTTTGAACAACGCCGTTTGTAATTGCGGACACACCCGCCAGTAGGCTTCTAAGGCACTCAAATCCTTAGCTGGAATGCCTCCGCGCAAATGACCTTGGATGTCTTCTCTATCCTCGAGTTCTTGGCTGTCTATGTACCTTGGGATATTGAGGTTAAATTCGTTTTTCTCGAGTTCGAGTAAACTGACCATGCGGGCGTACTTTGGAATTTCTTGTTGCTTGGTAAAGGTATCCACGATTTTATGAATATCGCGTTCTCGTAAACGGTTTTTATTGCCGTCTTTCAGAAATTCGTGGCTGGCATCCATGATAAAAATGCCCGTTTCGCCAGAAGTGCGCCGCCAAGCATCTTCTTTGTCTATTATCACAATGCAGGCGGGTATCCCCGTGCCATAAAAAAGATTGGCGGGTAAGCCAATAATCCCCTTAATGTAGCCTTTGCGGATTAAATTGCGCCGAATCTCGGCTTCGGCATTGCCACGAAACAACACGCCGTGCGGCAGCACACAAGCGGCTTTGCCACTGCTTTTGAGTGAGCGAATAATGTGCAGTAAATAGGCATAATCGCCTTGCTTGGTGGGTGGTGTGCCAAAGAGAAAACGTTCAAATGGGTCTTTTTCGGTGTTTACGCCGGTACTCCAGCGTTTATCGCTAAAGGGTGGGTTTGCGACCACATAATCAAAGGTCTTGAGGTTGTCTCCATCCTTAAATTTGGGGTCTGACAAGGTGTTGCCCTGTAGAATCTGAGCCGTTGGGTTGTCGTGCAAGAACATATTCATCCGCGCTAAACCAGAGGTCGCCGCATCTTTTTCTTGCCCGTATAAGGTTACTTTGGCGCTGGCAGCATCGCCAACTTTTAAGAGCAACGAACCCGAGCCGCAGGTGGGGTCGTAAACCGTGGTGTTATTGGCGGTGTCGGCTTTGTCAATCCCGATAATCTGGGCAATCACACGGCTGACCTCGGCGGGGGTATAAAACTGTCCTTTGCTCTTACCGCTTTCGGTCGCAAAGTGGCGCATCAGGTACTCGTAAGCGTCACCTAAAATATCGTCGCCATCGGCTCGGTTCTTCCCAAAATCAAGGGCTTTATTTTCAAAAATTGCAATTAAGTTGCTCAGTTTTTCGACCATCTCGCTGCCACTGCCCAATTTACTGGCATCATTAAAATCGGGCATATCCGAGAGTTTATTGGCATCGGCAAGCGGCGCGATAATCTTTTTGTTGATTTGATCGCCAATTTCAGGGTTGCCTTTGAGTGCCACCATGTCCTTAAAACTCGAGCCGCTTGGAATCGTGACTGGGGCATAAGGTTGACCTTCGTACTTATCGCTGACGTACTTAATAAACAGCAGCACCAGCACATAATCTTTGTATTGGCTGGCATCCATGCCGCCACGAAGTTCATCGCAGCTTTGCCATAACGAAGAATAGAGTTCAGATTTTTTAAGCGCCATGTGGAATTCCCCTTTGAAAAACAGTTCAAACTCATCCTATCATTTGGCAGTTTAGAATCGCGGCGCAAGAAAACCATGCCCATCACAGACTTTAGGCAATCCAATGAGTTCAACGACTTGCTTTACTCGAGCAGTAGAGCCTCCGAAAGGTCTTGACTTTAGGGTTTTTCATTGAACATACAAATAGAAAAACAGGGCGACCCCCGTCGCTTTTTCACCGGTAAAGCCTAGCACGTAGCTCGAGAATAACCGTATTTGACGGACTGGACTGCATAGATTTGACAAACTCTGCATATTGCCGTATACTTATTCTTATCAGCGCCTACAAAGGCGCATTTTTTATGCCTGCTCGAGCCAACTTAAAATCTTGTTTGTCGCTTGCCCATGCTTTGCATTAAATCCATGTACCCGCTTGACGGTGTAAAAGACTCGAGCCTTATCGCATGACCTTATCTATGGCTTTGCCTTTGGAGAGTTCATCAATCAGTTTGTCCAAGAATCGCACTTTCTGCACCAATGGATTCTCGATTTCTTCGACCCGCACCCCACATATGACCCCTTTAATCAGTGCGCTATTTGGATGGATACACGGCGCTTGTGCAAAAAATGTCTCGAAGTCACTTTGTTGGTCTAGCTGCTGCTGCAAGCCAGATTGGTTGTAACCAGTCAGCCAGCAGATGACTTGATCAACCTCTGCTTGAGTGCGGTTTTTGCGTTTTGCCTTCTGGAGATACAACGGATAGACAGTCGAGAATTTCATCGTGGGGATGCGGTAGTCAAATTTCATAAATCCTTTCGAGGCGTATGTGCTAACAAATTGTTGGCATTTGATATTCTATTCCAGATTTTGGAGTATGGAATAGAGGCAATGGCGTACTTTCAAACAAGCCAATGGAAAGTTTCAACAAGCCCAGCTTGTGCTACCAGAGACGTTGTACTTAGATATTCTCGAGCAGGTTCTGAAATTACATCAGGTGCAAATCGGGAAGATATTTACGGACAAATCCTAAGCGTTTGGGTCTCGAGCCGTGATAGCTTATGAGCATGGATGTTTTTGCCGATGCGCCATCTGTTGCTTGGAAACCTTTGCCGCTCAGTGCCGAAGAGTTTCATTTTACTTTGTCGTATGCTGGAGCGATTGCGGGTTCTGAACGCTGGATGACCCAGTTTGATAAAGGGCAATTTCTGATTCGCCGTGAAGCTGTTTTTCAAGGTGGGCTTGGGGTTTCGCGGCGGGTTCAGGTCTCGAGGTTTGAGCCAAATTTACGCTTGCCGACCTTGTTTAGCGAAAACGACAGTGGTCGGATTTTCGAGACTGCCTTTGACCGTCGGGCGGGGACAGTCACCTTGCGGCAAAACCGCGATGAAGCAATTCAAGCCTTGACTCAGGATTACCACGACCCACTATCAATTGTGCAGTTGTTGCGCGACCTTGACCCGAATATCGAGACGTTGCGTGTCCCGATGATTGGCGGAATGGTCTTGGTCACCCGCTTAGATGATGAACTGGTGGATACACCATGGGGTGAGGTCATGGCGCGGGCGTATTATTTGCGTCCGGGCATGGGCTTTATTTACATCGAACTCGAAGCCCCTTACCGACCCTTAAAATTTGTACAAGCCATTGGGCGCTTTGTTCTCGAGTCTAGCCTGACACGAACCAACGAAGCTCGAGCGCCAAAGCCAGACCAAAAACGCCCACGCGGACGCAACAAGCCACCAACACCGCAAAAAATAGTGGCAAAACCCATTGCGCCTAAACCAATCCAACCAGTCGCCAATACCGAAGATGGCGAGCGCAAGGGCAAGCGCAAACGGCGTTTTCGTAAGCGTGGTAAAAACCAAGAGTAGGTACAGGCTGGCAAGTCAACTTTTTAGAACGGCAAAGCTGTATTGCCAATGTGCAAACGCTGAATCTCGAGGCGAGCCGCCAGACTTGCCATATGCTGGCTGCTTTGCGCCCGAGTCTGAGCCGTCAGAGGTATGCCCGTTGCACCATACAACGCCATCACACGCTGGGTGGCGGGCAGTGGCTCGAGGTGTGTTGGTTTTGTTAAATCACGCTCGAGTGTCCAAAGGCGCTCCAAGCGGCAGTGCCAAACCCTTGGTGCAAGCTGTTCAAACGGCACAAGATGCTTATCCACTTCAAAAGCAATCGGTTGGATGTCTGGAAAAAAACTTTTGACCCGCTCGAGCGTGTCGGGCAGGCAACGTAAGCCTCTATCGCAACCAAAAACTTGTAAGCTGTTTGGCTCAAGCCACGCAAAATCCTCACAGATAGGCGAAAAACCAGCTTGAATGCTATAAATCAGGGTCGTGGTTTTGCCGCGCCCAGATTCGCCTGTAAATGCCGTACCAATGCCATTTTTAGCAGCAATCGAAGTGTGCATTGGTAGTAAACCCGAAGCCCGAATCGCCTCAATCATGCCAACCATCATGCACTGCATTAAGCCATCACTCGAGCCGTACAAAGTCAGGTTTGCACCAGATTCTAATAACTCGAGTTGAATGGCGTTTTGCTCTAAAGTAATCCAAGTGCTGCCATCTAGGGTGGCAATGTTGACAAAGCCGTTATGCACTGCCGCTTGATATGTATTCTCGAGCTTTGGGATACTGCCTTGGGAATGCGAGACGTGTATTTGCCAATCGCTTGTAAGAGCGCTGGCATGGCTTGGGAAATCAAATAAGCGCCGAATCTGGGCGACCAGACCGTTCTGGCTCGAGCCGTAAATTTGCCGTCCAAGCAAATTAAATAGAAATTCGGTCATTGCAACAAACCAGATTTTTCTAGGGTCTCGAGTAAATCGGTGGTGTCTTTTTGGGCGGTTATGAGGTCTATTTCAAAGGCTTGGGTAATTTTTACAGCAATTTCTTCGGGGGTATTTTTACCTAAGCTCTGCCAAATAAGTTTACCTGTACCGTTTAAGGTAAACATCGCTTGGGTGCGTGGATTGAGCAGCACCAGTTCATCCTCGAGTTCGGTGACAATAATTTCGGGGTTGGGGGATTTGGTCATGGATTCAGTCTACCAAATCGGTCATACTGTGCAACATGGAACAGATTATATACTGGGTAACATGGAACAGATTATTCTGGCGCACATCATCACCTTAAACCCAGCCCAACCTCGAGCCGAGGCGGTCTTGGTCACCAACCGCCAAGTGCGTTTTGTCGGTTCTCGAGCAGATTGTTTGGCAATCGCGCCCAAAGCCGAGATTCTGGATTACCGCCAAGCCTTCTTAACCCCCGGCTTAACCGATGCCCACATTCACTTAACGGGCTATGGTTTTGCCTTGGCTGCTTTGGATTTATCGGCTTGCAGCAGTCTTGAGCAGGGACTGGCAGAAATTAGCCACCGAGTTTCGAGTGCGCCACTTGGCACTTGGGTACAAGGCGGTGGATTTTTCCCAAACCGATGGAGCGAAGATACTTATCCGACGGCAGCTGATTTAGACCGAATTGCACCGCAGCATCCTGTCTACATTCGCACTCGAGACGGTCATGGGGCTTGGGCAAATACTCGAGCGCTCGAATTAGCCAACATTCACGCGGGTACACCCGACCCAGACGGCGGACGGATTGTGCGCGATGCTCACGGCAACCCAACTGGAATGTTTCTCGAGCCAAGCGCCATGAGCTTGGTGCGTTCTGCCATTCCAGCCGTCACACTCGAAGAAAGCGTGACCGCCACCGCCCGTGCTTGCGCTCAACTCGAGGCGTGGGGTTACACCTCGGTGCATACGATGGCGCTCGAGCCAGCCATGTCGTTGCGCTCGGTGCAGGAACTCGAGCAACGCGGGGCATTACCGTTGCAGGTTTGGGCAAGTATTCCTCATGCCGATTTAGAGAGTGTCGAAGCCACAGGTTTACGCGGTGGCACGGGCGATTTGGTCAAAATTTGCGGCATTAAATTTTTTGCCGATGGGGCGCTCGGTTCGCGCACTGCTTGGATGCACCAGCCCTACCTTGGGACAGATTCGACAGGCGTGATTGCCGACCCACCAGAATTGATTCTTGAACGCGGACGACGCGCCCTCGAGATGGGCTTTTGCCCTGTGGTTCATGCGATTGGCGACCGTGCTAACCATGAGGTCTTAAATGTTCTCGAGAAGCTAAAACCTTTGGCAGATGCTCGAGGTGTGCGTTTACGACTTGAACACGCCCAACACCTCTCCCCTACCGATATTGCCCGATTTGGGGCATTGGGAATTGTCGCCAGTGTCCAAGCAATTCATTTGGTCGAAGATGCCGTACCCGTTTTTGGTTTACTTGGGGCAACTCGAGCCAAAACCACCTATGCCTTTAGAACCCTGCTCGAGACTGGGGCAACTTTAGCCTTGGGGTCAGATGCCAGTGTTGCCAGTCCAGAACCCAAACTTGGGTTTGAAGCTGCCGTGAACCGAATCGGCTTGGATGGCAAGCCGTTTATGCCCGAACAGTCTTTAACACCACTCGAAGCACTCGAGGGGTACACGATTGGCGCGGCTAAAGCTGCCAATTGGGAAAATTGGTATGGACAAGTTAAACAGGGGTATAAAGCTGATTTCACGCTGTGGGAGACTGACCCCAGTCTCGAGGTAGCTAAACCGATTAAGGCGTTACGAATTTGAATGGTTGGAAGCCTTGACGCAGACAGATTTTTTGTTGTTATGTGCCAAGCTCAGACTCGAGTAGCGTAAGCTGCTATAACAGCTACTTGATAAAGACAAAATTTAGATGACTGGCTTACTCATTTCATGGAAAAATTCTTCGTATGACAAGATAATTTCGACTTCTATAAAACCTGATGAAATTGTTACTTTTCCATCAATCAAATCGATTTGGTATAGATTAAATCCCATACTGAATTGATCTTTGTTATGAATTGCTTCTCTGATTTCAGTCACCAAATGAGATACTTCATACGAACTTTGCACATCGAGCCTGAAATTTTTTAGATAATACTCTTGCATATTTGCCATACCTTGCTCCTATTGCTTCTATTGGGTATCTTGCATCTGAGTAACCATATTTACTATGAATGCTCGTTCTTGTTGTATTTCCGTGGAATTCATTAGCTCTTCCACCCATGTCCAATCAAGCAGATTCAAAATTCCTGTTTTAATCGGGCGTTTTTCATTCCAAAATATCAGGGAAGATAACAACCCAATGGCTGGTTTAGAATTCAGCTTCTCGAGAACATCCATTGCCTCGGCTTGGGTCTCAAAAGATAAGTAATACACTGTGTCATCAAACATCACAGGGCGGTTTTCTATTGGCGCAACCAGCCGAAATCGTAGGGCTTTGTATAAGGCACAAATGGCGATGCGCCAAGGGCGGAAAGTATAGTCTCCAATGCCAAAAATCGAGTACGGCGGGTTCTTTTTATAAATCGTGCTGCCCCTTGCCTCGAGAGCTTGGCGGTGTTTTTCTAAGTACGCCCATGTCAAAGGCGCAGTTTCTCGGATATTCTGGGTTGGCTGCCCCACAAATTGCTGAGTCACCAAAACAAATTTTTTACGCCATGCTTTCCCACTGCCAATGTCCGAGCCTTTCAGTAACGGGTAAAGGTATGTCTTCTCGAGTTCAACAATTTCGCCCAGTCCGTTCTCGAGACCGCGCTCGGTTTGAGTTAATTCCATGATTGCGGCGGCATCATGTTTGATTCCCGAACGCCATTTTTGCGGGCTTGTGCCGAGTAAATACCTAAATTCCTCGAATTGGCTTAAATTACCCACGGTTAAGCCCTGCCGATGCCCGACCCGTTGCCCGTGGGTATACTCGAGATTTTCAAAAATCGTGTAGTCATGGTTGGTATTTTGCTGATTTTGCGTTAATCGCATCACCAGTAAACAAGCCTCTACCGATGCTCCAAAGTGCTGTTTGGCATCTATTTTGATTAAAAAAGCCTCTTTAAGTGCAATGTTTTGTCGTTGGGCATAAGCCAAGATTTTTTGTGCCACCGATGTTTTAACCAGCATAGCAATGTCGCCTGACCGACCTTCAAACCAACGCAGGACACTGAGCAGCATCCATTCGGAAACATCAAAATTGGCTTTGCCACTGATGGCTTCAAAACCTGTTCGTTTTTGAAAATTCGATTTTTTTGGCAGGTTCGTCCCACCAATTGTACTTTGGGTGGTACTTGTGACCCACGGGAAATTACCAAGTACCAAAACAGATTCGGGTATGTTTGCAATTTTTTCTTGCCAAGTGGTGTTAAAAAAATCTGTTTGCTCGAGAATAACTCGAGTTGTGCTGGGGTTCTCTAATAAGCGTTTTTGTAAGGTGTTTAAGTACGTTTGATTGATTTCAAAACCCAGTATTTTTTGTACTTTGGGGAATGTCTGTGCGGCTGCCATCACAAATGCACCAATGCCGCAGGTCGGCTCGAGAATCACGTTTGGGTTCATTCCCAATTCACATAGTTTTTGACAGATGGCAAGCGCTAAGTTATCGGGTGTTTGGAAATCCCCAAATTCAATCCGATGATTGTTCAATGCGTTTTTCATGGGTTTTTGTACACAGAGACCAAGCCTGTTTCCGCTCCAGCCTTTTCAATCACTCGAGCGTATTGCAATCTCCATTGCAGTGCATTGGAGATGGTTAAGTAGCCTTGTTCTGGTTTATGTATTAAAATTTCTCGGGCAAGGCTTTGCAGTTCGATTTCATCCACTGGCAGGTTCTTTTCGGTCATGAATGCTATTAGGTCATCGGTGTTACCTTCGTTTTCTAAAATTTGTCGTAGACCTTTTGTCATTTGAAAATCGGCTGTTCGTTGCTTTTCTATCAACACAGTATCGGTGATGTGAAGCGTTCCAGTTCTGCTTTCGTGGTTATCTGTTTTGTCGTACACAAATACAATCAAACCATAACCAAGTCCATAAATTTTTTGTCTTGCAGACTTAAACGGACAAGATGATTGTGGTTGCTTAATGCTGGTGACTTTCATGTCTACACCAAGATTTGGGAAATCAATTCCACTTGCCGAGTTACCAAGTTCAAACTGGTATCGCTCGAGCAGATACAAACGAATTTTATGCTCGAGATACGTGCCAATGGCTTTTCCGTCGGTCACACCAAATAGCGATACTTGGGCGTGTTGGCTTTCGGCAACTGAAAACACTTGCGCTTCTCGGCATAATAACTCTATTGTGAGCAAGGGCTTTTGAACCATGCGTGATTTTATCGTAAAAACAAATGTGGCGTATGGTGTAAATACGGCTCGAGCCAACTTACTTGACCTCATGCGCCCAGAATCGAGCGCAACCTTACCTGTAGCCATTCATTTTCATGGTGGTGGCTGGAAAATGTTTGGTAAACACCTGCCCGAAACCGAATTTCTGGCACAAGCCGGTTTTTGTGTGGTCAGTGCCAATTATCGCTATGCCCAAGAGGCGGTTTTTCCAGCCCAATTTGAGGATGCCAAAGCCGTGGTGCGTTTTATCCGAGCGAATGCAGCCGAATTGAAAATAGACCCAAACCGAATTTTTGCTTGGGGCATTTCGGCAGGGGCGCATATCGCTGCGCTGCTTGGTTCAGATGTCTCGAGTGGTTTACGGGCTGTGGCTTGTATTTGTCCACCTACCGATTTAAGTAACCCCACCGACTGGAAACTCGAGTACACCGATACTGCCTTTGCTTTTTTATTGGGCGCTCGAGCCGACCAGCACCCGAAAATTGCCAAGGCTGCCAGCCCAGTTTTTCAAGTCTCGAGCCAATCTGCCCCAACGCTCATTATTCATGGTGCAAAAGACACGCTCGTGCCATTGCCTCAAGCCGAGGCTTTGCAAAATGTACTCGAGAATGCAGGTGTGCCAAATCGTTTGGTTGTTATTCCCGAAGGCAATCATTTTATTAACGAAACGCATATGCCAAAAATTCGACAAGAAATTCTTGATTTTTTTAGACGCGGATATTGACCCGAGCGCCCTCCCCCTCGAGATGCACCGTATCCATAAAACGTACCACCCGAGTGGCATAGCCCATCGCAATCGTGTGGGTTCTCGAGCCGCCGACAAAACGCCGTACCCCTTGCAGTAATTCGCCATCGGTGATGCCCGTGGCAGCAAAAACAATTTCTTTGCCAGGCGCGAGGTCTTGAGTGCCATAAATCTTGTTTGGGTCTACTCCCATGCGTTTACACCGCTCAAGTTCGGCATTATTGGCGGGCAAAAATTTACCTTGGATTTCACCACCGAGGCATTTCATGGCAGCCGCCGTCAAAACACCTTCTGGCGCACCACCCGAACCCATCAGGGCATGAACCCCAGTGCCACGCATCGCAACAGCTAAGGCAGCAATCACGTCGCCGTCGCCAATTAACTTAACTCGAGCGCCGGCGGCTCGGATGCGTCCAATCAGGTCTTCGTGGCGCGGGCGGTCAAGCACCACAATCGTTAAATCAGCAATAGGACGGTCTAAGCTCTGGGCAATCGCACTTAAATTGGCTTCCAAATGCCACTCGAGATTGACCCGCCCGACTGCTGGCGGCGCAACCACCAGTTTTTCCATGTACATATCCGGTGCGCCCAATAAACCGCCTTTTTCGGATAAAGCAATCACCGCCACACTGTTGGGCAATCCTCGAGCCGCTACGGTTGTGCCTTCCACGGGGTCTACGGCAATATCCACTTCAAACGAATCTGGAGTTTGTAGCCCAACCTGTTCGCCAATATAAAGCATCGGCGCTTCGTCCATTTCGCCTTCGCCAATCACGACTGTGCCGCGAATATGGGTTTCGCCTAAAGTCTGGCGCATGGCTTCTGTGCCAGCGCCATCTACCGCAATTTTATCGCCTTTACCAACAAAACGACTGGCTTCTAGGGCTGCCTGTTCGGTGACACGCGCAATCTCGAGAACCAGCGCCCGTTCCATCGGTGAGTCTATTCGTTGGGTCATGACCTCGAGTATACCTAAAGTAAACCCCCGAAATGTTTTAGCGTTTTTTGCTAAAACATTTTGCGACTAACAGGAGTAGGGATAACGTATTTGCCGCCGTAATGGCAGAATTGCCGCTTTCTGAAAATTCTAAAATGTAGGCGGCAAATACTTAAAGTAAACCAGTATCATTCGAGTTACCACGACCAAATGCCCAGTTAGAAAAGGCAAAAATAAGTGGACCGAGTAAAAGTGTCAAAGCCACCTCTGGCAAAAACCGGTAGAGCAGGGTCTCTAAAGAAATAATCCCTTGGCGCGTCCAATAGTTCAGCGCGATAAACACCAGCCACTTTGCCACCAACGCCACAAAAGCCGTAGTGGCATGGTTAAAACTGGTATCGGCAGACAAGCCACGGCGCACAAAACTCGAGGTAAAAACACCAGCCAAGATTCCCGCCGCATGAAAGCCAACCAAACCCACACCAAGCACATCTTGCAGTAGTCCAAGGCTATAGCCAATGCAGAGCGCCAAAAAGAGCGGAACTCGAGTTGCTACAAACAAGGCAACCAATAAAAATAAATCGGGTGGCGAAATAAAGACAGGAAGCACCGCCCCCATTGCCCCTTGCACGCCCAAGATAACCAAAACAAAAATAATTCGCCGAAAAATCATGGCAACCTCAGCACGCGGTTGGTCATGGCAACCTCAGCACGCGGTTGGTCATGGCAACCTCAAGAGGTAAACTTGCTCGAGCGTCGTGATGTCCACAATTGGACTGATTTCAAGCGTTTGCCCTAGGGTATCGCCTCGAGATTGACTAACCACCAAGACTGTCCCTAAGCGCACGGTTGGAAAAACGCCGCCCGAGGAATTGGAACTAAAGACGACATCGCCTTTTTTGACTTTTGGATTTTTATAATCTTCTGCCCGCAACAAACGCCCAGCCACACCTCGAGCTACCGCGACACTGTTAAAGTTAGCCACTTTAATCCCAACCCGAAACTCTGGGTCGAGGATGGTGCGAACCAAAGCGCTGTGGCTATCCACCTGCATCACATCCCCGACCAAACCTTGTGGCGTGGTGACCGCCATTTTTAATTTTACCCCATCAATGCTGCCTTTGTTGATTCGCAACTCAGCATTCAAGGCATCAAAATTAAAGGCAATCACTTGAGCCGCCAGTGCCACCGAAGGACTTTGGGTGCGTTTAATCAATGCCACTTCCTCGAGCTTACGCACTTCTTGCTCGAGTTGGTAGCTTTGCAATTCAAGTTTGCCGACTTTGTTTTTGAGGGCGGCATTTTCGCTGCGTAAATCGCGCTCGAGAATCATGGCTTCCAAAAAACCGCGCACGTTTAAGCTGGCTACACTAAAGACCATCCAGAGTGGTGCAATCGTACTCGAGACCGCCAATGGCGCTCGCGGCGCAAAGCGAGTGCTGACCAAGGAAAGCACCAACAGCGCTCCGACCAATAAGCCGATTCTCGAGTTCACGCTTTCACCCTTTTCGGGTAAAAAGGGCAAAAGCGACCCAAGCCCGAAGGTGCTGTAGTTGTGGTCAAGAAGGTTAAAAGGTTAAAAGTAAGACCTTCTCCCTTTTTACCTTTTAACCCTTTAACCTTCATGGTTTCACCCATGGCAGTAGCTCGAGTCCAAGGCTTTTGGCAGTCTGTAGCATTCGGGTAATCGGTAAGCCAACAACATTAAAAAAGTCGCCTTCGATGCGTTCGACCAGTGCCATTCCAAGGGCTTGGATGCCATAGCCGCCAGCTTTGTCTAAGCCTTCGCCGCTTTTGGCATAGCCTAGAATTTCGGCATCCGATAG
>JAYWGM010000063.1:0-81106 GCA_043778225.1 Deinococcales bacterium | reverse complement strand
TTATGGCTTGAATCAAAATCAGCTGTTGTGATCGCAAAATGGCAAGAACTTGCAAAACCAGAATATCGTGAGGTGGTTAATCCACGTTGGAGATACCCCGGTCTTGGTTTGTATGCAGATATTCTAAAACCATAGAATACTTTCACGAATCACAATGCCAACTAGAAAAAACTATCCAAAAGGATAAACCATGTCTACCCTGACCCATTTTAAGAACGGCACACCAATCATGGTCGATGTCTCGAGCAAAGCCACCACCTTACGAACCGCCACCGCCGAAGCCTTGGTTTGGCTGCCACAAGCGGCTCGAGAAGCCTTGGATACTGGCGGGGTTGGCAAAGGCGATGTGCTGGCAGTGGCGCAACTGGCGGGAATCATAGGCGCAAAGCAAACCGCCAACCTGATTCCACTGTGCCACCCGCTCAGTCTCTCGAGTGTCGAAGTCCAAGTAAACCGCACCGAAGATGGTGTACGGATTTTAGCCACCGCTCGGACTTCTGCCCAAACTGGGGTCGAAATGGAGGCATTGACGGCTGCCAGTGTGGCAGCCTTAACGGTCTACGATATGCTCAAAGCCGCCAGCAAAGGCATCGAGATTCGACTGGTGCGCTTGCTCGATAAAACGGGCGGCAAAAGCGGCGATTGGCGCAGCCAACCCTAAAGCGGTTTGCCACTTGGACTAAACGAGCGACTGGCTTTGATGCGGTCTTTTGTGCCGTAAAACAAGATTGTTACTTTTTTGGGTTTGTAGACCTCGAGTTCTTTGATGCGCCAGTTTTTGGCGAGCGCTGCCGCAAATTTTTCGGTGCTGCCGCCGTTTTGTTGAGGGTCAAAATTGACGCTGTACGAAAGTATCAATTCTGAAGTCTCGGTCAAAAAACTATAGCCCTCGAGTGATGGCTGAGCATCGGCAGCCACTTTTAGGGCGTTGGCTTGGACGGCATTCGACTGCTTGGTGCTGGCTTCGGAGGCTTTTTTTGCCGCCGCCAGAACAGCCAGGTCTACTTTGAGTTCGGCAGGTTTACTGACCACAGGTACGCCAGAACTTGGGCGCAAAACCAACGCCACAGCCAGCACCAACACGATAATCAAGACTGCAATTCCAACTTTTGAATTCATGGCTGGCAGCTTACCTTAACCGTCAAGGCTCGCCAAGCCCTCGCGGATGGCATACAGGGCAGCTTGGGTACGGTTATTGAGTTGTAACTTGGCAAAAATTTCCGATAAGCGGTTTCGCACGGTTTTTTCCGAGATATTGAGCTTTAAGGCAATCTCTTGGTTGCTCGAGCCTTGCGCCAACAAGCGCAGGATGGCGGCTTCGCGTTCGGTTAAATCGCCTCGGTTCTCGTCGGGCAGGGATTCTTTTTTGACTCGGAAATCCTCGAGGACATTTTTTGCCATCTCGGGGTCTAGGAGTGTGCCACCTTCATAAATTTGATGAATCGCAGCTATCAGCGCCGTCGAATCCACATCTTTGAGTAAGTAGCCTCGCGCTCCGGCTTTGACGGCTTCAAAGACATAACTATCTTGGCGGTACATCGTCAGGATAATCACATTAGCGTTTGGGTTAATCTCGAGGATGCTCTGGGTGGCTTTGACCCCATCCAATTCTGGCATTTGAATATCCATCAAAATCACATCTGGCTTGGTATCGGCGGCATAGCGCACCGCTTCGCGTCCAGTTTGAGCTTCTCCGATAACCCGCAGGTCGTCTTCGGTCTCGAGCAGGCTTTTTAAGCCTTGGCGAAAGAGGGCATGGTCATCTGCCAGCAAAATTCTTATCATGGTTGGTATTGTAGCTTGTTTTTAGCTCGAGAATTGTTTCACGTACTACAACTTATGTTAAGAAACACTCGAACGATAAAGATTGCCACTTCTGGCTTTACTTTGGGAAAACCACCAAGTTCAAAGCCGAAAGTGAGGCATAGCCAACCCGCCAAGCGGCTTTTTCGTCGCTCGAGAGGGTCAACACCCCACTGCGTTTTTGTACCCCAGTACCTAGGGTTAAGCTCAGATTGACCGCCACACTGGCATTTTTACCAGAGACCAGCGTGCGCCCAAAAGTCAGTTGATAACCTTTTACTGGTTTACTCGAGACCAGCGCTGCTAAGCTGTTTGGAGCATCGGTCATAAATTTTTGTACCCAAGCAGGGTCGCCGCACTGGATGCCTTCAAAAACTTGACGCACCGCATTTTGAGCATTGCTGGCATTTTGACTCGGTGTGACCCGATCGCCAGCCGAGACGGTATTGATGGCGGTAACTGCCCAGTGACACGGTGGCACATCCACATACGCTGTCTGTGCGCTTGCTAAGCCAAGAAGACTGCCCGCCCCAACCACCAGCCAAAGATTTTTCATGATTGTATTTTAGCAGCCCTTTTAGAAACACGCCGTAAGAAATACTGCAATTCCTGTTAGACTCTACAACTATGGAAAGAAAAATTCGCGTCTTGATTGCCAAACCGGGCTTAGATGGACATGACCGTGGTGCTAAAGTCATTGCTCGAGCCTTGCGAGATGCTGGCATGGAAGTGATTTACACGGGTTTACGCCAAACTGCCGAAATGATTGTCAACGCAGCAGTGCAAGAAGATGTCGATGCCATTGGCTTATCGGTGCTAAGTGGAGCGCATATGCACTATTTTCGGGAAATTCGCGCACTCCTTGGGCAACGCCAAGCCACCGATATTCTGCTGTTTGGTGGTGGAATTATTCCAGATGTGGATATTCCCAAACTCGAGGAACTTGGGGTAGATGGCTTATTTACACCCGGCACAAGCACCCAAGATGTGGTGGCATTTCTCGAGCAAAAAGTCTTGGCGCGTTGGGCAAGCAGCTAACCACTTACCAGATGGGCAAGCAGCTAACCACTTACCAGATGGGCAAGCAGCTGAAAATTGACCCCTAGCTCGAGACTCAAAGCCGCCTAAGCCAATCATGAAACCAGTCTTAAAATTTAATCCGTATACAAATCGCCTTGATAAATGCCATAATCCGTCTCGGGTACTACCCGCAAAGTTTTAGGAGGATTTATGAAGAAAGCAATGGCTTTAAGTGCAGTTGCCGCGATGCTCGCATTCGGCTTGACAACCGCACAACAACCCGTCCGTGTAGGTATGGCATTCGATGCTGGTGGAAAGAACGACAAGAGCTTTAACCAGAGTGCTTTTGAAGGTGCAACCCGCGCCGCTAAGCAATTTGGTGTTGAAGTCAAAGACTTCGAGCCATCTGACCCAAGCCAAGTTGGCTCTGGTATCCGTGCCTTTGCCGAAGCTGGTTTTGATTTGGTGATTGGTGTCGGCTTTGCTAACCAAGCCAGCATTACCAAAACAGCCGCCGAGTTCAAAGACGTTAAATTTGCCGTGATTGACGATGTGCCAACTGGCGATAACACAAGTGGTGCGGTTTTCCGCGAACACGAAGGTAGCTTTTTGGTTGGTTATATCGCCGGTAAAACCAGCAGCACTGGCGTGATTGGCTTTGTTGGTGGTATGCAAATTCCTTTGATTCGTAAGTTCTACGCTGGCTTTAATGCTGGTGTCAAAGCCGCTTGCCCAACTTGCACCACGATCGAGAACTACACTGGCACAACCCCAGAAGCCTGGAACAACCCAACCAAAGCTCGAGAAATTGCGGCGGCTCAAGGTGCAAAAGGCGCAGACATTATCTATGCTGCTGCCGGAGCATCGGGCGCTGGCGCTTTGAAATACGTGATGGATACCAAGTGCATCAGTGGCACAAAGCCACCAGCTGGCATTAAGCTCAAACCAGCCATCGCGGCGATTCGTACCGTAGCAAAGCCAAGCGATTACACTGCAAAATGCAAGACCACCGACCGCCCAATGTTCTTTATTGGCGTGGACAGCAACCAAAACTACTTGGGCGATTCAGACAAGAACCCAAAGACCATGAACTATGTCTTGACCAGTATGCTCAAGCGCGTAGACTTGGCAGTCTTTAACTTAATTCGTGGCATTGCCCAAAACCGTCCTTGGGTTAAGGGCGTACAAGAATTTGGTTTAGACAACAGTGGCGTTGGCTATGCTCTAGACCAATACAACGAAGTCCTGATTTCGGCAGACACAATCAAAGGTGTTGAATCAGCTAAGGCTCGTATCATTAACGGTCAACTCGACGTGGCTGATAAATAAATCAATTTGAAGTAGAAAAGCGCATTCTTAAAGAATGCGCTTTTTTCTGTATAAAATGACCAAGGTTCTATTCATTATTTTGATACACTGACCTTGCGTATGACTTTTATCTGGTCTCGAGACCGCATCAGTACAATTCTATTTGGGTTGCTCTTTATTGTTGCCTTGATTAGCCAAATATGGGTGATTCTGCCACATCCGCCCGAGGACACCCGTGCCAGTCTGATCAATGACCTTTTGATTCTCCCCAGTTCGATCTTGGCTGGACTCTTATGCACTCGGGTGGCGCTGCAAAAAACATGGCTCAAACAGACATGGTGGTTTATCGCCATAGCACTGTTTTGCTTTGGAATAGGTGATGGGATTTGGATTATCTTGCAATCGGTATTGCAGCTAGACCCCTATCCTTCCTTGGTGGACGTATTTTATATTGCCAGTCTTCCACTCTTGGCAATTGGTTTATTTTATTTGCCAAATTTTACTTTTACCCGTCTCGAGTTTATCCGTTTACTGCTCAACATTGGCATCGTCATTTCAAGCCTCGGAACATTACTTTGGTATTATCTAATTGCACAAATGCTGACGTTAGGCGAAGCTCCCTTGGCTTTTTTGGTTTCGATCACCTATCCAATTGGGGCAGTGATACTCCTGACGATTATTTTATTTATGGTTTTGCGCCCCAACAATGCCGCCATTCGCCAAGAACTACTTTGGCTTTTTGCTGGCATCTTATTTTTAACGATTGCCGACCTTGGCTTTGCTTTCCAAAGCGCTTATGGCACAGAGACTCAAATTGGTGTTTTTGATAGTGCTTGGGGGTGGTCTTCGGTTTGTCTTGGTTGCGCCGCTTACTGGCATATCCAGCCCACAGCACAACCTGAAAATAAACCCACGAAAAACAGATGGGTCTTGGGTTCAATTTTTATGATGAGCGCTCCTTTGTTTGCTGGCTTTATGTTGGTCAGTTTCTATATTTTTTCTGACCATAAATCCATGCCAGAGGTACAACATTTGGGCTTAAACATTGGTGTGCTGCTGGTGGTTATTCTGGTCTTGCTGCGCCAAATTCTGATGTTTATTGAGAATCGGTACTTAAACAGCCAATTGCTACAATTCTCCGAAAGTCTCGAGCAGCGCGTCATTGAACGCACACAACAACTCGAGTGGAATGCAACCCACGATGCCCTGACTGGAATTGCCAATCGGGTTTTATTACAAAAACAACTCGAGGAAATACTGCCGCTCTACCAAGTGGCGGTCTTGTTTATTGACCTTGATGGTTTTAAGCAAATCAACGATACCCTAGGACATCAAATTGGCGATTATTTGCTGCAAGAAGTCGCCCAACGGGTTCAAAAGACCAGTCCAAACCAGAGTCTTGT
Organism: Deinococcales bacterium; assembly: GCA_043778225.1. Lineage (GTDB taxonomy): Bacteria > Deinococcota > Deinococci > Deinococcales > JAAFIG01 > JAAFIG01. The sequence goes on along the minus strand of JAYWGM010000063.1, from coordinate 75,572 downwards.
GGCTCGAACCGGTGGTGACGAGTTTGTGGTCGTCTTGCTCGAGAAAAAAATAGCTCGGCAAATTGCTCGCAACATTTTGCAAGCCCTCGAACAACCATTCAAACATTCAAAACTTGAGTTTTCGATCAGTGCCAGTCTAGGTATCAGTCAGTCACCCGAAGATGGCACAGATGCCGAGACCCTGCAACGCCATGCCGATGCCGCAATGTACACCGCCAAACACCTTGGCAGAGGACGAATCGAGGTTTTTAATCCACAGATTCGATCCCAACTCGAGCGCCGTTTTGAACTTGAACAGTGTTTACGCAACGCCATTAGCCAGCACGAACTGAGCCTCCATTATCAGCCGATTGTCGCAACCCAATCTGGGCAGCTCGAGTCATTTGAAGCCTTGCTGCGTTGGAATTCGCCTCAGCTTGGTCTGGTCTCGCCTGGCGAATTTATTGTTGTTGCCGAAGAAAGCGGGCTGATGGGTTCAATCACCAATTGGGTAATTGAAACGGTTTGTACCCAGCAACAAAAATGGCGCACCATGGGCTTGGTGCTTGTTCCAGTTTCGGTCAATATCCCGATGGCAGACATCGGAAAGCCAGAATTGCTGCGCTTGATTAAAGAAAACCTAGCACTGCACAAGCTCGAGCCAAAATTTTTACAAATCGAACTGCTCGAGGATGCGCTTGCCCAACCGCACATCGCCCAGAGTTTAACGCACTTGCGTCAGATAGGTATTTCAATTGCGATTGATGATTTTGGGACTGGCTATTCAAACTTGGCATATTTGCATCGCTTACCAATAGATTGCCTGAAAATCGCACAGACTTTTATGCAGCAAGAAAATTCTGGGGCTTTGCTCGAAGCCATCGTGGCGCTGACCAAAACCCTAGGCTTACGGCTGATTGTCGAGGGAGTCGAAACCAAAAAACAACTCGAGCAGTTACAACGCCTTCAATGCGATGCGATTCAAGGCTATATTTTTGCCGCGCCAGCCAATTCAGACACAGCTTATCAATGGCTAGAAAGACGCTTTTTTGTCAGCGAACCTCTCCCCCACTTGGCACAAGTCGCTCTGGACTGACAATCACGACTTTACCATTTTCGTCGGTGGCAGCCAGAATCATGCCTTGGCTCTCGATACCACGCATTTTGCGTGGCGCAAGGTTTGCCACCACCACAACGCGCTTACCGACCATTTCTTGGGGGCTGTAATACTCGGCAATTCCCGAAAGAATCGTGCGCCGCTCATCGCCAAGCGCCACGGTGAGCTTTAAGAGCTTATCGGCTTTTGGCACTTTTTCGCACTCGAGGACTTCGGCGACCCGCAATTGAACTTTGGCAAAATCTTCGATGCCAATAAACTCTATTGGCTCGAGAACTGGTACTTCTTGGGCGGCTGGCTCTGGTGGTTTGATGATGTCGGACATGGCAAGCTCCTTAATTTCTACTTTTGGGAATAAAACATTAGCCGGCGCAATCTGGCTGCCGCTTTTGGCAAGTCCCCAAGCTGGCTCGAGAACATAAAAGGCTTCAAGTCCAAGCTGCTTACGAATTTCTTTAGCTTGGTTAGGAATAACTGGCTCGAGCAGTACCGAAGCCACACGGATTCCTTCGACAAGGGTGTACAAGACGGTATCGAGGCGTTTTTTATCTTCAAGTTTTGCCAGTTCCCACGGTTTGGTTTCTGCCACATAACGGTTTAGGTCACGCACAAATTCCATGATGCGCTCGATCGCAATATGAAACCGCAAGCCGCGAACTTCTTCAAGAACCGTGACTGGTAATTGCAGCGCCGCCGCTTTGATACCTTCTTCTCGAGCCTCGAAAACGTCTGGAGTGGGGATAATACCAGCGTTAAATTTCTCGAGCATCGAAAGCACCCGAGACAACAAATTCCCAAGGTCGTTGGCAAGGTCTGAATTTAAGCGGTTGACCAGAATTTTTTCGCCAAAGGCACTGTCGGCTTGGAAAGTGGTTTCGCGCAGCAAGGCATAGCGCAAGGCATCAATGCCATATTTTTCTTCCATTTCGACTGGGTCTACGGCGTTGCCTAGGCTCTTACCCATTTTTCGACCATCAAACCCCAAAATATGGGCGTGAACCACCAATTTTTCGTAAATCGGTAAGCCAGCCGCGTGGAGCATTGGCAGCCAAAAGACCGAATGGGTTTTAAGAATATCCTTACCGACCAAGTGCCACGCACTGCGCCAGTATTGCTCGAATTTGGGGCTGCCTTCGCCGCCCAATGCCGAAACATAATTTAGGAGCGCATCAAACCAAACATAAGTCACATCGCCGACATCCCAAGGAATCGGAATGCCCCACGGCAAACGCCCGACTGGTCTCGAGATCGAAAGGTCGCCAATTGGTTCTTTAAGCATTTCCATAACTTCATTGCGATAAGTTATCGGTTCAATTAAATTTGGGTGGGTCTCGAGGTATTCAATCAGCCATGGGCGGTATTTCTCGAGCTTAAAAAAATAATTGGCTTCGCGGCGCAACTCCGGCGGGTCGCGGTCGCCAGCAATGCGTTTTAGACCATCTGCGCCCGTAATCAGTTCTTTTTCGGTCACATAGCGCTCCGAGCCAACGCTGTATAAGCCTTCATACTCGGCAAAGTAAATATCGCCCGCATCGTATAAACGCTGCAAAATACGCTGCACATACTCAATATGGCGCGATTGGGTGGTGCGAATAAAGTCGTCGTTGGTTAAGCCCCAACGCTTCCAGAGGGCTTTGAAACCAGTCTCCGAGATTTCATCGACAAATTCTTGAGGTTCGCGCCCAAGGGCTTGGACAACCTTCCAGATTTTTTCGCCATGTTCGTCCGTGCCGGTTAAAAAATAGGTGTCATAGCCCGCCAATCGGTGATACCGCGCTAAGGTATCGGCAACCAAGGTGGCATAAGCATGACCCAAGTGTGGCACGTCATTGACATAATAAATCGGGGTAGTGACATAAAAAGTTTTATTCATAGATTCCTTTGTAAAACTAAAAAACGAGGCGTAAAAAACGCCCCGCCCGACCCTCGAGAAAAAGCACTAGGGTTGCAGGGCGCACCTTGGCATTCGCCATGACTTCCGACTCATGGCTCGAGTATACGAGGCGCAAGCTAACCCGTGCAACTGGCTCAATAGCTCGAGACGCATTAGAACTGCGTTTGTTTTAATAATTCTTCAATTTTATCTTGTTCACCACGCACCAAGCGCCGTACAATCTCGAGAAAACCCTTGCCCGACAAAGGTTTAGTCACAAAGACATCGGCTTTGGATAACTTAGCATGGTCTTTGGTACGCTCGTCTTGATTACCAGTCAAAATAATAATCGGGGTGTGTTCAAAGCGAAGCATTCGTTTGAGTTTGCCGCATAAATCTAAGCCACCAACATGGGGCATATTGACATCCAAAATAATCAGGTCTGGGGTATTGAGTTTTAAGTAATCGGCAGCGGCTCGACCATCTGGCAATGAAGTCACATCAAAATCGGCACTGAGGATGACCTCGAGAAATTGACGAATACTGGCTTCGTCATCCACCACCAAAACCGTTGGACGAATGGTTTTACTGTTCATGGTTCACCTTAAACAACTTTAGAGATGATGTCTATTAGACAACCTTGAGATTTTGCCAATCAATTTCGCCCTTGGGGGTTGGATACTCGAGCTTCATGGCTTCGAGTGCTTCTACAATCACACCCGCGATAATATAATTTCTGTACCAACGGCTGTTGCCGGGGACGGCATACCACGGGGCTGCTTTGGTGCTGGTGTGGCGCATTGCATCTTGGTACATATCCATATAAGTATCCCAGAGTTTACGTTCCTCGAGGTCGCCGGGGTTAAATTTCCAGCGCTTGGTGGGGTCGTCAATTCGCTCTTGGAGTTGAATCGCTTGTTCTTCTTTGGAAATCACAAAATGAAATTTAAGCACGCTTGTACCTTCTTGGGTCAGCATTGTTTCAAAGTCTTGAATATGGATAAAGCGCTTGGCAGCTTGTTTATCCGATACCCACTGGTGGACCCGAGTAATCAGCACATCCTCGTAATGTGAGCGGTTAAAAACGCCAATAATCCCCTTGGCGGGCAAAGCTGCCTGAATCCGCCAAAGGTAATTGTGGCTCAGTTCTAAACTACTTGGGGCTTTGAAATAGGTGACTCGAGCGCCACTGGCTGGGCAATCGCGGAAAATATTTTTAATCGCGCTATCTTTACCGCTGCCATCCATGGCTTGGAAAACCACCAACAAGGCTCTGGATTGACTGGCAAACATCAATTCTTGCAACTCGGCAATGCGTTGATACAATTTATAGGTTTTGGCTTCGCACTTGGCGCGACCTGCTTCGCCCTTAAACTTGCCCGTGTCGTCTGGGTTGATGCTCGATAATTTCCATTTTTTACCCGAAACCAAGTATTTTTCCATGCTCGAGTTTACACCAAGTTGCCCTGACAAGCCGATGACAAACTAGCGCCGCCCTTTGACGTGCCAACCCGCCTCGGACATTCCAGCCCGAGCATTGACAACCCTAGCAAGGATAAACAAAAAGTCCGATAAACGATTTAAGTACAGCACAACATCGTGATTGCTGGGTTCTTGCGTCTCGAGCCGCAGCACCTCGCGTTCGGCTCGACGGGCAATGGTACGAGCCAGATGCAGCGTGGCGGCGGCTGGTGTGCCGCCCGGATGGATAAAATTACTCCATTCTGGACACTCGAGTTGGTATTGGTCTATCAAGTTCTCGAGCCGAGTCACATCTTGGGCATCCATTCGCACCAATTTTTTTTCGTACTGTGAACCAATTGGCGTGGCAAGGTCTGCCCCAAGATCAAAAAGCGCATTTTGAATTTCTGCCAGCACAGTATCGAGTTCGGTATCGGTGATGGTGGCTCGAGCCATGCCAATCGCAGAATTGCATTCGTCTACTGTGCCGTATGCCTCAACACGCTGGGCGTATTTGGCAACCCGTTCGCCACCGTATAAACCTGTTTGTCCGTTGTCACCAGTCTTGGTATAAATTTTCACGATTGTATTTTGGCGGCTGACCATGAAACGTGCAAGAGTCAGAATGTTGTTCTTACTTTTTGTTCCAGGTTATACTTTTGACCATGACTTTACGAATCGTTTTGGTTGGTCTTATTGGGACACTAACACTTGCAGCTTGTAATCCAAGTTCACAATCAGTGCAAACTGCACCGATCAAACTCGAAAAGGGAATGCCAATGCCAGTCATACAGTTATTGGACTTGCAAGGCGGTGTCGTTTCAACCACATCCTTGAAAGGCAAACCTGTGGTGTATAACTTCTGGGCAACATGGTGTGGACCATGCCGTGCCGAAATGCCCGATTTGAACAAAGCCCAAATTCGTTACCGCGATCAAGGTCTGGTGGTGATTGGGGTTAATGTTCAAGAGCGCAAAAGTTTAATCGAATCGTTTATCAAGGTTGTACCACTTGGTTTTAATGTTTGGTACGAGGATAAGGGCGCATCGTTTCCCCACGATAAAATTGGACCTTTGCTGCCTATTTGGCAAGGCAGTACCGACCAAAGTTACTTTATCCCATTCACAGTTTTTGTCAAAGCCAGTGGCGAAATTGCAGCAGTCCAAGCTGGTTATGACTCAAGCGGACGCGCTTTAACTGCCAATATCGAAGCTGCGCTTAAATGATCGTAAAATACTTCAGGTTTTCGTTGTAATTCTTGAATCAAAAACCTCGCCTTTATACGCGAGGTTTTTGCTTGCCAGATTGACCAAGAACTAGCTCGGCTATTCAGGGGTTTGCTCTAACCTAAAACAGATTTCGCCAGACAAGACTTGGTTTGGCTCGAGAATCTGGTGTCCTGTATTTTGTACCCCAGCCACAGCCAAGTTAAAGGCATTGGTGGCGTGGGTAATTGGCTCTAAGGCAATGCTTTGGTCTGGTGCGCCGGTAAAAACCACAAAATGCGAAAAAACCTCCGAGGCTTCTAAGTACAAAACCGCATCCTGCCAAGTCAAGACGGCTTTACCGTCCCAACCTTGGTACACGTGGTCTACACCCAAATCATCCAAAGGCTTAGGTGTCGAAAAATCAAATCTTTGCGGGATACTGGTCGCACCCTTGGTTGGGACATTGCTCGAGTCGGTTAAGTAAATCGCATCTGCCTGAAATTGCAAACTTGGCGCAGCCATACGGCGCAAAAAATAAGGATGAATTCCAAATCCGGCTGGCATGGCAGTAGCGCCAGTGTTCTCGAGCCTGATTCTGGTGCGGTAGATTGAACCTTTGAGGGTGTGGGTCATGGTCATCGAGAATGGAAATGGGAAATTAATGTCTGGATATAAACCCGAGTCAAAATGGCACTCGAGGCTCGAGCCATGATTGAAGACTTGCCAAACTCGGTCTTGGACATCGCCGTGTCGAGCCGTTTGTTCTTTGGGGCTGTTGATTTTTAATTGGTGCTGGGCATTGGCAAAGCTAAATTGACCGTTGGGAATACGATTACTCCACGGCGCAAGGGTATAGCTCGAGAATTTTGAACTGTTGGAAACGGCGAAGTCTGTGGTCGGACGCAAGATGTCTTGCCAAACTCCACCAATTTTGGCTTGTAAAGCCGTTGGGCTTGCGCCAAGTTGTGGATGCAGACTTAAACGCCAATGGTCGTTCTCGATGGTTTCAATCACGGTAAACAGTCTACTCGAGAAGGTGCGGTTTTTCATACCCAAAATGTGCGGTTTGTCATACCCAAAATGTGCGGTTCTTCATCTGGGAACTTTTGTTGGCTGGTTGGCATCCTACTAGCAAATCCCGAATTGGAGGAACAATGAAACCGTATAACCCACAAACGTACAGCTTTGAAGATGCCGCTCATTTACTGCGCCGCGCTGGTTTTGGTGGCAGCATCGAAGAAATCGAGCAGTTACGCCGCCTTGGACCAAGTTTAGCCGTCGAAAAGCTCTTGTCATTCTCGAGTAACGATGGCACAGAGGGCAACCCACACGATTTAGATGAACAATTCGAGGCGGTTCGAGCCGCAGGTCGCCCAGTCAACAACCAAGTAGCCAGCACCATTGCAGTGGCTCAAGCCTGGTGGCTCTATAAAATGCGGGTCAGCACCCAGCCGCTCAAAGAAAAAATGACGCTTTTTTGGCATGGGCATTTTGTCAGTGGCTTAGACAAAGTACGCCACGGCTATATGCTACAAACCCAAAACGAGTTGTTTAGGCGCATGGCACTCGGGAAATTTGAGAACCTAACGCTCGAGGTCGCCAAAGACCCCGCGATGCTGCGCTACTTAGATAACAACGTCAACACCAAGAAAAAACCCAACGAAAATTTTGCTCGAGAAGTGATGGAGCTTTTTACCATGGGGGTTCACGGCGGCTACACCGAACGCGACATCCAAGAAGCGGCAAGGGCTTTTACAGGTTGGACTTTTAGCTACAAACGCAATGCTGGTGTAGAAGCGATTAAGCACCCAGAATTTGTTTTTAACGCCAAAGAACACGATACCGGCAACAAAACAATTCTCGGGAAAACTGGCAATTGGAATGGCGAAGACGTGGTACGGATTGTGGCTAATCACCCAAGCACCGCCAAGTACATGGTCACCAAGCTCTGGAATTTTTTTGTTGCACCAAAAATCCCACAAGACACCTTGAGCGAACTCGAGGCATTCTGGACACGCAGTCAAGGCAACATCCGCGACCTCTTGCGTGAAATTTTTTCCTCGGCAGAATTTTATGCCCCCGAAAACCGCTATGCACTGATTAAAACCCCGCTCGAGTTTGTGATTGGCTCTTTGCGTGCCAGTCAAGCGGCGCTCGAGCCACAGCACGAAAAAGCCTTATCGGCAATTTTAGCTCGTATGGCACAGATTCCATTTTTCCCGCCAGATGTCTCGGGTTGGGATGGCGACATCGACTGGATTGCCGACACCACGATGCTCAATCGCTTGCAATATGTGGCAATGCTGGCGGGTGGCAGTTTACCTAGCTCGGCTCGAGGCAACAGCGGCAATCTGCAAGGTGGCGGAACACGTAAAATCTCTAAGCTCGAGTGGGTGATGGGTAAAGACCTCGCCCAAACGATTGATTTGGTCGGAAAAACCCACCTTGGGGCTGTGCCAACCGACAGTTTACGTCGGGCGCTCGAGACCTATGCCAAAGGGCGCAACACCCCAGAGGTGGCAAAGGGCTTAGCTTACTTAACCATGATTTCGCCGCAGTACCACTTGAGTTAATCATGAAAAAGACCTGCTCGAATTGCCAGCTTTGTGGTTGCAAAAAAATTCGTGTTCGGCTCGAGTTGCCGCGTTTGGTGCAGACCTCGCTCGAGTTTCGTTACATTTCTGTGCTGATTCAAAACGAATCTCGAGTTGCAAGGAGCTATTTATGAAAAGACGTGACTTCTTAAAATCTTCGATGTTGACCGTGGCTGGCTTGACCGGACCTGGTTTTCTCTCGAGAAGCGCCCAAGCCGCCATCGGTAAAGGCAAAATTCTGGTCGTGATTCAGTTGTCTGGTGGCAACGATGCCCTGAATACGCTTGTACCGTACAGCAATGGCGCATACTATGCCGCTCGCCCGAGCATCGCCATCGAGAAAAAAGACGTGCTGACGCTCAGCAGCGATGTTGGCTTACACCCAAGCCTCAAGCCTTTGATGCGACTCTGGGACGATGGAAAACTGGGCTTGGTGCAGGGTGTGGGTTATCCCAATGCCAACCGCAGCCACTTTGAAAGCATGGCAATTTGGCACACCGCCGACCCAAGTGCCAGAGAACACGATGGCTGGATTGGACGAATTGCCGAAAAATACGGCGACCCATTTTGTGCCACCAACTTTGGCGGTACGACCCCGTTGGCATTGCGTGGCGCGGATATTATTTTACCGAGCATTGCCAATATCGATAGTTTTCAGTTAAAACTTGCTCCCGAAGCCAAAACGGCGGTGGACATCATGCTCAGTTCAAAAATGCCCGGACGTGCCGAAACGATTCGTAACGCCACCAATCAGATGTTCTCTAACATTGACAGCGTACAAAAAGGGGTCAGCAAGTACAAAGCAGGTACTGCCTACCCCGAAAGCAATCTGGCGGGCAGCCTGCGCGATATTGCCCGTCTCATCAGTGCCGATGTTGGACCTCGGGTTTTTTACACCTCGCAAGGCGGTTACGATACCCATGCTGCCCAACCCGAAGACCACCCAGAATTGCTCGAGACCTTAGCCAGCAGCATTATCGCGTTTCGGGCTGACCTCGAGAAACAAGGGCGCTTAGACGATGTGATGATTATTGGTTTCTCGGAATTTGGGCGGCGACTTGCCGAGAATGCCAGTTCTGGCACTGACCACGGTAAAGCTGGTTTGATGTTTACCATCGGCGAACAGGTCAAAGGCGGATTGTACGGCGCACAACCCGACCTCGAAAAACTCAACGACGGCGATCCAGTCATGACCACCGATTTTCGACAAGTTTATGCCACGGCGCTTGATGGATGGCTGAATGTACCAAGCCGAGATATTTTGGGGGCTTCGTTCAAAAATATTGCTTTCTTAAAGTAGGCTCGAGAATCAGCAAGGTTAAGACATTGGTCTTGACCTTGCTGTATTTTTCATAGAACTGGGCAGTACACTGTATTAAACTAGAACCAATGGAGGTCAAGCCATGCTGCCCTATGCACCAAAAAATTATTCGCTGTCCGATGCTGCCCACTTATTGCGACGGGCTGGATTTGGCGGCTCGAGCCAAGAAATTGCCACATACGCCAAACTCGGTGTGGAACTGGCGGTTGAACGGCTGCTCTATACCTCGAGCGACGATGGCACTGAAAATAATCCTTTTGACCTCGAGCAGTTATTTTTAGAGCGCCAAGAAAAGAATGAAGGTATCGGGGCTGGGACTGGTTTATATGGTTGGTGGCTGCATAAACTGATTTACACCAACCAACCTCTCAAAGAAAAATTAACGCTTTTTTGGCATGGACATTTTGCCACCGAACTAAGCAAAGTCGAAAATCCGTTTGCAATGCAGCTACAAAATCAAACCCTGCGCCGCCTTGGCTTGGGTAAATTTGAAACACTGGTGCAAGCCATCTCCAAAGACCCCGCGATGTTGCGCTATTTAGACAACAACCGCAATGTCAAAGGCAAGCCCAACGAAAATTATGCTCGAGAACTGATGGAACTCTTTACGCTTGGAGTCAATGGTGGCTACAGCGAAACCGATGTCCAAGAGTCGGCTCGAGCTTTTACAGGTTGGACTTTAAGTAATGCAAATCCACAAAACCCCAAAGACAACGCCAAGTACATCAATCCGCAATATGTCTTTAATAAAAATCAGTTCGATACTGGCGAAAAAACCTATCTTGGTCAGCGCGGTACATGGACTGGCGAAGACATCGTGCGCTTGGCAGTGGCACACCCAAGCAGCGCCAAATTTATCATCACCAAGCTCTGGAATTTTTTTGTAGATGACGCTATTTCGGACGCTGACCTCGAAACCCTGACCCAAGTTTGGCAAGAGAGCAACGGCGAAATTGCGGCGCTTTTGCGGCGCATCCTGACCAGCCAAGTTTTTTACAGCAACAAAAGCCGCTACGCACTGGTCAAAAGCCCAGCCGAGTATGTCGTTGGCACACTGCGTCGGCTCGAGGTCAAAGCCACTCCCGAGCAGTGCCTTGGAGCATACAGTGCCATGCAGAATATGGGGCAACGCTTGTTTAATCCTCCCAATGTCAAAGGCTGGGATGGTGGAACAACTTGGGTATCAGACTCGAGCTTACTCAGTCGGCTCAATTTTATTGGTGGTGTCTCGCAGTACCGCTTGCCCGCCAACCTGCAAAAAGGACAAACCACACCTGCGATTCGTTACCGTTTACCCCAAGGAAAAACCGCCCTCGAGACGATTAACGCCCTTGGGCAAATGTTTCTTGATGCCCCGCCCGAAGATGCCCTACGCCGTAGCCTCGAGAAATATGCCGATAGCAAAAACAGCCCCGATACGGTTAAGGGCTTGGCGTATCTTATTTTGGGCAGTCCGCAGTATCACCTAAGTTAGGAGCTTTTATGAAACGACGCGAATTTTTAGCAAACTCCTTCTTTACCCTTGCGGCTGGCTTTGGCGCTCCGAGTTTCCTCGAGAAAACCGCTTTGGCGGCTGATGGGCAAGGCAAAATTTTGGTGGTTGTGCAATTGTCTGGCGGCAACGATGGTTTGAATACGCTTGTGCCGTACAGCAATGGTGCTTATTATGCGGCGCGTCCGAGCATTGCGATTACCAAAAAAGAGGTACTGGCTTTGTCGGCAGATGCTGGCTTACATCCAAGTCTGCGCCCATTCCTGAAAAGCTGGGAGGCTGGACAACTCGGGATTATTCAGGGCGTGGGCTATCCCAATTCAAACCGCAGTCATTTTGAAAGCATGGCAATCTGGCACACCGCTAACCCCAATGCTACCCAGTCCGAAGGCTGGATTGGGCGTTTTGCCGACCTTTACGGCGACCCATTTTGTGCCACCAATTTTGGTAGCATTAAACCCAAAGCACTCGAGAGCAACAGTGTGATTCTGCCTTCGATTAGCAGTGTGGATTCGTTTCAATTAAAACTCGAGCCTAAACTCGATGCGGCGTATAAGGATTTATTGTCGTATCCAGTCGAGGGCTACAGCGACAAAGGCAAGACCGATTTGCTGCGCCGCAATACTTTATCGTTGCTCGAGAACACGGCTCGGGTACAAAAGAACTTACAAAAATATAAAGCTGGCGCGACTTATCCAAAATCTGGCTTAGCCAACAATTTGCGCGATGTGGCACGGCTCATCAGCACCGACCTTGGCTTACGGGTTTACTATGTGCAGCAGGGTGGCTACGACACCCACGCGGCACAACCAGAAGACCATCCCAAATTGCTTGCCGACCTGTCCTCGAGCCTTGAAGCCTTTCGCGCCGACCTCGAGACCCAAGGACGCGCCAACGATGTGCTGGTCTTGGGTTTCTCGGAATTTGGTCGGCGGGTTGCCGAAAATGCCAGTTCTGGCACAGACCACGGTAAAGCCAGCATCATGTTTGCCCTTGGAAATGGCGTGCTGGGTGGTATCCATGGCACAGCCCCAGACCTCGAGAAACTTGACAATGGCGATTTAAGATTCAGCACCGATTTTCGCGGTGTCTACGGACAAGCCCTCGAGAACTGGCTGGGTGTCTCGAGCCAACAGGTTTTGGGTGGGTCATTCTCGAGCGATAAGTATTTGAAATGAGTAGCCCGTCTCTGTTCATATGCCTTTGAATTGGCTAAACTCTAACCATGATTGAAACGGCAACATTAGGCGGTGGCTGCTTTTGGTGTCTCGAGGCGGTATTTCTCGAGCTTCGTGGCGTTAGAAAGGTTGTCAGTGGCTATGCTGGCGGTCACACGACCAATCCAACCTATCAGGCGGTCTGTAGCGAAACCACAGGTCATGCCGAGGTGACACAAGTTGAATTTGAGAACACTGAAATCAGTTTTGAGAACCTGCTGAATGTCTTTTTTACGATTCATGACCCGACGACGCTCAACCGCCAAGGCAACGACATCGGCGAGAGTTACCGCAGCATTATTTTGACCCATAGCCAATCGCAACTCGAAATCGCAAAAACCGTGATTCAAGCCTTCTCGAGTGTTTATGACCAAGCAATCGTGACCCAACTTGAACCGCTAAAAATCTTTTACCCCGCCGAGACCTACCACCAAAATTATTATGCCCGCAATCAATTTCAGGGCTACTGTATCGGTGTGGTTGCGCCCAAGGTGGCAAAAGCCCGTAAGCACTTTACAAGTCTGCTGCTCAAAAATTAACGTTCTGGCTTGGCTCTTGGGTCTAAACCGACCCGAATGGCTTCAGTCAGCCGATTGGTGCTTAACACCAGCAACATAATAAACCCTCCGGGCAAAAGACTGAGCCACCATGCGCCACTCAGTAAATAGCCATAACCCCTCGAGACCATCGCGCCAAGGCTTGGGGTGTCTACGCCAACCCCCACACCTAAAAAAGACAGACTTGCCTCGAGCAGAATGTTCTGCGGAAAATCGAGGCTGATTTGCAATAAAATCCCACTGGCAACATTGGGCAACACATGGCGCAAAATGGTGCGCCAGTCATTTGCACCCAAGGCTTGGGCTGCCAGCACATACTCGAGTTGGCGCTGTACCAAAACCGTGGCTCGGGTATAACGAGCAAAGCCAGCCCAACCAAAAACGCCGATAATCACAATTAGATTCTCGAGTCCAGCCCCCAATAACGCTAGTGTCACCAGCGCCAGTAAAACCGTCGGCAGTGCCATTTGGACTTCGATAGCCCGCATGATGATGATCTCGAGCCAACCGCCGCGCAGCCCCGCCAATAAACCCAATGGTACGCCAATGGCTGCCGAAATCAGGCTGCACAGCAAGCCAACCAAGAGCGAAATCCCTAAGCCGTGCAGCAAAAGCCCGAAAACATCACGCCCAAGTTCGTCTGTACCAAGCCAATGTGTGCCAAAAGGAGCTTGTAGGGTCTCGAGTAAGTTCTGATTGTTGGGGTTTGGCAAAAAAACCCGAGCCAAGACCGCCAAGCCAAGAAAAAACAAGAGCGGCAGTGCCGCATAAAAAATGTTCTTTTTATTCATAGCGCACACGAGGGTCAATCAACACATAGCCAAGGTCGGTTAAGAAGTTAATGCTCGCAAATAAAAAAGCACTGAGCAGCACAAATGCCAAAATAACTGGAATATCCAAACGATTCATCGCATCCAATGCCAAGCGGTTCATGCCGGGGTACGCAAATAAACTTTCGGTGATGACTGCCCCAGACAGTAAGCCCGAGAGTTGCAAACCAAAAACCGTCACAAACGGCACAAAACAATTGCGAAGGGCATGATGGTACAGCACCCGAGTCTCGAGGACACCTTTGGCTCGAGCGGTGCGGATAAAATCTTGACTGAGAACCTCGAGCAATTCGAGGCGCAAAATTTGCACATAGACAGCGGCTCGAGGCAACGCCAACGTGACGGCTGGCAAAATAAGATGCCAGACCGTACCACTGCCCTGAGATGGCAAAAGTCGCCATTGGACAGCAAAAAGATGAATCAAAACGATACCAATCCAAAAACTTGGCGCACTGATAAATACGGCACACAAACCCTGTAAAATTCGGTCAAAGCTCGAGCCAGCTTTAGCCGCACTCAACACGCCAAGTGGCACACCGAGCAGCAGCCCCAAAGTTAAACCGAGCAGTACCAAGCCAAGCGTGGCTGGCAAACGCTCGAGCAAAAGGTGCATGGCGCTTTGCTGGCTATAAAAAGAATTACCCAGTTCGCCTTGAGCCGCGTTTTTCCAAAAAATAAAATACTGCACCAAAAGAGGCTGCTCGAGTCCGTAGGCTTGGCGTAAGGTCTGGCGCTCGAGTGGGGTCGCATCCTCGGACACCAGCAGCGAAACGGGGTCGCCAGCCACGTGCAATGCCAAAAAAGCAATCGTGCCAACCAACCACAGCACCATCAGGGTTTGTAAGGCTCGAGAAAACAAGAAAATCACGAAGGCAGTCTACCCTTTGGTGTTATGCTGCGATTTGTGAAACTGACCATCCAAGAAGTGGCTCATAAAGCTGGTGTCGGGGTTGGCACAGTTTCTCGGGTGCTGAACAACCATAAATCGGTGCGCCCCGAAACCCGAGAGCGCGTCACCAGCGCCATGCAGGAGCTTGGATTTGTTCCTAACCCCCATGCGCGGCGTGTGGCGGGCGGAAAAAGTTACAGCGTCAGTATTATTTTGCAAGTCGTCGGCACAGAATTTTACATTCGCTTGCTGTCCGGACTCGAGAAAACCCTCGAGACCCACCGTTACGACAGCGCCTTGTTTCCACTGATTGGGCGCGAGCGCTTAGAGCGCTACTTGAACTCGAGTACCTTAGCCTATCAGTCCGATGGCATCATCATGGCAAGCCATAACCTTGGCGATTTATACTCGGATGGCAAACTGCCGACCCGTCAACCGGTCGTGATTGTAGACGGTTGTAGCCGCCATTACGACAGTGTTTTTTTAGACAACGAACTCGGCGGCGAACTGGCAGCCAAAGCCCTAGCTGGCTTAGCTGGCGAAATTCATGCCATCAGTGTTCATCAGGCTTTGGATGAAGTCTTCAAAAATACCGTTTTTCAGGATCGAATGCGTGGCTTTAGAAAAGCCCTCGAGACAGCCAAGCGCCCACTGCCAGAGCCTTGTCTACAGACGATTACGTTTGACCTGAACAACGCTCGACAAGCCGCCCAAAATATCCTAGACAACGCCACTTTTCCAGTCAATATCTTTGCCGCCGCCGACTTGGTGGCTTTGGCGGTCTTGGATGAAGCCAAAGCCAGAAACCTCGAGATTGGCACAGATGTTCGAGTGATTGGCTTTGACGACCACCCCTGGGCAAAGGAACGTGGTCTAACCACCCTGCATCAGCCAGTCGAAGCCATGGGGGCGGCGGCTGCCGAACTGCTGATTGAACGCCTCAACGGCTATCAAGGCAAACCACGCCAAGTGCGTTTTGAACCGCACTTAATCGAACGCCGCAGCACCGCTCATTAATTTACTTGGTTGTGTGCCGCTCGAGTGCATAAAAAGCCACCAACACAACCAGCGCTCCAAGCCAACCGGGGGCTTCGCCTAACTCGAGCATAAACGGCTTACCAAGAAGACCACCAAGGCTGCCAACCAGTTTTGTACCCGACTGACGTGCGCCAAACTCGAGTGCCGAAAAACCGTCGCCCAGTGTGCCAACCACCATGTCCACACCACGTAAACTGATTGGGTCGTTGCCGACAAAGCCAATTAACTCGCCAGACTCGAGGCTAAGGCGCACATCAAAGCCATTGCTGCCGCCAACCCGTCCGGTCACGCCTGTGGCACTCAAGTCTAGTTTCACATCCCGAGCCATCAATGCGCCACCAACACGCCCAAGTAACTTATCACCCTCGAGTCGAACTTTAACCTCGAACCGCTCTGAACCTAAATATCCTTCAATCATCGAACTCCAAGTATACCCCGAGAGTCATCAGCCTTTGTACCAGTTGACACATGGGTTCACGTACCAGTTGACACATGGGTTCACGTACCAGTTTACACATGGGTTCACGCACCAGTTGACACGCCACCTCCTGCCTGATACACTCTCGCTCGCACTTCTTGAAGTGTGTTGCTCTCTTAGGGAGGGTTGGCCGAGCGGTTGAAGGCGACAGTCTTGAAAACTGTAGTAGGGGGAACTCTACCGGGGGTTCGAATCCCTCACCCTCCGCCAGACCATAAATCCCAAGAACTGTCCTAGGAGGGATGGGTGAGCGGTTGAAACCAACGGTTTGCTAAACCGTCGTACGAAGAAATTTGTACCGAGAGTTCGAATCTCTCTCCCTCCGCCAGCAAAACCCCGCATAGCAAAACGGGTCGCAATAGAACGGGTCGGCACTTGTAGCTCAGCTGGATAGAGCGTCTGACTACGGATCAGAAGGTCAGGGGTTCGAATCCCTTCAAGTGCACCACATGAAAGCCACCTTAACTGGTGGTTTTTGTATTTACTCGAGCTTGGGAACGATTCTCAAAAAACCTCGTATACTAAAAATGTGGAACGATTTTACATGGTGTATGCCGATAACGCCCAGCGTGGTCCATATTCGGTCTCGCAACTCGAGAACTTTCGACGCAACGGCGAAGTGCCGATAGATGCCTTAGTCTGGACAGAAGGCATGAGCGATTGGCAGCCGATTGCCACGGTTTTAGCCCCTGCTCAAGCAGCCCCAGCCCCACCGCGTTTTGCGCCAGTGGTGGTTGCAAACCCAAATTCAGGAGTCAAGGAAAGCGATTACACTTATTTTTTAATTGCCCATATCCTGCTTGGAGTAGCGCTTTTGACAGGTGGAATCAGTGGTATTGTCAGCCTCATTATGGCGTATGTCAAACGTGATGAGGTGCGTGGCACATACCTCGAGTCGCACGCCAAATGGATTGTCGAAACCTTTTGGTGGTCATTTTGGTTGTACATTCTTGGCGGTTTACTGACCTTTATTTTGGTTGGCTTTGGTCTTATTTTTGCGGTTTGGGTCTGGTCAATTTATCGGGTCGTGTTAGGCGCAATTCGCATCAGCGAACGCCGTGCCGTCTGAGCCGAAATCTCGAAGGCGCTGCGCGTAAAAACGGGGATGTTGACCGAACTCATTAAGCGTAAATCCTCGAGTAAACCTGTGCTTTCATCTAAAAACTTGAGTACCTGATTGGCTGGGTTGCGCTGAAATAAGCCACTAAAAAATTCTGCCCCACCAATGCGTTTTTGCTCGAGTACCCGCAGGTATACGCTGTCCATCCAAGCATGGCGGTCAAAGCGGCTTTCCAAAAACAGTGGCGATTGGGTTTGCTCGAGGTGCTTGGCAATGGCTTGGGCCTGACGCACAATCCGCCTAAAGGCATAACCCGTGCTGGCTTTGGCTCGACCTCCAGCAATGCCAATGTTCATCACTCGAGGGCTGTGCAGCCGTGGAAAAGGGGCATCGGTCATTGGGATAACGCCAGCCTCGGTCTCGAGAATTTGGTAGGGTAAAGCTGTGATGTAGGTTTTGATGTACTGCTCGAGAGCAATATCGTAGGCTGAGGCTGGCAACAAGGCACTCGAGAACAGCGTGTACTCGACCAAAGCGGTTCGTCGGTCAAACGGCAAGACATAGACAAAGCGCGTTTCGCCCATCTGGTCTATCCGAAAATCCATAAATGTGGCAGCTTTGGGGTCAAAGGCATCCTCGGATGTTTTTATGATGTAGCCCTTAAAGTGCTGCAACAGGCTTTGATACCCACTTGGCACACTTGATCGAAAAGCGCTGTTAAATGCCCATGGAGCGCGGTAGGTCTGACCACCGATCGTCACTCGAGCCTCGGTTTGGTCGGACTCGAGCTTTTCTATTGTCCCATACAAAAAACGGACATTCGGGCGCTGACTTAAATTTTGCATCGTCAGGTTATAAAAATCAATACCGCGAATCATTTTGTACTGGTAGGGCGAAATCGCCAAGCGGCTCGAGAAATCGCTGGCATGAAAAAAGATATTATCCCAACGGTGAAGCACAATTTCTTCAAAAGGATTGGTTTGAGCTTCCCAAAAGCACCAAGTTCGGTCATTTGTGGTTTTTGGGCTTTGATCCACAAGCAGCACCGAAACTTCTGGCGGCAAAAGATACGCCAACGCCAAGCCGCTTGCACCCGCTCCAGCAAAGATAAAATCAAAATTTTGGGCTAATCCCATAAACAAGATTATATCCTGAAAATCGCTTACCTAAACCTTTGGCGAAGTTTAGGATTTCGCGCTCAGATTTTTCTCGCTTATTTAGGTTTTTACTCAAGACACCCCGTGAAATGCGGGGGTGAACTCGAGTCAAATTCGAGATTGAGAGCGGTAAAAACGATAAAGGTTCACAAGCCGCGAACATCAACCGCACTTAAATAGACCAGACCTCTTGGTGAGCGAGCCTTGGATTTGCCCTTTGTCTTGATGTAGTCAAAACCACTTCCCTTTTTCATAAAAATCAGCTAGACTGTACGGGTAGGTGAGTTCTGAGGCGAGCGACTAAGTGAAATGCTTTGGTCAATTCTCGAGCAGATGTTGTCCTCACTTATGTTATATCCGCAAGAGTTTGCGGCAAGGAGTTTCATGATTGATGGTGTAGTTAAATGGTTCAGCGCGGAAAAAGGCTATGGTTTCATTAGTGTCCAAGGACAACCCGACGTGTTCGTGCATTTCAGCGCGATTCAAGGCGATGGCTACCGTAATCTCGAGGAAGGCACAAACGTCAAGCTAGAAATCGAGAGTGGCAAGAACGGCAAAGGTCCACAAGCCGCCAACGTTACCCGCGCTTAATAGACCAGACTTCTTTCGGGCGAATCCATTATGGATTCGCCTTTTTTTATTGCCCATAACAAACGTTTGCGTCTTGTGTTGCGCGATAAACTGCGGTTCAATTTACTGCTAAAACTGCCGTTCAATTTACTGCTAAAGGTACACCCACAATTTGCCACGGCTCGAGGTGTAAAATAGCCCACAAGCAGTCACCAACTTAAAGGAGCAAAAGTGAGCCAACCCACCCCTCAAGATGTCTCGATTAGTACCAAGCCCGCCGTTATGGACGGATTAAAAGGCGTGGTTTTTACCGAATCCAAACTCTCATTTATAGATGGCGAAAAAGGAATCCTTAAATACGTTGGTATCCCAATTCAAGAACTTGCCGAGAACAGCACTTACGAAGAAACTGCATTTTTATTGTTTAATGCCCGTCTACCAACGCAAAGCGAACTCGAGGCATTTGATACCCACCTCAAAACCCACCGCCAAATTCCAAGTGGTTTGACCGAGCAAATGCGCCTTTACCCAAAAGACTTGCACCCAATGCACGCCTTACGAACCGCCATCTCGAGCTTAGCGATGTTTGACCAAACTGCCGATGATGTTTCTGAGAGCGGCAAACTCGAGAAAGCCCTGAGCCTGACCGCCCAGACCGCCACGATTATTGCGGCTTTATTTCGCTTACAACGGGGTCTCGAGCCAGTCGCACCACGCCTAGATTTAAGCCACGCCGCCAACTTTTTGTATATGCTCCATGCCACCGAGCCTAGCCTCGAGCAAGCGCGGTTATTTGATATTGCACTGATTTTACACGCCGACCACGGCATGAACGCCAGTACCTTTACCGGTATTGCCACCGCCAGCACCTTATCGGATATGTACTCGAGCATCACCAGTGCGATTGGCAGCCTCAAAGGTCCTCTGCATGGCGGCGCAAACGAAGCTGTGATGGATATGTTGGCTTTAATTGGCACACCCGAGAACGCCGAAAGTTTTATCAACGCCAAGCTCGAGAAAAAAGAAAAAATTATGGGGGTCGGACACGCGGTCTATAAATTCTTTGACCCACGCAGCCGTGTCTTAAAAGAATACGCCGAAGTGGTCGCCAACAAACATGGCAAAAGCGTGGCGTACAGCACCCTCGAAAAAGTTGAAGAAATTGTCGTGGCACGACTTGGCTCAAGGGGAATTTACCCCAATGTGGATTTTTATAGCGGTGTGGTCTATTCCGACCTTGGGCTACCAAAATCGTTTTTTACCCCGATATTTGCCTTGTCTCGAGTGGCGGGTTGGACAGCCAGCATCATCGAATTTACCCGTAAAAACAGTATTTTGCGTCCTCTAGCCAATTATACAGGTCCGAGCGATGCCCATTGGATTGCCGTCGAGCAGAGGTAAAAGGCAGGGTTAAAAGGTCAAAGGGTCAAAGGGTCAAAGGGTCAAAGCGACCCAACCCGTGAGGTGCATCTGTGGGGTCAAGATGGGTCAAAAGGTTGTTTCATCACCGTTTGACCCTTTTTTCATAAGGGGTTTTTATGGCACTGAATGATTTACCGGCTTGGCACGCCCTTGAGCAACATTATTTAGAGATTAAAGACACTCATTTGCGAGAGCTTTTTGCGGCTGACTCGAGTCGTGGCACAGATTTTTCACTCGAGGCGGCTGGGCTGTATTTGGACTACAGTAAAAATCGGGTCAGCAACACCACCCTAACTTTGTTGCTCGAGTTAGCCCGCGCAACTGGTCTCGAGGAAAAACGCGAAGCGATGTTTATCGGCGAAAAAATCAACACCACCGAGCATCGAGCCGTATTGCATACGGCGTTGCGGGCGACTCGAGACGCTAAAGTTTTGGTAGACGGCAAAAATGTGATTCCAGAGGTCTATGCGGTGCTGGATAAAATGGCGGATTTTGCTGATTCAATCCGTGCTGGAAAGTGGCTTGGGCATAGCGGTAAACCGATTAAAAACGTTGTCAACATTGGTATTGGTGGCTCGGATTTAGGTCCAGTGATGGCGTATAAAGCCCTTGGGTTTTACTCGAGCCGTGAGTTGGTTTTTCGGTTTGTATCCAATGTAGACAGCACTGATTTTGTTGAGAATACGAGGGACTTAAACCCCGAAGAAACGCTTTTTATTGTGTGCAGTAAAACCTTTACGACCCAAGAAACGATGACCAATGCCCATTCTGCTCGAGCGTGGACTTTAGCGGCACTGCAAGACCCTTCAGCCGTCTCGAGGCATTTTGTGGCGGTCAGTACCAATGCCAGCGCTGTGGCAGAATTTGGCATTGACCCCGCCAATATGTTTGGTTTTTGGGATTGGGTTGGCGGACGCTACAGCCTAACCTCGGCGGTTGGCTTATCGTTAATGATTGCGATTGGACAAAAACATTATCTGGCAATGCTCGAGGGTTTTAGAAGCATGGACACACATTTTAGAACTGCACCACTCGAGCAGAATATGCCTGTAATTTTAGGGATGCTGGGTATTTGGTACAACAATTTTTTTGGGGCTGCCAGCCACGCTGTTCTCCCCTACGACCATTACCTGACCTATTTTAGTGCTTATTTGCAGCAACTCGATATGGAAAGCAACGGCAAAACCACTACCCTTTCTGGCTCAAGAACCGATTATGAAACTGGGCAGATTATTTGGGGGCAACCCGGCACAAATGGACAACACGCTTTTTATCAGCTAATCCATCAGGGTTCTAAACTGATTCCAACCGATTTTATTGCTTTCTCGAGCAGCCTTAATCCACTTTCTAACCACCACGAAATTTTACTTGCCAATGTCTTTGCCCAAACTCAAGCACTGGCGTTTGGTAAAACCGCAGCAGAAGTCAGTGCAGATGGCGTAAAACCTGAACTGGTGGCGCACAAGGTTTTTGCTGGCAATAAACCAAGCAACACGATCTTGGCTCGAGAACTGACCCCATTTACACTTGGCGCGTTGGTTGCTTTATACGAACACAAGGTTTTTGTCCAAGGAATTATTTGGGATGTGAATAGCTTTGACCAGTGGGGCGTAGAACTTGGCAAGGTCTTGGCGCAAAAAATCGCACCGCAATTACTCGAGAATGCCGCCGCGCCACCAAACCAAGACAGCAGCACCACAGCACTTCTGGCACGACACAAGCAGCAAAAGCAGTAATTCCCAGCAACCTGATACAATATAGGCTGTGCATAAGAAAACCTTAACCAAGCCAGATGGTCGCGCCCTGCATCTGTACTCGAGTACGCCCATTCCAGATGGGATTATTGCGCCAAGTCCGGGCAACGACCCGATTGTTGGCAACCCGCATATGCGCTGGCATCCGCTGCGTGGTGAATGGATTACTTTTGCTGCCCACCGCCAAAGCCGTCCGTTTTTACCACCGCCAGATTACAACCCACTTGCTCGTATGACCAACCCCAAAATCCCTACAGAATTACCCGTGGGAGATTATGAAATTGCCGTGTTTGATAACCGCTTCCCGAGTCTCGAGGTGGATGCACACGACCCACCACCAGCCCTCGATGCTGGACTTGTGCCGACCACGGCTGGCGTTGGTAAGTGCGAAGTTGTTGTTTTTGACAACGACGCAAACTCGAGCCTTGGGCGCTTGCCACTGGCACAAATCGAGCTTTTACTCGAGGTTTGGACTGACCGTTACCGCGAGTTAGGCTTACTCGAACAAATCAAATACATCATGCCCTTCGAGAATCGTGGGGTCGAAATGGGTGTGACACTGCACCATCCGCACGGACAGATTTATGCTTATGACCATGTGCCACCCGTCCCAAAACGCGAACTCGAGTTACAAGCCGCACATTACGCCAAAACAGGTCAGGGTTTACTCGAGGGAATTATTGCTGCCGAAATCGAAGAAGATACCCGAATTGTGGTCAAGACCGATACAGTTGTTGCCTTTATCCCAGCCTTCTCGAGGTACCCGTTTGAAACATGGATTGCGCCGATTGCTCCAAAAGCCAGTTTGCTCGAGTTATCGGAGGCAGAACGCAAAGACTTAGCGCTGGTCTTAAAAACGCTGCTCTTAAAATTTGACCATATGTTTCTTAACCGCCCGATTTTCCCGTATTTAATGGTCATGCACCAAGCACCCACCGATGGACAACCACACCCCGAAGCCCATTTGCACCTCGAGTTTTACCCGCCATACCGCACCAAAGATAAACTTAAATACTTGGCTGGCACAGAACTCGGTGCGGGTTTGGTCGCCATGGATGTGTTGCCCGAGCAAAAAGCCCCAGAATTGCGGGCTGTGGATGTGGCGCACTTGATACAATGAGCATTTTGGCTTACTGCACGGCTCGAGCCTTGGGCGTTAGACTAAGGGCGTGCAAACCTCGAGTAGCAAATTAGCGGCGGCATCTGGAACAACCATCATTGCGGTCGTGACCGCCAGCCATTTTATCAACGATAATTTCACCAGTTTGCTGACCCCTTTGCAACCCGCCCTGACCGAAAAATTTAATGTCACCTTGGGCGATACGGGTACACTGGTGGCGATTTTATCGGTGGTTGGCAGTGTTTCACAGCCACTTTTTGGAGCGCTTGGCGACCGTGTAGACCGCAAATGGTTGGCGGCAGCGGGTCCGATTCTGGCGGCTGTCGGCATGACCTTAATGGGGTTTGCGCCGTCGTTTTTTTTAGTCGCCATGCTGATTGTGCTGGGTGGCATCGGCAGCGCAGTTTTTCATCCAAGTGGGGCAGCCTATGTTGCCCAAAACTCGCAACTCGAGAAACGTGGTCTGTACGCCAGTATTTTTAGCGCTGGTGGTACGGCGGGTTTAGCATTGGGACCCTTAACCGCCACCGCCCTTGGATTACAAGGCATTGTTTATCTGATGCCGCTTGGCTTTGTTATGGGCATTATTTCGTTTATTGTTACGCCGAGCAGCCGAGTCTCGAGTAAACCCGTTGCATGGCGCGATTATGTCGAACTTTTTAAGGGTCCGATTCGTAGCCTTTGGGCAATGGGGGTACTGCGTTCGCTCAGCACCGTGACCTATGCCAGCTTGCTGCCATTTGTGCTAAAAGATAAAGAAACTGACTGGGTGATTGCGGGTTCGCTGTTTATGCTTTCCATAGCCAGCGCGATTGGTGGGATTATCGGTGGGCAAATCTCGGATAAAATTGGGCGGACAACGGTTCTGCGCTCGAGTGTGTTGCTGTTGATTCCATTATTCGTGCTGCTTGTTTTTGTCAGTCCCTCGAGCATTGGGCTTGTGCCGTTTTACCTGCTGTGTTTTGCAACTGGCGGGCTTGCCAATGCCACGATTCCAGTGGCAGTCGTGGCTGCCCAAGAATTTGCTCCCGGAAAAACCGCCACCACCAGCGCCTTGATGATGGGCTTTAGTTGGGGAACGGCTGGGGTGCTGTATAAACTGGTGGCAGAACTTGCCGAAGCCACCACACCGCAAATTGCAATGCTGGCAACCATTGCGTTGCTGATTCCAGCTTGGATTATTACCTTAAAACTGCCCGAGCCACCTCGAGCCGAACTGGGCTAGTCCACAGGCTGGCAAACTGGGCTAGTCCACAGGCTGCTAAAACTGGGCTAAACTATTGCTCATGGTGCATCTCGAGTTGCTGGGGTCTGGGGCGGCGTGGCTCGAGTCGGAGCGCTATGCCCTACCCTTAGACAAACGCAGTGGGCTGCTGATTTTTTTGGCACTCAAGGCGCGACCAGTCCAGCGCCAAGAACTGACCCGTTTATTTTGGGCAGATTCGCCAGATTTTGAGGCGAGGCGCAATTTACGCCAACTGTTGCAACGGGTCTGGCAATTGCCATTTGGCGTAGCTTTGGCACGTCAAGCCCCAGACTCGCGCAGTGCGGTGCCGCTCGAGTTTATCGGAACGTGCGATTGGCTCGAGTGGCGCTTCAAAATTAAAACTCGAGATTTAAGCGTTCTCGAGTTTTCGCCAAGTTTAGATTGGAATTTACCCGATGCGCCAGATTTTATGGCGTGGCTCGAAGCCGAACGCCAAGATATGCTGTATGGCTGGCGGGCATTGGCACTCGAGACCGCCGACCAAGATTTAATGCGCGGTGAGTCGGCACAGGCAATTGGTTTACTCGAGCGGGTTTTAGCAATTGATCCACTTGCCGAAGATACCTTGCAATTGTTATTGGCTGCCAGTCAGCCAAGGCGCTTTTATGTTCGAGGAATGTCAGCCTTTCAAACCTTTGCAACCGTCTTGCAGCGCGATGTTGGTGTCAATCCAGCCCCGCGCACCCTCGAATTATTGGCAGCCCTCGAATATCAAGTTGTACCCCAACAGCCAACAATGTTACCTCCAGAACCACGTTTTTTTGGTCGTGAACAAGAAATTACAGACTTAGGCATCATTTTACAGCAACCCGAAACCCGTTTACTGACCCTGACTGGCTTTGGCGGAACTGGTAAAACCCGTTTAGCCAAACACATTTGTCCAGATGCTATTTTGGTACGACTTGAAAACGTTTTTGATGAACTTGGTTTATTGACCCAAATTGCTCAAGCCCTTGGGGTACGTTTTGCAGGTCATCAGGATGCCAAAACACAACTCTTGCAAATATGCCAAAAAATGCCCAGCACCACGTTGTTGCTCGATAACTACGAGCAGTTGTTGCCGCAAATTGGCTTGGTCAATGCCTTAGTCGAGACAGGTTTGCGAATGGTAATCACCTCAAGACAAGCCCTTGGACTGAATATCGAGCAAATTTATGTACTGCAAGGTTTAAGCCAAGACTCGGCAATTCAGCTTTTTTTAGAACGCAGTCAGCGCCAAAATCCAAACCTAAAACCAGACCCAATTGCGATACAAAGAATTATCATGGCACTCGATGGAATGCCTTTGGCACTAGAACTGGCAGCCACTTGGACTCGGACACTGCCGCTTAAAGCCCTAGCCGACGAACTCGAGCAGGATACGGGTTTACTTGATTGGCGCAATGTCTTTGAGGGTTCTTGGCGCAGATTGCCAGCGTTATTAAGAAAAAAACTGTGTGTTCTATCGGTTTGTGTCGGTGGTTTTGACCGTGAAACGGCTCGACAATTGGCAGAAGTCAGCCTTCAGGACTTGGCTATTTTGGTCAAAGCATCGCTGTTAAAAGCCGAAGATGGTCGTTTCACAATGCTTAAACTGATTCGCCATGCTGCCGAAAAAAATCTTGAGCAGCCAGAAAAAACCAAAGCGCTCCATAGCCATTTTTTTCTAAACTGGCTGGCGAGCCTCGAAAACAAACTCGAGGCAGACCCAAAGACCCAACTGAATCGGATTACCCTTGAACTCGAGAATATCCGTGCGGCTTGGAATTTTGCTTGCCAAACCCAACAAAGCCAATGGCTGGCAATGGCTTGTCCTGCGCTGTCCACCTATTTGGATTTACGCGGCTTGTTTTACGAAGCCCAACAGCTTTTTACTGCTGCCGCTACTGCACAAGTACCAGACGAACACGCCAAACTCTTAATGCGCTCTGCTTGGGCAGAATTTCGTCTGGGCTACTACCAAAAAGTACAGAACACACTTCAACAAGCTCAACAAATCTATGTCCAACAAGATGATTTAAGTGGCATTGCTGGCTGTCAGTACCAGCTTGGCAATGTTTTTGAAGGACTTGGTGATTTTACAAAAGCCACAATCCAATTTGAAGCAGCCCTCAAGATTTTTCGACAACTTGGCGATACCAACGCCACAGCGCGAGTTCTCAATTCGCTTGGGTTGGTGTCCTTAAACAGTGGTCATGCCGAAAAAGCCGTGCAGTACCACCGCGAAAGTCTCGAGCTACGACGACCAAGCGCCCAGCCTCGAGCCATGTTTATTGCTCAACTCAACCTTGGCGATGCCCAAAAAAACCTTGGGCAACTGTTGGCTGCCAGACAATTATTTGTGGCTTGTCTGGATTTAGCCAAGGACATTGGCGACCAATTTGGCGAAACCTTGGTTCGTAGCCAACTGGCTGATTTAGACCGCCGCGAGCAACGCTTGCCCCAAGCCCTGACGGGTTTTACCGATACCTTGGAGCGTTGCCGACGTATGGGACATGGCTATGTTGAAGTGATTGCCTTGCGTGGCATGGGTTTAACACTGCGCGACCTTGGGCAACTCGAGGCAGCCACAACCGCAATGCAGCAAAGTTTGCGGGTGGCAATGCACTTAGAAGCCGCCCCGCAAACCAATTTAACACTGGTTGCCCTTGCCGAACTCCAAGCCCAAGGTGGGCAGCACCGACTGGCTTGGCAGATTGCACAATTGGTTCTAAAACGCCAACCCGCCCCTCGAGAACGGCAATTGCTCGAGCAGTTACTCGAGACACTCGAGGTCAGTCCAACTGACCAAATCCAGATTGATTCACTCGAGGAAATCCTGCCGTTTTCAGCCTTGGCATAACACCCACATAACACCATTCCCCGATACTTGAGGTCGGAGGAAACATGAAAAAAATTATTCAAACCACCACCCTCGCCATTGGACTATGTATCTTTGCTTTTGCTCAAACCACCACCCTAAAACCAAGCCTTGAGCGCGTCTGGGGCGGCAATAGCTCGGATGTCCTGAACGGCTTAGCGTTAGACTCGAGCGGCAATGCCCTGACGGTTGGGGTTTCCAAAAGTTTTGTGGATTCGTATTACGGCGATTTATTGGTCAGTAAATTATCGCCCACCGGCGAACTGCTCTGGGCAAAAAACATTGGCACACCCGGCTTAGACTCCCCAATGCGCTACATTGATGGCGACCATGGGGCAACCAGCCGTGCAATTGCCACCGATGCCCAAAACAGTGTCTATGTGGTGGCTCGAGCCGCTTGGAAAATCAATGCCGAACCACAGACACAAATTGTGGTTAAACTGTCTGCCAACGGCGAGATACTATGGAGCAAAGCTTGGCGACCACATTGGAAAAATCAAGCCAACGGCACAACCAATGCCTCGAGTGTGACCGTAGTTGGCAACCGAGTCTATGTTGCGGGTGGCGGCGGCGATGCTGGCGACGAAGCCCAAATTCTGGTCAGTATTCTGGACGCAAACAACGGCAATCAACTCGATGCCTTGACCATAGACCCAACGCCCGGCAGCAATGACCGCGTATTTAGCTTAGTGGCAAATCCAGCTGGAACAACCATTTATTTAGGCGGTTGGAACGGACGCACAGGTCGCGGACAAATCCTAAAACTTGGTGTAGCCAACGATAAACTCGAGTTTTTATGGGCAAAAGAAATGCCCCAAGAAACCCGTGGCAGCACGATTTCCGACCTTGACTTGGATGCCAATGGCAATCTGTACGCCGCCAGCGATGTCCACGGCACACAAACCTATCTCGAGCTTTTTAAGCTCGACCCCAATGGCAAAGTTCTCTGGGGGCGGCGCTATAACGCTGGAGTTCGCAATGACCGCAACAACGCTCGAGTGGTGCGCGTAATTGGCGATAAAGTTTATCTTGGTGGGCGAGTTGGTTTCCAAGAGTACACCCAAGCCGATTATCAGTTTGGCGACAGTGCCTTACTACAATACAACTTCGATGGAAAACTCGAGCGCGAACTGTTTCATTTTACTGGCACGCAACAAGATGTCGTAGCAATGGATCACACGATGGGAATCGCAGCTTATGGCAACAGGTTATATGTGGCTGGTTGGATTTATCCGCTTGGCACAAATGTAGTAGGCGAGTGGCGCGACCCCAGCAATTACAAATTTCCACACGAAAGCACGAACCTTGCGGCTTCCGCCCAAAGCAGTGAGCCAATACTCGGAGTCAAGACTTTGCGCTTAACTGCCCCACAAAAATCTGGCGAAGAAATTGGTTTAGTCAGCACCGATGTCAAAGAGCGCATCGAAATAGGCACAGCCAAAGAAATGAGCAGCAAAAACCGCAATACCCAGCATTACCTGTTTGGGTTTGATAACCTGATTGGCAAGTAAAAACCAAAAACCAATCAACTCGGGAACACGTTAAGCTCGAGTTGATTGGTTTTCGTTGGCAGGTAAATCTGTATACAAAGACTCAAGCGGCAAATCAAAATTGAGGCTCGAGAAATGAAGCACCGACGCACCAGAAAATGATTGATAACGCCACGAACCATCGGCTTGCCTTGTGTACATTTCGGCAAGTGGCTCAGACTGCGACAACAAGACATACTGCTCGAGGCTTGGAATAGTCTGATAGTTGTGCCATTTTTCACCACGGTCAAAAATTTCGGTACTTGAAGACAAGACTTCAATAATCACAATCGGATGACGTTTAACCCGAGGAGAATCGCCAATTTCATCTCGAGCCACATAAACGTCAGGGTAATAACCCACATCGTCGGGGGTGCGAATTAACACATCACTCATATAAACCCGAAAACCAGCCGCTCGAGCCACTGCTTTGAGCGAAATATACAATTCGCCAATCAAATGATTTTGTTTATCTGTCCCACCCGCCATAACAAACAGATTACCATCCACGAACTCATGGCGCTCAAGACTGGAAATCTCGAACTCGAGAAATTGGTCAAAAGACAAAGCTGTTTTTACAGGTGCGGAACGCATACGCCATTCTACCACGTTGACACGCCCTACCTCGAGTCCGTACACTGATAGCCGCAACGACGAGGACGTAACTCGAGACACGACCAACAGCGAACGGCGGACGGTGAAAGCGCCGATGGACACGAACTCGAGCCAACATCACCTCCGAGCAGATGGAAGAAAGAGAATTATTCTCGAGTAGAACCGTTCGGGTGCGCCCGATACAGCGCAAACCAATCCGCAATGGTTGGTATAAAGGCTCGAGAACCGCAAGGCTCGAGTGAAGTTGGGTGGTAACGCGCAATTACTAGCGCCCCAGCATGACGCACAAGCGTCTGTTGGGGTTTTTGTGTTGCTCAAGATTCTGCAAAGTCAAAAATATAATGGAGATTTATGAAACTAGTAGCTCTAAACCTAACAACTTTTCGTTGTTTTCAAGAAGCAATGATCATGTTCCATCCAAAATTAACCGTTTTTGTATCTGAAAATGGTGGTGGAAAAACAGCCGTGCTTGAAGCAATAAATTTTCTCCTAAGTCGTATGGCAACTGGTTTGATTCAGCGCGATGGCAAAGCAATGACCACAAATGACATTAAGATAGGTACGAATCAACAAAGTGCAGACTTGGCGCAAATTTCATTATCAATATATTTGCCGACTCAAGGTTCAACACTGTTAATAGCAATTAAAGTCAAAGACAAAAGTGTCAAAAAAGTCTATCCCCAATTTGAGTTTGATGCGGAGCTAGGAAAACCTGCTAGCAATCCAGAAGATATAGCTAAATTGAAGCAGAATTTTAATGAGTTCATCTCTGGTCTTCTGGAGGCAGAAAAAACTGGTAAACCTTACACCCTCCCACTGGTTCGTTACTACGGTACAAATAGGGTATTTATGGCAGAGGTTGAACGCCGTACTGACTTCCGCAAGCAATTTAGACGTTTCGAGGCTTTTGAAGGCGCGTTTGGCGCAACCAGCAATTTTCGCGCTATTTACGAGCGTTTTGATTACCTTGAGCGGCTTGAGCTTCATGCTCAGCGCGAACTAAGGGATTTCAACTATGAATTACCTGATTTGAAAGTCATGCGCGAAGCAATCAGAATCATGCTGCCCAGCTTTTCAAATCCACGTACCAAACTTAAACCCTTGCAATTTGTCATAGATCAAACACTTGAAAATGGGGAAGTCAAAACCCTTAGGCTCGGACAACTTAGTGATGGCTTCCGCACCATGCTGGCACTGGCTATGGATTTATCTTTGCGGATGGCACAAGCCAATCCATCTGAGGCTACTGGTATCAACCCATTGCATCAAGAAGCCATTGTGATTATTGATGAAATAGATTTACATTTGCATCCGATGTGGCAGCAACGAATTCTTGGGGATTTACGACGTACTTTTCCGAATACTCAATTTATTGTGAGTACCCACAGCCCTCAAGTGTTATCAACTGTTCCCGCCGAATGTATTCGAGTTATTGAGAATAATCAAATTTTCACCCCTTCTGGTACGGAAGGAGCAGAGTCCAATCGGATTCTAAAACGCATTTTTGGAGTTGACCCAAGACCTCAGAAAAACATGGCAACTCGAGAACTGCTTGAATATCAAGAACTTGTTTTCAAAAATGAGTGGGCTTCGCCTCGAGCCATCGAATTGCGAACTATTTTAGATCAACGTTATCTGGGTGAAGAACCTGCTTTACTCGAAGCGGATTTATTTATTGAAAACCGAATTTGGGAGCAGAATCAATGAAACCAGTTTTCAAAAATACCACTCCCCCAGAAGAATTAACCGCCTTTGAAAGCAATAATCCAAAAGCCACTTGGAAAGATTTGAGGAATTTTGAAGATGTTTATAAAAACATTAGAACCCAAATTATTAGTGACCAATACGGTCTCTGTGCCTATTGTGAATGCAAGATTTCAGCGTCAGAACCATTAACGACTCGAGTAGAACATTTTCATGCAAAGTCAGATACGTCAGATTCGGCACTAAACTGGGCATTGCTTTGGTCAAATATGATTGGGGTTTGTAATGGCGGTGACAATCCCAATCTTCCCAATTTTCTATCACCATTGGAAGAAAATTTAAGTTGTGATTCGCATAAAAATCATATGGAACAAGCTGGAAAAATACCAAAAAACTGCGAAGGCATTATTCTCAATCCATTAACCATAATTCCATCACCCTGTTTATTTCAGTTCAATCCAACAAATGGATTCCTCGAGCCAAATGAACAACACTGTAAAACCATTAACTTAGAGGATAACAAGTTTACCAGTGTTTTTGAATTAGTTGAAAACACCATCAAAATACTGAACTTAAACTGTGACCGACTTGCACAACAGCGACTTATCATATTCAGAGATATAGAACACAATAAAAAACAATGGCGAGTTGCAAACCGTGACGTAACCTTAAACCTAATCAGTCGCTATTTAGATTATCAATGGAGACCGTTCTTCACAACAATTCGCTTATGTCTTGGTCAAGTTGCCGAGCAGCACCTAAACAACATCGGATTTCAAGGATAGATTTTAGTATGAAAGCAAATTTACATAGCTGTATCAATGATATGCACAATGTCTCGAAAATTCAAACCAAAAAAACCATAGGGACGAACCCCCGTGTTCGTCCTGCCAGCTAATCATTGCTCGAGATAAACCAAAAGGTAAACAAAAACAATAATTCAAAGGAAAATTCCAAATTACATCGTCTCACAGGGCAGACACGGGAGTCTGTCCCTACGAAAATCAAATTCATGCAAACTGAGGTCTTATGAAATTTAACGAAGTCAGCCCGCAAGTCAGCTACAAAGATGTCGAAGCCCGCGTTCTCGAGTTCTGGAAGGCTCGAGATATTTTCGGTCAAACCGAATCCAAACCCGCCCCATCTGGCGAATTTGTGTTTTACGAAGGTCCGCCAACCGCCAACGGGCAACCCGCCATGCACCATGTTTTGGCTCGAGCCTTCAAAGATATTTTCCCACGTTTTAAGGTCATGAATGGTTTTCATGTGACCCGCAAAGGCGGCTGGGACACCCACGGGCTGCCTGTCGAAATTGCAGTCGAAAAGAAAATGGGTATGAAAGGGCGCAATCATGGCTCGAGCCGCGCCGAACTCGAGGAATTTAACCGCTTGTGCCGTGAAAGTGTCTTTAGCAACATTTTAGATTGGAATTATTTTACCGAACGCCTCGGGATGTGGGTAGACCTCGAGAATGCCTATGTGACCTATAAAAACGAGTACATTGAATCGGTTTGGAATTTACTCAAGCGCCTCTGGGATAAAGGTTTGGTCGAGCGAGATTTTAAGGTTGTGCCGGTTTCGCCGCGCATCGGCAGCACCTTGTCCAAAGCCGAACTTGGCGATGAGAACAGCTACCAAATGGTGGATGACCCAAGTGTCTATGTGCGTCTGCCGGTCAAGCTCGAGACCACCCCACAAGATTTAAGGGCAAGTCTCGAGGCGCAGGGCGTGGATTTAACCAAGCTCGAGCAGCCAGCCTTGATTGTTTGGACAACCACACCTTGGACACTGCCGAGCAACACTTTGGCAGCCGTCAATCCAAATCTCGAGTATGTGCTGTGTTCTAGCCCAATGGGTCATATCGTGATTGCCAAAAATGCTGTGACTCGAATCTCAGAACTGAATAAGGATGCCCCGCCCCTCGAGGTTCTAGCCACCTTCAAAGGCGAACTGATGCACTTTTGGCAGTACGAGCAGCCATTCCCCGAAGTTTTTGAAGAACTCGGTTTGAATAAAGATAAATTCTCGAGTCGGAAAGCGGGTACGGTTGGCGCGGACTCGTCTCACCCAAGGGCGCACATCGTCGTCCTAGCCGATTTTGTCGGCGACGAAGACGGCTCTGGTTTAGCCCACCAAGCCCCAGTCTACGGCGCAGAGGATTTAGAAGTTGGTAAATCTTACGATTGCGTCTTGTGTTTTGGCACAAATGGCAACGGCATCATGCAAGTGACCGACGAGCGTGGCAAGTTTTTTAAGGATGCCGATAAGGGTCTCATCAAAACCATGCGCGAACGCGGTCTGATGTACCACGCGGGAACACTCAAGCACAGGTATCCGTTCCATGACCGCACTGGCGACCCAATTTTATATTTTGCCCGTCCAAGTTGGTTTATCCGCACCGAAAAAATGTCAAAGCGGATGTCCGAGACCAACCAAGAAATCAATTGGATTCCAGAACATATCAAGGATGGACGCTTTGGTAAATGGCTCGAGGGCAACGTCGATTGGGGCATCAGCCGTGAGCGCTATTGGGGTTCGCCGCTTCCTTTTTGGGTTTCTGAAGATGGACGTGATTACGTTTGCGTTGGTTCTGTGGCGGAACTCGAGAACCTGATGGGCAAAGAACTCGAGAATGAGGATTTACACCGTCCGTACATTGATGATGCCACTTTTATAAAAGATGGCAAGACATTTTCTCGAGTCCCAGAAGTGCTGGATGTCTGGTTTGATTCTGGGGCAATGCCGTATGCCCAGTGGCATTTACTGCTGGATGCGGACGGTGTGGCTCGCAGCAAAGAAACTTTGGATACCTTCGAGAAGCACTTTCCAGCCGATTACATTTGTGAGGCGATTGACCAGACTCGAGGGTGGTTTTACAGCTTGCACGCCATTGGAACGCTACTTTATGACCAGCCAGTCTATAAAAACGTGATTTGCCTCGGGCATTTGGTAGACGAAAAAGGCGCGAAAATGTCCAAATCCAAAGGCAATGTGGTCGAGCCTCTGCCAGCCTTTGATAAATTTGGCGCGGACTCAGTGCGTTGGTATATGTTCACGGGTTCTGAACCGGGCGACACCAAGCGTTTCTCGGAGCGCTTAATTGCTGAAGGACAGCGCGGCTTTATCAATACGCTTTGGAATGTGTACAGCTTTTTTGTGCTGTACGCCAACCTCGATAATCCAGATTTGAAGGTTGCGCCCACACTCGAGACTCGCCCAGAAATTGACCGTTGGCTCATCTCGAGGCTTGAAGGGCTGGTGCAAACAGTTACAGAAGCGCTGAATAATTACGATGCGCGAAAAGGCGGTAAAGCACTCGAGGCATTTGTGGATGAACTGAGCAATTGGTATGTGCGCCGTAATCGTCGGCGTTTCTGGACTCAGGATGGAATTGTGGACTCGAGTGCCTATGCAACTTTGTATGAGGCATTGGTCACGGTCACAAAATTGGCTGCGCCATTTACGCCATTTTTGTCCGAGAGTTTGTATCAGAATTTGGTGGTTGGCTTGGATTCAAGCGCTCCAGAAAGTGTGCATCTGTGCGAGTTTCCAAAGTTCAATGCAGCGCGTTTTGACGCTCAACTGGTGTCCGAAATGCAAGCCGTGATTCGGGTCGTAGACTTAGGACGGGCGGCTCGAGGACAGGCAAACCTAAAACTGCGTCAGCCATTAGCCGAAGTCATGCTTAGGGCGCGAGAAAGTACCGATAATCTGGCACTGGAACGCTTCACGAGTACGATTGCCGAAGAACTCAATGTTAAAACTGTAAAATTGCTCGAGGAAGGCACAAATTTAATTTCGTACAACTTAAAGCCAAATCTGCCAACCCTTGGGCGCAAGTACGGCAAAAATATCCCAGCCATCCGCGAAGCGCTGCTGCAAGGCGACTCGAGCGCGATTGTTTCAAGTGTCAACAAGAACCAGAATTTTACGCTCGAGACTGCTGATGGTGCGTTTCTTCTCGAGCCTGCCGATGTGCTGGTGGATGCAAAATCGCCAGAAGGGTTTGCGGCAGTGGAACAAGATGGTTTGCTGGTGGCATTCACCACGGAACTGACTAAGGATTTGATTCTCGAGGGTTTGGCTCGAGATTTACTACGGGCAGTGCAACAAGGGCGTAAGGATTCTGGTCTCGAAGTTTCTAATCGTATTGCATTGCGTTTAGATTTAAGCGGCGATTGGCTCGAGGCAGCTAAGGCGTGGGAAGCCACATTGCGCGAAGATACGCTTTGTGATTTTCTCGAGTTTAGCTCTCCTCTATCTTCTGATTTTGTGGTCAGTCTCGAGGAAGGCAGACTAGGACTGGCTAAAGTCTAAAATTGTTTCAAGAATGGGTGATCACTCCACCCTGCTAAGTACAGGTTTTAACCTCGCTTTAAGTTTAGCCGTAAGCGCTTACCATTTATGCTAGGCTTGAGGTTGTGTTTAACCGTAAGCAGCCTTCCAACACCATTCCACCAATCCGTCAATGGATGTTGTTGGGTTTGGTCGCCCTACAGGGAATTGCTATTGTTGCCTTACTTTTGGCAGCCCGCAGCAACACCACGGCGCTACAACTCGAGAATGCTGGAATTATCATGCGCCATGTGTCCGAAAGTGTTCTCGAGCGGACACAGCGTTTTCTTGCACCTGCCGAACAAACGGCTCGAGTGTTACATGGCTTAATGACTCGCGGTACATTGCGCCCCAACAGTCAAGCCTTTGATGGTTTTTTACTCGAGCAGCTTAAAAGTGTGCCACAACTGACAGGTTTATATTTTGGTGGGCAAGACGGCAGTTTTATTTTTGCCAGACGTGAAAAAATTGGCTTTAGCCTCAAAAAAATTATCGTTCAAAAAAATTTGCGTTTAACCAAACTCGAACAATTTGATAAGGCTGGCAATTTAGTCTCAGATGCAATCAGCCCAGACGATGGTTACGACCCGCGAACCCGACCTTGGTTTAAGGAATCACTCAGCCGACAGACTTTGGTTTGGACAGGTCCTTATGTTTTTTTTTCCTCACAACGCCCGGGCATTACCACCGCGCTACCGATTAAAAACGCAGCCTTTAATTTAGATGGTGTCGTCGGCGTTGACATCGAAATTA
The DNA here is from genome assembly GCA_043778225.1 of Deinococcales bacterium. Taxonomy (GTDB): domain Bacteria; phylum Deinococcota; class Deinococci; order Deinococcales; family JAAFIG01; genus JAAFIG01. The sequence continues at coordinate 39,393 of JAYWGM010000063.1, read as the reverse complement.
CGGTTTTGTCAGATTTTATTGGCAATATCCCAACCAGTGCTAATGGGGCTGCGTTTATCGTCACCAAGAATGGCGAAGTGGTTGGAATGCCTCAACTTGCCGAAAAACTACAACCCAATAGCCGCGCTTTACCTAAGCTGTCCGAAGTTGGCAGCCAACAAGCCAAAGCATTGCAACAATTGAGTCACAACGGCTCAGATTTACAAAATTACCGTATTGGCAATCTCGAGTGGGTCGGGTTAATGCGACCGCTTTTGGTCAATCAAGATGCCAACTGGTTACTTGGAATCCATGCCCCTAAAAAAGATTTTGTTGGCTCGAGCGAAGCCGTGTTTAATCGCCAATTGTGGCAAACGATTGTGGTCAGTGTACTGGTGATTCTGTTTTCAATTCCGCTGATTTGGCGCATCTCGAGTCCAATTGAGGCTTGGTATAAACGCGCCACCACCGACGAACTAACGCAGTTACTCAATCGCACCGAGTTTTTGAACCGTGCCAAGTTAATCCTGCCACAGACCACTTCCCCGAGCGTGGTGGTGATGTTTGATTTGGACAAATTCAAAACCGTCAACGATGTTTTTGGTCACGATGCTGGCGACAAAGTTCTAAAAACCATCACCCAGCGTTTGCGTGAACGGGTACGCCAATACGACTTGGTGGCGCGTTTTGGTGGCGATGAATTTGCGCTGCTTTTACCCAATATCTCGCTCGAAATGGCACACGAAAGGCTCGAGCAGTGGCGCACCGAAATCGTTGAGCCATTTCACCAAATGGTCAGTGTCAGTGTTGGAATGGTCAGCCTTGACCATGTTTCGCAACTCGAGGAAAAATTATCCCAAGCCGACCAAGCCTTGGTGGCTGCCAAAAAAAGCGGCAAAAATCGCATCAACTCACCGTCCTAGTAAACCGCGTACACTGGCAGCTAAATCCATAGACGAAACCAAGCTCGAGCCAACCAGCACGGCGTTAAAGACATCCTGTAAAGAAATAATTTCGGCGCGATTAGAATAGCCAGACAAGGCAATCAGCACCCCCTCAAAATCGTATTCTCGAGCCAACAAGCCAAGGCGCGGCGCAGTTCCAAGGTTTATATCTAAGCTGATTAAATCGCGGTTATTGACCCCAATCATCCTCGAGCCAGCTTCGAGCGCAAGGTCTAATTCATCTTCGGTGTGAACCTCGACCAGTGCATCTAAGCCAACACTGTGGCAAGCCTCGAGGTACGCCTTGGTCTGTTTGCCCAGCACATTGACCAAAAGCAGTACCGCCGCCGCGCCCGCCTGTACCGCCTCTTGGAGCATCGCAGGATGAACCACAAAGTCTTTGCAGAGTGTAGGAAGTGCAATCTGGCTTGAGACGCTTTGTAAATCTTCAAACGACCCCAGAAAACGCCGTGGCTCGGTCAGCACCGAAATGGCACTTGCGCCGCCAGCCGCATAAGCCTTGGCTGCCTCGATTGCCGACAGTGCAGTATTTAAGTCGCCGCGTGGTGAGGCGCGTTTGACTTCGGCTATCAGTTTGATGCCTTGGGTTTTAAGGGCATTTTCAAAACCGTGGCTCGAGGCTCGAGCCGTGAGTTCAAAACTGGCATTGGTATAATCGGTCGCACGGTCACGGCAAATTGCCCCCAGCGCCCCTTCGAGCTTTGAAACATCGGGTAAGTCCATAGGCTCGAGTATGACACAGCAAAAGCAGGGTTAAAAGTAGAAAAGGGTAAAAGGGCGCACAGATTTACCCTTTCACCTTTTTCCCTTTTTCCCTTTGCCTCTTTTCCCTTATGCTCTAGCCATGAAAGCACTGATTTTTGACTTTGATGGCACGATTTTAGATACCGAAACACCAGAATTTGTGGCTTGGACAGCCCTTTATCAGCGTTTTGAGCAAGTGCTGAATACCCAAGACTGGGGGCGCGGCATTGGCACTTGGGGCGGCTTTGACCCTTGGCTTGATTTAGAGCAAAAAATCGGTTACGCGCTGCCTCGAGAAACCTTGCAAGCTGAACACCGCGAAGAGGTTTTGCGTTTGATTCACGCCTCGAGTTTGTTGGCTGGCACAAAAGAATTGATACTCGAGGCAAAAGCGGCTGGCTTACAACTCGCCATTGCTTCCTCGAGTGATTACGATTGGGTTTCGGGCTGGACGCAAAAGCATGGCATTCTCGAGTATTTTGACGCAACCGCCACACGCTATGAAGTCGAAAAGGTTAAACCAGACCCTGCGCTTTTTTTGTTGGCACTGCATAAGTTAGGGCTGTCAGCCCACGAAGCCGTCGTTCTCGAGGATTCACCCAATGGTGCAAAAGCGGCTTTGGCGGCTGGCATTGCTTGTGTGGTGATTCCAAATTCTGTGACCAAGAACCTCGAGTTTCCCAGTGGTGTGATTCGGCTCGAGACTCTGGCGAATATCAGCCTCTTAGAATTAGAGCGTAGACTGCAACCATGAAATTAACCGAAACCGAAATCACCGAGCGCCTGACTCATCTTCCCGATTGGGCTTTTAAGAATGGTAAATTGACCCGATTTTTTAACTGCCCGACCTATGCCAGTGGTGTGGCGCTGGCGGTCGAAATCGCCATGCTTTCGGAGCGAATCAATCACCATCCGGACAGCCTCGAGATTATGTACAAAAAACTTAGGGTCGCCTACATTACTCACGATGTTGGCGGAATTACTGCGCTGGATTTTGAGGCTGCCGAGAAAGTCAGTGAACTGATTTAGGAGGTTACATGGCATATGAATCTTTTACTTTGGACATCCTGAGTGAGCGTTTTGAACTTCGCTTTAAGGAATTTGATAATTTATATGGGCAAGTTAAAGCTGTTACCGCCAGTGATTTGTTGTTAGCCACACTGCAACGCAACTTGCCTTTAATTGTCAATAAAGGCACAGAAAAAGCCCGTTCCGAACTCATTATTGCGCCAGTTTTGGTCGAAATACGCGAAATTCTACAGCGCCAGATTGCGGTCTTTTCTGGAATTGCCTTTAACGTAGACCGCAAACTTGGATTACATGGTTTTTGTGATTTTTTAATCAGCCAAGACCCGCTTTTGATTGAAGTTCAAGCGCCGATTATCATGCTGGTCGAGGCAAAAAAAGAAGATTTAGCGGGTGGCATTGCCCAGTGCGTGGCGGAAATGGTGGCAGCCCAACGGTTCAACCTCAAACGTGGCAAACCTCGAGCCAAAATCTTTGGGATTGTCTCGAGTGGCACAGATTGGCGGTTCCTAGAGTTAGAAGGCACGGAGGTACGCTTAGATTTACGCGATTACAGCATCCAAGAACTCGAGGCGATTTTGGGTGTGCTGTATTTTATGGCTTTGGCTTAAATGTTTAGAAATGTTTATACTCGCGCTCTCGAATTCCCAAGGCTTGTGGGTATAAACTTAGACCTATGAATCGCTCCGACAGTTTATCGCGCCTTGAGTCTTCAAAAACCGAACCATTCGACTTTTTAATTATTGGCGGCGGCGCAACTGGTTTAGGCGCAGCCGTCGAAGCGGCGGCTCGAGGACACAGCGTCGCACTTGTAGAAAGCCACGATTTTGCTAAAGGCACAAGCAGCCGCAGCACCAAATTGGTTCATGGTGGAGTGCGTTATCTGGCTCAGGGCAACATAGGCTTGGTGCGTGAAGCCCTGCGCGAACGTGGGCGCTTACGGCGCAACGCTGCCCATTTGGTGCGCGACCTCGAGTTTGTCATTCCAGCTTACGATTGGTGGGCAGGTCCGTATTATGGCGTGGGCTTAAAGGTCTACGATGTGCTGGCTGGCAAATTAAACCTCGGCAGCAGCAAACTGATTTCTAAAAGCAACGCCTTAGAGCGCATCCCGACCCTCGAGCCAGAAGGACTTCAAGGCGGTGTGGTCTATTTCGATGGGCAGTTTGATGACTCGAGACTGGCGGTTACATTGGCGCAAACTGCCACCAACAAAGGCGCAGCCATCAGTAATTACACGCCCGTCAAAAGCCTGATTCACCAAGCAGACCGTGTCGTGGGCGCTGTAGTCCTCGACCTCGAGTCTGGGCGTGAAATTGAAATTTATGCCAAAGCAGTTATCAATTCAACTGGTGTCTTTACCGACAACATCCGCAAAATGGATGACCCCGAGGCAAAAAGTGTGATTTCGCCAAGCCAAGGGGTACATTTGGTGCTGCCCAAAGAATTCTTTCCCGGCAACAATGCCCTGATGGTTCCACGCACCGACGATGGACGGGTTTTATTTGCTGTGCCGTGGCATGGCAAAGCGATTATAGGCACAACCGACACGCCAGTCCCAAGCATAGATGCCGAGCCGCGCCCGCTCGAGCAAGAACTCGAGTTTTTGGTGCAACACGCCGGGCGGTACTTGACCAAAGACCCAGTGCGCTCCGATGTGCTGGCGGTTTACGCTGGTTTACGCCCACTGGTCAAAGCCTCGGATTCGGATGGCAATACCTCGGCACTGTCTCGAGACCACACCATTCTGGTTTCAAGAACAGGTTTACTGACCATCGTTGGTGGCAAATGGACAACCTACCGCAAAATGGGCGAAGATGTGATTAACAAAGCCGCACCAATTGCTGGAATTGAAGTGCGAACCTCACCGACCCCAGAGATGCGGCTGCACGGCGCACCTGCCGTCGAAAACTCACCCGAACAAATTGGCGGGTCGCTCGAGGAGAGCCTTTCGATGTATGGCTCGGATGCCAAACACATTCAAGGGATGGTCCAAGACCACCCCGAACTGGGCGCAAAAATTCATGCCAAACTGCCGTACATCCAAGCCGAGATTATCTGGGCAGTGCGCCAAGAAATGAGCCGTACCCTCGAGGATGCCTTATCCAGACGAACTCGAGCCTTATTGCTCGATGCCAAAGCTGCACTCGAGGCAGCCCCACTTGTGGCAAGCCTGATGGCAAAAGAACTTGGGCGCGACACCGCTTGGCAAGAAGCCCAACTCGAGGCTTTTGGCACTTTAGCCAAAGCCAGTTTGTTGACCTGAGCGACAAGCCAGTTTGTTGACCTAAGCCACACGCCTCGGGTTACGGATTCCAAAAGTCAAGATTTTTGATGTTGCCAAAGTCTCGGTCGTTAAATGTCCAAACGGGTGCATTCAGTGCCAAAGCGGTGTTGATGACAATTGCATCCTCGAGCGTGGCATTCCATTTTTTCATATTTTCGATCAACTCAAGCGCATCCCGAATACCAAAAGGGGTGGTGTCCAAAACTTCAAGGGTCTCGAGCATGGCACGGGTGGCGGTTTGCATGGCAGTGGCATTGACATCGAACAAAAGTCTTTTGGCAACCTCGAGAACCACGCATGAGGGGGTAATCAGCCGAGTATTCATGGCGTTAAGCGCCTCAAATCCCTCAATCGCAATAGCATGAAATTCATCTCGGTCATTAAAAAATGCCAACAATACACCCGTATCAAGTACCAAACGCGCTAATCTCATGGACGATCAAAGCCACGCTTTGTGGGTTCATCTTCAGGTCGTTCACGCATATCATCTGCGATCTGTTCGGATGTACGTTTATCTTTGCCATCGAAAGAAACAAAACCAGCCAACTCGAGCAAGCGATTGCGGCGTGGTTTAAGTTTATGCTCGAGGGCTTCTTGCACCAGACCAGAAAGGGTCAGTTCTGGATGGTCTTGGAGATAACTTTGCACCACAGCCTCGAGTTCGGATGGAAGATAAATACTGGCTTTCATGGGTTTATCTTACCATGTCCTACCTATATTTTGTGAGCTAAACTCCAAGTCTAAACGCAACTTGTATCATATATTGACTTCCATGAAGCACTGGCTTGGCGTTGCTTTACTTAGCGTTTTTAGCCTCTCGAGCCTTGGCTTCTCGAGTCAGAATTCTTTAGCCAGCACCCTCGAGGCGGTCAGGCTTAAATTTGGCGCACCAAGTCTCGCTGCCACGGTGGTTAAAAACGGCGCAGTTCTCGAGTCAGCCGCCGTTGGTGAACGGGCAATCGGCTCAAAAGTGGCGGTGCAACTTGGGGATATGTACCAACTGGGGAGTTTGTCCAAAAGTTTTACTGCCACCCTGATTGCCAAATTGGTCGAGCAAAAGTTATTGGGCTGGGACACGACTTTAGAAGAGGTTTTTAGCGACCAAAAAATGCTGCTGGCTTACCGTAAAGTCACGATTCAAGAAATACTTTTTCATGTGGCTGGTTTTGCTGCCAATGTCGAGGACAGCGCTGTGTATAGTTGGGAACTCGAGCCACAAAAAGCCCGAGCCATGTACCTCGAGAAAGCCCTCAACCAAACACCTGAAGCTAGGCAGATGGTGGCTTATTCCAACATTGGTTTTGTAGTGGCAAGTTTAGCTGCCGAAAAAGTAACGGGTAAAAAATGGGAAAATCTGATTCGGGAGTATATTTTTGCACCACTCGAGCTAAAAAATTGTGCTTTTGGCACACGCTTTCCAGTGCTCACCCAGCCACACGGGCATCAGCAAGTTGGCAAAACAGTTATGGCGGTTTCACCCGAATTGCCCAATGGCAATTCCAATGTGTTATTTGGCGCAGATGGCATTCGGTGCAGTCTGCCAGACCTTGGCAAGTATTTACTGGCGCACTTAAACGGCGAAAACGGTACGAGTGGCATCGTCTCGAGCCAGAGCTTTAAGTATCTGCATCAGCCTCGAGCCAATGCTGGGCAAGGAATTTATGCAGCGCTGGGCTGGTTTATTTTCCCCGATGGAGCAATTTGGCACAATGGCTCAAATACCTTAAATTTTGCCGAGATGATCATTTTTCCAAAAGCCAATCTAGCCATTGGAATTGCCACCAATTCACCGATTGACCTTGGCGCGGCTGTGACCGAAGCTGCCATGGCAGCAATTATAAATTGGTTGCCACGCTGATACTGTAAAGATTGTTCTGTCGTATACTGGACTTATGAACCGCCAAGCCCCAGTACAAAGTGTCTCGAGCAGTATTTTTTACTGTCTCAATCCGAGCCAATGGGCGAAGTCTTCTCGAGACAACGCAATGGTTTGTGGCAACATGAATTTTTGAATAGCGATTCAAAACTCGAAATTCCAAGTGCTGGTTTTACATTGCCTTTAGCCGTCTTGTACGAAAACTTGCCAGCAGCGTAAATTAAAGCATGAAACCGATTCGCTTGACCTGTCCGCTCGATTGCCCTGATGCCTGTTCAATGCTGGTGACGCTCGAGAACGGACGCGCCGTCAAAGTGCTTGGCGACCCGAATCACCCCATCACCCAAGGCTTTTTGTGCAGCAAGACCTACCGCTATCCAGAACGCGCCTACCTCGAGACTCGCCCGAAATACCCAATGCGGCGCAATTTAACTGGTGTTTTGACTCGGGTTTCTTGGGAAGATGCGCTGGACGAAATTGCCGCCAAACTTCAGCAGATTCTCGAGCAGCACGGCGCAGAAAGTATTCTGCCGTATCACTATGCTGGCACGATGGGCTTGATGCAAGGCAGTCATGCCCATGCACTTTTTCGGGCGCTAGGAGCAATCGAACTCGAGGAAACCATCTGTGCCAGTACAGGCAGCGAGGCTTGGGCGCAAACCTATGGTGATGCCCGATTTGGCACAAACCCCGAGGATGTGCCAAATGCCAAGCTGATTCTGCTCTGGGGGATTAACAGCTTGGCGACAAATTCGCACCTGACCCCGTTTTTAACAGCAGCCCGACGCAATGGCGCAAAAATCATTCATATCGACCCGTATGAATCTAAAACCAGTTTATACAGCGATATGCACATCCGAATTAAGCCCGGAACAGATGCAGCCTTGGCGCTCGGTATGGCAAACGTTATTATCTCGAGGGGGCTACACGATGTAAGTTTCCTTGAGCAGCACACACGCGGCTTTGCGGCATTCCAAGCGGCTGCCAAAATCTGGAATTTAGATCAAACCGCCGAAGTGACTGGCATTGAAACTCAAATCATCGAGGCTTTGGCACTCGAGTATGCCCAGACAAGCCCAAGTTTTATTCGCACTGGTTATGGCATGACCCGCCATGAAGGCGGCGGCAATGCCCAACGGGCTGTAACAATGCTGCCGATTCTGGCTGGACAATGGAAGCACCGTGGCGGCGGCGCTTTGCTCAGTACAAGCGGTGCATTCCAACTCAATCGCTCCAAACTTGGCGCGGCGCACTTAATTAACCCCAAAACAAAACGGGTCAACATGAATCAGTTAGGCACAGCCCTCGAGCCACAGAACGGCATTCATGCGATGTTTGTCTATAATTGCAATCCGATTGTCGTATCGCCAGACTCGAGCCGTGTATTGGCTGGTTTTAAGCGCCCAGATTTACTGACGGTCGTTCTCGAGAATGCCATGACCGAGACTGCCGAATTGGCAGATTTTGTGCTGCCAGCCACCACTTTCCTCGAGCATCAGGATTTGTACACGGCTTATGGGCATTATTACCTGAGTTTCAACGAGGCAGCTTGCGAACCGTATTTTGAATCAAAAAGCAACACCCAGATTTTTGCTGAACTTGGGCAGCGCCTTGGCGTTTCTGAACCGAGTTTGTACTGGGATACTGAAACGTTAGCTCGAGAATTGCTGGACAGTCCCCATGAATTTGTGCAGGGCATATCGCTCGAAGGCTTAAAAGAACATGGATTTATGCGCCTCAATATCCCAGAGGTTTTTTTGCCGTACCAGCATGGTTCAAGTTTGACTGAAGATGGTTTACTGCACCTCGACCCTGTGCCAGAATTTATTGTGCCAAACGATACCACCAGCCCAGAATTTCCGCTAAAACTGATGACCCCGCCAGCCCATCACTTTTTGAACAGCACGTATGGCGAAATCAGTAAAATACGCCAACTCGAGCAACACCAGCCACACGCCATGATTCATCCAGCCGATGCAGCCCTCTATAAAGTCAAAGACCAAACACAAATTCGGCTCTCGAGCCAACAAGGCAGTGTGGTACGAATCGCAAAAGTGACCCAAGCCACCAGCCAAGGCGTGGTGATAGTCGAAGGGACATGGTGGGGAAAACACGCCCCAGACGGGCAGAGCATCAATACCTTGACCAGTCAGAACTTGACCGATTTGGGCGGCGGGAGTTTATTTCATAACACGCCCATTCGGATTGAGGTAATGCCGTGAATCTCGAAGCCTACCGCACCGATATAAATCTACGAGTTCGACAAGAAACCCATGCCGAATACACAGTTGGGAAACCACTCGAAGATTTGGTAGATACAGCCCTAGAACTCGAGCCTCATGAAGCGTTGCTCGATGTTGGCACTGCCAATGGTGCGTTTCCAATTCGGTTAAGTCAAAAACACACAGGGCGCTTGGTTGGCTTAGATTTTTCGAGCGGCATGATTGCCCTCGCCAAAGCCCAAAATACCAAGGTTGAATTTCTCGAGGGTGACGCAGTGCTGTTGCCTTTTACTGACCAAAGTTTTGATGTTGTGACCGCAAGACATATGCTCTATCATGTGTCAAACATCGAAAAGGCGCTGCTCGAGGCAAAGCGCGTCCTTAAACCAAATGGACGCTTCTTAGCGCTGACCAATGCCGATGGTTACTTAGCCGATTACTGGGATGTGATTGAAGCTCAACTTGGTTCAAAACTAGTTTTTAGAAATTTTTTTCTTGAACACCGAAGCCCTAAGTATTTTCATACTGACCTGTTCCAACACATCAAATCGGTTTTTGGAGCAGCCAAACTCGAGGTCATAGACCAATTTCTCGAGTTTCCAAATGCGAACGCACCACTGGCTTACTGGAATTCGATGCAGGCTGGCTTTGATATTCCAACCGATGCTTGGGCAGATGCCACGGCATTGCTCGAGGTGGCTTTTTCACAAAAATGTCAGATGGGTTCTTGGCGTATTTGGAAGGGCATTGCATTTATCCAAGCAACTTTAGAATGAATATGCGTTTCTTCTGACCAGAATGACGTAAACTATTGGCAATGACCATGAATCGTTTAGATGCCCGAGCGCGTTTGGTGTTCCATTATGCTCGAGAAGAAGCAGACCGTTTGGGTCACGCCGTCATTGAATCTGAGCATCTGCTGCTTGGCTTGCTGCGCGAAGGCGGCACGGCTGCCAAAGTGCTGAATGGGGCTGGACTGACACTCGAGGCAGCCCGCCATCGGATTGTTGAACTGATTGGGCGCTTTGACCGTTCTCGAGATGCGCCGCCACCCGCCATCACCGCTTTGGCACGTCGGGTGATGGATTTGGCTGGAGTCGAGGCAGCCCGTTATCAATCTTCGTTTATCAATACTGGCTTTGTGCTGCTCGGCATGATTCATGCGGGCGATGGTGTTGCCATGGGGATTATCAATCAAACCCCAGGTGGAACAAAAGGTGTACGCCGCGCCACATTGGTTTCGCTGCAATTGCCCGCCGACCCAGAAGAAACCAACAACCTCCAAGAGTCAGCCTCGAGTTTGGCGGGGATTGTGGCTGTTCCAGCCGATTCGGTCTTGGCACGCTTACTGAATCAAAAACCGATACTGCAAAGCGAGCCAATAAGCACGACCCTCGAGAATTTGACAGAAGTTGCTGAACTGCCGCATACAGAAGTAGCTGAACTACCGCATACAGAAGTAGCTGAACTACCGCATACAGAAGTTGCTGAACTGACGCAGACAGAACTCACACTCGAGGCAGACGATGACATTCCAGAGTCCATGTTGATAGATGTAGCCTTTGAAGAAGTTCCCCCAGAAGAAATCCCAGTCGAGAAAGTCACGATAGAAGAAATCGTCGCCAGTCCGATACTCGAGGAAACCCAAGCCGAGCAACATCTTGAGGAGGTCATTGAGGAGATTGAAACTCCAGCCTCAGACCCTGTAGAGCCACGCCTCAAAGCCACCGATGAAATCATGCCAAACATCGAAGTGGTGGCAGCTATAGAAATGATGCCAGACCCAGCCGCCAAAGTCACCGCCGAGGTGATGGTCAACGAGTTGACACTTCAACCAACCACCAAAGCCACGGCTGAGGTACGTGAAACCGAAATGATGCCAAGTACAACCTCAGAAATAGCCGAAACTGATTCGGTAGACGATTTATTGGTCAGCGATTTACCCGAATTGCTCGAGCCATACCAAGCACCTGTACTTGTACATTTTGCACTGCCACAAACCGACCTTCAGATACTCGAGACCGCAAACACGAGTACCGAAGCGACACTCGACTTCACCATAGCCGAAACTGAGCCTTTACAACTCGAGCCAGCCTACCAAAACGAAGAACCCGAACTGGCAGCCGACTTGAGTCAGAGCCAATCCTTATCAGAAAATCCTGATGCCGTTGAACTCGAGCCTTCTGCTTTCCTCGAAACGCCAGATTCGCTGCTTCTCAAAGAGACAGCTACGCTAAAAATCGCCTCTTGGGATATGGTCACGGCTTCAAGCATGATTAAACGCCAAATTATCGCCCTTGGTGGTGGTGGGTTTTCAGAAGAACCGAGTACCTTACTGCTCGAAAAATACATTCTCGAGGTCGCAAGTTCGGCTCGAGAAGTCGCCGTGCCACGGGTTTGCTTTGTTTCGACAGCGGCTGGCGATAGCCTAGAGTACATCAAGCGTTTTTACAATGCTTTTGAGAACTTAAATTGTGAAGCCAGCCATCTGGCTTTGTTTCATACCGAAGACTGGGCGGATGAACTCGAGGACATGATTTTGGGGGCTGATGTGCTGTATTTCTCGGGCGGCAGTAGCAAAAATGCACTGGCATTGTGGCAAGCCTGGGAACTCGAGCCGATTTTTAAGCGGGCATACGAAGCTGGGACTGTTTTTACAGGTGTCTCGGCGGGGGCAATCTGTTGGTTTGAGCAGTTCACAACCGATTCTCTTGGGCGCTCTTTAGGGGTGATGAACGGCTTGGGTTGGCTTCCCGGTTCGTTTACACCGCATTACGATAGCGAACGTTTTCGCAAAGTGGCACTCGAGAAATTTTTACGGGCGCAAAAAATCGCCCCCGGTTTTGCAGCCGATGACGGTGCAGCCCTGCATTTTGTCAATGGCGAATATCTTGGCGCAATGACTTCCATGCCAAATGCCAAGGCATACCATGTGACTTTGGGGCGCAACCGCTTGGTTGAGTCTGCCCTCGAGACTAAGTTCTTGGGCTAGTGACCACTGTCACGAATTTTGGCTTCTAATGAATCTAGCTCGAGTTCTAATTCTAGCTCTTGGCTCGAATGGACCAGAAATTCATCGGACACAATCCGACTGGTGCTTAAACGTTCGGCTCTTAACACACTCTCGAGGTCATCTACTGCCGTCGAAAGGTCATCGTTGACAATTACATAATCAAATTCGCGGTAATACTGCATGTCCTCTTTGGCACGTTTTAAGCGCCGCCCAATCACCTCGAGCGCATCTGTACCACGTTTAAGCAAGCGTTGGCGCAATTTGGATAAATTCGGCGGCACAAGTTGAATCAGCACCGCTTCGGGCATCAGCCGTTTGACATTGAGCGCCCCAACCCGTTCAACATCAAGAATCACATCCCTACCCGCTTCGAGTTGCTCTTCGACTTTGCGCCTTGGTGTACCGTACATTGAACCGACAAATTCGGCGTGTTCTAAAAAACCAGTCGTCTCGAGTTCGAGCATAAATTCTTCTCGACTCTTAAAGTAATAATCTTTACCATTGGTCTCGCCTTTACGTTGGTTACGGGTTGTCCACGAAATACTAAAATACAGATTTTCGTCTTGGCTCAGCACATACGACAAAACCGTACCCTTACCAACCCCACTTGCTCCCGATAAAACAAATAAAATTCCGCGCCGCATGGGCAGTAGCCTAACCCAAATGGCTTAGCCAAGTGATAAGACGTTTGCCTTTTGATTTTTAAGAGTACAATAGAGCCATGCCGGTCATTGCTGCAAACCATCAACTGATGCAATATCTTACGCCCGAAGATAAATCAACCCTCGAGCGCTTATGTCCACCTCGGAAATTCAAAAAGGGACAAGCCATTTATCGCTACCAAGACCGTGCCGACGACCTGTTTATTGTCCATACTGGCAAGGTTAAAATTACTGCCCCAACTTCGGATGGCGGCGAACGAATTTTATCAGTCTTAGGACCTGGCGACTTTTTTGGCGAGAGCTTTTTAAGTGGTCAAGAACGCCACACCACCGATGCAGTCGCCCTGACCGAACCCGTGATTGCCAGTCCAGTCTGCATTGATAAAATCCTCGAGCTGACCGCCAAACAACCAACCATTGCGATTGCTTTGGCTCGAGTCTTAGCCCAAAGGGTACAAGAACTCGAGGCACAACTTGAAGCCACAACCTCGCCCGTTACGGCTCGAGTTGGCGGGGCGTTGATGGCATTTGCCGAGCGCTTTGGCTTAAAGGTGGCTAACAAAACCAACCTTAAACTTGATTTGACCCACGAAGAATTGGCGGCTTTTGTTGGCAGCACCCGAGTGACCGTGACCAATGCCCTAGGCGAATTGCGCGACCTTGGCTTGGTGGTTGGCACACGCGGCGAATACGAAATAGACCTACCAGCTTTGCGAGAATACGTCGAAACCGCCAGTTTTATTTAAGTTGCCTTCATCCATTGGTCATGCCGTAAGCGTTAGACTGAGCAACATGAAACGATTTTTGGCTGTGCTGGTCTTGGCGCTGCTCCCGAGTTCATATAGTCAAGCCCCTCGAGCCGCCTTGCAAGGCTATACGGTGCTTAAAACCCATAGCCATGACCCAAAATCCTATACACAGGGCTTGGTCTGGAATGGTAGCGGTTTTTATGAAAGCAGTGGCGGTTACGGCACAAGCAGTCTGCGCCAAACCAGCTTGGATGGAAAAGTGCTTCGCAGCCAAGCCGTCGACTCGAGCGTTTTTGCCGAAGGCTTGGCTTGGCTTGGCGACAAATTATACCAACTGACTTGGACAAGTAAAAAAGCCTTTGTCTACAACGCCAGCACTTTTAAGCTCGAGGCAACACGCGGCTACCAAACCGAAGGCTGGGGCTTAACCACCGATGGTAAAAATTTGGTCTTGTCCGACGGCACAGACCAAATTTATTTTCTCGAGCCAAATACTTTTAAGGTTTTACGCACGATTACAGTCAGCAATGCTGGCTCGGAAATCCGCAACCTCAACGAACTCGAGTGGATAGATAACGAAATTTGGGCGAATATCTGGCAGACCGACTTGATTGCTCGAATTGACCCGAAAACGGGTGCAGTCAAAGCCTTTATCAACTTGGTGGGTTTACGCCCAGAAAATACCCTTGGCAATTCGGATTCAGTGTTGAATGGCATTGCATACGATGCCAAGACCAAGCGTATTTTTGTGACGGGCAAACTTTGGGATAAGCTGTTTGAAATTAAAGTCAAGTGATTCGTGTGTTATCATAACGCCAGATGCGATTAGACTGTTTACGGAAAAAGTATGTCTAAACTCAAAGACAAGTTTTTCTTGACTCTTGAGAATCAACTTACAGAGTTTCTTGCTTGTGATACACAAGAGTTTTTAGGAAGCACTGAATGCCTACAGAACAGGCTTTTTTTTGATGCTTTTCTTCCTTTAGAAATCAGAAAAGCTGCATTCCTTCAAAAGAAGTTTCTCGAGCATTTTAGTGATATTTGGAAAAAACTAGCTGCCGTTGCAGCCGAACAAGGTTTAGGAAAGTGCCTCCAACAGCACACTATCCGCGGGAATATCAGAATGGGCAGGTTGCAGCGAATCCAAGAGGTCTTAAACAAACTCGAGCATCCAGAAGTGGGCATCGAACGCCAAAAACCAAATTGGCAGACCGAACTTAACTATATTCTCGAGGGAAAAGGCGAACTGATACCAGCGACCGTGGTTTGTGATATTTGCACCGAAGATACAGCTACAGGCGAGCGATTTGCTTTTGAACTCAAAGCCCCCTTGCCAAATAGCGACCAAACCAAGCAAAGCAAAGAGAAAATTTTTAAGCTCTTTGCGATGGACAATAAACCGATAGACGCTGCCTATTATGCCCTGCCGTACAATCCATATGGCGCAAAAACCGATTATGCGTGGACATTCCCAGCCCGTTGGTTTGACATGAGACAAGACCCTGTGGTGCTGATTGGCGCGGAGTTCTGGGATAAAATTGGTGGTGTTGGCACATATGCAGCCTTTATCCAAGCCATCAATGAAATCGGGCTGCCGTATAAAGAACGAATCTACCGCGAATTTCTAGGCATTGAACCACTCGAGCAAAGTTCAAAAGCTATTTTTTAAGACTTTACGGATAAAATTCTTGTGGCTCAAGCGAGACTTTCTCCAAGAGCCACGCTTCAATGCTGTCTCGAATGTCGCCAATCATTTCAATGTCCCACTCGAGTTTGACTTCAGTTGTATTCAGTTGATTCAATAAATCAAAAATCTGTGAATCAACAAAATCTTGGCGCTCGATTTGAGCCTTGGTAAGCTCCATAATTTATAACCTCCCAGCCTCGATAATCTTTTTCAAAAAGGCTTGGGTTCGCTCTTCTTTTGGAGCGCTAAAAATTTCTTCGGGTGTGCCTTCTTCATGCACCACGCCTTCGTATAAAAAACACACCTTGCTCGAGACTTCTTTGGCAAAACCCATTTCGTGGGTCGCAAGCAACATCGTCATGCCCTCACTTGCAAGGTCGCGCACAAGGTCAAGCACTTCTGCCACCAGTTCTGGGTCGAGTGCTGAAGTAATCTCGTCGAGCAGCATCAGCATCGGCTGCATTGCCAAGGCTCGAGCAATCGCCACCCGTTGTTGCTGCCCACCGCTGAGTTGGTCGGGGTAGGCTTTGGCTTTTTGTGCCAACTGCACCCGCTCAAGCAGTTCAAAGGCTCGAGCTTCGGACTCGGCTTTGGTCAGCCCCAGCACTTGGCGTGGGGCTAAACAGATGTTCTCGAGGACGGTCATGTGCGGAAACAAATTAAAGCTCTGAAACACAATCCCGACATCGCGCCGCAAGCGGTCTACATCCACCCCAGCCCCAGAAACGCGGTCGTCGAGAATCCGAATCTCGCCGCCAGTTATCGGCTCGAGACCGTTGATACAGCGCAATAAGGTACTTTTGCCGCAGCCGCTCGGTCCAATCAGGCAGACCACTTGATGCTCCTCGACATTGAGATTTAAGCCACGCAGCACCTCGAGCGACCCAAAGCGCTTTTGTACATTTCGCATTTCAAGAAAACTCATTTTGCGCCTCGGGTTTTAGCCGCGTCTTGCTCGAGTAAGCGGTCTACAAATCTGGCTTGAGGAATCGTAATCAGCACAAATAAAATTGCCACAATCGTAACCGTACTTAAATTAAAATTATTACTTGCCAAAATCCGCGCTTGATTAAAAGCATCTATTGTGCCGATGACATTGACCAAAGCCGTGTCTTTTTGCAGTCCAATAAAGTCGTTCAAGAGTGGCGGGATAATTCGGCGGATGGCTTGCGGCACAATCACAAAGCGCATCGTCTGAAAAAAGTTTAAGCCCAGACTGCGGGCTGCCATCATTTGGCTGGGGTGAATGCTCTCGATGCCAGCGCGGTAGACTTCGGCAACATATGCGCCGTAAGTTAGCATTAGGGCAAAAATCGCATACCAAATTGGTGATAAATCGCCAAGAATCGGAAAACCAGTTAAAGGCAAGCCAAAGCCAATCAGGTAAATCGTAATCACACTCGGTAGCCCACGAAAAACATCGGTATAAAGCGTTGCCAGTAAGCGAATCGGCTGACCGGCTGACCCCGGAATCATACGGGCAAGTGCCACAATCAATGCCCAAACCAGAATAAAAACCTGCGCTACCATAAAAATAAAAACATTGGTCAAAAACGCTTGTCCGACCAAACCGGCTTTAGAAAGCATCAAATCGAGCTTAAAAAAAGTGTTGCCAACCGCCACATCTTTGGCAATCATAAAACCAATGCTCGAGAAAGCCAAAAGTGCAAAAACTGCATAGCCGATGGTAAACCAAGCCGAATTACTCGAGTCGGCTGATTCGACTCGAGCCAGGATTAAATCATCTTTAAGTCTTGCATTTTTGGCTCGAGCCGCCGCAGAAAGCCCACGAAAAGCTGGAATAAATAGTAAAAGTGGCACAATCGCCAGCCCCACCAGCCCCACCCAAGCCAAAAAAGGTAAACCCGAGACTCGAGACCACATCAAAAACCAATAGAGGTTTTTTTCGACTGCTGCCGCCACATTTTCTTCAGTCACGCCAGCCAATGCCAGCGCCAATTGCCAAACCACCGACCAAGCAAAAAGCATCGTCAGGCTCGAGACAAGTAAAGCTGCCAGCGACAAAGGCATGGCGCTTTTGGGGATACTTGGAGCGCGAAAACGCGCTGAACGGTCTGGAAGCATAGAGAAGGGTAAAAGGTCAAAGGGTAAAAAGGTCAAACTTTTATCCTTTTGACCTTTTACCCTTTTTACCTGAGCTTTTAAGGTTTGAAATACTTGATTTTCAGTGGGTCAACGCCCCATTCGCTCGAGAGATACTGCCCAACGAGTTTGGCGACTGTGCCATCTTTGAGCATTTCTTGCAGGATGGTGTTGATGGCTTTGTTATTTTTGCCAGCTTTTGGAAACAATGCGCCGTAGCTTTCGCCAGTTTTGTACTGCCCAACGACTTCAAACTTGCCAGCCGATTGCTTGGCTTGCGATAAAACAATGCTGGTGTCGGTCATGGCGATGTCCACTTGTTTGGCTTGGAGCGCCACAAACATTCCGGGGGTATCTGGGAAAACCTTAACGTTTTTAATTTTTAAGGTTTCTCGAGCAAATTTTTCGCCAGTTGTGCCTTGCTGTACACCGATTTTGGCGGTTTTGATACTTTTTTCGTCAACCTTAAAGCCTTTACGCACCAATACCCCAATGTCGCTCGAGAAATACGGCGTGCTGAATTCGACCACTTTTTTGCGCTCGGCAGTGATTGAAATTTGGCTCATTGCCAAGTCAAAATCTTTGGTCTGTCCAGCCACCAAACCGTCCCACGCGACATTTTGAACCACCACTTTCTCGAGTCCCGCCCGATGTGCGATGTTGGCAGCCATGCAGTATTCAACGCCGCTCTTGACCAGTTCTGGCGAGTCGCCGTTGTAAAAACCCGGGCTTGGCAAATTGGTTTGGACAGTGAGTTGCCCAGCAATCGCAGGTGTAAATTTCATCGAACCCATCATGCCCGTAATCGTACAATCGCCGTATTTTGTCATGTTCTGCGCCCCAGAGCTAAAACCAAGTACCGTCATACCAACCAAGCCAAGTGCCGCTAAAAGTTTTATTTTCATAAGCCAACCTCCGTAGACCAATAGGATACTGCAAATTGCTTAGACTAAACGCAACTGGACCGACCAATAGACGCTATGGCGCACTTTCTAGATTAGCTCGAGACACACCAAAAGCTCAATTTCTGAACAATCGTCTGTATGCTTTCTAGCTGTACTACCGAAATTTTTACGAAATCATATTCGAGTTGACCACAATCATAAAGTACCGCCTGCAATCCAACACAGGCGGATGGTCGTATACTTGCCATTGAACATGAATACCTTAAAACCCGTGGCGTTTCTTGGCGCAGAAGCCGCCCCAATCGTGACCGCCCTTTACAAACTCGAGGCACAGTTTTTACCGACCCTTGTGCCAACCAGCGCCAAACTTGGAGCGGTGGTGCAGGGTCTCGAGCCTTTGGGTTTCTTAGGGGCGGTTTTTATTGGTGGGGCAAGTACCGAAGCCCTGACTTTGGTGGATGGTCTCTCGAGCAGTAGCGAGCGTGATGGGGCATTGGATGCCATCAGTGTGACTCGCGGCACACAAGGCTCGCACACCTTAGAAGATGGTTTATTAGCCGCCCTCGAGAGCATTAAATACCGTGGTTTTGGGGCAAATGCCGTGGTGCTTGGCGGTGGCGCAAGTGCCAGTGCGGCAGTGCAAGTGGCTCGCGCTGGGGTCAAAAGCCTGACGATTGCTGCCCCAGACCGTCCTCATGCCGAACGCCTTGCTAAACACGCCCCAGCCGGTGTGGTGGTGCGCTGTATCAGCCTCGAGGAAGCTGCGTTATTAGAAGCCTTAGAACGGGCAGATTTACTGCTGATTTGCGATGCCAAACTGCGACTCGAGCCACGTTTATTGCAGCCCTATCACACCTTGGTCGAGGTGGCTGGCGAAAGTTCCTTAGCTGTAGCGCTTGAGCGAATTGGTGGGCAAGTGGTGCTGCACAAAAAAATCAGGGCGCATCATTTATCCGCCCAACTCGAATTTGTGACTGGGCGCAAGTTCAAGCTCGAGGGTTTGTTTTAACCTTTGGGTTGTAGAATCTAGGGCATGAAGCGATTTTTTGCGATGCTAAGTTTAGTTTTACTGTTGGTAGGTTGTCCAGTTCAGCCGCCAGTCATCTCGAGTCTAAACGCCGATAAAGTCAGTCTGCCTTTTGGTGGTGGTGCGGTGCTGCTATCGTGGACAACCGAACGCGCCACGGCTTTGAGTCTTGGTGATACAGATGTGACAGGTTTAACTTCAAAAACCCTAATCATCTCGAGCAGCACAATTTTTGTTTTAAGCGCCAGCAATGCGGGTGGCAGTGTTAATCAATCGGTAGCAGTGACCGTTGCCCCTGCCCCACCAACCATCTTGAGTTTGACCGCTACCCCAAACACACTTGCCTTTGGCGGCGGTATGGTCACTTTGGCTTGGGCAACCGAAAACAGCACCAGCCTAAGCATGGATGGCGGCATTAGCGACGTAACTGGTAAAACCAGTCTCGAGGTCAGTGTCAATACCAGTAAAACCTATACGCTCACAGCCGTAGGAGCGGGTGGTACAACCACAAAAACCGTTGGGATATTTGTGCAGGATGCCGCACCCGTGATTCAGAGTTTGAGCGCCACGCCAGACAATCTCGAGGCTGGACTGGTCAAGCTCGAGTGGGTTGCCCTTGGTGCGACAACCCTGAGTATTTCACCAGATATTGGCGTGGTGACTGGTAGTACAGTACAAGTCAACGTCGCCAAAAACACCATTTTTACTTTAACCGCCAGCAACAACGGTGGAACAGTCACCAAAACGGTTTTGGTCTCGAGTACCGCCCTTCAAAGTACAGCCCTTGGCTTGGTTAATTTGGCATGGGATACCAGTCAGCGCAATGCAGAGACCGACTCGAGCGGACAGGTCAGTTTTTTACCTTTAACCTACAGCGATATAGATTATGTAGCGGCTGGCGTGCGCTATTTGACCGCCACCTACCGCATTACCAACCTCAGCAGTCAGCCACTCGAGAACTTGAGTTTACGGGCAATTTTTAAGTCTGGAAACATCGGGCAGACCGCCGCTTTTGACATTCGGGCTTTTCCAGATGCCAATAATCCAGATGGCGCACTTTATACTGACTCCAGCGTTGGGCAGCAGATTGTGCCTTTACATGGTATGCAGCTTGGTGCAACCGCCCCCGTGCCGGACAACTTAGCCTCGGATTTTCAGGCATACCGAATCTCAGAAAGTACCGCCCTCGAGACCGCCGCTCGAGGTGCTGGGATGCTAAGTGCCACCGAAAATATCTTGGACTATGCCTATGTGGCTAAAAATGGCTCAAGCCGCAGCATTGCGGCTGGTGGCACTGGGCTGGTCAGTGTAGCGGTCAGAATTCCACGACGTTTAGTGCCAGCCGACCCGTTATCAAAAATTTTTAAGTTCAAACTTAGTTTTTTGGTGGCAACCGACACCGCCACTCGAGTTTCACGAGCGATTCTGGAAAACACCGATGCCAGTTTGGCTCGAGCCACGGCGTTAAGCTCGAGTAGCAACCCAAGCCAATTGGTGCTGGTGGGTTCGGACTCGGACACACCGAGCGATGCGGCTTTGCGTTTGATTCGCCTGCCCAACATACGGATTGGTTTAGCCACCAATTTACTGCCCTAAAGACTTGCACTTTACTAAAAAGAACTTATACTGAGTGTAAGTTTTTAGTCTTCGACCCGTTGCCACGCTGCTTTCTCTCGAGGTATTTTCATGACCCCATTCCCTTGGCTTTCCCAATACGACGCTGGCGTTCCCAAAAGCCTGATTTACCCTGAAAGCCCAATTCAGAGCTTATTAGAAGGCGCTGCTAAACGCGCTCCCGAACGAATGGCGCTCGAGTTTTTGGGTTACACCATGAGCTATCATGCCCTACTCGAGAACGCCCGACGCTTTGCCAATTCACTCGAAGGCTTAGGTGTTAAAAAAGGCGACCGTGTGGCAATTATGCTGCCCAACTGTCCACAATTTGTGATTGCCTTTTTTGGCACAATGATGCTTGGCGCAGTCGTGGTCAACACCAGTCCGCTCTATGTGGCTCGAGAACTCGAGCATCAGTTGCGGGATTCTGGAGCAGAAACGCTGATAATGCTGAATCTATTTTATCCGCGTTACCGCGAGATTGCCGCCAGCGTTCCGGTCAAGCGCGTGGTCATGACCACAATTTCCGACTTTTTAGCCTTTCCAAAAAATATGTTATATCCCGTCAAAGCCAAGCGCGATGGCACTTGGGTCGAGGTCAAGCCAGAACCCTATATCTATCAATTCAAAAAATTGCTCGAGAAAACAGTCTCGAGTGCTGCCCCAAAAACCAGTGTATTGCCAGACGATTTAGCCCTGTTACAATACACTGGCGGCACGACTGGTACACCAAAAGGGGCAATGCTGACACACCGCAATCTGATGTCGAATGTTACCAGTGCCTCGAGTTGGACAAGTGTGCCAGATGCTACCGGTGTGATGCTTGGGGTAATTCCATTTTTTCATGTGTACGGCATGACGGTCGCTATGAACATGGCAATTAAAGCCGCCGCCAGTATTGTGCTGCTGCCGCGCTTTGTCGTAAAAGATGTGCTTGAGGCGATTCACAAGCACAAACCGACGATGTTCCCCGGTGTGCCAACCATGTATGTGGCAATCAACAATCACCCAGAAATTAAAAAATACGATCTCTCGAGTATCCAACTGTGCTTATCGGGCGCAGCAGCCTTGCCGCTCGAGGTGGCACGAACTTTTGAAAGCCTGAGTGGTGGACATCTGCTCGAGGGTTATGGGCTAACTGAGTGCAGCCCGTGCGCCACCAACAACCCGATTAAAGGTGAACGCCGTGTTGGCAGCATCGGCATTCCAATACCGGGAGTCGAACTGTGTATTTTGTCGCCCGAACTCGAGCCAATGCCGATTGGTGACATTGGCGAAATTGCGATTGCTGGGCATCATGTCATGCGTGGCTACTGGCAGCGCCCCGAAGAAACCGCCGAGTGCATCAAAGAAATTGGTGGCAAACGCTGGTTGCTGACTGGCGATATGGGACGGATGGACACAGATGGTTTTTTTTATATTGTAGACCGCAAAAAAGACATGATTGATGCCAGTGGTTTTAATGTCTACCCTCGAGAAGTCGAAGAGGTGTTGTATAAGCACTTGGCAGTCAAAGAATGCGTCGTGGTTGGCATTCCAGATGCCTACCGAGGCGAAACTGTCAAAGCCTATGTTGTGCTGCGCGAAGGCTCGAGTGCCACAGGTGAGGAAATCATTGAATTTTGCAAAGGGCAAATGGCTGCCTATAAAGCCCCAAAGCAAGTCGAATTTAGGCTCGAGTTGCCCAAAACCGCGATTGGCAAAGTCTTACGCCGTGCGCTGCGCGATGAAGAAGCTGCCAAATAATTGCAAAACTTCTTTTATCCAGTTAGACTGGTCTAAACCTCATCTGTCAAGGTGCGAGTCCAGCCTCGAGACGCTGGCGTGGCGGAGTCTGTCGAAAAACAGGCTTCTTTTTCTTGCGCCTGTGGAGGTCTTTATGAGAAATTCAATCCGCAATTTTGTGACCAGCCCAACTTTTTCTGGGGCGTTGCTGCTGTTGGCAGCCGTCATTGCTTTAATTTGGGCAAATTCTGGCTTCTCGAGCCTATACGAAGCGCTAAAAAGTTTGCCGATTAACCTACTTGTTCTCGAGAAGCCGCTCGAGTTATGGGTCAACGATTTTTTGATGGCGATTTTCTTTTTATTGGTTGGCGTAGAACTCAAACGCGAAATTTTGACTGGCGAACTGAGCAACCCTCGTGGTGCAAGTCTAGCAATTTTTGCAGCGCTGGGCGGAATGATTGTTCCCGCTTTGATTTATACTGTTTTTAATGCAGGTACGACAGGCGCGGCTGGCTGGGGAATTCCAATGGCAACCGATATTGCTTTTGCCGTCGGGATTTTGTCGTTGTTGGGTTCTCGAGTCCCAATTGCCTTAAAAGTTTTTTTGATCGCTTTAGCAGTTGTAGACGATATGGGCGCGGTGATTGTGATTGCAGTCTTTTATACCAGCAAGCTAGACCCCCTGATGCTCGGTGCGGTGGCGCTGATATATACAGCCTTGTGGGGGTTAAACGCGGCTCGAGTGCGAGTTTTACCAATTTATCTGATGCTTGGCTTGGTTTTGTGGTTTCTGGTCTACAAAAGCGGTTTACACGCCACGATTGCTGGGGTGCTGCTTGCCAGCACCATTCCAATGGGAAAAGAAAATAGTAGCCCACTCGAGACACTTGAGCATTGGCTTAAAAAACCAGTCAATTTTGTGATTATGCCGATTTTTGCCCTCTTTAACGCGGGTGTACCAATTAGCGCAGCCTTGGCTGGTGGCATCGGTCAAATCACAACTGGCGTTTTCTTTGGCTTGGTGCTGGGTAAGCCGCTTGGCATCACGCTTTTTTCTTGGTTGGCAGTGCGGTTGGGGTTAGCCGAGTTGCCACGCCAGACCAACTGGGCAATGATGCTTGGGGTCGGGATGCTGGGCGGCATCGGTTTTACAATGGCATTATTTATTGCCAGTCTTGCATTCCAAAGTAACCCAGCCCTGCTCGAGACTGCCAAACTTGGGGTGATTGCTGCAAGTTTTACCACTGCCACGATTGGGCTTTTGTGGTTAAGTTTTGTGACAAAAAACCGCACCGAGCCAAAAGCCTAAGCTCCACCCACCGCCAGCACTTTGACCCGCACACTGGGCGAACCAGTCCCGCCATTCATCGGGCTAAACTCGAGGTCGTTGCCAATCGCTTCTATTTCTTGCAGCAACTCGAGAAAATTTCCAGCCACCGTAAAATTCTCGAGCGGATGACTGACTTGTCCAGCTTCGACCCAAAAACCATCGGCTTGAAGGCTAAATTCGCCCGTGATGCTGTTGACACCTGCGTGCGTACCATGAACTTCGGTCAGCAGTAAGCCAGTACCAATATCCTCGAGCAATTTTTCCTTGCTGTCCAGTCCAGCCTCGAGGTAGAAATTACTGATGTCAATACCAATTGTGCCACGGTAGCCATATCTCGAGGCATGACCCGTGCTTTTTACGCCATCTTGGGCGGCGGTTTCGGTGTTGTGTAAAAAGGTTTTTAAGACACCATTTTCAATCACTTTTAAGACCTGACTCGGGTAGCCTTCGGAGTCAAAAGGTCTGGATTCTAAACCAGCCGCTCGGGTTGCATCATCGGTGAGTTGCACCAGCCCAGAGCCAATTTGCAACCCAAGTTTGCCCTCGAGAGGGCTTTTATGTTCCTGTACCATCTTGGCACTAAAAATGTCCGAATAGGTCGCGAGCAGCAATGCCATACAGTTATTTTCGATGACGGTAGGATATTTACCCGTGGTTGGCATTTTTGCCCCCATTTTCTCTGCACCTTTTCGCACCGCTTCTAATGCAGTTTGGGTTGGGTCAAGGCGCTCGAATTCCCTCGAGAACTGGACACCGCGCCCCATTTTATTTTGCCCGTTTTCGCTTAAAAGTGGCATCGCGTACTGCATTGCATAATTGGACTTGTAGTCTCGAGCTAAACCCGCGCTGTTGGAAATGCTGACCTCAGCTTCACCATCCGAGTAGCCCATATACGGCACAGAAATAACCCGTGAATCGGCATTTCGAGCCACCGACTCGAGTTCAAGCGCCACCGCCACTTTGCGGTCTACGGTCACACCGCTTAGCCCTTCGCCGTATAAATCGCCGATGTGTGGCGGTTCTGGGTGTTGGGTCAGCGCCGCAAAACCTTCTGGGGCAACCAAACTGGCATTCTCGAGGGCATTGTCTAGGCAGCGCACCAAGGCAGCCTCCGATAAATTTTCGGTGTACGAGTAGCCCCACGCGCCGTTCTCGAGAACCCGTAAGCCCAAACCACTGCGCTTGGAGAGCTTAAATTCAGAAACCTCGTTTTGGTAGGCTTTAATGCTGGTACTCGAGTTACGCGAAGCAAAAACCTCGACTTGCACGCCTCGAGATTGAGCAAGTGCGAGCATAAAAGTTTGTGCCTCGGAAAATAAAAGTTGTTTCATGCCCGACCTCCGACTGTAATTTCTGAGATTAAAATATGCGGCTGTCCGACATCAGTAGGGATACTGCCGGAAACACTACCGCACATTCCCTGCCCAGAGGCTAAATCGCCTGCCACACCAACAATGTTCATTAAGTCCCTCGCGCCATTGCCGACCAAAGCCGCGCCGCGCACGGGTTCGCAGATTTCGCCATCGCGGATGATATAGCCTTCATTGACCGTAAAATTGTAATCGCCCGTTCCCGGCGAGACACTGCCACCACCCATTGTTTTGGCATACAAACCGTACTTGACTTGCTTCAGTAAACTTTCTGGCGTTTCAGATCCTTGGGTAATCAATGTGTTCCGCATTCTCGAGGCGGGTGCAAAGGTGTAATCTTGGCGGCGACCAGAACCCGTTCGAGCATAGCCCGTTTTCATTTCGCCGACTTTATCCACCATATAACTTTTGAGGATACCGTTTTCGATTAAGACCGTGCGCTCCGAAGCCATGCCTTCATCATCCACATTGATGCTGCCCCACGCGCCGGGAATCGTACCGTCATCTATGGCGTTTAAGGATTCATGGGCGATTCGTTGCCCGATTTTATCAGCAAAGACACTGGCATTTTTTTCGATTGCCGTGGTCTCGAGAATATGCCCACAGGCTTCATGGAAAATCACACCACCAAAGGCATTGCCAATCACGACTGGAATTGTTCCTGCCGGCGCAAAACCCGCGTACAACATCGCATTGGCAATTCGGGCTGCCTCGAGTCCAGCTTGTTCTGGGGCATCGCCATCAAAAAACTCGAGTCCCATGCTTGCCCCCGGACTGAACCGACCATCGGAGCGGTATGCACCATCTTCGGCAATCGCATTGACCGACATTCTCGAGTAAACCCGTTCGTCCTCGACCCAAAGCCCGTCGGAATTGGCGATTAAAACCTTTTGCACCCAATCAAAATAACGTACATCAATGGTTTTGACATGACCGACTTTGGCAGCCGCACTGGCGCGTTTTGCTAACGCCAATTTCTCGAGTTTCTTGGTTTCAAGCGGATGCTGCAAAACCGTATACAATTTTTTTGGCACAGCAACCCGAAAATCTAAGCCCCCAGCCCCAGAGGCATTGACTTCCCCAGCAAAACCATTGGCTCGAGCCACAGCTTCGGCAATCGTGGTTAGCCCATCCCTCGAGACATCGTTGGTGTAGGCATAGACCACTTTTGTACCGTACAAAACCCGAATTCCAGCCCCAAAATCGTTGCCGCCACCAGCGTCTTTGACTGCGCCATTGAGTAAATGCAGCTGAGAATTGATTCGGTCTTCAACGAACAGGTCGGCAAATTCTGCGCCGCCAGCACGGGCAATTTTGAGGACATCAGCAACTAAATTTTGTTCAAGCATATTCGTAGTTTAATCAGCCTCGAGTTGCGGGGCTAGTCGGGAGCGCAAGTTGTCAAAAAATTCCATGAATCCATTTGGGTTGACTCAAAAATCAGGTGTGAAATGCTTTATATCTGGTATTACTCAATGATTTTCATTGCATAACTTGTTTATACTCGTCGGTTTGGCGCTAGGTTTTTCAATTTAATCATCCCTCGAGCAACAAATTGGCATACTTGACCAATAACTTCTTTGCCCCAGCCTCAAAATGAATCATTGCCTCGAGCCTGTCGCCCACGCCCGTGACCGCCAAGACCTTGCCAACCCCAAATTTCGGGTGCTTAACCCGTTCACCGCCTTTCAAGGTCAGCACTGCGCCACCCGCCGCCTCGAGCGTGGCTTGTAGTGCTGGTGGTGTGCGCTGTGGGTCAATTCTCGAGCCGTAAGGTTCGTTAAACAAATTCACGTGTGCCAATAAGTCTTGGGGAATGTCGCGCAAAAATCTTGATTCTTCCGAAGGCATGGTTTTACCGTACACTTGCCGACTTTCTGCCATCGTAATCCAGAGCCGTTCCATCGCCCGTGTAATCCCAACATAAAGCAGCCGGCGTTCTTCTTCGATGCCACCTGCTTCGATAATGCTCGAGCGATGCGGTAGCAGACCATCTTCAAAGCCAACCAAGAAAATGTTTTCAAACTCAAGTCCCTTGGCATTATGAAAAGTCATCATCGTCACCGAATCTTCGGGCGCATTTTTGTTGTCGCGTTTGGTTCTCATGTCATCTACGCTGCTTAAAAGTGCCGAATCATCCAGAAACTCGAGAATTGTGCCGTGGTTCTCACCATCCCATTCTGCTGCCGCATTGACCAGTTCGTTAATGTTCTCGAGCCGCGCCTCGGTTTCAAATTTATTGGTTTTAATTTCGGACTCAAGCATCGCTTTATAGCCCGTTACATCAATCACCAACCGAAAGAATTCTTCGGCAGAGTGCGAGCCAGAATACTCAGATAACTCAAGAATCAGCTTGCCGAATTCTTCGCATTTTTGTCCACCGCGCTCGAGGATTTCATCGCCTTTGAGGAGCGCCGTCAAAAGACTGGTATTGCTGATTTTTGCCCACGTCTCGAGTTTTTCTAAGCTGGTGTCGCCAATGCCACGGCGCGGGCGTTTCATGGCGCGTTTGACCGCTAAGTCATCCAAAGTATTAACAGATGCTCGAGCATACGCCAGCAAATCCTTAATTTCTTGACGGTCGTAAAAAGACATTCCACCAACAATTTTACTCGGCACACCAGAACGCATTAACCGTTCCTCGAGAACCCGACTTTGGGCGTTGGTGCGGTATAAAATTGCTATTTTTTTATACGCTGTACCACTGCCACGCAGCGCCTCGATGCGGTTGGTGACAAATTCGGCTTCGGCACGGTGGTCTGGCGCTCGGTAGAAACGCACAGGTTCACCAGCCGGTTTGACCGCCACTAAGTTCTTCTCGAGCCGTTCAGAATTATGTTTTATCAGCGCATTGGCAATCTCGAGAACTCGGGCATTGCTGCGATAATTGGCTTCGAGGCGGTAAATAGCGGCATCGGGGTAATCTTTTTGGAAGTCCAAAATGTTTTGAATATCCGCGCCACGAAAGGCATAGATGCTTTGGTCAGGGTCGCCAATCACAATTAAATTACGGTATTTTTCGCTTAATAAGCGGGTCATTTCGTACTGCACTTTGTTGGTGTCTTGGTACTCGTCCACATGAGCAAAGACCGCCCGATTCTGGATTCGCTCGAGAACATCTTCGCGTTCCTTAAAGAGTTTGACGGTCATCACCAAAAGGTCGCCAAAATCTATAGCGTTGGCACGGCGCATGGCGCTTTCGTAACGGCGGTAGCCTTCCACCACCACATCCTTGGGCATTCCAGACATATACTCTTCGCCCTGTATGCCTAAATCTTGTGGAGTCCAGAGGTTGGATTTGGCTCGGTCAATAATGCTCCGCAAGTAGCGCGGGTTGTAATCGCCAGCCCCAGAAATCCCCTCGAGAATGGTTTTGAGAATATCGAGTTGGTCTGAATCGTCGTAAATCACAAAGCCCGTTTTCAAGCCCACAAATTCGCCGTATGCCCGCAAAATTCTTACGCCAGCACTGTGAAAAGTCGTGACCCAAATTTGGTCGCTGTGTTTTCCGATTAAATGATTGACCCGTTCTTTAAGTTCACCAGCCGCTTTATTGGTAAATGTGACCGCCAGAATTTCGTTCGGGTAGACCCCGTGAGCTTCCATCAAATAAGCAATTCGCCGTACTACGGTGGAAGTTTTACCCGCTCCAGCCCCAGCCACCACCAGCGCAGGACCATGCAAGTGTTCGGCAGCCGCTCGTTGCGCGGGGTTCAGGGAATCAAGAAGAGTAGAATCAGCCATAAAGCCATATAGTATAACCCGAGTTTTTGTGTACAAACAGAACCGAATCAATAAATCATGAAACTCGAGCCTTGAAATTAGCGTATTGTTTGATATGAATCTGGCAGATGAACTCGAAAACTCGAGCAATTACGACAAAATGGTGTTTTGGACAATTCCGAGTTTGCTCGAGCAAAAACTCAATGGAATTTGGTTGGTAAAATTCGAGTTTGACCAATTAAAAGCACACGATACCGCCTACAATGTCTACCTCGAGCAACGCCAAAGAATCTTGAATACCTAGAATTTCCCAACTCGAGTGCAAAATTGAGTTTTTTGGCTCGAGTTTCCCGCCGTGGTTCTCGAGGGACAAGCTGACACGCATTTCACAAAAAATTCTGTATACTTTCGCGGATTAGCTATTTATGGAGGATAGGAAATTGAAAACCCTTGAACGTTTCACCACCACCGATGCTGCCGAATTGTACGGCGTTCCTAGTTGGGCTGGCGGCTATTTTCGCGTCAACGAAGCGGGTTTGCTTGAGGCAACACCGACCCAAAACGGTATTGGAGTGCCACTGGTGGCGATTCTCGAGGAACTCAAAAAGCGCGATGAAGCCCTGCCGGTGATTATTCGCTTTCCGCAGATTCTCGAGTCTCGGGTGCGCGGTTTACACGCTGCCTTTGTGGCGGCAATTGCCGAATACAATTACCCCGGAAAATACCAAGGGGTTTTTCCGATTAAAGTCAATCAGCGCCGTGTCGTGGTCGAGACAATCGCCAATGCTGGGCGGGCGTTGGCACATGGAATCGAAGCCGGTTCAAAAGCCGAACTGGCGCTCTGTTTAGCTCAGGATTTACACCCCGATGCGCTGCTTTGTTGCAATGGTTTCAAAGACGATGGTTTTGTGCGTTTGGCGCTCTGGGGCAGAAAACTTGGCAAGAACGTGGTGATTACCCTAGAAAAATTTTCCGAACTCGAGCGGGTGCTGCGGATTGCCAAAGAAGTTGGGGTTAAACCAGCCGTTGGAGTGCGTTTTAAGCTCCATGCCAAAGGCAGTGGACAGTGGGAAGAATCGGGTGGCGACGGCGCGAAATTTGGACTCAATGCGACCGAACTTTTAGCCGTGGTCAACCGCTTAAAAGAGCTTGGACTCGAGAATGCTTTGCAAATGCTGCACTGCCACGTCGGTAGCCAATTGACCGATATTCGGCGCATCAAGGTCGCGGTGCGCGAAGCGGCACAAACCTATGCCGAACTGCGTGAACTCGGTGTCGGCATTCAGTATCTTAATGTCGGTGGCGGCTTAGCGGTAGATTACGATGGCAGCAAAACCACCTTTTACTCGAGTGCCAATTACACCTTGCAAGAATATGCCCAAGATGTGGTTTACAGCGTTCTCGAGACGTGCAAAGGGGCAGAACTCGAGGAAAATGCTTACCCGATTATTGTCTCGGAATCTGGGCGAGCTTTAACCGCCCACCATGCGATTTTGGTGCTGCCAGTGCTGGATGTGACCGGACCAACCCGTTATCCTGCCGACCTTGCGCCTCGAGATGAGGATTCGCACGAACTGGTCAAAGACCTCGAGCAGATTTTTGAGAACATCAACCTTAAAAATTACTCGGAAATGTACAACGATGCGGTGGACTCCAAAAATCAGATGCACACGCTGTACGACCTTGGTTATTTGAACCTTCGAGACCGCGCCCGAAGCGAGGAACTGTTTAACCGAATTTTGCAACGGGTCTTAAAAGTGATTGAAGAAGCCGACCCGAAATATGTTCCTGAAGAATTCGAGGATTTACCACCGCTTTTAGCCGATAAATACATCTGCAATTTTAGTTTGTTCCAAAGCCTGCCCGACCACTGGGCAATAGATGCACTGTTTCCGATTGTGCCACTGAGTCGGCTCGAGGAGCGCCCTAATAAGTTGGGTACAATTGTGGACATCACCTGCGATTCAGACGGCAAAATAGACAAATTTATAGACCTGCGCGATGTCAAAAAAGCCTTACCACTCCATGAATTTAATCCAGAGCAGCCGTATTATCTTGGCGTTTTTTTGGTTGGTGCATACCAAGATGTACTGGGCAGCGACCACAATTTATTTGGCAAAGTCAACGAGGTTCATGTGACGGTGCAAGACAACGGCGAGTACGAAATAGACCTCTTTGTGCGTGGGCAAAAAGCGAGGCGTTTAATCGAAGGCATGGGCTATACCGCGCCGCAATTGTTCTCGAGTATGCGCTCGCAAGTTGACCGCAGTGTTGCGATGAAAGTGGTCGGCACAGACGAAGGCGAGAGTTTCTTGGAGCATTACGACGAAGAAATTGTGGGTTACACCTACCTCGAGTAACGGATTACAGCACCTACCTCGAGTAACGGATGTCCTACCTCCAATAACGGAAGTGATACTATTCTTTTATGAACATCCTGACCTTAGACCTAGCCAAAGACCAATTGGCAACCCTGCTGCACTCCGAACCGACCATAATTTTTGGTGATGACGGCGAACGTGGGGTTGTCATGTCGCTCAGTGAATTCTCAAAAATGAGTGCTACCGAACTCGAGTCTTGGCAAGAAACACTTTACTTGTTATCAAGTACAAACAACGAGAAACACTTACTTGAAAGTATTGGGCAACACCAGTCTGGATTGGCAAAAATACACCAGTTGATTGATTTGTGAATCTTAAATTTACACCCAAAGGCTGGGAAGATTACCATTATTTCCTCGAGACCGACAAAGCCTCATTTAGAAAACTTAATGCCTTAATCCGCGAGGTTTTACGCACACCAAAAGTCGGCACTGGACAACCTGAAGCCCTAAAATACAATTTGGCAGGTTACTGGTCGCGGCGCATAAATCACGAGCATCGGCTTGTTTATGCAATTGACACGACCGAAATCACAATTATTTCATGTCGGTTTCATTACGATGACTTGTGAGTAAAATTTCATCCTTCTCGAGATTAGCGCAGTAAACTAGCACCATGCGACGATTGATGCTTTTTTGTACCGCTATGCTGACCCTGACTGTCTCAAGTTATGCCCAAGCACCTTCCCAGGCTGTTTTCTTAATCGAATGTGCCGTGGATTTACTGAGCAGTCAGTACGCTGGGTTTGCCAAATTCGATTTGCCAGCCCTCGAGAAGAGTGCCAAAGCCAAACTCGAGGCTGTATGTAAGGACTTACCGCGCTGCGACTATCCCCAAGGGCTACCAATTCTAGATAACCTCATCGCCAGCCTTGGCGATGGACATACTTTTCGTATGAGCGCCCTGCGCCGTGCCGAATTTGATGCCAATGCTGCCAACCAACCACTGCTTGGGGTCGGCATGAAATTTGCTGCCCTGCCCGATGCAGCAGCTTTGGTGGTCACTCGGGTTCTCGAGAACAGTCCCGCCGCCCAAGCTGGCATCAAACGTGGGACGGTGATTCTGGGCGTAAATGGCAGCTTGGCGCGATTTAAGTCTGCCAGCGAAGCCATGACCGCGATTGCTGAACTCGAGGCAGTTTCAACACGCTTAGAATTTGAGTTGCCAAACAATCAAAAAATTCTACTCGAGCCACGCAAAATCGGACCTTGGCTACCGAGCTTAGAAATTAAAAACGGTCTGGCAATCATCACTTTTTATCAGTTCCTAACTCCACTTGTGGCAGCTCGAGTCTTTGAACACATCAAAACCGCCACAGCCGCCAAGGCAATTATTTTGGATGTGCGCGGCAGTGGCGGCGGCAGTGCTTTTGAAAGCATCGGCAGTGCTGGGGCGTTTATTGAACCCGTTGGCACAACCTTTGAAACCAACAATGGCAAAGGCGGTTATGAATTTAGGGGTGGAGCAATTACCAGCAATGGTGTTACGGTTTGGAATTTCCCCAATTTTACACGCTGGAATAAACCTGTAATTGTCCTAACCAATAAAATCTCACGCAGTGCTGCCGAGTACATGACTTACTTTTTACAGCGCCCTGGTCGTGCCAAAGTGATTGGCGAACGCACTGCTGGCGTACTAAACACCAGCACAGGCTTGTATAATCTGCCCGATGGCAGCACTTTAGCGATTACGGCTGGGCGCTCGAGTACCTTGGATGGCGTAGCCCACCCAGAATTTGTGACTCCAGACATTGAAATGCTAGACGACATGAGCGCTTTGGCAACTGGGCGCGATTTGATTCTCGAGAAAGCCATAGAACTGCTGCGTTAAGCCTACGGTAAGCACTTGAAATCGTTTTATATTTTGGAAGGCTCACTTTTCTGTGCCAGAACTTGCTCGAGGGTCAAACCTTGGTGTTCTATCAAAGCAATCAATAAAGCATTTTGGTACTCGAGATGGTCTAAGACTGCTTCTATTTCACGCTCGGCTTTGGTATTGACTGCAAAGTCAGCTTCGGCTCGAGCCTCGGCGTGTCTTCCTTGCAAGTTTTGTCCAATCATCAGTAGGGGCATTAAAAAAATTTGAATCATATTGGATAAAAATAACCAAAAAACAAACGCCATTGGTGGATCGAATTTAAGGGCTTGTGGCGCAAGGAAATTCCAGCCCAACCAGAGGGTTGTCCATGTCACAATCGCCATAAAAAAACCCATTGTTCCAATGCGGTCGGTAATCATTAAAGCTATTTTCTCGAGTCGAGTCAATTGCTGTTCGTGCCTGAGATTAGCGCTTTGGATTGGTTGACGTTGAGCGATGAGGGCATTTTTACTGGGCGGCTTAAAGGCTTGATTCATTGGTTTACTCCTTTATTAAATCAGCGCCACACACTCGGCAGCCAACCAACAGCAAGTCTACCCCTAGACCAAAATTAAAACCTCAAAGCACCAAAAATAAACTCGGGCAAAAAGCCCAAGCCAAGATTGATGGTAAAAAATTCCTCTCAAGTCAATAAGCCAGCACTAGGCTCGAAACAAACGCTTAAAATCGTTTTTGCCTTTTTGTAGCACCACACTTTCTTGTAACTCGAGCATCATTTTTTCGTCGGTAATGGTTTGCCCATTGAGCTTATAGCCTTTATTTTGAATCATGCGTTTGGCTTCGCCATTGCTCGAGGCAAAACCAGCCAAGACCGCCAAACGCAAAACACTGATGTTGCCTGCATTAAATTCCTCGAGTGGAATGGTTATTTCGGGCATTTGGTCTGGGATTCCACCTTTAGAAACATTGTCGTAGCGCTCCTCGGCAGCAGCAACCGAATCTGCGCCATGAAACTCTGTAATTATGGCTCGAGCCAAAGCACGGTGGGCTTCTACTGCCCCAAGTGCCAAGGTGCTTTCGGTCTCGAGGTTGGTGCAGTAGGTCAGGTAATCGCTCAAGCTCGAGTCTTGGACTTTCATCAGCTTAGAAAACATAATGTCTGGGCTTTCGGAA
This sequence comes from Deinococcales bacterium, assembly GCA_043778225.1. GTDB lineage: Bacteria > Deinococcota > Deinococci > Deinococcales > JAAFIG01 > JAAFIG01. Next base: position 5,014 of record JAYWGM010000063.1, on the reverse strand, counting down.
ATACCAATATAATTGTCTAGGCTCTTGGACATTTTTTCTGTGCCATCCAAACCAACCAGCAACGGCATGGTCAGCACAACTTGCGGCTCGAGACCAGATTCACGTTGAATGTCTCGCCCAACCATTAAGTTAAAGAGTTGGTCTGTGCCACCAAGTTCAATGTCGGCTTTTATCGCCACGCTATCTTGAGCTTGCGCCAAAGGGTAGTACAGTTCGTGCAGACTGATTGGTGTGCTGTTAGCATACCTGTTACTAAAATCTTCTCGAGTCAGCATTTGCGCCACGGTGTACTTGGCACTGAGGCGAATCACTGCTTCAAATTTCATTTCTTGTAACCACTCAGAGTTAAAACGCATCTCAAGTTTATCTGGGTCAGCATCCAGAATCAGCAGCGCTTGTTCTTGGTAACTCTTGGCGTTTGCTCTGGTTTCCTCGAGTGTGAGCGGCGGACGGGTTTTGCTCTTGCCACTTGGGTCGCCAATCATGCCCGTAAAATCACCAATAATCAGAATCACTTTATGCCCTAAATCCTGAAATTGCCGCATTTTTCGCAAAACCACCGCATGACCAAGGTGTAAATCTGGGCGAGTTGGGTCGCAGCCAAGTTTGACAATTAAACGCCGCCCAGACTCGAGTTTGGTTTTTAGCTCATCAATCGGTTGTAAATGCACTGTGCCACGCTGAATAATTGCAATTTGTTCTTCAATTGTCATAAATCACTCCATCAAAAAGCCCCGAAATTCGGGGCTTTTACTTGGCGGGTTGTGAGGGGCTCGAACCCCCGACCTACGGTTTTGGAGACCGTCGCTCTACCGACTGAACTAACAACCCTGTCGGGGCAGAAGTTTAACAGACAGTCTTCAATCTTTCAAGTCCGCTGCTCGAGTCCCACATCAGGGTGCTGCTCGAGTCCAGTTTCAGGGTGCTGCTCGAGTCCCACATCGGTGCGATGCTCGAGTGCGGCGGCAACAAATGCCTTAAACGGCGGCGAAACCCGCATTGGGCGCGACTTAAATTCTGGGTGGGCTTGCAAACCAATAAAAAATGAATGATTGGCAAGTTCAATCGCTTCGACCAAGCCAGCGCCGCGCCGTTCCTTGCCGGGGGTGACCGCACTGACCACCAAGCCAGCCGTGACCAAGCGTTCCACATAGTCTGGATTGACTTCGTACCTGTGGCGATGCCGCTCGAGAACCGTTCCAGATGTGCCGTAGACTTTCTCGAGGCGTGTCCCAGCCACAATCGACATTTCCCAGTCACCAAGACGCATTGTACCGCCCAGATTTGAAGTCTCGAGTTGTTCGGGCATGATGCCAATGACTGGGTGCTTGCTGTATTGGTCAAATTCGGTGCTGTTTGCTCCTTCAAGATTGGCAACATTGCGGGCAAATTCAATCACCGCGATTTGTAAGCCCAAGCAGATGCCAAAATAGGGTTTTTGGTGTGTCCGAGCAAATTTTGCCGCGCGGATTTTGCCTTCAATGCCGCGCATTCCAAAACCAGGTCCAACCAAAATGCCATCGAGTGGTGCAAGCGCAGCTTGTGCATCTTCATCAGATTTTAAGTCTTCGGCATTGACCCAATGGATATTGACCCGAGTATCGTTGGCGATACCCGCATGGCGTAATCCCTCGAGAATCGAGAGGTAACTGTCGCCCATGGCGACATATTTACCAACAAAACCAATGTTGACCTGATGGGTTGGGTGTTTTAGTTTTTTGACGGCATCGTGCCAAAAACCAAGCGAAGGTGGAATCGTCTCGAGCTTGAGGCGTTTTTCGATTTCACGCCCCAAACCTTGTTCTTCAAAGGCTAATGGTACTTCATAAAGGTACTCAACATTAAAACTCGAGTACACCCGCTCGGGTTCGACACTGGTAAAGAGCGCAATTTTACGGCGCATCTCGTCGCCCAGCGCCGTACTTGAACGCACCACAATAAAATCTGGACTGATACCGGTGCTGCGAAGTTGAGCGACACTGTGTTGGGTCGGCTTGGTTTTAATTTCGCCAGTGCTGACTTCGGGGGCTAAAGTAACGTGCAAATAGGCTGTGTTTTCGTAGGCTTCATCAAAACGCATGGTGCGGATTGCCTCGAGAAACGGCAGACTTTCGATGTCGCCAACTGTCCCGCCAACTTCAATCACGGTAATATCAGCATTGGCTGCCAGAGCCACCGCCCGAATACGATTTTTAATTTCATCGGTGATGTGTGGAATCACTTGTACCGTTTGGCTTAAATACTCGCCTTTGCGTTCGCGTTCAATCACGATTTTATAGACTTGCCCAGTGGTGATGTTGCTGCCTCGGTTGGTGTCGATGTCCAAAAAGCGTTCATAATTGCCAAGGTCGAGGTCGGTTTCTGCTCCGTCACCAGTCACAAAAACTTCGCCATGTTCGTAGGGGCGCATCGTGCCAGCATCGAGATTGATGTAGGGGTCTATTTTGACGGCTGTGACCCGATGCCCACGGGCGCGTAAAATTGCGCCCAAACTGCTGGCGGTAATGCCTTTTCCTAAACTCGAGACCACGCCACCTGTTACAAAAATATATTTCATCGCTGACCTCACTTTATTGGTTCAATTATTCTTAGTACAGTGTAAATTAGATGCTTCGACTATTTTCCGCTTCGCTCCAAAGAGTCTCCGCACCCATCAACACTGTACTTTGGTAATACTCGCATAGCTCGCCAAAAATCTACGATTTTTGTTTACAATGTACTTAGGGTTGATTTTAGGCAAAAAAAAATCCGAGGAGACAAACCCCACGGGATTTGAGTCTACGCTTTTTACGAGCCGACTGCAAGTTAAGTACAACCCCGAAATGTTTTAGAGTTCTTTGCTAAAACATTTCCGACTAAAAGGAGTAGGGACAGCGTATCTGCCGCCGTAATGACAGAATTGCCGCTTTTTGAAAATTCTAAAATGTAGGCGGGAGATACTTATTTGAGTTGCGGTTTCATTCGCTCGAGCAGGGTTTTGACACCGTCCGCACCAATTTTAATCATTTCAAAAAACTGGGCTGGCTCGATGCTTTCGCCTTCTGAGCCACCCTGAACCTCGACGATTTTTCCTGTGCTGGTGGCAATCACGTTGAGGTCGGCGTGGGCATTTGAATCTTCTAAGTAATCCAAGTCCAAACGAATTTCGCCATTGACCAAACCGACACTGACTGCCCCAACTTCGGCTCGAAGCGCCCAATCATCGAGTGTTCCAGCCCGTGTCATACGGTTGCAAAGATCGTGCAGGGCGGCATAACCTGCCAAAACACTGGTGACTCGAGTCCCACCATCGGCTTGCAGGACATCGCAGTCTATGACCAGCGTTTTATTCTTAAAAAGGTCTAAATCCACCGTAGCGCGAAAGACCCGCCCGAGCAAGCGCTGAATTTCTTGGGTACGCCCGCCAAGTTTTTGACGTTCGCGCTGGGTGCGGTCGTGGGTGGCTCGAGGCAAGAGGCTGTATTCTGCCATCAGCCAGCCGGTCGGTGGTAATTTTTTACCGTTGGCATCGCGCCTATCCATCAAGTGGCGTGGGATTTGATTTTCGAGCGTGATGGTACACAGCACATGGGTATTGCCCAATTTGACCAGACTCGAGCCTTCGGCGTAAGGGTTGGCATGGGTTTTGACTTCTAAGGAGCGCAACTCGAGGTTGGAGCGGTTTTGACGCAACATGACAATACCTTTCTTATGAGTGGTAAGCGAATGGTTTTTGTGCCAATAATTCTTCGATTTCTAAGTGGTGCATTTCGCCATCCACACCACCAATCACATTGGCGGTGTGCTGATAACTTTGCGGGTCGCCCGTGATAAAGTGCGTTATCCGACCAAAATTTTCTTGGGTGGTGCTTAAATTGTGCTGGTTGAGTTCTCGAGCCACCACATTGGCAGTCGCATACGCGCTGTCCACAACCGTGATGGTATCGCCCAAATAGGTGGCAATCGCGTTTTTCAGGACTGGATAGTGGGTACAACCAAGAATTAAAGCATCAAGGTTTTTTGGGCGGGTCCGCAAATAATGCTCGATTAAAAGTTGTGCTTCTTGTTCGTCGGCGAGTCCTTCTTCAACCAGTGGCGCAAGCATCGGGCAAGCCCGCGCCCAGACTTCATGCCCACGCGCCTCGAGACGGCTTTGGTATGCCCCACTGGCAATTGTGCCACGGGTGGCAAGTACCCCAACCACGCCACCGTGGCTGGCGGCACTGGCAGCCAAAACGCCCGGTTCAATCACCCCAATCACGGGGACATTGGCGGTACTCGAGTCAGCACAGGTACTGGCGGTGTTACAAGCGATAACAATCATTTTTGCGCCGCAAGACTCGAGAAAAGCTGCATTTTGTTTGGCAAAGCCAGCAATCATCTGGCGTGGTTTACGCCCATAAGGAAAGCGAGCCGTGTCGGCAAGATAAACAAAATCCTCAAATGGCAAAAGTTGGCGCATCGCCCGCAGCACCGTCAGACCGCCAACCCCAGAATCAAAAACACCAATCGGACTTTTCACCGCACGGATTCTACGACACAACATGAGCCAATGTGAAATCTGCAACATGAGACAATGTGAAATCTGCATCACAACATGAGACAATAGCCAGCATGAAACTCGAGCCAGAATTTCGTCTAAAAGTGCTGGAATTGGTGCAGCAAATTCCGCTTGGTCGGGTAGCAACTTATGGCGGTATTGCCCTGATGAGCGGTTATCCACGCCGCGCTCGGCACGTTGGTCATGTTTTGCGCGGCATTTCACAAGAAAAAGCCACCGATATTCCATGGCAGCGCGTCGTCTCCTCAAGTGGCAAGTTATCCACCTATAAAGTCGGCACTGGAGACTTACAGCGCGTTTTGCTCGAGTATGAGGGGATTGTATTCTCGAGCCATGGCAAACTCGATTTGCAGCGCCTTAGGTGGTGGAGCGAAGTCATACCGAATTAACTTAATCACTCTCGTTTGCCCAAAAAACGGTCAAACTGTCGTTCAAACGTTAATTCGGTTTCGTTGTCACTCCTTTTAGTCGGTT